>QKAF01000041.1 GCA_003246455.1 Bacteroidota bacterium
CAGACATCCCCGACGTAGCGGCGCCAATCGGGATTATCGAGGTTCATGAGCCAGTACGGATCCTGGTGCCAGACGCGGCTCCCCGCATCAACCGTGTCGTAGTGCTGAAAGAGATCCTCGAAGCGTGATCCGCCAACAGGAATCCCCTGTGCAGCAAGCCACGGGAGGAAGTGGGTGGTCCACTCCGAGACATATCCCTCCGGCGACACGACGCCTATGAAACCGTCGTCGTTCAGCGTTTTCGGATTCGGGCAGTCACTGTTCCGAGCGGGATTGAGCCCGGCCGCGAGATGGTAGATCAGCATGAGGAAATTCGCGTCGAAGGCCCGGAACTGCGCCGCCTGTTCGGCCCACAGTTTCTGCGATCCCGCGTAGTGCCGTGCGGCGAATGCGATCTGCGCTGCGCTGAAGCGTGAAGGGATGAGCTGATCCGCCCATACCATGTTCCATCGCGCCGTGGACGGGACGAAGCGTCCGCCGGGCAGCGAAAGGCCCTGCATCACGGGTGAAGGCGTCAGCGGTTCCGGCGGCCAGTCCGCGGACTGCGCATGGAGCGCCGTCATGCCCGCCGACAGCATCAAGCAGATCAGAATCAGGTTGTTTCTTTTCATAGGATGATGGATTTTACCGTACCAGTTGTTGCTCCTGATTACGAATTCTCATGAGAAAAATCAATCTGCCGGATCTCCCCGCCCTCGATTCCGCATGCGTCCTTCGGACACATGGCGCCGGAGGCGAACGACAGGCGCCCGGGGCGCGACGGTTCCCGGCATTCTTGCGCAGCCGGGTCCTGCTGCCGCTGGTCCTGGTACTGCTCCTGGTCTCCTGCAGCGAAGAGGACGGACCCGTCACCCCGCCCGTTGATACGGGAAACATTGCGGAGATCGAGGCGCGCGTCCACACCCTCGTCAATCAGCATCGCGTGGAAAGCGGCTATGCACCCCTCACGCGCAGCGATGTCATCGACGAGCAGGCGCGCAAGCACAGCACGAACATGGCGACAGGCATAACGGAGCTCAACCACGACGGCTTTCCCGAGCGCGTGGAGGAAATACGGAAATCGATCAACGTCGGCGGCGCCGGCGAGACTGTCGCCATGAACGGCGGGTACTCCGATCCGGCGAAAATCGCGGTCGACCGCTGGCTGGGGTCGCCCGACCATCTCGCCGAGATCGAGGGGAATTACGATCTCACGGGCATCGGGGTCGCGCAGAGCACGGGTGGCGCCTATTACCTGACGCAGATTTTCATCAAGTCGCGATAATGTCCGCCGCGCGCGCCGTGTGTGCGCCGCGCAGCAGGGGTATAAAAAAACGCGACGTGCACCGGGCACGCCGCGTTTTCATTTCCTGCGATCGCAGGTTATTTCTTGACGATGCGCTTCTGTCCCTGCACTTCCAGGCCGAGCGCCTTCGAGACGGTGATACCGATGACGGCCGGACTGTCCACGACATGGATGCCCGCCTTCTTCATCGCCTGCATCTTGTCTGCCGCGGTGCCCTTTCCCCCGGCGATGATCGCACCGGCATGTCCCATGCGGCGGCCCGGAGGCGCCGTACGGCCAGCGATGAATCCGACGACCGGTTTGGTCATGTTCTGCTTTACCCACGAGGCGGCTTCTTCTTCGGCGGTGCCGCCGATCTCACCGATCATGACGACGGCATCCGTATCGGGATCCTCGTTGAAGAGTTTCAGCGCGTCGATGAACTGCGTGCCGATGATGGGATCTCCGCCGATACCGATGCAGGTCGACTGTCCGATGCCCAGCGTCGTCAGCTGATGCACCGCCTCATACGTGAGGGTGCCGCTGCGGGAGACGACGCCGACGTGTCCTTTCTTGTGAATGAAGCCCGGCATGATGCCGACTTTCGCGAGTCCCGGAGAGATGATGCCCGGGCAGTTCGGTCCGATAAGGCGGACGCCGCACTGCTCGACGTATTCGTAAGCGCGTACCATGTCGCGCGTGGGGAGTCCCTCCGTGATGCAGACGATGAGGGCGATACCCGCGTCGGCTGCCTCCATGATGGCGTCCGCCGCTGCGAAGGGAGGAACGAAGATGACGGAGACGTTGGCCTTGGTTTTCGCGACGGCGTCCTTGACGGTATTGAATACCGGAAGGCCGAGGTGTTCGGTGCCGCCTTTGCCCGGCGTCACTCCGCCGACCACCTTGGTACCGTACTCGATCATCTGTGTTGCATGGAAGGTCCCTTCCGAACCCGTGATGCCCTGCACGATAACGCGGCTTTTCTTGTCAACTAATACGCTCATTCTGGTTCTCCACGCGCTGAGGTAGACGTAAATGCTCTGAGAAAATTCAAGATTTTTAAAATTAGTGATTTCGGAAAGATGAAACAAACGCGGAGCAATGCCCGGGAAAGTGTAAGTTGATGAGAAGAAACCGGAGGTCCTGATGGATGAAATGAGAAAAGAGCTGCTGAAAGTCCTCGGCTACTCGGACAAAGCGGTCGCAATGCTCGACGCCGAGCTGCATTACGGGGAACTCGACGCGCCGACCGTGAGCGTGCGCCATCAGGCGGGCTGCGGCGATCTGCTGATGCTCGATCTCCGCATCGAGGATGAAATCATTCGCGATGCCGCATTCCGTTTCGTGGGCTGCTCCGGCCTGCAGGCCTCGGCATCCGGCGTCGCGGAAATGATCATCGGACGCTCGCTCGACGAAGCTGAATTGATCGAGATGCGCGATATCGTGGAGTGGCTCGGGGGCATCCCGCAGAACAAGTACGAATGCGCCGAAGCGTCGAGCATCACCCTGAAAAAGGCGATCGAGGAGTACCGGAAGGGAACGGCAGACAGCTGATCGCTGATGGCTGATCGCGGCGGACTAGAATTGCAGGGTGATGGTCACCGCGAGTATCGCGCCGACGATGGTCTGCGCCACGAGTGCGTCCCCGGCGATCTTCTTTTTCGGATCCATTCCCTGGGCGATGCCGACAGGCGTCCACGAGGCCCAGGTGCAGTTGTTCTCCATGATGTCGCTCTGAAACACGCCTCTCCCCCGCCAGCTCCCCCCGACATTGAACAGTTCCGTGTATCCATAGAATACGGCGTCGGCGCCCCAGGTCCACCACATGAGGTTGAATCCGAGCGCGGTGGGCAGTCCCACCATTTCGTAGAGGAACCATGAAATGCCCAGCTGGACAAGCCCCTGCACCACGCGGTAGTAGGGTATGGACGCCGGATGATTGCGGACGAGGTTATAGCCGATATAATCGAACAGCGCGAAGCCGAGCGTCCCGCCGGTGAGATACAGGAGCTTTTCCGTCGCGCCCGGCTCGACAGGGATGTCATGCCCGGATTCACCCAGGGAGTCTCCCGCGACGGCGGGCATTGCCATCCGGGTCTCCGGCACCGCGTCCTCACGAAACTGCGCCGTGGCCGCGGGCGCGCCGAGGAGAACGGCCAGCATCATCCAGAGTATCCGATCCACTATTCCTTTTCCTGGGACGACCATCCTTCCTCCTCCTGCCTGGCGGCAGCCTATCCGTGCATGCGGGGTTCGTTCGGGAGAGTGCGTACGATGTCTGCTTCGATCACGGCGTATTCCTCGAGCCGTTTCTCCACCTCGTCCGGGGAGAAATATTCACGCGCAAGCGAAAGGAACATGGCGAAGTGCCGGGCTTCGGAAGGCATGAGGCCGTCGAAGAGGTCGCGCAGCGCGCCGCCGGGGAGCGCATCGATCAGCAGCTGGAAGCGTTCGCAGCTGCGCGCTTCAATCAGTGCGGCGACGATAAGCGCGTCGAGCAGCCGCAGGGGTTCATCCCGCCGGGCATGATCGAGCAGCCGGTTCACGTACGAATCGGCCGAGTCCCGCCGCAGCGCGACGCCGCGCTCCTTGAGGCAGGCCATCACCAGGGCGAAGTGCTCGAGCTCCTCCTGTGCGTGGGCGATCATCTGTTCGACCAGAAGCGTTTTTTCGGGATACCGGTTGATGAGGCTCAATGCGGTCGATGCCGCCTTCTTCTCACAATGGACGTGATCGATCAGCAGCGCATCGAGATCCGCGAGGGCGGCAGCGGCCCACCCGGCATTGCTTTCGCATTTGAGTCTCAGCATGTCAGGTCTTCAGCTGTTTTTTCTTCGCCGCCGGGAAAAGGATGTTGTTGAGAATCAGGCGGTATCCCGGGGAATTCTTATGCAGCGACAGATCGGTCGGCGGATCCCCGACACGGTGCTGATAATCCTCCGGATCGTGTCCGCCGTACCAGGTGAAGGTGCCGCGGCCGTAATTGCCGTGCAGATACCGCACCTCCCCGGCTCCGTCCTTCTCTGCGAGGATGGTGACCGATTTCTTGATCAGGGATTTCCTGAATGCCGTGGTCTGCCCGAGGAAGCCGGCGATGACGTTGATATGATCCTGCGTCAGCATGCTCGGCACGGGATCGTATTTCGCGGAAAAATCGAACAGCGTGAAATAATCGTTGTCGGGACGTCCTCCGAACGCGGGCGTCATGTCGATGTCGCTGTATTCGTACTCGTAAGGATTCATCACCAGCTTGAAATTCTCGAACGCAAAGGTCTTGCTGAAGTCGAGTCGGGATTGGCAGTCGGGGTCGGGCGGGTCACCGTCGAACATCACGTCGCAGATGTCCGTGTTCTCCGCCGCCAGGGCGATGTCGTACGTGTCGGTCGCCGAGCACATCGCGAACATGAATCCCCCGCTGCCCACATAGTCCTTGATCGCGCGTGCGACGGATTTCTTCAGTTCGCTGACCTTGGTGAAGCCCAGACGCTTCGCCATCGCCTCGTTGATCGCGACCTGCTGGATGTACCAGGGGAAGGTGCTGAACTGGCCGTAGAACTTTCCGTACTGTCCGGTGAAGTCTTCGTGATGCAGGTGCAGCCAGTCGTACTCGCTCAGTTTGCCGAGCATCACGTCCTCGTCCCACAGTTTATCGTAGGGGACTTCCGCATACTCGAGGGCGAGCGTCACCGCGTCGTCCCACGGCTGAAAGTTGGGCGGCACATAGACGGCGATCTTCGGCGCCTTCTCCAGGCGCACGACATCCATATTCGCGTCGGGGCTCTGCACCTCGGCGAGAATGGACGCGGCGCTGCCGCCGTCGAGCAGGTCGAAGGACACACCGCGGAGGCGGCATTCATCGGTGATGAACGCGTAATGGGGTATCAGGAAACTGCCCCCGCGGTAATTCAGCAGCCAGTCGGTTTCCACTCCGCGCGTGAGGGCCCAGTACACGATACCGTAGGCCTTGAGGTGATCCGTCTGCTGGAGATCCATGGGTATGAGAATGCTCTGCTGCGCGCGGACGGGCGTGGAAAGCGCCGCCGCGACGAGCAGGGCTGTCAGAAAGTGCTTCATCAGGAATTCCCCTTACGGAGGTTGAGAATGCGTTCGCGTGCGCGCGCCGCGAACTGCGAAAACGGGAAGTCGCTCAGCAGCTGCTGATAGAGGGTGATCGCGCCGGCGGCATCGTCGAGTTCGCGCTCGCGCAGTTCCGCGAGCTGGAACATGCCGCGGTCCCGGAGGAAACTGTCCTGCCGTGCATCGAGGAAGGCCTGATAGCTCGCGGCCGCGTCCTGGATCTGTCCGCTGTTCCGCTGCAGCTGCGCGAGTTTCAGGTACGCGAGGTCAACCAGGTCGCTCGACGGGAATTCCGTAATGATGTCCTGCGTCATTGCGGCCGCCTCGCTGTATTTCCGCTGCCGTTCGAGAAAGAGTGCCGTCGCGTAACGCTGGAGCGGCACCTCGCCGGGCTGTCGGTACTGTGCGATGAGGGCGGACAAATCGAGCGCGTCGTTGGCGATGTCGGAGCCGACGTCCTCGATCAGCGGTTCGAGCTGCACGAGCACCGTATCGAAATCCCCTTTGAAGAAAAACGCCTCGGCGGTCTTGAAACGCACCTCACGCTGCAGGAGGTCCCGGGGATTTGTTGCCGGAAGGACCATGTCGTACTGCGCGATCGCGGCATCGAGATCGCCGCGGGCAACCAGGATGTCCCCGATCAGCACGTCGGCGTCGGGGTTGCCGAACACCCGGCGACGCGTGTCCGCGATCTGCCGGAGGATTTCCAGCGCACCGTCGGTGTCGCCGAAACGATGAAATTTTATATACCCGATGCGGTACAGGCTTTCATTGCCCACCGCCTGGTCCGGGTACTTCCGCGCGATTTCTTCATAAAGCGTGATTGCGCCTTCGTATGATGTCACCGCTTCACTGCTCGGATACTGTGTCGCGTTGGCCCCGGGTTCGAGCACATCCGGGAGTCCTTCCACAGCGTAGAGTTCCTCGAGGCTGCGGGCACGCTGGAATTCCGCATCGGGCACGAACGCCGCGCGCGGGTACTGCGAAGCCGCCTCGCCGAAGGCCTGCGCCGCGACGGCAAACGCGCGGTCGTTGAAGGCGCGCGTGGCGAACTTCACGATTTCGACGCCTTCCGATCCCTTCAGGCGATCGATCGCTCGATACACCGTGAGTGCCGACGGATAGTCTTTCCTCTCCATGTACAGCCAGGCGAGCAGATACTGCAGCGCCTCGTTGTCCGGCGTATCGTCCACCTGTTCGCGTGCGCGGCGCACCGCCGCTTCCAGCGCCTGGGGGAGATCCGAGAACATCGAAATCTGCTGCTGGATCTGGTACAGCGTCTGCGGCGCGGCGCGCAGGTATCCGATGTACTCGTCCATGGCCGCATCGAAATCCATGTTCATGGCGCATGCACGCGCGATGTCGAAGGCATACATCGTCGGCGACCCCAGCGCCTCGCGTCCCCTGTTCA
Source organism: Bacteroidota bacterium (assembly GCA_003246455.1). Taxonomy (GTDB): domain Bacteria; phylum Bacteroidota; class Ignavibacteria; order SZUA-365; family SZUA-365; genus SZUA-365. Next base: position 6,753 of record QKAF01000041.1, read on the forward strand.
GGTAGTCGATTGCGCGCGTATATTCCCGCGCATTCACGCACTGATCCGCGATGAGCGAATACGCCTGGGCGTTCTTCGGGTTGATTGCGATGGCCTTTTCCCATTCGTCCGCGGCGCTGTCGACCTGTCCGCTCTGCAGGCGGAGTCCACCCAGGAACACGCGCAGCGTGAAATCCTGCGGATACTGTGCGAGCCGCTGTCTGAGCAGCGAGGCCACCTCGTCGTAGCGCTTGAGGGCCGTGAGGGTCCTGCGCACCCCTTCGAAATAGCTGCTGTTCGAGGGACGCTGCCGGAAGAGGTCCTGGTAAAACCGAAGCGCCTCCTCGTGCTTCCCGGCCTGCTCGTAGGTCTGCGCCAGCCGCAGCGTATTTATCTCATCCGCCGCCTGCCCATGCGCGCGCGGCAGCGCCACCGCAAGGAAGACGACAAGAAGCACCATGTATTTCATCGCGAAACGTCGTTTGTCACATATCGGGTAATTCATCCGATAATAATAGGAAGAACGCACCCGCCACACAATGAGTACCGGTTAATTCCCCAGGCGCAGGAGAGGAGGGGAGAGAGAGAACGGAGGTCGCAAAGAAGATTTTACCGAGAGGCGCGTCCTCCCTTCCCTCCCTCCCTGCCTCCTCCCTCTCATTGAATGTTTCGCCTGAAATCCGTGTTATACCCTTGTGGCGATGCGTTTCTCTGTTGCGCATGCGGAAGGGGTTGGTTAACTTGTTTAATTGTATATGAATAGCGGAAATAAAATACTGGCAGTGTTCGGGTCGACGGGGTCGATCGGGTGCAGTACGCTCGAGGTCGTCCGCCGGCACCCCGAACATTTCACGGTCCGCTATCTCACCGGGAACAGCAACGCGGCACTGCTCGTCGAGCAGATCAGGGAATTCCGCCCTGCCGCCGTCGCGGTCAGCGATCCTGCGGCGCGCGCGCAAGTCGCGGCGGAAGTCGGGCAGCTTACCGAGGTGCTCGACGGTCCCGACGCGCTGGCCGACATCGCGGCGCGCGATGACTACGACACGATGGTCAGCAGTCTGGTCGGTTTCGCGGGACTCCTCCCCACGGTCACCGCGATCCGTGCGGGAAAAACGATCGCACTCGCGAACAAGGAAACGCTCGTGGTCGCCGGAGAAATCATCACCGCGCTGACGCGAACGCATGGCACACCCCTGCTGCCCATCGACAGCGAGCACAGCGCGATACAGCAGTGCATCGTCGGCGAGCCCGCGCACGGCGTCGCCCGGATCATCCTCACCGCGAGCGGCGGTCCGTTCCGCGGCTGGACGACGGAGGCCCTGCAGGCAGTGACCCCGGCGCAGGCGCTGCGCCATCCGAACTGGAGCATGGGAAGCAAGATCACCATCGACTCGGCGACCATGATGAACAAAGGGCTCGAGGTCATCGAAGCGCGCTGGCTCTTCGACGTCGATCCCTCCCGTATCGATGTGGTCGTCCATCCGCAGAGCATCATCCACTCGATGGTGGAGTTCACCGACGGATCGGTGAAAGCCCAGCTCGGCGTTCCCGACATGAAGATCCCGATTCACTACGCGCTCACGTATCCCGATCGCCTCGCCGCCGATTACGACCGTCTCGACATCACCCGCATCGGGACTCTGACTTTCGAGGAGCCCGACAGCGACGCATTCCCCTGTCTGCGCCTCGCCTACGACGCGCTGCGTGCCGGAGGCACCGCGCCCGCCTGCCTGAATGCCGCGAATGAAGTCGCGGTGGCGGCGTTTCTCCGCAGGGACATCGCTTTCCCGCGCATCGCGGCACTGATCGAGGAAAGCCTCACCCATGTGCCGCAGCATTCTGTCACGTCGATTGACGACATCGTCGAGGCCGATCGTGCCACGCGTGCCTGGGCAGAGACGCATATCATGCAAACAGATTTTCAGCCAACGACCCGGATTCATACCTGATGGACGCACTCGCGCAGATTCTCAGTCAGATATTCTACTTCGTCATCATCATCGGCGTACTCGTGCTCATTCATGAGCTGGGACACTTCCTTGCCGCGAAAGCGTTCGGCATGCGGGTGGAGCGATTCTCGATCGGCTTCCCGCCGCGCGCTTTCGGGAAACAGATCGGGGACACCGATTACTGCGTCTCCTGGCTCCCGATCGGCGGATACGTGAAGATATCCGGCATGATCGACGAGAGCATGGATACCGAGCACCTCGACAGCCCGCCCGAGCCGTGGGAATTCCGCGCGAAACCGGTGTGGCAGCGCATCATCGTGATCGTGGCCGGCGTGGTCATGAACATCCTTCTCGCGATCGGCATCTTCTGGGGACTCAACCTCACCCAGGGCATGGAGCATCACAAGATCACGACGATCGGCCACGTACAGGACAGCAGCGTCGCGATGATTTACGGCCTGCGGACGGGCGACCGGATACTGACCATCAACGGCGAGGAAGTGGATACCTGGGAAGGAATCCGTGAATCCATCGTCTACGCTCAGCTGACGCGCGATCTGCGCATGGAAGTGCGACGAGACGGCGAGCGCCAGCTCGTGCGCATACCCAAGAAGGCGATGCAGGGCATCGACATTTCGGTGTTCGGCATCAGTCCGGAAGGCGCGCAGACCTACATCGCGGGCGTCGAACCCGGCCTCCCTGCGTCACGCGCGAAGATGGAAGTGGGAGACATTTTCGTCACGATCAACGACCGGCCGATCTATTCGCCCGGAGACGTGATCAAGAATGTCAGCGAGAGCCCCGACAAACCGATCAAGATCGTGTGGCTCCGCGGCGAAGAAACCATGTCGGCCTCCATCACGCCGACGGCAAACGGAAAGATCGGCATCATCCCCGTGGCCAGCATCCCGGGTCCCGTGGAGATTGTGCATTACGGGGTGTTCGAAGCGCTGGGTGTCGGCGTCCAGGGGCTCGTCCGCGTGACGGACATGTTCCTGACGAACATCTACCACATCATCATCGGGGAAGCGAGCTTCAAACAGAGCATCGGCGGTCCGGTGAAGATCGCGGAGATGGCCGCGCAGTCGGCCGAAGCCGGCATCGTCAGCTTCCTCAGTCTCATGGCGCTGCTGAGCATCAGCCTCGCGATCATCAATATCTTTCCCATTCCCGCGCTGGACGGCGGACACCTGATCTTCCTGATTTTTGAAGGACTGTTCCGTCGCGAAGTCCCCAACAAGATCAAGATCGCCATGCAGCAGGTGGGCATGGTGCTCCTGCTGGCCCTGATGCTGTTCGTGATCTACAACGATATTTTCTGATCGCACCCCGTGGAAATGAAAAACGCCGCTCATCAGCGGCGTTTTTTGTTTCTGTCCGGGGCCCGGACCGGCACGGATTCGAAGGGGCTCGTCAGTCCCCGTTTTCCTCCGCTGCACCGCCGACGTTTTTCAGGTAGTGCGACAGCGCCATGAATCCGCCGATGATCTGCTCGTTGCGGACCTTGACGCCCGCGGGGACGTTGAGTTCGCAGGGCGTGAAATTCCAGATCGCCAGCACCCCGGCGTTCACCGCCACCTCCGTCAGTTCCTTCGCCACGTCGCGCGGAACGGTGAGGATGATCAATTTGATGTTCTTTTTCTGGATGATCGATGCGAGGCGGGCGACAGATACGACCTGGTGTCCCCCGATACGCGTCCCGATTTTTTCCGGATCGCTGTCGAGCACGCCCACGATTTTCAGTCCGTAGTGCTCGAAACCGGGATAGGTCGCGAGCGCGGTGCCGAGGTGTCCGCCGCCGACGACGAGCGCTTCGGTGATTTCCTGCAGTCCGAGGAACTCTTCGATGCGCAGCCGCAATGCGGAGATACTGTATCCCTGATTCTGCTTCCCGCGTATTTTCAGATCCGCCATGTCCTTGCGAACAAGCGTTTCATTGATTTCGAGAATCTCAGAGAGTTCCCGTGACGATATGTACTCGCGCCCGACAGCCTCGTATGCGCTCAGGATCTGATGGTAGCGCGGAAGCCGGCGAAAAGCGGCTTTGGAGATACTTTCCATATGTGTAACTCGGTCAATGGTGCAAGAGCGTTGAACGAACGTGCGCAGGAGCATCCACGCGCGGGAATCCGGCAGTGATCCATGAGTCCATGGGAAAGGCAGGGTTTCTCATTCGTGCACTAATCACTAATGCAGATGAAAAAGAGGTACTTCGATTGATCAATCCGGATAAGTGACAAGATGGGCTTTTTTCGAGAAAAAATCAACGATCGAGGACGGGCCCCGGCACGGAACGGATTTCCAGGCGGGAGGGCCTTTCTGGAACGGGGAGCGCGGGAATCGTCAGCGCACCGTCGCGGAGTGCGCGCACCTGGCCGGAGGCGATTTCGGCATCGCCGACGGTGAGAGTCCATCCGTACCACATGCCGCGCGTGACGAGGAAGCGCTGCAGACGCCGCGGCGTGACATCGGCGGTCATCGGACCGTCAGCGATGGCGAGACTGTCGCGCATCTCGAGCGCGGCGCGGCGGATGCCGGTCGACCATCGGTCCGCTTCGTCGATGACCGGTTCGTACCAGGTGACCATCGCATTCCAGTTCCCCGGCGAAACTTCGGTGGGATCGGGGTTCGCGCTGACCCTGCTGAAGGCGGGCCAGCTGCGGTCGGAGCGGTAGCGGGACAGCGAGAAGAGATTCCCCTGCGGCGACCAGGAAAAACTGCCGCGCGCTTCGTGCCCGCGATCGTCCCAAAGGAATTCTATCCCTGCACCTTCGGCTTCCGCCGACTGCATCGCCCCGAACGCCTGTTTCCATCCAACCACGGAATCCCTTCGCCCGCTGATCACCCGAAGGGGCGGGAAGGTCTGCATGTCGGCCTCCTGCAGCCGCGAGGCGAAATCGAGCACATTGTATACCTCGCGGCCGTCCGTCATGCGCGGATTCTGGTCGACGCTTCCCCACAGGGACTGGAACACGCGCTGTGCCGACACCCCGTGCGGTGTCTCGGTACTGTCGAACACGCGATAGTCGAGACGCGGGATGGTGATGAGTGCGGCGGCGATCCGTTCGCCCAGGGAAAAGAGCGAGAACGCCGCGCCCGAGCCGCCCATGGACACACCGCTGATGAACACGCGCGCACTGTCCACCGGCAGCTTCCGCAGCGCCCATTCGAGCGTCCACCGCACCCGCCGCCGGGTGTAGTCGACGACCCCTTCCCCGGGCGGGGCCTGAAGCTTCCCGCGGCGGGAGATCGAAATGCCGTGGTCGTAGCCGAACCAGAACGTCGGTGTCAGCGAACCCGGCAGCACGTCGTCAAGCGCCAGTACATATTCCTGCGGATTGTCGACGCCGTTGGACTGGTTCAGGAAGTGGTCTCCGCGTCCGTGCAGACGCAGTATAAGCGGATGTTTCTCCGCCTTGCCATTTTTCTGCACGCCGAAATTGAAGGGCAGCGAGGCGACGTTGCACATCGCCGGGTAGCCGGGAATATCCCGGTCCGTGACCCAGTGGGTGAAGACGTCGATCGCACGTCCCATGTAAGAGACGCGGTCCTGATGCACCGGAGACGGAATGCTCCGGTATTCCTTCACGGCGCTCGCCGTCGCATTGCGTTTCGGCCGGATCTCCCGGAACTCGCCCTTCTCTCCCGAGGCGGTGACCGCGTAATACCACCGTCCGCCTTCCGTGGTCGTGACGACGTAGCACTCGCGCGAATGGTCGAGCTGTCCGCTCGGTCCGGGGAAGCGGAAAAAAACCGGACGGCGAAGAATTTCGCTCAGCCGCCGGTTCACCGCGTTGCCCGGGATGACAGTGTAGTGCTGTTCCGCCTGCCGCAGCGCGAGTGCGGTACGCAGCGGACGCCGTGACCGGTACACGGTGTAATGCCGCACCGCGGTTCCGGCGGATTCCCATGCCAGGAAGGTCTGTCCGCTGTAGTGGTAGACCATCAGGCCGCGCACGCGCTGCGCCTGCACACCGCCGGCGAGCACGAGGAGCAGGAACAGGGTCATCAGGCGGGATGCTGGAGGCATTGCGTGCAGCGTTCCTTTTCGCAGAATTCCGTGGAAAGTTCGATCATTCCCTGCTGCCGTTCGCCGTCACTGCATGAGAGCTCGAACGCCCGGGAAAGCAGGCGCGTGTGACGGTTCTGCGGTGCGGGAGCAGTGGCAACATACAACTTCAGCGCCGCGCGCGCCAGTCCCGCGTCGCTGCCCCGTTCGGATCCATGACGGCCGGCATACAGGTGTATCGCGGGGGCCAGCACGTTGATCATGAATTCGACGATGCGCTCGGCGCCCGGGTTATCCGGCTTCCCCGCGAGATGGAACAGCGGGGCGAAGGCCCCGGCGTCGCAGGGTCCCTCGCGGAGCAGTCCCCACAGCCGTCGCCACCATGCGGGATCGTCGAGACGACCCGCCCACGCGGCGAACCATGCGAGGCGGCGGCCGATGCGATTGTGCGGCATGACACCGGATGCATTCCATATCCCCGCCGGCTGCGCCGCCGCCAGGTGCCCGGCACGGCGCGACATGGGCAGAACCGCGAGTTCCCGCAGCGGCACTTTTCGCGCGAGAGTCTCGAACTGCCGCTCGTTCCCGCCGTAGCCCGTCGCGCGGGCACACAGCTCGTACACGAGCTGCCGAAAGGCCGCCGCGTTTCCCTGTTCCCCCGCGAGCACTTCAAGACGGATCGCCATGCGCTGTTTTTTCCGGTCGAAGCGGCGCGCCGCGGCGAGCACGAGCATCGCTTCGATCCGCTGCGAAACCTGTTCCCGCGGCGCGACCGCGCCGAAGGCTCCGTCCGGACGCGGCTGTGCCGGCCCCCGCTGTGACGGTACCGGCTGTGACGGTACCGGCTGTGACGGTACCGGGCGCATGCATGCGAGCGGGTGACGGCGGCTGCGGGCCGACAGCCAGGCCTCGCGGAACGGCTGTCCGAGGTTCCGGCTCAGGACGATGGTGGGAAACGGCACGGTGACGGCGCCGTCATAGAGGCAGACGTGCAGCACGACGGTGGCGTAGCGCGGATCGCCGCCATGCCCGTGCCGACGCCAGTCTTCGGGATGCGTGTGGATTTCGATTTCCCCGCGTCGCAGAGCGCCGTCCACGGTTATCACCGCATCGCGGAAATCAGGTCCGTCATGCCGGTTGCGCCGGCCCGGATCAATCACCCGGATGCGCCGTCGGCAGCGCGATTCGAATTCAATGTCGGGACGCGCACGCTCCAGCCACATGCGTACGACGTCGTCTTCCGGCACGGCCGGACGGCGTTCGCGAATAATCGAAACCGTGTGCGGGGAAACTGCTGCGCTGACCATCACGCTCCCTGTTCGTATCACTCCCCAACACGGGCGGAAGAATCAGAGTTCCACCTCCCGAGAATTCCGGACGAGGCGACGTTCTAGCCCCGGAGCGCCGCGATGTACTGCGCGTAATCGCCCGAGGTGAAGACGGCGGATCCCGAGACGAGGATATCCGCGCCCGCGCCCTTGATCTCGGCGGCATTGTCGGCGGTCACGCCGCCGTCGACTTCGATGCGGAGATCCGTGCAGCCGATGTCGTCGGCCATGTTCCGCAGCTCGGAGATTTTTTCCAGCGCCTGCGGGATGAAGCGCTGTCCCCCGAATCCCGGGTTCACGCTCATGATCAGCACCATTTCGAGATCGGGCAGAATGTCTTTCAGCAGCCAGACCGGGGTCGCCGGATTGACGCTCACTCCGGCCGGAAGGCCGAGCGCGTGGATCGCCTGCACCGTCCGGTGCAGGTGCGCGCAGGCTTCCCAGTGCACCGTAAGAATGCCGGCGCCCGCTTTCGCAAAGTCCTCGAGATAGCGGTCGGGATCGGTGATCATCAGGTGCACGTCGAGGGGACGCGCGGCATGCGCCTTCATCGCGGCCACGACCGGCGGACCAATGGTGATGTTCGGCACGAAATGCCCGTCCATCACATCGACATGGAGAAGATCCGCGCCTGCGGCTTCGATCGCGCGGATTTCCTCGCCGATGCGTGCGAAATCACAGGACAGCAGGGACGGGGCGATAAGCGGACGGGCTTCGGGTATGCGTTTCATTTCTTTTTCTGTATGCGTGTGAAATCCAGTTTGTACAGCGGGCGTCCGGCCTGCTGCGCGTACTGCTCCACCGTGAGCGTGCGGACGCTGTTCGGGGCGTGGCGCTCGAGAGAAGCGATGCGCAGCGTGTCGTTCTCGAGACGCATGCGATAGATGACATAGGTGTCGGAAGGACCGTCGGGAAGCATGGTGACGACGATCGTGTCCTGCCGCACTTCGAAGCGGCATTCGCCTTCGCCTGACAATCCTTCCTGCCCGACCGCCGCCTTCGCCCCATCGGCGAAGCGGATGATATTCCCGTCGCCGTTTTTCCACGATCCGTTGAGCTGATCCTCGATCGGCGGTTCGCTGTTGCATGCGGCGAACATTGCCGCGGCGATGAGGAAAATCAGCATCCGATGGTTTTTCATGACCGTACCTTCGCAATGGTGGCATATCGGGAATCGGCGAACGCGCGCACCTCGCCGGCGATGCCGTCGAGATCGATCATCGCGATGCACTCGAGCCCGTAGGGACAGCGGCGCTTCCAGCAGGGAGCGCAATGCAGGCCGTCGGGGATGAATTTCCGTCCGCGGCCGTAGAGGTCGATTTCCTCCCAGCAGCTCAGACCGAACCAGGCGAGAACATGCTTGCCGAGTCCGATGGCCAGGTGCATGCCGAAACTGTCGCCCGTGACGATGACGTCGGCGAGGTTTTCGTAGCAGATGCCGCGGCGCAACCCCTCGCGGGTCGGGGTGGAAATCAGCCGGTCACCGAGCTCCAGCGGTTCGAGCAGCGAGGCGATGCGGGCATTGCGTTCGGTATCTTCCGGTCCCCCGAGCAGGAGAAAGCAGAGCCGCGGATCGCCGGCCAGCGCCGTGATCAGCTGGACGTGCTGTTCGACGGTCATTTTCTTGTTCGGGAAAAGCTCCGAACAGCCCGTATTGAAGCCCACGACCACGCGGCCGTCGAGCTTCCATTCGGCGCGCCGTTCGGCGCAGAATGCCTTTTCCTCGTCCGACAGCATGAGAATGTAGCCGTCGCGGTCATACGGCAGTTCCCAGCTCTCCGCGAGAATGTCCTGCCCGCTTCGCGTATTTTTGCGAAACTTGAGTTCGTCGTCGATACCCATGCGGAAATTGTAGGCCGCGGCGGGGTTCGCGGGAATGATCTGCCCGCGGTCCGATATCGTGAATCCGCGCACGTCGTCGCATCGCAGGGAAGCCGCGAATGCGCAGGCGTCGAGCGATTTGTCGGCGTTGAGGACGACATCGAAGCGCTGCTGCTGCAGAACGAGGCGGGAAGCATCGTCCCACGCGAACACGCGATCGACGAGGGGATTTCCGTCAAGCAGCCGCACGGCGTTCGCCCGGGTAATCCAGGAGACCTGGCTCACCGGCCACTGCCGTTTGATGCCGGCGAGCTGCGCGGTGGTCATTACCACGTCTCCCATCGCGTCGAGGTTGACGATGAGCACGCGCGTGCCGATCGGCTCCTGCCGCTGACACGCATCGGTGCAGTCCAACCCCGGGAAGCAGGGCTTATATCCGTTGAAATGCTTGCAATCGATGCCGTTTTTATCGAAAAACCGCTGGGGGATGTGTTCGTTCATGCGCTAATGTACTCAGTTGCGCGGTGGGAATGAAACGCCGCCCGGGCTGCGCCGCAGCGCGATGAATTTTCCCCCATTTTCCGTACATTAATTGATTACGAATTTTGAGAACCAGACTGATACACATATGACTCGCAAACCTGGAACCCAGTGGGCACTCATTCTCGGCGCCTCGTCCGGCTTCGGTGCGGCGGCGGCGCGGGAACTGTCCAAGAACGGATACAACATCCTCGGCGTGCATCTCGACCGTCAGGCCACGATGCCCGCGGTGCACAAACTGATTCGCGACATCGAGGCGACCGGCCATCAGGCGGTGTTTTACAACGAAAACGCCGCGGACGTCCACAAACGGCATAAGATCATCGAGGACTTCGTCGAGCGCAACCACCGTGAGGGCCGCGCGGAAATCCGGGTGCTCATGCACAGTCTCGCCTTCGGCACGCTGCGTCCGCTGGTCGGCCGCAACGAAGGAGAAATGATCAAGAAGGCGCAGCTCGAAATGACGCTGGACGTCATGGCCAACTCGCTCATTTACTGGACGCAGGATCTCGTGCGCAACAATCTGCTCGGAAACGGGAGCCGGATCTTCGCGATGACCAGCGACGGGGCGAATCTCAATCTTCCGTTCTACGGTGCGGTATCCGCGGCGAAAGCCGCGCTCGAAAGCTATGTGCGCCAGCTCGCGATCGAACTGGGCCCGCGCGGCATCACCTGCAACGCGCTGCTCGCGGGCGTGACCGACACCCCGGCGCTGAGCAAGATTCCCGGTGCGCGCAACATGCTGTACGCGGCGGTCGCGAAAAATCCGTTCGGCCGCGCCACCACGCCCGAAGACGTGGCGCACGCGATCATTTCCCTGATACAGCCCGGCACCGAGTTCATCAACGGCAACACCATCGGTGTCGACGGCGCGGAGAGCAAGGTCAGCTACGTCGGACAGAAAACGCCGTATCAGTACGCCGATCTCTCCCTGCTCAACGAAAGCAGCTGGGACCCGACAGACATTTCCTGATGCGCCGGCAGTATTCTGCCGCGATAGATCCGGCTGTGCAGGCAGCCACGCAATGATGCGACCGATTCCCTGAACATATATCCGGCCGTTTCACCCATAGAGAGCTATGCCCATGAACCTTTTTGAATTCACTGAAGAACAGAACATGCTCCGCGACATGGTGCGGGAGTTTGTCAATGCGGAAGTCAAACCCATCGCTGCCAAGATAGATGAGGAAGAAGCAATACCCCGCGATCTGATCAACAAAATCGGAGAACTGGGACTGTTCGGGACCGTGTTCCCGGAAGAATACGGCGGCAGCGGCTTCGGCGAAGTCGGCTACTGCATCGCGCAGGAAGAAATGGGCCGCGGCTGTCTCTCGACCGCGACCATGATCGGCGCGCACATGTCCATCGGAACCAACGCCATCTACCTTGGCGGCACCGAGGAACTCAAGCAGAAATACCTGCCGAAGCTCTGCTCCGGTGAATGGATCGCGGCATTCGGCCTCACCGAATCCACCGCCGGATCCGACTCCTTCAACGTCCGCACCCGCGCGGTGCTCGACGGCGACGAATGGGTCATCAACGGCGAGAAGCTCTGGATCACCAACGGCGGTTTCGCAGACGTGATCTCGGTGTTCGCGCGCACGACCCGCGGCGTCACGGCCTTCGCGGTCGAGACGAAATGGCCGGGCTTCAGCGCGGGTCCGAAGGAAAAGAAAATGGGAATCCGCGGCAGCATGACCAATGCCCTCACGTTCAAGGATGTCCGCGTGCCGAAGGAAAACATGATCGGCGCGGAAGGCCGCGGTTTTCTTACCGCGATGAAGACGCTCGACGCCGGCCGCCTCGGCCTCGGCGCATGCTGCGTCGGGACCGCCAAGGAGCTGATCGAGCTGTCGACCCGCTACGCCAAGGAGCGCAAGCAGTTCGATTCCCCGATCGCGAATTTCCAGGCCGTGCAGTTCATGCTCGCCGAAATGTGGGCGACCGTGTACGCGATGGAAAGCATCGTCTACCGCACGGCGGCGGACTATGACGCCGGAAAGAAAATTTCGACGCAGTCGGCGGCCGTGAAACTGCTCTGCAGCGAAGGTCTCGAGAAAGTCGTCGATCTCGCCGTACAGATTCACGGCGGCATGGGCTACTCGCGCGAACTGCCCATCGAGCGCATGTACCGCGACAGCCGCATCAACCGCATTTTCGAAGGAACGAGTGAAATCCAGAAACTCGTCATCTCGCACGACGTGCTGAAGAAAAACGGTCTCTGGAATCTTTGATCCCGGCGCATTGCGCGGACGACGCCGGGTGTCCGCACCCGGCGTCTCCTGTTTTCGCCCGAACCGGGAATCCCCCGCATGACCCGTTCACGGATTTTCCACAGCGCGCGCTGACTATCCCATGATACCCCACGGAACAATTTTCGCCCGGAACGACAGCTACCATACGCCGGAAGACCGGCGCACCTCGTTCCTGCCGGCGACGCTGGCATTCTATCTCGGCGTGCTTGCCGTCGTCTTCCGTTCCTCGCACAGGGCGAAGCGCGGCAGGTACGGCGACCAGGAATGGGTCGACAGCAGTACCGACATCATGAATGCGCTCGAGCGCGCGGGATGCCGGTTGCATATCGAAGGCATGGATAATATCCGCGCGCTGGAAGGACCGGCGATTTTTGTCGCGAATCATATGAGCACCCTCGAGACCTTCGTGCTCCCGTCACTGATCAACCCGGTGCGGCGCTGTACGTTCGTGATCAAGCCGAGCCTGATGGATTACCCGGTGTTCGGTCCCGTCATGCGTTCCCGCGATCCCATCGTCGTCACCCGCGACAACCCGCGGCAGGATCTCCAGACCGTGCTCGACGAAGGCGCGCGCCGCCTCGAAACCGGTACGTCCATCGTCCTGTTTCCGCAGACCACCCGAAGCAACAGCTTCGACCCGGCGAAGTTCAACTCCCTCGGCGTCAAGCTCGCGAAGAAAGCCGGCGTCCCGATCGTCCCCGTCGCCCTCAAAACCGACGCGTGGAAAAACGGCAGCCTCGCCAAGGACTTCGGCCCCGTCGATCCTTCCCTCCCCATACACATCGAATTCTCCGCGCCTCTCACCGTCGAAGGCAACGGACGCGAACAGCACGAGGCCGCCGTCGCCTTCATCGCCGACCGCCTGCAGCGGTGGTCGACTAAGTAAAACATTCCCGTCATCGTATTTGCAGGGGCGCAGCATGCTGCGCCCCTGCAAACGCGGTGAATCTCCTGCCTCCTGCCTCCTGCCTCCTGCTCTTTGCGCCTTCCCCCTGCTTTTCCCTATCTTGCCCACAATCAACCGCAGGGCGCTTCGCAGTGCAGATTCGCATCCCGTTCGTCGTAATCGTATTCCTCGCGGCCGGGGCCGCACTGACGCCTCCGGTGTCCGTGCGTCTGTTGGCGCAGGACGGGAGCCGTTTTTCGCGCGCGTATGCGGACACGCTCTCGTGGCGGGCGGGCGATACGCTGCGGCTCTCGCATGCCTTCGTCGAGCGCGACGGACTCTCGCTGACCTTCGATCCCCCGCTGACGCTCGATTCCACCGGTACGCCGCCCGACTCCGCCGACATCCTGCTCGACCGCCGATCGGGCAGCCTGCGTTTTTCGGAACGCGTCCGTGCGGCTGCCGACACGTCCCGAACGTATCGCCTCGTGCTGCGCTATCGTGCGCTTCCCTTCCGCCTGCTGCCGTCGTGGCGCATGCGCGAACTGGTCACGCGTCACGAAACGCACGGCGGGGACAGGGACGCGCGCACACAGTTCGCGACGCCTTCGCAGCCGCTCAGCATGGAAAGCATCTTCGGAAGCGAACTGGAGAAAAGCGGCTACATCGGACGCGGGTTCACCGTCGGCAGCAATCGCGATCTGAACATCAACAGCGGCTTCCGCCTGCAGCTCGCCGGGAAACTCTCGGAGGATATCACGGTGACCGGCGCGCTGACCGACGAGAACACCCCCATTCAGCCCGAAGGGAACACGCGGACGATACAGGAACTCGACAAGGTGTTCATCAACATCGCGGGCCGGGATCTCAGTGCGACGCTGGGCGATTTCAACCTGCGCTATCCCGATTCTGAATTCGGCCGCTACAACCGCAAGCTCTCGGGCGTCCTGGGCGAAGGGAAATTCGGCGATGCCGGGGCGTCCGCCTCCTATGCCACGCTCAAGGGCACGTGGAACAGCCTGCAGTTCAACGGCATCGACGGCGTGCAGGGACCGTACCGCCTGACCGGCCGCAACGGCGAACAACCCGTCCTCGTGCTTGCAGGGACGGAAAAGGTGTATGTCGACGGAGTGGAGATGACGCGGGGCGAAAACAACGACTACGTCATCGAATATGCCAGCGGTGAACTGTTCTTCACTCCCCGGCGACTCGTGACGAGCTACTCGCGCATCACCGTGGATTACGAGTACGCGGAACGGCAGTACACCCGTTCGATGCTCACAGCGAACAGCAGTGCCGCCCTCGCGGGCGATCGCCTGTCACTGACGGCGCGCTATATCCGCGAGGCGGATGACGAGGACAACCCGATCGATCTCGAGTTCTCCGACGACGATCGCGCCGTGCTCCGCGCCGCCGGAGACGATGCGGGGGCCGCGTCGCGCAGCGGAGTGACCTACGCAGGCTATGACACCGCGAGGGGCACGGGGAAAGGACAGTACCTCCGCATCGACACGCTCGTCAGCGGGACACCCACCGTCGTGTACCGCTATTCCCCGGGTGCGGACAGCGCGACCTGGTCACTGTCGTTTTCCTTTGTCGGTGCGGGCAACGGCGACTATCGCCGGAAAACGGTCGGCACGTTCGAATTCGCCGGCATCGGCCGCGGGGACTATGCGCCGCTGCGTCTCCTTCCCCTCCCGCGCCTGCACCAGCTTGTCGATCTCCAGCTCGCCGCCTCCCCGGTCGGCGACCTGCAGCTGAACGGAGAACTCGGTGTGAGCTCCCTCGACCGCAACCGCTTTTCGGACATCGACGACGGCGACGATGCCGGGAGCGCCTGGACGATGGGCCTGCGATGGACGCCCTCCCTCCGTCATAAAAAAGATCTGGACCTGAATTTCCGGTATCGAGACGTCTCCGCGACCTTCAACCCGATCGACCGCATCAACGATATCGAATTCAACCGGAAGTGGGATCTGCAGGCGTCCGCGGCAGTGCGAGAGCGCATTACGGAAGGCGGGGCGGCCTGGTCGCCGATCGTCCCGCTGCGGCTCAGCGGCGGTTTCGGCAGCATGCAGCGCGGCGATTTTTCTTCTCTCCGTCTCGAGGGCGGCGTCGACCTCGCGCGCGGCGCCGACTCATCCCTGCCCGATCTGCGGTGGCGCATCGAGCATATCGCCAGCGACGACGGGCAGCGAGGACAGACGGGACGGTGGCTGCGCCAGCAGGGAGAGGCCACCTACACGCTCGGCCCGGCCACCCCGCGGCTCCGCTTCGAACAGGAACACCGCGAGAACCGCGACACCGCGACCGACAGCCTGCTGTTCACCAGCCTCGCCTTTGTCGATGTTCGTCCGGGCGTGCTGTTTCCCGCGTTCTGGAACATGACCTTCAGCGCGGATGTCGGGGTGCGCATCGAGGACGTCCCGCTCGAGGGCGTTCTCGAACGGCAGTCGGTCGACCTCCTGCAGCAGTACGGCTGGTCGCTGCGGCCATGGAACGATCTTTCCTCCTCGGTCACCGTCACCGTCCGCGACCGGAAATTCAGCGACGCGTTCCATGCGCGCGGCAGCAAGGACGTCCAGACCATCCTCACGAGGGCGCAGTCGCGGTACATGCCGTTCAACGGGGGCGTGCAGACCGACCTGCTCTATGAAGTCTCGACCGAACGCACCTCCCGCCTGCAGCGCGTATTCCTCAATGTCCCGCTCGGCCAGGGAAGTTACGAGTACCGCGGCGATCTGAATGGAAACGGCATCCAGGACGAGGATGAATTCGAACTCACCCGCTTCGAGGGCGATTACATCCTGCTCACCATCCCGACCGACGAGCTCTTTCCCGTCATCGATCTCAAGAGCAGCCTCCGTCTGCGGCTGCGGCCCGACCGCATTCTCCGTGAGGAGGCAGACGCGCCGCTGTGGCAGGGCGTGCTCCGCGCGCTGTCCAGCGAAACCTTCATTCGCATCGACGAGAAAAGCGAGGAGGAACGGACGTCGGACATCTACCTGCTGCGCCTCGACCGCTTCCTCAACGACAGCACAACCCTGCGGGGCTTCCAGAATTTCCGGCAGGACCTCTTCCTCTTCGAACGAAGCCAGGATTTCTCCCTGCGCCTGCGCTTCGATCAGCGCGACGGTTTCAGTCAGTATGCACTGGGCAGCGAACGTTCATGGCGGCGAGAGCGATCGCTGCGGGTGAAAACGAGGCTGGTCCGCGAGATCGGCCTGCAGGCAGACGCGATCTTTCTCGACGACGAGCTGCGCACGGCCGCTGCCAGCAGCCGCGCGCGCGACATCGTTTCGGCCAACCTGATCGGGGATCTTTCCTACCGCCCGTGGAAGGACGTGGAAATCGGCTTTGTCATCGACAGCAAGACCGCGACCGATTCATGGCCTGCCGTTCCGGTCGAAGCCGACATCACCACGCTTTCGCTGCGCAGCATCACCGCGTTTCCCGGACCGGGCCGTCTGCGCATCGAGATCGAACGCAGCACGGTGACCTTCAACACCGAGGTCGACCGCTTTCCGTTCGAGCTGACCGACGGCCGCGCCGAGGGCACGAGCTGGGTCTGGCGCCTGAACTTCGACTACCGTCTCACCAGTTTCATGCAGGCGACGCTTTCCTATCTCGGCCGCTCCGAAACAGAACGGGCGGTGATACACACCGCCCGCGCAGAAGTCAAAGCCTTTTTCTGATCAGACCGACCAGGCGCCGTCGCGCATGATGATTTCCTCCCGGCCGTCGGGATAGAAGAGCGTCACGCGCCGGGCGACGATGTCGGGCTGCAGCGAGTCGACATAGACGCGGTCGATGTGAATGACGTTTTTCGGATCGTTGAAGGATTTCGGGGAGACGATGCCGCCGAAATGCTCGCTGCGTCCGAAGGCCACGTGCAGACCGAGTTTCTCATCCATCAGCAGACTGCCGACCGCCGTGCAGCCGAAGTCGCCGAGAACCCCGTGGCCCAGCTCCGCGATATTGCCGTAGGCCGGTTCCGCCGCCAGCATGGCGCGTTCCTTCTCGCTCTGAGGCCCCGCGCTGAGAATTTCCACCGCGCGGTTTTCCGCGACGCGATAGACCACGATCTCGCGGCCGAACTGCACGGGCACCTCGCCCTGCGTGCGGCTGGGATCACCCTCGATTTCTCCCTCGTACGGAACGATGTAGGTTTCACCGGACGGGAGGTTGCCGACGATTTTGTCGTCATGGAACATGCCGCTGCTGGGCGTCGCCGTGCGATGGCGGAGGTCGCAGTCGAGCGTGTACTCCTTGCCCTGCACGTCGAACAGGATCACCTCGCGCACCGCTTCATCGAGACGGGTCTTGATGCTCATGATGCGCTCGTGCACTTTTCCGTAGTCGAGGCTCAGCGCCGGAATCATCGCAAGCGTGAACCCGGGCATGGTGGTGCCGCGAAAATCGTACTGCTTCGCGAGCATTTTGCAGGGCGCGGTGGCGGAAAACTCGGTCGGTGCGATGATCAGGTCGGTGAAGGTCATCACGTCCGCGAGCGGAATGGCAAGGCCTTCGGTCTGCAGGGTGTCCGCATCGAGCATTTCCGGATTCCCGCCCCAGTGATACAGCGTGTCGGGGAGATCGTTGTTGTTGCTGCCGACATTCGGATAATAGTAGATCTCGAGGCGCTCGAGCCCCATGTCGTTCTTGAAGGCGATCGCGCGCATCCACCAGTTGTAGGCCATCACGCGCCGGGCGCTCCAGTCTTCATGATCGGGGACCTGCGCATCGGGCACGTCGACGATGATGGTGAGGACTTTGTCGGTCGGACGCGGTTTGAATACGGTGAGAAACAGGTGGCGAAGTGCTTCGGTGGCGAGGTACTGCATTACTTTGGTCCTGTCGTCTGGTTGAACGGCTCGATCTGCAAGATACGAAGAAAAGGCCAGCCGACCTCCATTGACTTCCTCCCCGGGATACAATATGTTTACGATGCCTATGTCTTTTATCACAGGTATCCGGGAACATGCCGGGACCTGCGGATCAGGGCACGAATTGGCGTGGGGCACGCAGAGCACAGGAGGTACGATGACGCAGCGCAGCTTGGTAATCGCTGGTATTTCCCTCTTCATCTTCTGTACTGCGCCGGTCGCAGCGCAGCAGCCCGGATGGAAGTGGCAGCATCCGCTTCCGCAGGGCAACACGCTCAACGATATCGCCTTCGTCGGAGGCGGCACCTGGTTCGCCGTCGGCGACTGCGGGACGATACTGCGGTCGTCGGATGACGGTGCGACATGGGACGCGAAGCATCTTCCGCGAACGGGCAGCCTCACCGCGGTGGATATGATCGATGCCGCGATCGGTTTCGCGGTCGGCGACGCGGGCAGCATTCTGAAAACCACCGACAGCGGAAATCACTGGTCCGAGATCGCGAATTACGGCTACGGCCTGTACGGCGTCAGTTTCGGCAGCGAAGATGCTGGCATCGCGGTCGGAATCAACGGGTATGTCTTCCGCACATCGGACGCCGGAGCGACATGGGCGTTCACGACCACCGAGGTGAATTACACGCTCCGTGACGCCGCGTTTTCCGATCCCCATCACGCAACCGTGGTCGGGGACGGCGGCATCATCCTGCGCAGCGATGACGGCGGCGTGACCTGGACGAGCGTGTACAGCGGCGTAAGTACCGGGCTCTCCGCGATTCATTTCTCCGATGCCATGAACGGCCTCATCGTCGGTGCATCGGGCGTGATTCTCCGTTCCGCTGACGGCGGAGCGACCTGGACGATGCTGACGAGCGGCATGACCACGCGTCGGCGTCACGACCGGGAGAATTCTGCGAACGTCAGACGGAGGACAATCGTGGTACTCCACGCCGGCCACAACCAGCCAGTCGCTCCGGGCCCTCGCATCGAGTCCATCCGGACGGATGATTGCGGTCGGGGAACGCGGCTGCATGGCTGCAAGTTCGAATGCGGGTTTCGACTGGACAGAGTTCACCATCCCGCCAGCGCTTCATCTCCAGGCCGTCGCGTTTGCGAATCGTAGCACGGGCTGCGCAACCGGCTTCGAGATAGGAATGTGGCAACATGGGGCAATGCTCAGGACCTCCGACGGAGGACAATCGTGGCAGAGAATTGCCATCGACTCCATCCCTGCGCTGCCGGACATCTGCATGCTCGAGGACGGGACTGGATTTGCAGTCGGAGGCATCAGGACAATCCTCCGAACCTCCGACGCGGGGGAACACTGGGAGTCTCTTGACTTCGGTGGATCGGGATACTTGAATGCTGTCACTTTCGTGGACCCCGCGTATGGCTTCATTGCCTCTGACAGCGGATTCGTCCTCCGTACCACTGACCGGGGAGACCATTGGACCCGGCAGTATACCGGCAGCGACATCCGACTGTGGGGAATTTCCTTCACGGATCGCAGCAACGGCACTGTCGTCGGCAATGGAGGCTACGCCCTTCGCACGACAGACGGTGGCGCCAGTTGGGCGGCACAGACAGTCAACGCTACCGAAGCCCTGATATCCGTCTGTTTCACGGACTCCCTGAACGGAATGCTTGTCGGGGATCGCGGGACGATGTACCGCACGACGGACGCGGGCGCGCACTGGCGTACGATCGCGAGCGGCATCGCCGAAAAACTGATGAAAGTCCGCTTCACCGATCGGGAACACGGCATCGCCGTCGGATATTCCGGGACTGTGCTGCGCACCACCGACGGCGGCGAGAGCTGGGCGGTGCAGTTCGCCGCAACAACGGAGACGCTGTTCGGCGTCGCGTGCCTCGACTCCCTTTCCGCGACCGCCGTGGGATTGAACGGTACCATCATCCGTACGGAAGCCGGGAGTGTCACCTCGGCCCGCTGCTCAGAGCCGCTTCCCTCCTTCCTCCAGCTCGGGCAGAACTATCCCAATCCCTCCACCGCTTCGACCACGATCCCCTTCTCGCTGTCCCGATCCGGACACGTTTCACTGTCCGTCTACAACATACTTGGCCGCCGGGTCGCCGTGCTCGTCGACGAACAGCGGAGCGCCGGTGCGCACGCGGTACAGTTGGAGACGAACGCGCTTCCCCCGGGAGTGTACTTCTCCGTTCTCCACGGGGGAGAATTCGCCGTGACGAAAAAACTGCTGGTCCTGCATTCCGGAAGTGTGCGATAAGTCGGGCCTCGGCCTTCCATCCCCAACATCCGGCATTCAGCACGAAATCGGTCACCCGGGGCTTTTCCAGCATATAATACGCGCAGGTCAGCATAATTGGACTGTTTTCGTACAGCCCGGCAGGTATCTTTACCGTGTCATCCCACATGAAGAACGGAAGGATATCATGATGAGATATATCTCAACCATGTTGCTTGCCCTCGTGGCAGTGTTCGCGATCGCGTGCTCCGACGATGATACCAACGCGCCGCAGGCGCAGGAATTCATCGCCGCGGACGCGGATTTCGCAGATTTCACCGCGTGGTCGCAGACGATCACCCCGAGAAAGGGTCCCGACCCGGCGGGTCTGATTGGCGGAGCGCACAACTCCGGCGACACCTCGCTTACTCGGCGGGTGTTCGTCAGCGATGCAAACGCCAGCCGCGATTCCTACGGCCACTATCCGCTCGGCACGCGCCTGGTGAAGGAAGTCCGTGCCGCCGACGGGTCTGTTGCTGTCGTCACCGCGATGGTCAAGCGCGGCGGCAGCTTCAACAGCAGCAACCGGAACTGGGAATGGTTCATGCTCAACGCCGACGGCACCATCATCGACCGTGGCGCGAACCTTCTCGGCGGCGCCTGCAATGCGTGTCATGCCCAGAGCGCTTCGAAGGACTATGTCTTCACGAAATAGCGGGCGGCATGTCGGCCGGCGAACTACCCCACAGATAAAAAAACCGGCACCGGGTTCTGAATACCGGTGCCGGTGTCAAATGAACAGGGAGACGATTATTTCACGAGTACCATCGTCCCGTAGGCCTGATGCGTTCCGACGCGGAGGACATACAGGTAGATACCGGGGGTATTGCCTGACGGCATCCACTGAACGGCGTGCGACCCGGGATTCTGCGTTTCGTCGACAAGAACGGACGCAACCTGGCCGAGCGCATTGTACACCGTGACGCGCACGGGCGCGGCGCGGTGCAGGTCGTAGCGTATCGTCGTTGCGGGGTGGAACGGGTTCGGGTAATTCTGGAAGAGCGTGAATTCACCCGGAACAGACTGCAGTCGCTGCACCGAATTGACGTCGAGGCCCGTGCCTGTAACAAGCACCGTATCGGGCGAACTCGCCGCGTCGCTTTCGATGATCAGGGCTCCGGAGAGGCTGCCGACCACGCTGGGTGTGAAGCGGATCGTATTGGCAAAGGATCCGCCGCCCGCCACCTCGAACTGGGACTGGAGCGCGGCAAAATCCGTGTTGGTCGAAGTGATCGACGACACCGTCAGCTTCAGGGTTCCAGGGTTGCTGATCGTCAGCACGAGATCCTCCTTGCTGCCGATTTCAACGGATCCGAAGGTGAGCGGTTCCGGCGCGAACGCGATCGCCGGATCCGCGACACCGGTGCCGTGCACCGTGATCGTGTTCGGCGACGACTGCGCGTTGCTGACCATCGTGAAGCTCGCGCTGACCTGTCCCGCTGCCTGCGGTGTGAAGCGCAGCGTGAAGGTTGCGGAGGACCCCGGGGCGATACCGGCGATCGGCGTCTCGAGGGTGAACTGCGAATCGCCCGAGGTGAACGACGAGATCCAGAGCGTGTCGTTCCCGGTATTCGTGACAGTCAGAGTGGTGTCCCTGTAGGACCCGACAGGTACGGCGCCGAAGGAAATATCCGACAGATCGATCGTCAGCGTTACCTCAGGAGTGCCTGCCCCGTTGAGCGAGACAACCGTGGGCGAGGTCGAGGCATTGCTGATGATGGTCAGGTTCGCCGACACCGAACCGACGGCGGACGGGGTGAACCGCACAGTATCGTCGAAGGATTCACCGGGCAGAAGATCTTTCGTCAGCTCATCCACCTTGAACGCCAGATTGCTCGTCGTGATGCTCGTAATCCGGAGCGTGTCGTTTCCGAGGTTCGAGATATTGAGAGCCAGCGGCTTGCTCGATCCGGTTTTCACGTTCCCGAAATAGAGCGTGGTTTTGTCGGTGCGGATCGATGCCGACCCGGTTCCCGTTCCGCTGACAAGCACCGTGTCGGGTGCGAAAACGGAATTGCTCTCGAAGACGACGAAAGCATTGAGCACTTCCTTGGAGGTCGGCTGGAACTTCAGCGTCGCCGTGGCGCTGCCCGAGGGGTCGAGCGTCATGTTGTCGACAGTCACGGTAAAGCGTGCATCGCTCGGCGTGACCGAAGCGATCGTCACGGGAGCGCCGCCGGTGTTCGTAAGAGTAACGTTCTTTGTCAGCGAATACCCGATTCCCACCGAACCGAAGGCCACGGATTTCGTGGAGAATGACAGGATCGCCGGGCTGGTCGGGAAGGATCCGTCAGCGAGAATCCGGGACGCGTAGATTTCCACGTTCGAAAACGAGGGACGGTAATCCTCCCACGTGAGAATCGCGCCGCCCTGACCGTCAGGAATCATGCGCGGGAACTGCTGGATTTTGTCCGCGGTGCATATCGCGATCCCGGGGTCGGTCCACTGCAGTGTACCGCTGTTGGAAATCCGCTGCCCGTAGATATCGGTCTGCGTCGCGCCCTTGGTCTTATCCTCGAAGGCGACGATCAGACCGCCGGCGCCGTCCGTGGAGACGGTCGGCGACACCTGGTCACCAGTTCGATTGGACACCGACACACCGTCCGCAGGATATGTAATGGCGCCCGTGCTGTCGATGATCTGTGCGAAAACGCGTTTTTTTCCGGCAGAGCGTCCGTCTTCCCATACGAGGCCCATCACGCCGGGCCGGATCCGTGCCATCTGCGGACTCGCCTGACCGCCGCTGGTGGACGCCGGCCGGAAATTGGCCGCCTGGGTTCCGTCACGCTTCAGAATAACAAACTGCATGTTGGCAATCGACCCCGCCCAGTCTGCGAACGTGAGGAACGCGTGTCCCGCACCGTCCGAGAACAGCATCGGGGAATCCTGGTCACCGCTTCCGGTGGCGACCCCGATTCCTTTGGGGTCCCACTGCACCGCACCGTTCGCGTCGAGGCGCTGGACATACACGTCGTATTCAGGACGCGGGTAATAGGCGTACGCGATGTACGCGCCGCCGTTGCCGTCGCTGGCGATACTCGGCGCATTCGAAAAACGCAGCGAGCCCGAGACCAGGACCTGCGAACCCCACATCAGGTTGCCGCCGGCGTCGATGCGCTGGGCGTAGATCTTGCTGATCGGCGGGAAGCCGCCGGTGTTGGCGTTCCATGTCACAATCGCGCCATGCTGGCCATCGCCGGTCACCTTGGGATCGGCCTGGTTGCTCGTATCGAAGGTCAGCGCGATGCCGTCGGGCGTCCAGAGAACTGCGCCGGAGGAATCGATGCGCTGCGCGTAAATATCATTATTGCCGTCCCTTGTATCCGTCCACACGATGATCGCGCCCCCGGCGTCATCGGAAACGATATCCGGCTGAATCTGAGAATTCGGTGCGCCGCACACGAGGTTTCCGTTGACCGTCCACCGCACGAAACCTGCATTGTCGATGCGCTGGGCATAAATGTCGAAGGAGTTCGATGACCCCCGTTCGTCATACCAGCAGATGATCGCACCATCCTTCCCGTCGCTGATAATCCGGGGCCCGACCTGGTTGTTGCCGGCCTGGCAGATGGCATTGTTCATTCCCGGACTGGAACTCCACTGCGCCTGCGCGCTCATGAACGGGACGAATAACAACATCAAGACAAAAAGTCGTATCAACCGTGACATCATAATTGCTCCTGATCAATTGTATCACTGTGGATGTACTTCGTCGTATGCAAAGAACAGGGACAGCCATTCCCGGACCATGGTTACAGGTCCAGGTGGCTTCCTGGGCAGATATTTCCATTGATCCACGGCTCTCGGCGGGACCTTCTCATGTCATCCCGGAACCTACACATCCCATCCGCCGAAGTCAAGTTTCATACGTGGTTATCTTCACCCCGCAGTTTCGCCTTGTTTTTGCCGGGGAGAAATACGTAATTGCGGCAAACAGGATAATAGGCTCCGTTAATGCTTCACCCCGTGAATCCTTCCGCGCCTCGACGGGAACTCCGCTCCGTGTTCCATGCGAACCGCCCATCGAACAGACGCCTTCCGCATGCGCGCGCCGGCGCCAGGTCCCTCCGGTTCTTCATTATCGTCGCGGCAATTGGCTGCACGTGCTTCGCGCAGAACGGCGGCGGACTCCCGCGTGATCATCGAACCCGGAGCGCGCTGCCCGAATGGCAGCGGCTGCCGGGGCCGGACGGCGGATCGGTCCGCGAAATGTACCGGACGCCGTGGGGCAGCTGGTATGCAGGAAGCGAGGGCGGCGTGTACCGCTCCGACGACGACGGCAGAACCTGGCAGAGTCTGGCGATGCTCCCGATCCGCTTCAACAGCATGCGGGCGCTGGTGCCGGTTTCCCCGGCGGTCCTCGCCGTGTGCACGGACCGCGGGAGCTTCCGGTCGAGCGACGGCGGCGCGTCGTGGTTCCCGATTCCGGCGGCGTTCACCCACCTGGCGCTCGATTCGTCCGGCGCGCTCTGCGGGCTTCTCGGCAACGCCGTATACGTCAGTCCCGACAGCGGCGTGTCGTGGAACGGGCCGACGCTTCCCGCCGCGGGCGTGTTCGCATCGATCGCGTACAGCATGTACGCGCCGGCGCGGGGAACCATGCTGGCGATCAGCCGCGCCACCCTGTACCGCAGTACGGACGCCGGGCAGCACTGGGATTCGCTCGCCGTTCCGTTCGCCTCGCGCACGGGGTATGACGGCGGCACCCTGAGCGGCGACGGCGCAAACCTGTATATGACGGTTCTCCCCAGCACTTCGAACCTGATCTGGATTTACGCGAGCAGCGATACCGGCCGCAGCTGGAGAGAAATCGCGCCCCCGGTGCTGCAGTACTCCATGATCCCGGCTTTCGATGCCCGCCACGGCCGTATCGGCGTGATTGAAAGGCAGACCGCGGACTGCCGTGCGCGACTGCATATGAGCACAGACGACGGCCAGAGCTGGTCGGACGACCCGCTGACGTTCTCCGCGGCGATGTTCGCCCATATCCGGCCCGACGGAGACATCTTCGCAAGTACCTGGGACGGTGTGCACCGTGTGGACGGCCTGTCGGGGAGTACGGCGGATGCCGACCTGGGACACGCGACATCGACCGTCCGAGCCCTCGCAACCGTGTCGGATTCGGTCCTGGTCGCAATGGGTACTTCCAGGGTGTACCGGAGTACCGATGCCGGGGCGACGTGGACGGTAACGCTGGCAACCCGGGACTGCTACATGCTCTCGGCGCGATTCATCAAACTTGGCAGCGGCACGCTGTTCGCATCAGGCGTGGTTGCGTCGCTGGAGCGCGTATTTTATCGCAGCGAAGATGGCGGACAGCGTTGGATGCCGACGGCGTCCCCTCGGTCGGACCGTTTCCCGGATGCCATCGCGACGGACGGCGGATCACGAATACTTGCCGCGTACGGCAATGGCGAACTGTGGATAAGCAGTGACGGCGGCACCCGGTGGGACCGCCGCACGACGCCGTTTCCCGGTACTACCGTAGCGGCCGCAGCGATTGACAGCGGCGGACGCATATTCGTCTGCCAGGAGAACGCGCTCCGTTACAGCGACGACGGACTCGTCTGGATGACGCCCACGGGTACGCTGCCCGCCATGATCTTTCCGCGCGACCTGTTCACGGACAATAAAGGCTCGGTGGTCCTCGGGGCATCCTACGACGGCGTCTTTCGATCCTCGGATCGCGGAGAGCACTGGGAGGCCGTGAACACGCGCCTGACACCGACAGGGATCATGCGCGTCACGCATGACGGACATGGCACACTTTTCGCCACGGACGGCGAATACACATATCGTCTCCTCCCCGGCGAGACGCGGTGGGAGCTGATCGCCCGTCGACCGATTCCCGTTGCCGTGCGCTCGTTCGAATGCGCCGCATCCGGACGCCTGTTCGCTGGGACGCAGAACTTCGGCGTCTGGCAGCTCGATCCCCCCCCTCCCGATACCGATTCGTCTGACGACCTCGTCACCGCGGCTCATGAATTCGTCCTTCTCCCGGGCTACCCACAGCCCGCTGCGGGGTCCGCGGCCCTCCCCTTTGAAATTGATCGGCCCGCGACGGTCACACTCGTCATCCACGACCTTCTCGGCAGGCAGGTGCATACCGACACGCGGTCCTGTCCTGCCCCGGGCAGATATTCCTTCACCTGGGACGGTGCGGGCGTGGCAGCCGGCATGTACCTCTGCACCGTCAGCGACGGAAGCCGCCTCGCCCGCGGGCGCCTGCTTCGGATGTGAGCCACCATGAAACCTGCCGGAACTTTGACGATCGTCTGTGTGATCCTGTTTCACAGCATTCTCACGGCGCAAGCACAGAACCCGTATCCAGCGGCGATTGGAGATACGTGGGAATACATGACCTTTGATGCCCTGTCCGGAACCAGGGGCGTGGCCAGGAACACGGTACTGTCCAGATCCCTCCGGTCAGACGGGATGTACCTGATCACCTACTCCCATGCACGGCAGGCCGCGTATGATTCTGCCGGGTACGTCTACTGGATCGACTCTGAGGACAGCCTCAATCTCTGGCTTAATCTCAACGCCGCACAAGGCGAGGTCTACGATAACGATGGGAAGGATATGACCGTGGATTCGGTTTACTCCTCGATCATCTTTGACTCTGTCAGAACGGTTCATCGCTTTTCGGTCTGGTGGGGTGGCGCGCATACCGGGTCACGGATGGCAGCGTGGACTGTCGCAGAAGGCATCGGTATTCTGCTCTCGGAATCCTTCGAACCTGATTATTACTTTGAGACATTGACCGGAGCGATCATCGACGGGGATAATTTCGGTCAGACGCTCGGTATTGAAGACAGTGAATCCGATAAACCCACGTTCTTCCATCTCGCCCAGAATTACCCCAACCCGGTAAGCACGATCACAACGATACCCTTCACCATTATAAAGCCGGAGCACGTGCGGCTGAGCATCTGTGACGTGTTGGGTCGTGAGGTGGCGGTGCTCAT
>QKAF01000011.1 GCA_003246455.1 Bacteroidota bacterium
CCTGATCACACGAGGTACTTCCATGATTCCTTCCGATTATCAGTTCACCTGCGTTCCCCGCTTTCTCAAGTACGTGAAATACGACACGCAGTCCGACGAAAACTCCGAGACCTTCCCGAGCACCGAGAAGCAGAAAATCCTTGGCGCCGACCTGGTGAAGGAACTGCTGGAGATGGGACTCACCGACGCGGCGATGGATGAAAACGGCTACGTGATGGCGACGATTCCCGCGAACACGGAAAAGACGGATGTCCCGGTCGTGGGCTTCATCGCGCACATGGATACCTCCCCCGACGTGACCGGCGAGAACGTGAAGCCGGTGCTGCATGAGAACTACGACGCGAAGGATATCGTCCTCCCCGCCGACAACAGCATCGTGATCACCGTGGCCGACAATCCGGATCTCGCGGACAAAGCCGGGGAAACCATCATTACCGCTGACGGCACGACACTCCTCGGCGCCGACAACAAGGCGGGCATCGCCGAGATTTTCGACGCGGCGCATTTCCTGCTCACGCATCCCGAGATCAAGCACGGCGCGGTGCGCATCTGCATCACCCCCGATGAGGAAGTCGGCCAGGGCACGAAATTCTTCGACGTGGAAAAATTCAACGCCCGGTACGCTTACACCGTGGACGGCGAACAGCTGGGGTCCATCGAGAACGAGACCTTCTGCGCCGATTCGCTGACCGTGGTGTTCGAAGGCGTGAGCATCCACCCGGGCTTCGCGAAGGACAAGCTGCTCAACAGCGTGAAGATGGCGGCGCGCTTCATCGAGAAGCTGCCGAAGGACACGCTTTCTCCCGAGACCACGGAGAAGAAAGAGGGCTACGTCCATCCGCATGGCATTACGGGCGGCGTGGAAACCACGACGATCAAATTCCTTCTCCGCGCCTTCACGACCGAGGAACTGCGCGAACAGGAGGCCTTCATCCGCACGCTCGTCGACGAAACGGCGGGCGAATTCCCGATGGGCAAAGCGTCGGTGAAGGTCGAAGAATCGTATCGGAACATGCGCTATGTGCTCGATGAGCACCCTGATGTGCTCGACATCGCCAAGGAGGCAATGCAGCGCGTCGGCCTGAATCCGGAAATCGGCAGCATCCGCGGCGGTACCGACGGCGCGCGCCTGTCCTACATGGGACTCCCCTGTCCGAACATTTTCGCCGGCGAACACAGCTTCCACAGCAAGCGTGAGTGGGTGAGCGTTCAGGACATGGAAAAAGCGGTCCGTACCATCGTTGCCATTTCCGCCCTGTTCGAGGAAAAGGCCTGAAAGCAGCATGGCAAAGTCGATCGCTGAAACCCGGCTCTACCGCACCGAGATGAACGACAAGATTCTCGGCGAAGGCATGAAAGAGTTCAACCGCTTCTTCGCGCTGGATACCGCCGCCTACCGTGAGGGTGCGCTCCCGGTGAAAACGAAGGAACTCATGGGACTCGTCGCCTCGATGGTGCTTCGATGCAACGATTGCATCTTCTACCACCTCGACCGCTGTGTCACCGAAGGTGTCGAGCGCAGGGAGATCATGGAGGCGATGAACATCGCACTCGTCGTGGGCGGCAGCATCGTGATTCCGCATCTGCGCTATGCGTTCGACATGCTCGATAAACTCTTCGAAACGGACGGAAACAGCGTGAAAGACTGAAAATGTCCCTTTACTTTTCACGGTGAATGTATTAGATTGAATTGCCAATAGCTCTAATCCCGGCCCTCCCTACCGGGTTTAGAACAAACGCTTGGTAACCGTCCCGTTCCCCGCGGGACGGTTTTTTTATGCATGAAACGCCCGGGTCGAAAGCGGTGTTAAGCAGATATCCCCAACCGCTCACACTGGAGATTCTGCCATGCGCCTTCGCTCAGGTTTGCTTGTTCTGTTCTGTCTTCTCTCCGCCCTTCCGCTGCACGCGCAGCTTCAGATAGAAAACGCGTTCCCGAACCTGACGTTCGACCGGCCTGTGGATCTGCAGCATCCGGGCGACAACAGCGGACGTCTGTTCGTTATCGAACAGGCCGGGCTGATTCGTGTCTTCCCGAATGACGCTTCCACGGCATCCGCGGCGGTTTTCCTCGACATACGCGGCCGCGTCAATGCACAGGGGAATGAGCAGGGACTGCTCGGACTCGCATTTCATCCTTCGTTCAAGGAAAACGGGTACTTTTTCGTGAACTACACGGCGTCAAACCCCGACCGCACCGTCGTCGCTCGCTTCACGGTTTCTGCCTCCGATCCGATGATCGCCGATCCCGCCAGCGAACAGATCATCCTGGCCTTCCCACAGCCCTTCAGCAATCACAACGGGGGACAGGTCGCGTTCGGTCCCGACGGATATCTGTACATCGGCACCGGCGACGGCGGCTCCGGCGGCGACCCGCAGAACAATGCGCAGAATCGTGCGGTTCTTCTCGGCAAGATGCTGCGTATCGACGTCGACAATCCCCAGGCCGGGAAGAACTACGGTATCCCCTTTGACAATCCCTTCGCCGGCAGCACCGAGGGATTCGCGGAGGAGATTTACGCGTGGGGGCTGCGCAACCCGTGGCGTTTCAGCTTCGATCCGGCGTTCGGCCGGCTCTGGGCAGGCGACGTCGGACAGAACCGGTTCGAGGAAGTGGACATTATCGAGAAAGGGAAAAATTACGGCTGGAGGATCATGGAGGGATTCGCCTGCTACAATCCTCAGTCCGGCTGCGACGAGACCGGACTCACGAAGCCGATCATCGAATACGGACGGGCGGATGGCGCATCAATCACCGGGGGACACGTTTACCGGGGGACACGAATTCCGGAACTTGCGGGGAAATATGTATACGCCGATTTCGTCACGGGAAAAATCTGGGGACTGACGTACACCGGCCCGGAGAACTTCCATAATGAGCTGCTGCTCAGCTCCGGTAAGAACATCGCGGCATTCGGTGTCGATGCGCAGGGGGAATTGCTGATCTGCAGCTTTGACGGATCGATCTACCGCTTCACGTCGGGCGTTTCCTCCGCCGGCGGGCAGGACGCTCTTCCTGTTTCGCCGCAGCTGCAGGATATCGCACCCAATCCCATTCTTCGCGGCACTCATCGCACGGCGTTAATCCGATTCGCTCTCCCCGCGGCAGCGCCGGTGCGGCTGCTGCTTTTTGATACCCTCGGCCGGGAAATCAGGGTTATCGCCGACGCCGCGTTCGAAGCGGGTCGGCAAAGCGTCACGCTCGATGTCGCCGGGCTGCGTCCCGGCATCTACTTCTATTCTCTTCAAACGAACCACACACGCCTCACGCGAAAACTGGTCGTCATCGAATAGCAGCTGCTCCCGATGTCCGCAGGAAGCGGAAAGGTCACCTACAGAAGACCTTCGTGCTCTTTTTCGCGTTTCCGTGCTTACGCGGTTCTTTCTTACTCCGCTTTTTCGTTTTTGGCGATGTACAGGTCCAGCGCACGGATGACCCTTCCGGCCATGCGCGCGAACAGCGCGAATCCGTAAATGGCGAAGACCAGGGTCAGAACGCTGAATACGAGGGTCGTGATTTCATTCAGTGACATGGGTACCTTCTGCGGTAGAGGGTGTGAGAGGAATTTCGTTGTTGATTGAAGGCGATGCTACACCCGGGTTCCGGTCATGGCGGCAAAGCAGGCAGCGGGCTCGATCATCGTCCACAGCCACGCCTGCGCGGCCCGGATGCCGTCCACGGCTGCGGAGGTGATGCCCCCTGCGTACCCGGCGCCCTCTCCGACGGGGTAGAGATTCAGGTGCGAGGGTGATGCCAGTGTTCCGTCCAGCCGATCGATGCGGTACGGCGATGAAGTACGGCTCTCAATGCCGAAGACCTGCGCCTGTTCCTGCCGTGAAAACCCGCGCATTTTTCTGTCGAAATCGACAAATCCGCGACGGAGTCCGTCAGACACGAACGCCGGAAACAGTTCGTGCAGCGGTGCCGGCGCAACCGGGTTGAGACAGGAAGCCGGAAGAAGAGAGCGGCTGATATGACCGCCGATGAAATCCTGCAGCCGCTGCCCGGGAACGACGTGCACGGAAGAGGGCGTGTTGACCGAGGCGCGGAAACGCGCTTCCAGCTCCTTCTGCAGTTCGAGCGCGGCGTCTGTTCCCGTGTACCCCGCCTGCGCAAGGTCGTGCTCGGAGACATTGACGACAATGGCCGCATTCGAAAAGCGTCCGCTCTTCAGGTAGTTGCTCATGCCGTTCGTGACCACGCCCGTGCTGTCCGAACTGGCATTGAGCACGTACCCGCCGGGACACATGCAGAATGAATACACCGCGCGGTTCTCATCCTTCCAGGTTTTGGCCAGCTTGTACTGCGCCGTTTCGATGCCCTCGTACCGCGTCGCATATTTGCCGCCGTACTGCATCGCGTTGATGGCCGCGGCGGGATGCTCGACGCGAACCCCGAGGGCAAATTCCTTCACGGACATGGGCGTTTCCCGCGCGCGCAGGTACGCATAGACATCGCGGGCGGAATGGCCGGTTGCGAGAAAGAGCGCCGATGCGTCGATCGCCTCTCCGTCGTGCGTCAGCACCCGTGCGACACCGCCTTCCCCATTCGTTTCGAAGGAAGTGAAACGGGTGTTGTAGCGTATGTCGATGTCTCTCTGCTCCATATCGTCAAGCATGCGGGTGATGCAGTGCCGGATTTTATTCGAGCCGAGATGCGGGTTGTAGAGATACCGGATGTTCTCGGGCGCGCCGTAACGGACGAAGGTATCGATGATGAAGGAGATGTACGGCGACCGGATGCGTGTGATCAGCTTCCCGTCGCTGTAGGTTCCGGCTCCGCCTGCGCCGAAGCAGATATTCGAATACGGATCCAGGTCTCCG
Source organism: Bacteroidota bacterium (assembly GCA_003246455.1). Lineage (GTDB taxonomy): Bacteria > Bacteroidota > Ignavibacteria > SZUA-365 > SZUA-365 > SZUA-365. The sequence continues at coordinate 4,825 of QKAF01000011.1, forward strand.
GTTTTCATGAAGCGCGCCATATCGCGGACACGCTGACGCATGGGAGGTCCCTGCTCAAGCAGTACCGGCGTGATGCCGTGCAGGCGCAGCCAGTATGCACAGAAAATTCCGCCCGGACCGGTTCCGACCACCACCGGCCGTGGCGTCCCTGAATGAAGCGCCTGCAGACGGCGGCGCTGTTCTTCAATGCCTTCGCCGATTTCTTCCACGGGATCGCGAAGATCCGTGGTGAGGGAATACTGCACCCGGATGTTGTGATGCTGGCGCGCGTCGATGCTTCGTTTGAGAATACGGAACGGCGCGTCGTATCCCAGCTGCTGGATGACGGCCTGATGGAGCTGCTGCTCGGTGTGGTGATATGGAAGGATGATCTGTAGCTGCACCGGATAATAAAAAGCTGCTGCGCGAAGTTAGGAAATTTCCGGCACTTCGCGCAGCACTGTTACTGGGATATGAAAACGGATCAGAGAGGGATATTGTATTTCTCGATCAGCTTGTACAGGGTCGAACGGCTGATATCGAGCTCTCTTGCCGTCTGCGCCAGGTTGCCGCGGGCAATTTCAATGGCGCGGCGCACGGCTTGTTCTTTGATCTTGTCCAGCGGTACAATCTTGTTGTCGTGGAAAAGCTTGCCTTCCGTTTCCAGCTCCATCGACGCATCCTTGAAGGAATGCACCACGATCGGAAGATGCTGGACCCCGATGATATCTCCCTGGGCCAGCGAGATCGCGCGACGGATTGCGCTGTCGAGCTCCCGTACGTTGCCGGGCCACGGATAATGGTAGATTGCTTCGAGCGCTTCGCGTGAAAACCCCTTCACATTCACGCCGGCTTCCTTGCCGTGCTCGACGAGAAACTGTTCGGCAAGAAGAATGATATCTGTGGCGCGTTCCCTGAGCGGGGGAACATGGATGGGGAAGGATGCAAGATGGTAGTAGAGGTCGCTGCGGAACTGTTTCTTCCGGACGAGATCCTTCATGTTTCTGCCCGACCCGGCGATGATGCGCACGTCAACCCGCTTGGGATCATTTGAACCGATTGGTGTGACCTGCTTGAATTCGATCAGACGCAGAAGGCGTGTCTGAAGATCGGCATCGAAGTCGCCGATTTCATCGATGTACACCGTCCCGCCGTCCGCCTGCTCGAACACGCCGGATTTCGCCTGCGTCGCTCCGGGAAACGCCCCCTTCTCAAATCCGAACAACTCGCCTGCAACCAGGTCGGGGGGGACAGACGCCTGGATAAACGTGATGTAGGGCTTGTTCCGCCTCGAGCCCCTCGAGTGAATCGTCTTCGCGATCATCTCTTTCCCGCTGCCTGCTTCGCCGGTAAGCAGAACGGGAATCTCACGGTCCTTCACTTTTTCGATCAGGCGAAGCACGAGCTGCATTTCGCGCGACTCTGCGACGATGTTGCTGTCATCGAGCGCCCCTGCCATTTCCTCACGGAGCCTGAACAGCTCGTTGTTCAGCTCGATATTCTTGAAGACCTGACGAAAGACGCATTCCGCCCGCATCATGTCGATCGGGAGATCGATATAATCCATGGCGCCGAATTTGAACGCCTGGGAGACCGCGGTCTGGTCGCCGGCATTGACCATGACCAGGACGGGAACGGTGTGACTGCGCTGTCTCATTTCCTTGAACAGACCCGCAGTGTCGGCGCCGGGCCTGGTCATGTCAATGATGACGAGCGCAGGGAACTCTTCGAGCGCTGCAAGGGCGCCGTCCGTGTCGCTGAATACGCGCACGGTATGGCCCCAGCTCTTTTCCAGCTTCTGCAGCAGAAGCCGGCGGATGGAGTCATCATCCTCGATCAGGAAAATGAGATGTTTCGTCATGGTGATATCCGATTTCGTTACGTGAAAAGATTCGTTCAGGTAACCAATAACCTCACCACCAATATCACTCATCAGGAAAGGCGAAAGCGCGGAGTCATTGGATCTTCGGCAGCCAGGCGGGACTGCGTCAATTCCGTATGACCTGAATAGCGGAATGAAATGTCAAACAACAAAAATAATGGCGCACGGACGTTTGGTAATCACGGCGTATTCCAGAAGAGTCGCTTCACTACCGCAGACTTTCATCTGCGGTCTGGCGGCCTGTCGCCCCGGTGAAGGTCTTCTGGTCGCTATTCATCAAGGAGCACGTCCGTACGCCGGCCTGGAAATCAAGGGATGCGGGATGATCGCCGAACAGCGGCCATCCCGCATCCGAATGCTATTTGATAACCCGGAACTGGATGCGGCGGTTGCGCGCCCGGTTCTCGGCCGAGTCGTTCTGGACGAGGGGCTGGTCTTCGCCATAGCCCCGCGCGGTCATGCGGCTTCCGTCGATACCGTTCTGAACCATGTAATCACGGACGGCATTTGCACGGCGCTCGCTCAGGCGCTGATTCGCCGCTGACGAACCGACGTCATCGGTATGGCCCTGGATTTCCACGCGAAGATCCGGATTGGTGCGAAGCGTGTTCAGCGCCTTGCGGAGAATCGGATCCGAATCCTGCGTGATTGTCGCGGAATTCGTTTCGAAGTTGATGCCTTCGAGCACGATGTCGCCGCTTTCCTGGATCTGCAGCACGTCCGCAACCAGGGGATCGGTTCCATCGCGCACTTCCTTGCCGTCATCGGCACCGTCACCGTCGGTGTCTTTCACCAGCGGATTTGTCCGGTACACATTCTTTTCGTCACAGTCACCAAGCCCGTCGCCATCGGTATCCTTTTCGAGGGGGTTGGTGTTCATGTCCAGGACCTCGTCACCGTCCGAGCAGCCGTCCTGATCGGTATCCTTGACCTTCGGATCCGTGTGATGCGAATTGACTTCCTCGCCGTCGAGCAGACGGTCATAGTCCGTATCGCGCAGCGTGGGATCCGTCTTGTAGCGCTCGACTTCGTCGCCGTCGATCAATCCGTCCGCGTCGGTGTCGCGATTGGTGGGATCCGTGTTGTAGATATTGATCTCATCCTCATCGAGGAGGCCGTCGTTATCGGAGTCTTTCGGGGCGACTTCCACCGGGGCCTCCGGCTGAATCGGCTCGCTCTTCTCATCGAGGTAGAAGGTCAGACCGAAGCTGACCATGTTGTAGTTATCGTTGTCTTCGGACACCCAGTTGTCCATCTCGTCCGAGAACGTAAGCGTCTTCATGAATTCGGCAAAGAAATCGAGGCGCTCGGAAAGCGTCCACGTAAGGCCGAGGCCGAGCGGCAGCGTCATGGATCCGGTCACATCGCCGGCGCTGTTTTTCGAGAAGCCCGTCGGGGTGATTTCCGGGCTGAAGGCGAGGTATCCGAACCCGGCATAGGCGTAGGGACGCAAATCGTACTCGGGGAAGAACTGCATCTGCAGTGCCGCTATGAAGTGCAGCAGATCGTCCTTGTAATCGAATGCGAGCCGGCTCCCGGAATATGAGGATGAGACCGGAGAATATGCGAAACGGCCAAGAAGATGGAGTGTCGCGAAATCACCCGCATCGGCGAAGCGCCACAGCAGATGAATATTTCCGCCGATACCCCAGTCCGTTTCTGCTCCCGGGAAATTGGAACCGTCCTGAAGATCGCCGGCAAAGCGATTCAGGGAAAGTGCGGCTCCGAATCCCAGCTTTTGGGACCTCGAAAAATCAGCGTCATAGGAGCGGTTTTCCCTCTGTCCCTGTTGCTGCTGAGCCAGGCTAACTCCGCAGGAAAGGATAACCGCGACCATGATCGATAAGACTCGTAGCATGATTGCTCCTTGATGGTTTTGACTCTACGTTCTCTTCCAGGCCAGGCTCAAGTAACGGCACCGCCCAGGCATCGCACGGCGATACATTCCCGGACCAGTGTAGCGATCTACGTCGGCACCACTGCCCGAATGTAAAGATGCCATTTCGTGGAGTACATACAAAAAAAGCGTACATTTTGGAAACATGCAAGTATATCGAACGCATATTCTGCCGTTTTTTTCGTATGTCGCAGCTTCTCGTGAGGATTCAGACTGAGGAGGCATCCTCCCCGCTGCTCAACCCGCCGAGCAGGTGGCGCAGCTGCTCCCGAATGTTCATTTCGACCGCACCGGGGATCCCGTCCGCGGAGACGTCCTCTCCTATCGAACGGTTTTCCCGCTCGCGTTGAAGTCTGCTCATCTCTTCCACGACCATGCGCAGCTGCCGGGTTGCGGCATCTTCGAGAATATTGAGCTCGATGGACCGCTCCTGGATCTCTTTATCGGTCCACGACGCCAGGTCCTCCGGCTTGCTGTGCAGCCCGCCCGCGCTGACGGTGACCACGACTGCATCATGTGACGCATCCGCGAGATCGACGTTGTTCACTGCAAGGAGGTGCTCCGATTGACGCAGCACGCCGATCGCATGGAGAAGGTTGTGCAGATCGTCTTTTCGAATGGCATAGCGAATGATATTCATCACGCTTTTCCTTATCAGTGTTCTTACAGAACACCCAATATAAGAAATCCGTGCCATATTGCACGGAAAATACGCATTGCAGGAACGGCGCAGGGCCGTTCCACCCCTCAATCTCAAAAAGGGGGACGATCCGCATCGACTCTTTGAAGATGTGAATCGTCCCGCTTCATTTCATTCTCCCAGGTCAGTCCGCGGCCGGAATGGGAGACGGACCTGGATCAGCTCACTTTCTCTTCAGGAGAAAGACCTCCTGCGCCGCGACGGAAGCCGATCCGAATACCCCGGTTCCGCCCTGGACGTTGCTGTATTCCGGCCGATACTCGACCGAACGCCCTCCCCACTGCGTCGCTTTGAACCAGTCGAGCAGGGCATTGTCCGGGGAAAGAATCGCTACCTCATTGCGTCCGTACCAGCGGAATGCGGCCCAGACGGTCGGCGCCTGGTTGGTCTGGACGAATCCCCAGCGCGTCTTCGTGTAGAAAGACGGATCCTCCGGATCTTCGAAGGGGACGTTGTTGGTCCTCGCGTTGATCTCCGCCGTCGGGGGACTCAGATACGTTCCGTAACCGAGCGTGTCGAGTACCGAGACCCGGATGATGTACTCTGCGGCAGTGCCCGACGACCACGCAATGCGCAGGGAATCCGGGCTGAACAGCTCTGTGGTGTCCTGTGGATACTGCAGTACCGCCCGCGGGGGAATCGTCCACCCGATCCTCTTCGGCGTGGTGGTTTCGGCGGTCATGGAAGAGCCGTCGGACAGCCGAACCCGTATGCTGTAACGTGTCTCCGGCGCCACGCGGTACGTCGTGTCAGGGAAACCGTAGCTCCCCACGCCATTGCGTACACGGTATTCGAGGGGATAATCGACGCCGTTAGCGGTGATCACGACTTCCGCATCCGCCGTCATCATGTCGGCATAATGAAACGCTTCGGTAAGCGGCTGGGATATCGCGACCACGACGTTGTCGATCGGTTCGTCGACCAGAAGGTACCCTTCGAGATACGGAACCGGGATATAATCCGTCGGCGGCGAATCCTCGCACGCGGTCAGGATCAGCGCCGCGAAGGCCGTGAGAAAGATGATGCGGAGGGAGTGATGGTGGTTCATTGCTCTTTTCATGTCAGAATTTCACTTCAAGTGCGACACTGGGGAGAATCGGAAGGAGAAGGACATCTTCCACCTTCGTTATCTCGCCGGTGGAATCGTAGTATCGGAACCAGATATCGCGGCGGGAATACACGTTGTAAATATCGATCATGAGATTCGCGGGGAGACCGAACAGCGTGGTATGATAATTGGCGTTCAGGTTCAGCTGATGAGACGGCGGCAGACGCAGTCCGTAGCGATCTGCGGGCATGTTGAGCCCTTTTCCGGTTTCTCCGCCCGGGAGACGGGTTTCCACGCGCGAAGTCTGTCCGGTATACGACTGTCCGGTCTGGAAGGTGAACGTCGCGGAAACATCCCAGGAGTCGCTGAGCTTGTACTGCGCGACAAGCTTGAAATCATGCCGCCGATCCCATTTCGGACGGAACGTCTCTCCGCGATTCAATTCCTCGAAGGTTTCGTCGATCCAGCCGAGCGCGTATCCCGCCCAGCCGGTGAACCGCCCGGATTTCTTCTGCAGGAACAGCTCGATGCCGTACGCTTTCCCCGTTCCGTCGTAGAAGAAGTCGCGCACCGTCGAGCCGCGCGTCTGGAACTGGTTGAGTTCGCTCATGTGCGCCAGGTCCTTGTAGTAGACTTCCACGTTGAAGTCGATGTCTTCGTACGGCCGGGTTTCGACACCGAGAACGTAATGGATGGCGCGGCTGGGATCGACGGTCGAATCGGTCGGGAGCCAGGTATCGAAAAAGCTGAAATCGGGCAGCGATGCGAGCCGGAAATACTGATGGTACACTCCGAATGCCGCCTTCAACGCGATGAAGTCCTGCACCTGGTAGCGCAGGGCGATGCGCGGGTCGAGCTTCACCAGGTTGCGGAGGTCATAGTAATTGACGCGAAGGCCGGTCTGCAGTGAAAACAGGTTGCTGAACTGATAGTTCGACTGCAGAAACGCCGAGCCGGTAAAGTCACGGGCCTCGATATTCGTCACCGCACTGCCGCCGCCGGATGCGGATGACGAATCCGCGTCTCCGGTAAAGTTCTGGAGATAGTCGAGCAGGTACCGGTTGATTTCGAACCCGCCCTTCAGCGTGAGATCGGCGGAAGGGAACCACTCGAGATTCGCCTTCAGCGTGTAATCCTGTATCACATTGCGGACCTCTGTCTCGAAACCGGAATTACTCGAGTTGAAACTGTTCCGGTAACGGGACCAGCTGAAATTGAACACGGAAAAGAGGTTGTCGCTGAACAGGTGCGTCCACCGCGAGGATCCCAGGCGATTGCTGATGCCGATACGGCCCTTGAACCCTGCCCGGTTGTCGAGGTCAAGCGCATCCTCGGAGGTAAAACCGGAGATGAACACTTTGTCGGAATTTCCGAAATCCTGCGAGATCTTTCCGTTGATGTCATAGAAGAAGTAATCCGGCAGCGGATCGTCTTCGGTTTCCAGCAGGCTTGTGAGCATGTCGATATAGGTGCGGCGGAAACCGAGGAACCATGAACCGTCACCGACGGGACCTTCTGCCGAGAGACGCGAGGAAATCAGCCCGAGCGAGGCGGTGCCGCCGAATTCCTTCCGGTTCCCGTCTTTCTGCACCAGGTCGAGCACCGCCGACAATCGTCCTCCGTACTCGGCCGGATACCCGCCCTTGATCAGATCGACATCCTTGATCGCATCGGGATTGAACGTGGAAAAGAAACCGAAGAGATGGGATGGGTTATACACGGAGGAGCCGTCGAGCAGCACCAGTGTCTGGTCGGGCGATCCGCCGCGGATGTACAGACCGCTCGATATCTGCGAGGAGGAGAGGACGCCAGGCAGGTACTGCAGCGAACGGAAAATGTCCGCTTCTCCGCCGACGCGCAGCTTGCTGATCTGCCGGATGGGAATGTTGATCCGGCTCACGGAAATCTGCCGCTTGTCATCCATGCGGTTGCTCTCCACGACGACCTCGTCGAGCTCCAGCGCTTCGGATCCGAGTTCGACGTCGATCCGCCGGGACTCCCGCTTCTTGAGCTCGATCTGGAACTCCTGCTTTTCGAATCCCAGAAAACTGTACACGACGGTGTACTTCCCGGGCTTGATTTCAGAAAGCGCATAAAAACCGCTCTTGTTGGAAACGGTGCCCTGCCGGGTTTCTTTCAGCTGCACCGTCGCTCCGACGAGCGTCTCTCCCGTTTCCTTGTCGCGGATATACCCGCTGATCGTCGCGTTATCCGACACTTCTCCCGGAGAATCCCCGGCATTCGCGGCTGAAGCCTGGACGGGCAGTCCGAGCATCAGCCCGCATAAAACCAAAAAGAGTATTCGTTTCATTGATCGTCCATGATGTTCACGATGCGGCGTTCTTTCAGGACTCCCGGAGCAACTGCACGCCGGAAGACCCTACCCGATTCAACATGTGGTGTAAACGCCGACCCTAAATTAACAGATGCGGCAATCGCATCGTTTCATCTTACGGGAAAAATTCCGCAAGGTTGCCTGCGCCCGGGATTTTTTTCGGATCTGTGCATCGGCTATCTCCCGAATTGTAAAACAGTGCTGGTTTTTTTAGTTTCATTCCATACGCATCGACGCCCAGTCCCGCTTCCGCGGGATGCCGTGTTTCACACCAAACATCGAGATGGGTAATGTATGGCTGATCAAAAAGAACAGTGGGGCTCGCGCTTTGGACTGATCCTCGCTGTCGCCGGAAACGCCGTCGGTCTCGGCAACTTCCTGCGCTTCCCGGTGCAGGCGGCCTCCAACGGAGGCGGCGCTTTCATGATCCCGTATTTCATCGCATTCCTGCTGCTGGGCATTCCGCTCATGTGGGTGGAATGGGGAATCGGACGCCACGGCGGGAAATACGGACACGGCAGCGCCCCGGGCATGTTCGACGTGCTGTGGAACCATCCCCTCGCCAAGTATATGGGCGTCATGGGACTGCTGATCTCCATGGTCATTCTCATCTATTACACCTACATCGAATCGTGGACGCTCGGATACTCCATCTTCAGCATGCTCGGCCTCTACCAGGGCGAGGATACGCTCCAGGCAATGGGCAGCTTTCTCTCGAGTTACCAGGGACTGGAAACCGGGACGCATTTCACCAATCTCTGGCCCGCGTACGGATTGATGATCTTCACCTTCGCGGTGAATTTCTACGTCCTGTGGCGGGGACTCTCCGGCGGCATCGAGAAGCTCGCGAAGTTCGCGATGCCCCTGCTGTTCGTCTTCGCACTCATATTGCTCGTCCGCGTTCTGACACTCGGTACCCCTGATCCTTCCATGCCCGAGAATTCCGTGTGGAACGGGCTGGCGTACATTTGGAATCCGAATTTCAATGAACTCGGAAAAGCGAGCGTCTGGATCGCCGCTGCCGGTCAGATCTTCTTCACGCTCAGCGTGGGCATGGGGACGATCCACGCCTACGCCAGCTATCTCCGGCCCAAGGACGACATCGCGCTGAGCGGCCTCACCACTGCCGCAACGAACGAGTTCGTGGAAGTCGTGCTCGGTGGAAGCATCGCGATTCCCGTTGCAGTCGCTTTCTTCGGTCTCGATATGACGAAGGAGATCGCGTCCGGCGGCGCGTTCAACCTGGGCTTCGTCTCCATGCCGGTCATTTTCGGGAAGATTCCTCTCGGCCAGGTATTTGGCGCGCTGTGGTTCCTGCTGCTCTTCTTCGCCGGGATTACCTCGTCGGTGGCGATGGGCCAGCCGGTCGTCTCCTTCATGAAAAACCAGTTCGGCATGTCGCACCGGCGCGCAGTGCTCTCGCTGGCCGCCCTGGTCATCCTCTGTGTGCAGCCGGTTGTCTTCTTCCTGGGACACGGTTTTCTCGATGAAATGGACTACTGGTCGGGAACCTTCGGCCTCGTTGTCTTCGCCACCATCGAGATCATCCTTTTCGCCTGGGTTTTCAAAATCGAGAACGCGTGGGACGAGATCAATTCGGGCGCCGATATCCGCGTTCCGGTTTTCTTCAAATACGTCATCAAGTACGTCACCCCGCTCTACCTTCTCATCATCATGGGCGTGTGGTTCTATCAGGATGCCTACGACATTCTGCTGCTCAACAAGACGCCCGGCGGCACGCCGGTGAGTCCGGAAAACGTCCCGTACATCTGGGGCGCCCGTGCGTTGATGGTCGGCCTCTTCGTCCTGCTTTCCCTCATGGTCCACTTCGCGTGGAAACGGAAGCGCAGGCATGCAAAGGCGGCGGCGGAAAAAAGCGGGAGGGGATAACAGGAAGGAGCGGACCGCACGCGGGGGGTGCGCGCGTCAGGCGATCACGGGCTCAAGCACGGTGATCGTTTTCCTCTCGGAATCGAGACGGACGCGTCCGCCGATGGGAAGGGTGATTTTCTCGGGAATATGACCGAAGGGAATGCCGGTCAGGACGGGGACCCCCAGGGGTTTGAAGTATTCAGCAAAGACGCGATCGAGCTCGCGATTGGGACGGTCTTCCGGAATGGCGGTGAAGCTCCCGAGCATGACACCGCGAATATTCGACAGAATTCCCGCCTGCCTGAGCTGAAGCAGCATCCGGTCGATGCGGTAGACGGACTCCCCGACGTCTTCGAGGAACAGCACCGCATCCCGGAAATCCGGCAGCCACGGAGTGCCGACAAGCGAACACAGGACCGCGAGATTCCCGCCGAGGAGGGTTCCCTCCGCTGCACCGGACTGCATCACCTCGATATTTTCGCAGTACGGCAGACGCTGGTTCTGCCGCCGATTGCGGATCATTTCCCACAGCGCAGTGGACGCCATGGGGAGGATCCCCGATGCGAATTCCGCCGCGACCATGGGACCGGCAAAGGTGACGAGACCCGCTTTCGCATACATCGCGAGCGAAAGCGCGGTGATGTCGCTGAAGCCGACGAGGATTTTCGGATGGCGGTGTATGAATGAATAATCGAGGCGCTCGAGCAGGCGCGCCGCCCCGTATCCCCCGCGCGTACAGAATATCGCGCGCACACGCTCGTCGCCGAACATGTCCATGATGTCCGCTGCGCGCGCGGCGTCCGATCCGGCAAGGTAGCCGTCCTTCGCTCCCACGCTCCATCCGAGACGCGAGTAATATCCCTCCGCCAGCAGCGCGGAGATGCCGTGCATGATCAGCGCGTCATCTCGCGGGGGGCTCGAAGGAGAAATCAGTCCGACGATGTCTCCAGCCTGAAGTCGCGGCGGGATGACGACATCAATCACGATCGCAGCAGATCAAGTGAACGGAGTATCTGTTCCAGTTTCTTCCGATTTTGCTCGCTGATCGGCACGAGCGGCAGGCGGAAGCGTTCCTCGATCAGTCCCATCATCGCCATCGCGGTCTTGACGGGAATCGGACTCGATTCCATGAAATTGCCGCGCAGCAGATCCAGGTACTGGTAATGAAGGTCCCGCGCCTGATCGAATTTTCCTTCCATCGCAAGATGGATCATGCGTGAAAACTCCGCCGGGATTTCATTCGACGCGACGGAAATCACGCCGTCCATCCCTATCGCCATCTGCGCGAGGGCGAGATCGTCATCGCCGGACAGCACACTGAACCCTTCCGGCTTTCCGCGGATGATATCGTAGATCTGGCTGAAATTCCCGCTGGCCTCTTTTGTGGCGATCACATTTTCCATTTCCGCGATGCGTAGCTGTGTTTCGGCTGTCATGTTGCCGCCGGTGCGTCCCGGAACGTTGTACGCAACGACCCCGCAGTCGACGGCTTCTGCAACGGCCCGGAAATGCTGCACGTATCCTTCCTGGGTCGGCTTGTTGTAATACGGCCCGACGATCAGCACGGCATCGACACCGCAGCGAACCGCCGTTTTCGCGGTTGCGATGGTTTTCTCGGTGGAGTTCGAACCTGCACCGGCTACGACCGGAACACGTCCGTCGGCAGTCTCCACGACGGCGGTGAGAATCGCGGCGTACTCCGTATCGTCGAGCGTCACCGCTTCGCCGGTCGTGCCGCAGGGAATGAGAATGTCCACACCGTTTTCGATCTGCCGTGCTGCCAGTCTCCGTACGGCCGCGATGTCGACCTGGCCCTGAGCGTCGAACGGTGTGACAAGAGCCGTACCGACTCCGCTAAGTTCTGGTAATGTCATGAATCATGTCCTCTAGTGTAAACATCCCGTGTTTATCATGAATCCACTGTGCCGCGAGCAGCGCTCCTTCTGCGAGGCCCCGGCGTCCTTTCGCATGATGCGTCAGTTCAAGACTGTCCGCTTCGCTGTCGAAAAGCACCTGATGGTCGCCGTAGATGCTGCCGATTCTCGCGGAAGTGACGTACAGTGTTTCCGGGTCGACCGTACCGTCAGGCAGAACGGTCGATATCGATGATTTCCGTGAATGCACGTCAAGAATGCTCTGAGCGAGGGACAGAGCGGTGCCGCTCGGCGCGTCCTTCTTCCCCGTGTGATGCACCTCGTGTATCCCGAGATCATATGCGGGGAACTCCTCGAGCATGCTCGCGGCAAAAGTGACGATACGTTTGAACAGGTAGACGCCGATGGAGAAGTTGCTCGCGTGAATACACGCTCCCTCCGCTTCGCGAACGGCCTTTGTGACGAGTTCAAGATCCGCATCCCATCCGGTGGTTCCGGTCACGACCGGGAGACCTGCACGAACACAGGCGAGAATGTTCTTGACCGCCTCCCCCGGTGCGGTGAATTCGATACATACCTCGACGCCTCTTCCTATCAGATCGTCGATGCTCTCGTAGACCCGGGCATTCTGCGGGTCCACGATAAAGGGATCGGGCCAGCCGCGCTCCGCAATCAGCCGTTCGAGCTCATGACCCATACGTCCATAACCGATCAGTGCGATTCTTGGGCTCTTCTTCATGGGCGCCTCAACGCGTGAAAGAGTTTGATATAGGAATCAACCGCCTCTGACATGGCGGCGAGAGATATGCGTTCCGCTGCCGTATGTGCGTCGTGAATGGAACCGGGTCCGAACAGCAGGCATTTCCCCATCGGTTTCAGATGCGGAATGTCCGTTCCGAACGATACGGCACCTGCAGGCAATCCTTCGATCGTGGTGAGTATCTGGGGATCTGACAGTGTATGAAATTCCACTTCGACGCGGTCACCGACAACCTCCAGAACCTGCGCTTTTCCTACTTCCGCGCGGTCGATGACGCGGTGCATGATTGTCGCCTCGGCATCCGGTGCTGACGTGTTTGCCGCGACTCCGCCGCTGATCAATCCCACGTTCATGGTCGCTTCACCGAGGACATCGTCACGCCCCCAATCCGCAGCGCGCAGGTCCGCGATCACATCGAGCAGCAGATGCACCGCGGAGCTCCCTCGCTCGGGATATGCGCTGTGCGCCGCGACGCCCGCTGCGCGCAGTGTGTAGCTCACGACCCCCTTGTGGCCGGTCGCCAGCATGTTTTCCGTGGGCTCGCCGACGATGATGTGCCCGGCTCTGCGCTTCGACGACGCCGCAGTTTTCGCTCCGATGCTGTCTGTCTCCTCTCCCACGACGAACAGGTATGCGGGTGTGAACCCCTTGGCAATGAGGGACTTTCCCGCAACCAGCATCGCGGCGATGATTCCTTTCGTGTCGCATGCGCCGCGTCCATAGATGATATCGTCCTGCACATGCGCGGGAATGAACGGCGGGACCGTGTCGACATGCGTGCAGAACACCACGTCGGGCGTCTCCGACCACCCCGCGTACAGGTTCCATCGATCCTGGGCGACCTCCTGCCGTTCGATCTTCAGGTGCATGGATTCAAGTAATTCTTCGAGATGCTCGAGGATCTTGCGTTCCATGCCTGTCACCGAAGGAATGTTGATCAAATCGCGGGCGATGGACAGGAGAGCGGAATATGAATCAGCGATCATCATGTCCGGAAATATAAGAGAGTCCGGACAAAAAAAAAGCGTCCCACCCTTTCGGGTGGGACGCACGGTCGGGCGGATGGTATCCAGCCCTATTCGATTACTTCAGCAGGGTCATCTTGCGAGTCTGCGTGAAGCTGCCGGCAACCATCTTCAGGATGTAGTTGCCCGAGGGCACCTGCACACCGAGATCGTTGGTGGCATTCCAGACAACTTCGTACGTACCAGCATCAACGGATTCGTTGACGAGCGTCTTCACCTTGTTGCCGAGGAGGTCATAGACAACCACGGAAACCTGGGTGGACTTCGGCAGCGAGTAGCTGATCATGGTCGACGGGTTGAACGGATTCGGATAGTTCTGGCTCAGCGAGAACTCTGCCGGAGCAGTGGTTCCAGTGCTGAGGATACCTTCCTTCGTCAGCTTCAGACGGTAGCCCGGACGGCTCTGCGGATCGTTGTAAGGCGGCGAGGACTGGGTCGTATAGAGACCGTCTGTCGCTTCAACGTACCACACGATGTCCTGAGACTTCGTCGTCGGCAGTCCAGAAATCTGGTCAATGATACCAGCAAGCTGTCCATGATTGCTCGTGAACAGAGCCTCCTTACCGTTGTTATCAGATGCGAAGTCAACAGCGCGCGTAAGGCTGGCCGCGTCGACGAAACGGATCATGTAAGTAACGACATCGGAGAACTTGGCCTGGTCAAAGCGGGAGATCTGGATATCGGTGTACGGATCCTGAGGCACAGCCTTGACCCAGGTGAACTGTTCCGGCGTGACCGAGAGGTTGAGCTTGAGCTCAGTCTGGTCAGCAGGCGTCACCAGCGCGAACGGATTCGGCGCGTGATCAAGAATCTGATACGGATTCGTACGACCGTTGATGAGGTTGTCGATGGAGGCATACGCCATCACCCACTGGCGCTCTTCGTTCATCGAATCGATGCGGCGGATACGGGACGCGAGGAAGTAATTCGTCGTGCCCTTGATAAACACCTCACCGGAGAAGATGTCGGAGAGACCCGGCTGGTTCTGATCGAATTCACCCGGGAAGCGGGCGGAGAAGCGCGTACGGATCGTCACGTCGTCAACGACGTTCAGATAACGGTCACGCGGCGACACCACCATTTCGTAACGACGGAGGAGATACACTTCGTCGGGATTACCAGTTGCGCTGGTGATATCGACGAGGTAGTTCGTAATGTCATCGTGTCCGAAGTTCATCGTTGCGGACGTCTGATTGAGGTTCGCAACAACCGGAGTAACTTCGATGGTCACGCCCTTCTCAGCCTTGGTGTGGACGAGGCACACGATGGCGACGCCGTCCTTGAAGGCAGATGCGGGGATTGACCATTCGTCGGGACCGATGGACGTAAGAGCAGTACCATCCTGCGTGATGAGTGCCCAGGTGTAACCGTCCGGATCGCTGTTCCAGCTGGCCTGGCTCGAATCCGTATTCGCGGTCGAACCATTGAGCTTGAGCGTCGTTGCCGGATTGTTCTTGCTGGGGGAATCCCAGTCACGGATGATGTTACCGTTCTCATCGCGTGCGGTCAGAGTGAAGCAGACTTCTTCGCCAACGAGGGCGTTGATGTCCGGATCACCAGCCATCGGGGAAATCTCAACGCCGCCGCCTTTGAGCTTGGTAAGCGCAAGACGGAACGGACCGCTGACGATCCAGTGCGGCTGGCAGCTCGTCGGGCTCCAACGACTCGTGTCGCCATTCAGAGCGAGCGCGGGATCAGTGTAGAGACCCGGAACAAACGGGAACTCAACCTGCTCAAGCGGACGATCGTCATTGACGTTGAAGTCCTTGGTGTAGACGTACCACTCAATCTTCACGGAATCAGCACTCGTGCTCGTCGGATTGGCGGAGAAGCCACCGAAGAGAGCATCGAGGTCTGCAGTCGACATCTGGACGCCGACAGAAGTACCACCATCGATAACGATGACGGTTCCAATCGGTGCACCCTTGCCAACCGGGAAGGTGGAGACGACACGACCGACAAACATGTAAGACAGGGTGTCGATCGTGCGGGACGGATCTGCTTCCCAAACGCGGAGGGTCGGGTTGTAGACCATGAACGGTCCGAGATTCGGGAAACCGCCAATGAGCGCGCCCTTACGATTGTTGATATCGTCAGCGTTGCTCCAGGTTACCGTAAGCGGCGTGGTGCCATCAACGAATTCGGTACCACCATCCGGCGGCTGAACAGCGGTCGGCGGGTTGTCCGGGAGACGGTTGATGGAGATTACCAGCGGCTCGGTCGGCAGCGGGTTGTTACGGACGGAGACACCGGCCGTATCGGAGTAGGTCTCGAGACCGGCGATCTTGCTGAATGCACGCACGAACCACTTCACGCGCATCACCAGGGAATCCTGGTTCGGCTGCGGGAGCATGTTCGGGCGGAACAGAAGCTCGCGGACCTTGTCACCGCTGAGCGTGAGGGACGGGTTCTTGCCATCGTTGTCAGCAAGGATGCTGACGGTCAGGCTCTTGCTCGTGCCACCGACGCTGTCGATGATCGCGTACCACTCGTAACGGATGGTATCGTTGGGGTTGTTGTACGTAGGATCGGAATAACGCGACGGCTGCCACTGCAGACGCAGGAAGTCGTTGGTCAGACCATCGTATGCAACACCATTGGTGTCAAGGCAGTTACCCGTGTGATCCATGCGGAACAGCGAGGTGTTGCCAAGAGCAGGCGTGCTGAGCGTGAAGCTCGCAGGAGCATACGGCATCTTGATCGAGACCGGACGAATTGCAATCGCGTTCGCCGGGAGAATACCGTCACGGAGGAGCTCACCTGCGCGTTCGCCAACGGCGTCGCCAAGGCGCTTGTCATCGGGTTTCATACCGACGAAGTCGTTGCGGTTGCCCGCGCCGACGAGCGACAGGTTATACAGGATGAGCGAATCCTGACGGAGCTGGTTGTTCTGCGGGAAGCCGACGGGCTTGGCATTGAAGTAACGACCGCCACCTGCGATTTCGAGGTTGCCGGTTGCACCCATGTTGATGCCCTGGAATTCCCACGTCGAGAAGCGCGTACCCAGATTGACAAACATCGTGTCACGAATGTTGAGGTTGCCATAGCGGTCATACGGAGTGACGGCATAGGTGTACCACTCATCGCGGAAGATGGTGTCGGGACGTGCAAACGGCGTACCAACGTTGTTCGGAATCTGATCGACGGTCGCTCCATGACGGATCTGGCCGTAGATACGGGAGAAGATTTCGAACTGGTTGATCGGGGTACCATACGGATCCGGGTAGAACATCGGGCTGACGCGAGGCAGCGTATCGATGTCGGCCTGGACCGGAAGGATACCGACGGGCAGCGTGCTCTTGTCGAACGTGTTCGACGTGATGTCGTAGCTGCTCGGGAAGATAGACGTAAAGGCGATACGATACGGCACGACCACGAAGGTGTGACGCAGTTTGTTCGTGCGGGCCGGACCGAAGAACTGGCGGACAGCGGCAGCCATGAGACCATGGGTCGCACGGTTGGTACGCTGAATCGGAAGCTCACCGATACGGTTGACCGACATGTTCGGACCCTGGATGTCCGTCACGTTGATGTCGAAGTACGTATCATCAAGGTGGAACAGCGGGTTGAACGGATCAAGACGGTTGGCGCGGCGCACGACGGTCGCCTTTGCCTGGTCGTAGCTGAGGGTATCGTCAACGACGTTACCGGCCATATCCATGAGGTCAGGAGCAACGACGCGCATGTCGATGACCTGCTCTGCGGTGGAGTCAACAATGCGGAGGAATGCACCAGGAGCGAACGTGAGGTTCGTGTTACCGAACACACTGACTTCGCGACCGAATGCCTGACCCAGCGTTGCGACGCGGCGGTTGAAGTCGCCAAAGACAAAGCCCTGCGCATCGCTGCCGCCGTTCATGCCGGCTGCAGAGCGAGTGCGGAAGGAGTTGAGTGCGGGAAGCGGGTTGCCGCGGTGCGGGAGACCTGCGCGCACAAAGTCACTCGGGAGCCAGCTGCCAACGCCCATACGGGTGATGCGATCGCCTTCGCCCGTCAGCTTGTAGAAGCCAGGATTTCCGAGGTCGGTACGGGTACCCATGAATTCTGCGCGCGTTGCGGCACCCTTCAGGGTCGACTGCGTACCAATGTAGGTGTAGATGGTATCTGCATACAGACGGCCGTATTCACGGGTCTGACCGGGAACCACGAACGCATTGCCACCGGTCGGGGGATCGTTCTCCCAGATCGGGGTGACGCGCATGAGGACCGGACGACGATCGTCTTTGGCTGCAATCTGCGGATCCCAGTTCTGACCGACACCACTGGTACCGATTCCGTCACCACCACCAGCGATGGTGATGTCGAAGATCGTTCCGTCACGACGAGCACCGGCGGGCACAGTGTACTTGTTGCCACCGTTGTTCAGATCGTTGTAGCGATCGTTCGGGGAGGTCTGCGGATTGAGGTTGTTGTATGCATCGAGCTTGACCAGCATCGGGAGACCGGAGCTGGGATCGCGATCGAAGTCATCATTGACACTGCCGTCGGCAAGGTACAGCGCATCGCCGTCCTTATCGAGAGGCACGTTGTCTTCGTTCACAACTTCATACTTACCGACCGGAATCGGGCTGATGTTGCGCTTGTAGACCTGGGAGATGAGGATGTTATCCACACCCTGATCCGTGAGGCCGTGCTGGTTGACATCGGAGCCAGGAGGCAGACCAATGTTCTGAACCGGCGGGAACTTGATTGCGCGGGCCTCAGGAGGACCGTCGAGCTCAAACTGGCCGACAGGACCTGTGCCCGGTCCGAGTGCCGCGAAGTCCTGACCGGCACGGAGGATGTCAAAGCGAGTCGGGTCTTTCACGACCGAGACGACCTTCACCGTATCGCGATGAATGTTCACAGGACCCTGGCCCGGCAGAACTGCCGTTGCAGTGACCTCGAAGAACACTGTTGCGTTCGCGAGCTTCGGCGTCGGGTACTCGAGTGCGTTGAAGAAGGAGGTCTGGTTGATGTGCACGCCGGAAACGAGGTTACCGACCTTGGTGTGGCGGTAGCGGGCCTTGCGCATCGGACCAAACTCGTCGCGCGTCCAGAGGCCCGTGGGGGCAATGGTACCGGCGCCGCCGGAGGTGTACGGCTGAGGCGGTGCGCCCCAGTTGTCACCCCACATGCGGAAGCGCACGCGAGCGGTATCTTCGAACTCGGTGAAGTTATCGACCAGGTTTCCGAAACGATCGTATTCGCGAGCAAGAAGCGTCACGGTACGGCCGGCGGTGATCGACTTGACATCCGTCGGGTCGTTGTTCGTCATGTTGAGCGTGTCAACAATGTACGGACGGATATTGGTATTGGCCACACCGTTGTAGTGGGTTGCACGGTCTTCCTGCGCAAGCGGGTTGGCAGAGTAGGCGTGGAACTTCGGTGCGTAGCTTTCGATCTGCGGAAGCGTCGAGCCGGCATCGATATAGACCGAGTAGTGCTCGAGGACCTGCAGTTTAACGAGATCGACAGGAAGCGGAATCGGGGAGGTCGCCGCAGCGCTGTACGGGAAGATCTCCACGCGAACCGTGGTGTCGGACTTCTGATAGATCGGGATGATCACGCGCGGAGCGAATCCACGCTTGCTCGGACCAACCGGCGTACCTTCACCGAGGTTGCGGCCCTGATCGCTGATGTCAAACGCCAGGGTATCCGGCGTCATGGCAACGCGAACGATCTGCCAGCCAACGCGACCGGAGACGAAGTACGAGGTGACCCAACCAGCCTGAGCGGTATCACCAATGGTGGTGCGCTTCAGGGTGTCGTCCGTGATGAAGACCTGACCGAATTCACCAAAGCCACCACGCTGGGTCGTGCTCTGGAGCTGGGTCTTCGGCGGGGTGACAGGCACAGTCTCGCTCTCAACAAAGAACTTGACCAGGCGTCCACCAACAGGGTTCTGGAAACGGTCGAGAAGACGCGCGACCAGACGGACCTGCTTGTTGTGCTCGGAGACGACGACGGTATCCATCGGGATCGGGCAGGTTGCGTCGTGATCGAGATCAGCGTCGCTGGCCTGGAATGCACCGATACCCTGATCGGAATAACCCATCGGCTCGAAGACGGTCGGGAAGTCACTCGACGTCGAGGGAGCGTTGTTGGCACCCGTCGAACGGAAGAAGTAACCACGATAGAATTCATTGGACTCTGCAGCGTTCTGCGGAGTACCCGTCGGGAACAGAGCGGCCGTGCGATCTGCCACGGTGCCCGGGCCCCAGTTGCCAAGAGGAACAGTCGTACCACCCGGCTTGCCGGTGGATTTGAAGACCTCAACGGTGCTGACAACGTCAGGAATGACGCTGACTTCACCAATGGCGGACTGAATCGAGAAGTCGCCAACGCCAGGCACAGTTGCAACCTGGAGATGAGCGCGGAGACGGACGACGTCCGTACCGGCGAGGCTCAGCTTGGTGACGTTCTGCGGCGCGCGCATGAAGAAGCGCACAGCATTGTACTCGAGGTACGTCGGGACGTCGCCGAGGATGCCAGGCAGGGTGCTGCCGGCGGGAACGTTCACAAGCTCTGCCTCGAGAAGCTGACCCGTACCCGGATCAACGACGTTCTCGGGATTGTCGATACCACCAGCGCCGCTGAGTGCGACGTTCGCGGACACCGAAGCGTAGAAGCGCTTGGCACCGGCGGTGGCGGGATAGTACAGCTTGTTGTCAGGAAGTTCCACAAACACCTTGTTGGTGTTCGGGTAGAAGTACGGTGCGATATCCATCGGGTTGCCGAAGATATCGGTGACGCGGATGTAAAGCTTGTCGAAGATCGGGTTGCGGTAGTTACCGACGCGACCGACAACAAATGCTTCGTCACGACCGATCACGAGCTCGACACGCGGCTGGCGACCGGAAATGTACGTCCAGTTCACACCGTCCCAAATCACGTCCGTGGAGTCCATGGCCGTGGTCTGACCCATGTTCTTTCCGAGGTTGGCGTTGTAGCCAGTGCCCGGTCCGAACCAGATACCGAAGTTGTTGTTCGGCGATCCGTC
>QKAF01000093.1 GCA_003246455.1 Bacteroidota bacterium
CGGCGCGCGGTACGTCTTCGTCTTCACGTCCGTGCCGCCGCAGAAGTTCTTCAGCTGAAGCTCCACCGTCCGCATCCCGCCGTCCGCGCAGTCGCGCTCGTACGTGATGATGCACTCCTGGAAGCCCTGGAAAATGATCGTCGAGATCTCCTGGTAAATCGCCGACAGCTGTCCCGCGTTCGGCGTCTGGTAGTACTTGCCGCCCGTCAGAAGCGCGATCAGCTCCAGTTCCGTCGCGTTGATGCCCGTTCCCAGTCCGATCGTGAACACGCGGATGCGGTGACGGTTCGCCAGCGAAATGATCTCCGCGACCGTCCGCTGCGAGGAGTTATCCCCGCCGTCGGTCATCACGATCACCGCACGGCACTGGTTGACACCGTTGTTGATCAGCTCGATGATTCCGGCATAGATGCCGTCCCATACCGCCGTTGCGCCGTTGGCCGGCAATGCGTCCACCGCCGAATGCAGCATCGGCTTGACGGTCGTCATCTGCTGGTAGACCGTCACGACCTGGGTAAACCAGATAACTGCCGCTTCGTCCACCACGCCGTCCATCAGATCCACGAACGCGTGCCCCGCCTGTTTGGCGCCCGCGTTCCCGGAGCCCGACATCGAACCCGATGCGTCGAATACCAGCGAAACCGATATCGCGCAGCGGATCGTCGGATCCGGACACCACAGCGTGAAGTCCTTCACCTCGACACCGTTCTCCAATATCTTGAAATCCTGCTTCGTCATGTTGTAGGCAGGGTTCCCGTCGCAGCCCACCGAGAAATACAACTCGATTGTCGGCCAGTTCACCGTCACTCGCTTGGGCCTGGGCCATGTCGGACATCCCGAGGAATGCTGCCAGGAAGGCAAGTATCCAAAGCACGCGAAGCTTGCGTACAGCGGTAGTCATGTAGTGCATATTATACCTCTATGCGGAAATTCGAACCATTAACAGATACGTGTTCAGATTACTCGATAACCGTCAGTTCGACGCGGCGGTTGCGCTGGCGGCCCTGCGGCGTCTCATTATCGTCGATCGGCTGCGATTCGCCGTATCCCTTCGAGATGATGATGTCCTCAGGGACGCCATGCTCGATGAGATACTTCCGCACGGCCGCGGCGCGGCGTTCGGAAAGATCGAGGTTGTACTCTTCCGTCCCCAGAGCGTCGGTATGCGCCGCGATTTCGAAGCGGCGGCCCGGGTTCTGGAGAATGAACCGGATGGCGCGCTCGAGTTCGGGCTTCGATTCGGGACGCAGGGTCGCCTTGTCGAAGTCGAAGAGCACGGTCAGGTTCGTTTTTGGCGGAACGGTGATGATTGGCGGTATTGGTTCGAGAGCAATGTTCTTTTCGAGACGGCGGTATGTCGTCAGTTCCGGAACTTCGAATACTTCAGACTTGAAGATGTACCCTTTCTGTTCGGCGCTGATGCGGTATTCGCGTCCGGCCGGAACGATGAACTGGTACTGCCCGCTTTCGAGGCTCTGAAACTTGTTGATGATTTCGCCCGTACCGTAGTCCTCGATCGTGATCGGCGTCGATGCCAGCGGCTGATTGGTCTCGATATCGGTGACCACGCCGTAGATATTGACGACCGCATCCGGGGGGAACGGGGGATCGAGGAGCATGAACAGATCGAATTCTCCGTAGCCGCCCGGACGGTTGGACGCGAAATACAGCGTATCGCCGGAGAGCGTGGAGGAGATGAACACGTCATCGTTCTTGGAATTGATGGGATATCCGAGGTTCATCGGACGCGACCAGCGGCTTCCCTGGTTGCGGGTGACATAGAGGTCCATGCCGCCGGCGGCCTTTGAATTTTCACCGTCGGGATAGCCGTCGGAGGCGTAGTACAGCGTGCGGCCGTCAAACGCGATGGAGGGTGTGCGCTCCTCGCCTTTGGTGTTGACATCGGGACCCAGGTTCACCGGGCGTCCCCATGTGCCGTCGAGCTGCTTCCGAGACAGCCAGATATCCGTTCCGCCATAACCGCCCGGACGATCCGACGCGAAATACAGCGTGCGGCCGTCGGGAGAAATGGAAGGCTGCGATTCCCAGTACGTAGTGTTGATATGATCGAAATTATCGACGATCGAGGTCAGACGGAGGTCCGTGCCTTCGGGATTGTCGAGATTGCGGGCTTTCGACCATTCGGTGCCCTTGTCATTCCATTCGGCGACATAGATGTCGCACTTGCCGTAACCGTCAGGCTGCTGGCAAAGCGCCATGAACAGCGTGCGGCCGTCGGGAGAAATGGAGATGGCACCCTGTGATTCCGGAGTGTTGATCACTTCGGAGAGATAGACTGGTTTTTCCCAGTTCGTCTCGATGTGGTCGACGCGATAAACGTCGTCCCAGTAATCCTGACGCTTGGGGTTGGGGCGGCGCGACGTGAAGAACAGCGTGCCGTTGGCGGTCACTGCCGGGGCATAATCGTCCCAGGGCGAGTTGACGTTTTCGCCAAGGTTCTCCACCACACCTCCCGTGACCAGCGCGATGTCTGCAGGGTCCGAACCGGAACAACCCGCGATCAGCACGCTGCAAAAGATTAGGCTTGTGATATAAGTGGCGTACCGTTGCATGTATACCAAATCCGCGTTGTGTTGAAAAATCGTGAGTTGAAGGATCAGAAGGCTTCGTACTTGAGACCGATGGAGAACTGGACAGACATGACTTTCCAGTCATCGATCGGAATTTCCTTCCCGCGATCATTGATGGCGTCCGTGATCTTCGTCAGCGGATACCCGACGCGAATTTCAGGATTGATGTACCAGCGGGGTTGGACGATGTAATCGTAGCCGAAACCCACCATACCTTCAAGACGCAGCGAACCGGTGAAATCTCCGGTGGACACTTCACGTTTCGTGTCCAGGAGTTCGCGATACGAGAGTTCCGCGTCCACGATTTCCTGATTGTGGCGGACCTGGGATGCCACGGCGAGTCCGACGGCGGGACCGGCGAACACGTACCAGCGCGAAAGGCGCGGCTGCCAGCGGGCGAACAGGCCGAAGGTCACGTACGAGAGACTGACGTCGCCGATCTCGTTGTACGTGACGTCGTTGATGACGACGCTCTCGCCGGTGGCGATGGGCGTGGCGATGTCGCGTTCGTACTGCGTGTTCGTATGCTTGTTGTCGTAGTACACCTTCGCCATCACCGCCCATGAAGGCGACCAGGCGTAGGTGACGTCGGCACCGAGCTGCGCACCGATGTTGGCCAGATTAAAACCGCCTTCAAACAGACAGTCGCAATCCGTTTTGAAGTCCCCCATGTTGGTGTTCTGGTTTAACCCCAGAAACCCGCTGACGAATACACGCGATACATCAGGACTGTAGACGGTCTGTGCCATTCCGACGGAAGACACGAACAGCAGGCTTGCGATCGCAAAGCATGATCGCAGGAAAGGTAATCTCATAAGCACACCTGATATCAATGACCAAGAATAAGACCTTTTACGTTTTTTATTCGCTGAATAAGAAAAAAACCATCCTCACACCGTGGCGGTGACGCCCAATATCGCGCTGCAAAGGATGGAAAGAGACCGTAAGTACTTAAAAACAGACAATTTATGTGAATAATATTCACACCAGAATATACGAAAAAGGGACCGAATGTCAATGTTTCGTGCCAGGAACATCAACGAAATTATTGGCCCTTGGAATCGCATGTTGTCTGCAGGTCTCGAACATCAAAACTCACAGCAATTTGTGTTGAGCGAATAGCTTTTGTTCAGCCAGTCTCCAGATACGCTGACACGGAAAAACATTTGCGTACAAGACCTCGTCGAGAACGACGGAATCGATTTTCCGTGGATGCAGATTCTGGAGAAGCTTGAGATCCCGGTAGTGGCGGACGGAACCATTCAGCGTGACTGACAAATTAGTCGATTCTACAAGGCAAAGCAAGAAGTTGACGGGCGGACCGGCAATGTTTTCTTGCGTCTCCTTTTCCGTGACGAGAACGCGCTGAACGCCCGCATTCGCAAGCCGAAACGCGAATGCCGTCGCATCGACACGGATCGGGGAACCACCTTCCTTTGAAATTATCTCGCCGTCGACGACGTCGAGGGCAACCACGATCTTGCGCGGACCGTATTCGGCAAGAAGCGCATCAAGTTCGCCGTCCAGGGCGAAAACGGCCGGATCGATCACCACGCGGTAGACACCGATTTCATCGAGCGCGCGCCGCACATCATCCATGGAAGTGAAAACGCCGCCGAGCTGAACGGCGATGTCCACGGCCTGCACCACTTCACGCAGCTGCGCCACCTGCCCTCCCGGCCCCTGCAGGGCGAGGTCCAGACAGACCACATGCAGGGCCTTGGCGTTTTCACCGCGCCAGAGCCGGGCGACCTGCACCGGGGAGTACGGGTACAGTCCTTCCGTCCCGGGCTCTCCGACCGCGGTTCGCGTGCAGCTGCCGCTGCTGATATGCATGGCGGGAATGACGAGCATGCAGATCAGGGTTTCTGATAGGGTTCGATGACATTGACGACATGGGCATTCTGGGTGTACCAGAAATCATGTGCCTGATCAGGAGCGAGTTCCTTGAGTTCCGCGGGCGGTTCGACCCACATCTTGACCTTCACGTCGGTACGAAGGCGCCTGCGCTGCACGCGCCCGAAATCCAGGTTGAACACGGTGCTGCCGAGACCCTTCACGTCGAATTCATTCATGGTCGCCATGCCCTGGCCGGTGTCCATCACCTTTTTCCCGACGTAATCCGACTTGATCGCCGCATCGATATGCGCTACCTGTCCGTTCGGGGACTTCACGATATCGCGGACGGTGTAGGTCGCCGCGTTCCGCACGGCCAGGTATCCGATACGGTCGGGACGGATGATGCTCCAGCTCGAGTCCTTCCCCACGGGCGTTTCCGCCAGCTTCTGGAAGGCCAGCTGCAGAACGGCCTTGATTCCCGTCTCCGCGTAGTCCCGCGCGATCCCTTCCATCTGGTTCGATTTCGTCGTACGGAAATCGTCCTTCAGGTAGTTCTTGATCACCTCGGTCAGACCGGTCACATCGGCGATGCGACCGTCCTTGTCGATGACGATGACGAACGGCGTATTCACCGGCGCATTGTACTGGGCGAAACGCTTCTCGATGTCGTAGCTGTTTTTCTCCTTCGAATCATAGGTGGCGGTCTGTTTCCCGCCGGGGCCCTCGTAGCTTCCGCTGAAGCTCACGCGATCGCACATGGCGCGCAGCCGTGCGCCGCCCTCGGCTCTCGCCTCGAGCACCTCGAAACGATACCAGTAGCTGAGTTCCTGGTGGTTGATGTTTTGGATGGTGTCCTGCGTCACGGTGACGTCCTCGGTATTCCGGATCATGTACCCGAAGGTGTCGCCCGGTTTCATGCGGTAGAAGAGCATCACGGGGGCTTCCAGCGTCACCGACGGACCGCGGTCGTCCGTGGTGTAGGTCTCGGTGTCCATTGCGAGTCTTGCCGAATCGGCTTCGGTGCCGGCTGCGGCCTCCTGCTGTTCTCCGCTTCTGCACGCGGTAAGGGACAGGAATGAAATGAGGAACACGAACAGATATTTCATGTGCGCTCCAGGTGGAGTAATCAGGGATATAACAGATAGGGAATTCGTCTGGCCGAGAAGCGGCGGATGTCCTCGGCGCTGCGCCGGATCGCGTCCTCGATCGGAAGTTTGATAAACCCCGAAACACCGGCCAACAAATCAAGATACGATGTGAAGGATAGAAATGCACCATACTGCGCGCGGACTTCATCGAGAATATTCACGCCGGTGCGGAAGGCATTGAAGGTCGCGCGATCGGTGATTTCGATACGCACTCCGGCGCAGCGCTCGCCGGTGAACCGCGGATGCGGCGCCCCCCGTCGCGGGTCGGGTGTGAAGTGCGCGGTGTGGAATCGCACACCCGGCAGCTGGCGGGCTTCGAGTCCCGCGCACAGCGCTTCCGCATCGACGAACGGCGCGCCGAAAACAAGGAACGGCGTGTCGGTGCCGCGGCCTTCACTGAGATTGCTTCCTTCCAGCAGACAGGTGCCAGGATAGGCGAATGCCGCATCGACGGAGGGAATGTTCGGCGAGGGTGATACCCACGGCAGACCGGTCGCATCGAAGTCCATCCCCCGCCGCCAGCCGTCGCAGGGGATCACGGTCAGCTGCGGTGCGGCGCCGTCTCGCAGCCAGCCTTCGCCGACGGCCATGCGCAGCGCCTCCCCTGCGGTGAGTCCGTGCCGCACCGGCAGCGGCAGGTACCCGACGAACGAGCGCTGACTCTCGTCGCGTACCGGGCCTTCCATCTTCACTCCGCCGAGGGGATTCGGCCGGTCACAGACGATGACGCGGACGCCGGTTTCCGCCGCGGTTTCGCAGCACATCGCCATCGTGCTGATATACGTGTAGAAGCGCGCGCCGATGTCCTGAAGGTCCATGACCAGCACATCGATGCCGTCGAACATTGCCGGCGTCGGACGGCGCGTGATCCCGTACAGCGAGTGCAGCGGCACATCTCCCGCCATGCCGGAGGCGACCGCCTCCCCGTCGGCGGCGGAACCGCTGAATCCGTGTTCCGGCGAGAATACCGCCGTGACCGTCAGTTCCGGATGCGCACGCAGGACATCGAACAGCATCTCCCCGCTCGCCAGACGCGAGGTGTGATTGGCCAGGAGACCGACACGCTTTCCCTTGAGCAGATGCAGGGAATCCGCAATGAGGACGTCGGCCCCCGTGCGCACCTGTCCGCGGAGCGACGGCGTGAGGCCGCCCAGCAGGAGCAGAAGGCAGACAAGCAGCCGCGTCCGGACCAATCACTCCTCTCCTTTCGCGGGCGGCGCTGCCGGTCGCGGTTTCAGGGACTGATAGAGCGACCAGGCGGCGAGCGTCATGCCGTCCCAGATACTGCCTTCCGCAATGGCGCGCCGGATCCGGTCCTCGCTCCATTGCACGATTTCGAATTCTTCCGTGGTGTCCGGCGCCGCGCCGACCTCATGGAGTCCGGTCGCGAGCGAAACGCGGCAGAGCTCGTCCGTCACGCCGTTAAACGGATTGAATTGTCCGATTTCTTCAAGGCGGTCCGCTTCAAGTCCCGCTTCCTCGCGCAGTTCCGCCCGCGCCGCTTCTTCCGGCGACTGCCCGGCTTTTATTCCGCCCGCGGGAAACTCGATGCTCTCGCGGCGGTTCAGGTAGCGGTACTGTCGGACCAGGACAAGAAGGCCGTCAGCGCGGACCGGCACAAGCATCACCGACCCCGGCGTCTGCACATAGTGGTACACGCCCTCGCCGCCGGACGGCAGCGTGACGGCGTCCCGCTTGTACGTCCACCACGGATTGCGGAAGAGCGTCTCCTCGGCGCGTTTTTTCCAGACACCGAGCGCCATGTCAGACCGGGTTGATGAGGTCGCGCCCGGCGAAGAAATAGGCGATTTCCGTCAGCGCGTTCTCGACGCTGTCGGAGCCATGAACGATATTTTCCCCCTTGCTGTCGGCGAAGCGTTTGCGCACCGTTCCTTCCTCCGCCTCGCGCGGATCGGTGGCGCCGATGAGCGTACGGAAATCCGCGACGGCATTCTCTTTCTCCAGCACCATCGGAACGCAGGTCCCCGACGACATGAACATCACGAGATCGTTGAAGAAGGGCCGGTCGCGATGGACCTCGTAGAATCCGCCGGCAGTGTCGGGCGTCAGGCGTACCATGCGCATGCCGCGGATGGTGAATCCGGCTTCGGTGATCATTTTGACGACATCGCCGATGAGGTTTTTTCTCACGCAGTCAGGCTTGAGTATCGCGAGTGTTTTTTCCACGGAGGACTCCTCGTTTGTGTTCAGATGAAAGGTTACGAAAAATACGAATTCTGCGGAATGCGGGATGACGAACCGCCTCAGCGCCGAAGAAGCCCGCGCGCCCACTCACAGCATCCGCTGTCATCGGAAGTGGTGACGATCAGCATGACCCGTGTCGGATCGGCGGCCACCACCCGCTGCACGCCGGCCCGGACAAACGACGGGAGCGCGCAGGTCTGTCTCCGCGCACCCATGTAGGCCTCCAGCTGCTGCACCAGTTCCGCCGCGAAGGCCGCCGCCGCCGTGGCCTGCCGGAAGGGGAAAAGCATCACCGTTCGACGTCCCCCCGCATGGCGTTTTTCGAATTCCGCGACATAGGCGGCGTGGGAGTTCAGTACGGGCAGGAGTCCTTCCGGCAGATGCGTGTGCATCGCCCTCCACGCCACGGCATCCGGGGGAAGGTAGCGCTCCGAGCCCAGCACGCGTTCGTCCGTCGGCAACGGGAAATCGCTTCCGTAGCAGTCCGCATGCGCGAAGAGGACGCGGCGGGTCCGGACAACCAGCGCCTCATCGGGCGGCACAGCCGTGCGGGTATCCGCGGTGGCGACGCGGAAGTAAAACGGCCCGAAATTGACATGTGCCGCGCTTCGCTCGTAGGCGAACGCGTCGCCGATGATGCCCTGCGGTGCGCTCACGTATGCGGAATTCCCTGCCGCGGATATGCCGTCCGCCATCGCGTGAAAAAGGCCGAAGGCGCGCTCGCGGCTCGGAAGCTGCGCGACCTCGATGCGCAGGGATTTCCCCTGCTGCGCGTATGTCACGACACGGAATTCCGAAACGCCATACGCGTTCCAGGTATCCGTGCGCTCTCCCAGCGACGCCTTCCAGTCCTCCTGCGGTACGAGCGTTTCCCCGGTTTTCCGCCACGCGTACACGGTATCGGGGAAGATCTGCGCCGCGGCATCCGGGGAAATCGCGGGGAGGCAGAGCAGAAAAAAGAGAAAGACGAGACGGCGCCTGCGCAGCGCAGCGCGGACGAGGCGGTTCATATGGCCCGCAGCAGCATGACGTTCCACTCCACCCAGTGCCGCTGGTACCGGAGATACACTTCCTGCTCGTCGCGCACCCAGTCAAGAAATTCGTGCGCCTGCTCGTCGCCGGGATGCGCGCGCGCATGATCGCTGATGGCCTTCCACTGCATTCCCATATAGCGGTCCCATTCATCCCGCGTGCTGCGCAGATTCCACAGCATTTCGAATCCGCTGTCGTCGATCAGCCGCATCAGCTGCCGTTCCCCGTGCACGTCCCACTGCAGCATGGCGAGATATTCCGCATAGCGCTTCGGCAGGGGGAGGCGCGCGCTCGGTTCGCCGATGATCACATAGCCGTCGGGTCGGACACACCGCGAGAAAACAGACAGCGCCTCTTCGAATCCGCCGTACACCGGTGCCGTGCCGAGGCAGAGCACCAGGTCGTACGCCGCTTCTTCATAATGGAAGTCCGCCGCCTCCATGCAGTGGATTTCCGTCCGATGCGAGAGGCCGTTCGCTTCGAAGAGGATCCGCGCCTGCTCGGTCCACTGCGCGGAAACGTCGACCTGCGTACAGAAGCAGTTCCATTCCTTCGCGAGGAGCAGGGCGCTCCAGCCGTTGCCGCTCCCCACGTCGAGCACCCGGGCGTGCGGGCCGAGTTCGCACTCCCTCGCCATGAGAAGGAAACGCTCGTCCTCGAGCGGATTCATGATGCTGTGCCGTGCGTAGGCGATATGGTAGTAGGCGGCGCTGTCGAGCTGTTCACTCATCCGGAATCCTCGAAAGAAGGTGCGACGATGAGGCAAAGTACAACCGCATGCCCCTCCGGATCAAATCACACTTCCTGCTTCCTCGGCACCATGCGCATGTTCTGTCCCCAGCGCACCTGTTCCTCCATGCGGCAGCTCCATACCAGCTGATCGTTCCAGACGGTGATGTCCGGACAGCCGTCGCACATGTCGATGCTGCCGTTTTCGTGCACGTCCGCGGGCTGAATGATCATGACGGACTGAAAATGCACGCGCGAGAAAAACGCGGCCGGCGCGATGAGCAGGGCTTTGAAATACGAGGCGGCGATGCGGCGGATACCCCGGTCGAGGGGGGCGAGAAGAAAGTACAGGCGTCCGCGGCGCTGCAGCGCCGGGGCGGCATAGGCGAGGTATTTCCCGGTGACGAGATGGTTCCAGGTCTGGGTCAGCTCCATGAATTTCGGTCCGATGTAGCCGAATATGCGATGCCTGTTGCCCATTCTCCCGGTCATCAGCCATTTGAACGAATCGCTCCGTTCCGTTCCGCCAAGGTAGGCGCAGGGCATGAAATCCGGGTACTTCGTGCGGATCATGTCGACGACCTCGGGAGAACTGATGTCGGTACGCCGCTGATCGTCTTTCTTCGAGTACATCATGTCGTCGAAATGCACCCGCGTGTCTCCGACGTAGAAGTCGAAATCCTTGCCGAGAATCGCCATGCGGTAGTTGATGAACACCATCACGTGCACCCTGTCGATGTTGCGCTGGCCCCATTCGAGCAGCGCGGGGACCTGCGACAGCGTTTCGGGATACACCGTGGCATTGAACGAGCAGGTGAGCCCGCCGGCTTCATGGAGCATATCGGCGAACTCCTGCCGGAGCGCATTGAGCTCCCCTTCATCCTTTCCGTTCCAGCCGGGACGGTTCTGTCCGCTGTCGACATGGAACGTGAATCCGGTCACTCCCGCCCGTTTGAGTTCCCGCAGCAGGTCGCGGGTGAGCAGGGCCCCGTTGGTGTTGATCACGGGCTTCCAGCCCTTGCGCCGCACCATGGCGACGATTTCCACGATCTCGGGATGCGACAGGGGCTCCCCCCCTGCGATGGAAACGCTGTCGCAGTTCCGCAGGCGCTCGAACACGTCGAGTTCGTGCTGCACTTCGCGCAGCGTTTTATGAGATCCGCTCCGGTTTTCCCTGTAACAGCCGTCGCAGTAGAGGTTGCACATCGAAGTGGGTTCAAGCCAGGATATTGCGTTGTCCGAGAAATTCCACGGCAGACGATACAGCGACCGCGGACTGAGGGTGAGATTCATCATTCGCTCCCGAAATGATCGTTGAGGGCGGGGATCAGGAATCCGGACGAGCCTGAAGGCTCATCCTCCTAATACAGCTTCCCGCATAACAAAGTCCGTATTATTGGAAATTACCAAAGTTCCGTTGATCCGACAAGGCACTCCCCGCTCCCCTGCGCCATCAGCCATCAGCTATCAGCCATTCGGTCTCAATATGTCCGGCGGGGGAGCCACGACGATCATCTCCTTGCCGGATTCCGGATCAGTGAAACGGATCTGCCAGGAATGCAGGAAATACCCGCAGTCGCCCGGTACGGCATCGGAGTCGACAGGGAGGCCTCCTGCACGGTATAGCGGGTCGCCGACGAGCGGATGTCCGGCGGCTGCGCAGTGGATGCGGATCTGATGGGGCCGTCCGGTCGGGATGTCCACCTCCAGCAGGGATTGTCCCCGTGCGGCATCCCGTCGGAGCACGCGGCAATGGCTAACCGAGGGCTTCCCGGCAGCGGAGGCGGCATGCAGCATGCCGAGCGGCGCATACGGAACGGGCCCGATGGGCGTGTCGACCGTGAAGCGATCCTCGGCTGGAATTCCCTGAACGAGGGCGAGGTAGGTCTTCCGGATCCCGCCTTCGCGCATGCCGCGGGCGAGGGCCCGTGCGGCGTCGGCATTGCGAGAAAAGAGAATGGCGCCGCTGGTGCCGCGTCCCAGGCGATGCACTGGCGCGACAAGCGCCCCGTGCCGCGTGCGGACGATCCAGAGCATCGTATTGCGCAGGAAACCGCCGCCGGGCAGGACCGGGATGCCCGAAGGTTTGTGCAGCACCATCCAGTCGTCGGATTCCGCCAGCACCGGGATTTCGGTCGGCACCTCCTCTTCCTCCCAGGGCGGCCTCTGCCATTCCAGCAGGTCGCCACTGCGCAGCGGGATTCCGGGTTCGGTTTCCACCGAACCATTCCGGCACACTCGGCCCGCTGCGATGTGTTCCCGCCATTCTTCCGCGGAGGAATGGGTGTAACGGCGGGCGTAGAAATCCTGCAGCGTCTCCCCCGCCTCGGCGGAGGTAATTCGGTCGCGATAGGTATAGCCGTCGTTTTTCATGCGGAAACGTGGAATGGGGAGAAAGCCCCGGGCCTCGCAGATGCGGGGCGCTGCGCGGGTGCATCGAAAATAATGTTGCACCGCGTTCGGATGTTTTTCTAATTTACGCTTCTTATGTGATTTTCGCGTTGAATACGGCATGTCCCCTTCGCACGCCATGTCCGTACGGACCGAAAGATCGGACACACACACTCATACAGGAGTTACAATCAATGCGTTTTCTCTCAATCCTCACGCTCGCCATGCTGCTGATCTCGTGCCAGAACAACGCACAGGAGAATGTTGACCTGAAAACCCGCAAGGACAGCGTCAGCTACGCCATCGGCCTCAACATCGGCCAGAGTTTCAAGATGCAGAAAATCGACGCCGATCCTGCCATCATCGCGGCCGCCATGCGCGATGCGCTCGACAGCAACGAAGCCAAGCTGACCGAAGAGCAGGCACAGCAGGTATGGATGTCGTACCAGCAGGACATGGCCGCGGCAGCCGAGAAGGAGCGTCAGGTCGCCGGTGTCAAGAACAAGGAAGCGGGTGAGAAATTCCTCGCGGAGAACAAATCGAAGGACGGCGTGATCACCACCGCCAGCGGTCTTCAGTACAAGGTCATCAAGATGGGCGACGGTCCCAAGCCGACCAGCACCGACAAGGTGAAAGTGCATTACCGCGGCACGCTGATCGACGGCAAGCAGTTCGATTCCTCCTACGACCGCGGCGAGCCCGCAGTGTTCCCCGTGACCGGCGTCATCCCCGGCTGGACCGAAGCACTCCAGCTCATGCCCGTCGGTTCGAAGTGGGAAGTCTATCTGCCCGCCAGCATCGCCTACGGCGAGCGCGGCGCAGGCCAGGACATCGGTCCGAACTCGACCCTGATCTTCACGGTGGAACTGCTGGGTATCGAGAAGTAACACACCCCCATGGCCGCTCCCATGAGCGGCTGCGGTCAGCAGACCCGATCTGCCGCATCTCGCATGTCGAGACTGCGGAGCAAGACCCCCTCCCTTTCGTGGGAGGGGGTTTCTTTTTTCCCGCGGTCACCGGGCGAAAAAGAAAACGGTCCCGCCGCAAGAGACGGGACCGTGTGTTCACTCAGCATTGTATCCGGCACGCCGGTGATGGCGCCGCGGCGGGTCAGGCCTCGGCGCTTTTCAGCACGCGGTCGTGGAGGAACTGGAGAAGATCCTGGGGCGCGACCGGCTTATCGAGGAAATGATCGGCCTTGATCCACTGCTTCTCCTCCTCGCTCTGGGTGGAGAAACGGTAGCCGGTGTCGTGTCCGGCGGAAGTGAGAATGATGACCGGGGTTTCGCGGCCTTCCGGTGTATCCTTGATGCGCTTGCACAGCGTGAATCCGGAATCGAAATGTTCCATGGCCAGGTCGACCACGGCCACGTCGGGATGAAATTCCTGGAACAGCGCGAAGCCGCTCGCACCGTCATGGGCGAATCGCACTTCGTAGCCGGCATGCTCGAGCACGGCGCGGTAGGTTTCGATGATATCCACGTCGTCATCGACGAGCAATATCTTCTGCATGGTGTGTACCTCTATCAAATATGAACCATGATGTACGGTGCCTTCGGCGGTTGAGCCTTCGGCGGTTGAGCCTTCGGCGGTTGAGCCTTCGGCGGTTGAGCCTTCGGCGGTTGAGCCTTCGGCGGTTGAGCCTTCGGCGGTTGAGCCTTCGGCCCTACGGACGTTTATTCGATATCCTGACGCCGCGGCGATTAGAAATCGTCCCGCTCGACGTAATGCGTATGCAGCAGCTCGTGCGCGAGATGCCCGGCGGGTTCACCAAGGAATTCGGCATAGAGCTTCTGCACCGATTCGTTGCGGTGGCTGTTGCGGCGCGGCGATTCACGGTCGATCTGGTAGATGCTCTCCGTGCGCTTGCGAAGCTTTTCGGGGGTCGCCGGCAGGGGCTGGCCGCCGCCGTTGACGCAGCCGCCCGGGCATGCCATGACTTCAATGAAGTGGAAGGACGATCTTCCGGCCTGAATATCGTCGAGCAGCGGTTTGATATTCTTCAGCCCGCTGACCGCGGCGACCTTCAGCGTCACATCGCCCACGCGAACGTCGGCCTGCTTGACGCCTTCGAGCCCGCGGATCGGAGCGAACGTCAGGGACTTCATGTCGCTGCCGGTCAGGTAATAGTGCGCCGTGCGCAGCGCCGCTTCCATGACACCGCCCGCCGCGCCGAAAATGGCGCCGGCGCCGGTGGATTCTCCCATCGGATCGTCAAAGCCTTCGTTCGGCAGCTTGTGAAAATCGATGCCGGAGACGCGGATCATGCGCGCGAGTTCGCGCGTGGTCAGCACGGCGTCGACGTCGGGATATTCGCCGCCGAGTTCCGGCCGCTGCGCCTCGTACTTCTTTGCCGTGCACGGCATGATGGAAACGACGAAGATACGCGACGGGTCGACTCCGATTTTTTTCGCGTAGTAGGTTTTCAACAGAGCCCCTTGCATCTCGTGCGGAGACTTGCACGATGAGAGGTTCCCGAGCAGATCAGGGTAGTAATGTTCGATGAACTTTACCCATCCCGGGCTGCAGGAGGTGAGCATCGGAGTCGACCCGCCGTTGTTCAGGCGGTGCAGAAGCTCGGTGGCTTCTTCTATGATGGTGAGATCGGCGCTGAAGTTGGTGTCGAAAACGCGGTCAAAGCCGATGCGCCGCAGCGCCGCGACGGTTTTCCCGGTCGCGACGGTTCCGGCGTCTGCCCCGAATTCCTCGGCAAGCGCCACGCGCACGGCGGGCGCGACCTGCACCACGACCATGAGGTCGGGGTTGTTGATCGCTTCCCATACGGGTTTCTGGCTGCTTTTCTCGGTCAGCGCGCCGACGGGACAGTTGACGACGCACTGCCCGCAGTCGACGCAGGGCACGGTGTTGAGGCTGCGCTCGAGCGCGGGAGCCACGCCGCTCTTGAACCCGCGGTGCACGAAGTCGATGGCGCCGACGTGCTGGGTTTCATGGCAGATGCGCACGCAGCGGCCGCAGAGAATGCACTTCTCCGGGTCGCGCTCGATGGCGGGACTCGCGATATCGATACGCGCACGGCGGCGTTCGCCCTGGAAGCGATGGGTGCGTACGCCGTATTCCTGCGTGAGCTTCTGCAGTTCGCAGTTTCCGGAGCGGACGCAGAACAGGCAGTCCTGCGGGTGATTCGCCACAAGCAGTTCGATGATGGTCTTGCGCGCGCGGCGCACGCGCGGGGAGTTCGTCCGGATGGCCATTCCCTCATATACCGGGAAGGCGCAGGCGGGGACGAGATTATTGGCGTTCTCCACTTCCACCGTGCAGATGCGGCACGAGCCGGTCGGGGAGAATTCCGACAGATGACAGAGGGTCGGGATGTTCACGCCCTCCCGCCGGGCGACGTCAAGCACGGTCTCTCCCGGCTTGGCCCAGCATGTATGTCCGTTCAATGTGATATTCATGATGTTCCTCGATGCCTAGTTCACGTAAATCGCTTCGAAATTGCAGTTCACGCGGCACTGATCGCAGCGGATGCATTTATCGTCGATGATGTAATGCGCCTTCTTCTTCTCGCCGACGATGGCCTGCTCCGGACACTTGCGTGCGCACACGCCGCAGCCGTTGCACCGGTCGGTGTCGATGTGGAAGGTGAGCAGCTCGCGGCACGCGCCGGCGGGGCAGACACGCTCGTACAGATGCGCCTCATACTCGTCGCGGAAATAGTGCAGCGTGCTCAGGACCGGGTTCGCCGCGGTCTGACCGAGACCGCAGAGCGACGTGTCCTGAATCACCGAAGCCAGGCGTTCGAGATAGACCATGCCCTGGAAGCGCAGCAGCGCGTCTTCCTGTGTGTTCTCGTCGCGATGGCTGCGCGTCAGGCGTTCGAGGATTTCAAGCAGTCGAAGCGTCCCCTCGCGGCAGGGAATGCACTTGCCGCAGGACTCCGACTGGATGAAGGTCATGAAATACTTGGCGAGATCGACCATGCAGGTGTCCTGGTCCATGACCACCAGTCCGCCGGAACCCATCATGGCCCCGACTTCCTTGAGACTTTCATAGTCGACCGGCGTATCGATCACCTGTTCCGGCAGCGCGCCGCCGGAGGGACCGCCGATCTGCACCGCCTTGAACGTTTTGCCGTCGGGGATGCCGCCGCCGATATCGAAAATGATCTCGCGCAGCGTGGTGCCCATCGGCACCTCGACAAGTCCGACATTGCAGACGTTGCCCGAAAGCGCGAATATCTTCGTGCCTTTGGAGGTCTGCGTTCCGATCGCGGCGTACCACTCCGGCGAGTTCTTGAATATCGTCGAGACGTTCGCATACGTCTCGACATTATTGATCACGGTCGGTTTGCCGAAAAGGCCCGAGACCGCGGGGAACGGCGGACGCGGGCGCGGCATGCCCCGCCTGCCTTCGATCGAATGAATCAGCGCGGTTTCCTCACCGCAGACAAAGGCGCCGGCGCCTTTCTTGATGCGCATGTCAAAGGAGAAACCGCTGCCGAGAATATTCCGTCCGAGCAAACCGTATGCCCGGGCCTCCTGCAGCGTCTTTTCGAGCCGGCGGATCGCAAGCGGATATTCCGCCCTGCAGTAGATATACCCGTATGTGGCCCCGATCGCGTAGGCGGCAATGATCATGCCTTCGACCACGCGATGCGGATCGCCTTCGAGAAGCGCGCGGTCCATGAACGCCCCGGGATCGCCTTCATCGGCGTTGCAGATGAGGTATTTTTTGTCCGCTTTCTGATCGTGCGCGAACTGCCACTTCTTGCCTGTCGGGAATCCGCCGCCGCCGCGTCCGCGCAGTCCGGCGGTAAGAACATCGTCAATGACGTTCTGGGATGACCGTGACAGCAGCACCCGCGACAGACCGGCATACCCGCCGCGCGCGAGGTACTGATCGATGCTCTCCGGATCGATCACACCGCAGTTTTCGAGATTGATCTTCTTCTGCTTGCGGAAAAAGCTGTCCTCGGCGAGCAGCGGCATGCCGCTCCAATCGGGGGCACCGTCGAGGCTGTAGAGCCCGAGCAGTTTGTCCTCGATCACCTCGCCGCCGATAAGCGTCCGCTCCACGAGAGCGGGGACGTCGCGCAGCGTCACCTGCGCATAGCTGATGCGCGGACGACCCGGCAGCTTGATGTCAACGATCACTTCACGGGCGCAATACCCGACACAGCCGACTGGGATAACGGAAACGTACAGATCCCGCGCCTGGGCTTCCGCCAGGATTGCGTCGTGGATCTGCTGGGCGCCGTTGGCGAGGCCGCAGGTCCCCATGCCCACCAGGACGACCGGCACGTCGTGCTCGATCATCAGCAGGGCGCGTTTGTAGTGCTCGAGCCTGTGCGCGCTCTCGTCCGAACACGCGCACTGCTGGCCGAGCTGCACGCAGTCGACGAAACGAGGACACGGTTTCTCCGCGCAGTGCCAGCACTGCTCGAAGCAGTTTTGACTAAATGCATTCATCGGCCACCTCGCTTTCTTTTCCCTGGCGCTGGTACGATTTCAGCACTTTCTGCAGCGACTTGGTGGTCAGTCCTCCGTGGAATTCGTCGTTGACCGCGATCACCGGGGCGATGCTGCATGCACCGATACAGGCGACGGTCTCGATGGTGAACAGAAGATCCTTGCTGGTCTGTCCGGCTTTGATGCCGAGCTCGTTTTCGAGCGTGGTGAGAATGTTAAGGGAGCCCTTGACATGGCAGGCCGTGCCGCGGCATACCTTGATCACGTACTTGCCGAGGGGCTGGAATCGGAACTGGTTGTAAAACGTCGCGACGCCATACACACGCGAGACCGGAATGTCCACGTGCCGTGCGACTTTCTGCATTTCGAAATCCGGAAGGTATCCGAAATGCTCCTGAACTTCCTGCAGCATGTCGATCAGACAGGAAGCATCCCCAAGGGGGAATTTCCCGTAGATCTGCTGCGTGCTGTCCTGAATCTGCATGATACTTCTCTTGTTGAACCTACATCGTATCGAGAATTATTTCTCGAATACTCAGTCACAAATATATCATGCCCGAAAGACGCGGATCAAGGATAATCGGTAAATTTTTCACGATTTTTCGCTTGCTTTTCTCCCAATCCCTCTATGTTGCTGGTTTTTCAATCAGCAAGCGATGCGGTATTTCAGGGCTGCAAGCGGCGAAATCTCCCTGAAAAAAAAGCTCCCTCCCACCCGTTCGACAAATCCCTCCGAAAATCGTCCTCCCCCGCCCCCGGGGTCCCTCACACCCTGCAAAGACCTCCCTCCTCCGCCCCCAGCGACACCCTTGCACTATCCGGGTATCAGGCGATCGGCAGTCCGAGAAAGCTGCCCCAGAGGGATGACACCTCGGAAGGAGCGGCTTTCACGGAAATATCACTGGCGTAGCCGATGAACGAGATCATCCAGCCAACGAGAAAGACGCCCAGGAGAATGAGGAGTCCGACAAACACCTTGAGGAGGAACGAAAGCTTCTCCTCTCTTCGATTCAGGTCTTCAATTGATGTCATCATCGCTCTCTTTTCAAAGTGCCGGGGTGCGGTAGTTCCAGGTCGACTTACCGTAGGAACCGCACCCCGGTCCCCCAGTGGACATTCATACCTATTAATAGAGCCACTTCACTGCCTGTGGCCAAAATGTTTTTCATTTTTTCCTGGAATTCATAAAAAAAATGGCGCGAACCGCAATTCGCGCCATTTTGGCAGTCTTTCTGCCAGAAATCGGGATTATTTACCGGATGATACGGATCGGAATCACGAGCGGAGAGGCGGATTGACCGGACATCCTGATGAAATATGCGCCCGGCGCCATTGCCGGAAGGAAAAACGACTGCTGCTGCCTTCCGGCGGGAAGATCCGTGCTGCCGAGCCGCATGACAAAGCGGCCGCGGAGGTCGTAGAGGTCGAAGCGCGTTTCTCCTGGCGCGGAAAGCGAAAAATCGACGGTCAGAGCCTGTCCCGTGCGCAGGGGCTGCGGGGCGACGGCATGCAGCCTCACATCGCCGGCGACGGGGGCCGGTCCGTGCGCCGCGGTGATGTCGATCGGGCGGATAAGGGATGTCCAGCGGTCCCGGGCATGCGGAACGGCATCGGTCACCTCGCGGATGCTCTCCCCGGCAATGAGCGCGAATCCGGCCACCAGGGTGTCTCCCGGCTGCAGATCGACCGGACCGGAGGAAATCACCTGCGATACGTCCGTCACATCCGTCACGGGCATGACGGTGCCGAGGGCGAGCGCTTTCCATTTTTCCGCCTTGGTGAACCCGTTGTAAATCCCGATCCTGAGCGTGTCGTCCATGTCTCGATTGTTGATACCCCAGTAATTCACGCCGAACTCGGAGGAAAGAGGCAGCACCCCGACAACGACCGGGGTGCGGGGCGAGCCGGTCGTATCGAGTGCAATGGCCATTTTCAGTGAATCGTTGTACAGCGCGATATCCGTCTGGGAATTCGTGCCGATGTCCCAGTCGAAAAAGAGTCCGGCGTGCATCTGCTCCTGGACGTTCGTCGAAACGTTGGCGATGTCGTAGCGGAGGAACACGATGTTGCGGGTTTCGTCATCGGTGAATGCATAACTGTGCTGCGTCACGTCGGTCTGCACGCGGTAGGACAGCGGCGCGTTCGCATCCTCGAAATGGCCGAATCCCTGCTGATCCGCCACGGGTCCCGGTGTCACGATGGAATACAGCTGCTCTCCCGCGAAGTCGTCGCTCTGCTGGCCGCCGTCGGTACGCGCGACGTCGACAACGAACGGCATCTGGTTGATCACGGCGCCGAGAAGGAACGCTCCTTCGAAGAGAATATTCTCGCTTCCCCTGTAGCGGAAGCCGGACCCGAGCACGCCGTCCATGTCGTCGAAACCGACATTCCCGTCATTGGTGAGGGTCACGCGGATGTCGTTGATGTCGTGATCCCGGTAGCTGGGCTGCTGCACGAAGAATACGCCGCCCTGATCATGATACTCCCCGTCCTCGATCGTGAAAATCAGGTCCACCACGTCGTTTGGGGCATACTCGTCGGAGAGTTCGATGATGAAGGGATCGGCATCATTGGCGACTTCTCCGAAGGTAGGGATGCTGCCGGCGTGAAAACTCCCCTGGATGACATTCAGACGCGGATTCGATGACGAAAGCGTGATCATGGCGTCGGTGGTCGGCTCCAGCGTGTTGCGCCAGCGCATGGTGACGACCAGCTGTTCATGCTGATCCGGGAAGCCGTCTCCATTCCCGTAGAGGGAATCCGAAAGCGACCAGTCGACGAGGCTGACGGCGGGGGAACGCTCAGTGAGCGCGCGGTAGGCGTTGATGCGCCCCCTGCCGATTTTCGTCCGCAGACGGGATGCCTGCAGGCTGTCGATCGGATCGCAGGTCACGCGGATCTGCTCGAAAATCTGTTCGGGCCCATATTCCGGGTGGATGCTTTTCACCAGCGCGGCCAGTCCCGCGACCAGCGGCGAGGCCATGGAGGTTCCCGTCGCCTTCACGTAGGTCGACGGTGTGGTAATGGAGCAGCTGAGAATGTCGGTGCCGGGCGCGGAAACATCCACCCAGGGACCGTACGTCGAACTGGGATTCACCTTGTCGGCACTGTTGGTATTGGCCACGCAGAGCACGTTCGGGTACGCACCGGGCGTGTGCACGCTTTCCGATCCGCTGTTCCCCGCCGCCACGACGACGATCGCGCCTTTCGATATCGCATAGTCGATGCGTTCCTTCTGACTCTCGAGATAGCCGGGACCGCCCCAGCTGCAGTTGATCACGTCGGCGCCGTTGTCAGCGGCATACACGATGCCGTCATAACCGCGGATGATGGACGGAGCGTAAACGTCGGAGCCGCACTTGACCGCCATGATGCGGCAGTGCATGGCGAGCCCCGCCACGCCCTTGCCGTTGTCACCGCGCGCGGCCGCGATCCCTGCGACATGGGTCCCGTGAAAATGTCCCTTGGTCGTCGGCGTCGGATCCCCGTCGTAATAGGTGCCCCCGTTGAGCAGACTGTTCCCGACGAAGTCGATGCCGATAACATCATCGATATAGCCGTTGCCGTCGTTGTCGATGCTGTCGATATCCGCCGGAGTAAACACGCCGTCGTGGTCGATATCCTCGAGC
Source organism: Bacteroidota bacterium (assembly GCA_003246455.1). GTDB lineage: Bacteria > Bacteroidota > Ignavibacteria > SZUA-365 > SZUA-365 > SZUA-365. The sequence goes on from QKAF01000093.1 coordinate 20,994, forward strand.
GGATTGACCCAGATGTTTTCCCGCAGGTCTTCATGGTTCCACAGAACGCCGCTGTCGACGATGCCGATGACGACCGTGCTGTCACCCGTCGTGATATCCCAGGCCCGCTCCGCCTCTATGAGCGCGTGCTGATACTGCTCATCGAAGCGCGGGTCATCCGGCGTGAAATCGAGGTACTGCACGATTTCCGGTTCGGCGTATTCGACGTCGGGGAGCGCGGCGAATGCCCGGGCGACCTCGAGCGGATTGACCGCCGCGTCGAATTCGATGCGATACATGCGCTGCAGTGCGATCTCCGACCCGTCGGCACGGAAGCGCGTCGCATGCGATGGATACATCTGCGTCATCGTTCGCACACCGTACTGCGCCAGCAGCGGCTGCACCGCGCTGACACCCACTGCGTGCTTCTGGAGCTGCTGCTCTCTCTCCCGCACGAACTTGACGATGACCGATCCGGGAACGAACTCGGCATCGGAGGGAATCTGATCGAGAAGACTGCGCGCAGACGTCGCGGCGGGCATCTTCGATGGCCCTGATTTTCCGTCACCGCCGATATGCTGCGGGGCGGCGGCGGTAAGCAGGGCAGCGGGGACGAGCAGAAATACGCAGATAAGGATAGCGAATTGCTTCATGGGAGCTCCATGCGATGTTGGCCGGGGAGGAAAGACAGGCGAGATTCTGTCAGGTGCGGAATACCGGAGCAATCGGTATAATATTGAAACCGTCATCGGGAATATACAAAAACCCCGGCAATCTGCCGGGGTTTTCCATTGAAATGAACGCCGCTACGCGCCAGCCGCATGTCGCAGCGTCACGCGTTCCGGCCTCAGGTCAGTTCCACGACAGAAGCTCCTGCTGATCGCCGGGGACAGGGAACGAACCGATGATGGGAACGGTGATCGCACCCGATTCCTGCTGCAGCATGATCTGCCCCGACGGATCGTCGGAGAACCAGATATGCACGGGAACGGTGCTCTCGTTGCCGAGCATCTCGACCGTGACGCTGATCAGCATCTCCCAGGTATAGATGTCCTTCCCGGCAACCGTGATGATATCACCTCTCTTGACGTATTTCCCCTTCATCGTGATGGTCGCGTTGATAAGACCGAACGGAATCAGGATGCCGCCCGCGGGCGTGATATCCCACTCGCCGCCGGGTTCGAGCGGATTTCCGTTCTGGTCGTTTACGCGGATCATATCGGTCCAGAACGGCTCAGGCAGCTCCGGGGCGTTGGGAAGGAAGCCCTGGTCGACGAGCGGTCGGGTAAAGCGCCGCACCATTTCGTTCGCGAGTCCGTACACCTGGACGTTGTACTGCGCGTCGACGCGGGCAAGCATCGTATCGACGCGATTGATCAGCGCGTCGGTCGATATCATCCGGTACCAGCCCGTTTCGCCGCCGAGGCTTCCGCTTCCCGCTTCATAGCGTGAAACGTAATTCCGGCGCGTGCTCTCGTCCTTGATGTTCCCGTCGGTGAGATCCCAGCGATCGAAGGTGAACTGTGCGCCGTTCACGAACTGGAAGCGGAATGCGCCGGGGACCTTACGCTCGAAGCTGACCGTCGCGCGGTTGCTGGCATTGCCTGCGCTGTCATACGCTTTTGCGGTTATGGAATTGATCCCGCCGGGCAGCGCGGAAATATCGATGGTCGTCGTCCAGGGCTCCTGCGTCAGTGTCGCCACCGGCGAAAGATCCATATTCAGCGTCAATTCGATCTTCACGACTTTCTCATTGTCGGTCGCGGTCAGGCGCACCGCCAGCATATCGCCGGTAACCTGCTGATCGTTCACCGGCTCGATGAAAGCGACATAGGGTTTCTCGGTGTCGCCGACGGGCGGCGTCACGCCGTCGTCATCGCTGTCGCAGGCAGCCAGTATCAGAATGGGCACGAGGAACAGCAGGAAACGGAACTTCTTCATGTATACCTCCTCAGGAGTGAATGATCAGGTGATTACCAGATTCTTCCGTATGATGGGTGAGTCTTCAATTTAACGCATTCTGATGAAACGTCTGCTGAGGGTTTCGGTTCCCGACTGCAGGGTATAGAAGTACACCCCTCCGGGAAGCTGCGACGTATCGAATGCGACCGCGTGCTCGCCGGCGCTCACGGTGCCGTGCAGCGGCACGGCAATTTCGATCCCGGCGCTGTTGTACACGCGGAGCATGACCGTCTCGCGACGGGAGAGCGTGAACGGCAGCATGACGATCGAAGCGGCCGGGTTCGGCCAGGCGGCCTGCAGAAGCATGCTCTGCGGCAGACTCCCCGGTACGGACACGGCAAGCAGCGGATTCCCGCGGAGCGCCTGGACAATGCCGGATTTCGAGACGACCCAGCCGGTGAGAGTGTCGGCGAACACTGCGTCCTGCACGGAACCCGACGGCGCAAGCACGGTCTTCTTCCATGAGGTGCCGAGGTCGCCGCTGACCCAGGCGCTCTCGTCGTTCACGATCCAGACGACATCCGACCCGTCGAAACTCTGCACGTCCGCGTTCCGGCTCCCGCTCATGGGATAGAAAGCGGCGCGCCAGCTCTCCCCGCCATTGATCGATCGGCGCACGAACCCGGTGACATCGTCGACACAGAAGCCCCGCTCCTGCGTACCGAAGGAAATCGCGGCGACATTCTGCGCAGAGACCTTCGCTTCGACCCAGCTCCTGCCTCCGTCCGTCGTGCGGAAAATCGACGCGTCGGCAGGATCCGAGCCCGCGGTATTCGACGAGGCGAACCAGCCGTGCGACTCGTCGATGAAGGTGAGGGTATTGTCGATGGGGAAACGCGCGGGCACCTGTGCTGCCTGTTTTTCCCAGGTCATGCCGCCGTCGGCCGTGAGATACACATCCGCCACGGACAGTTTGGCCGGATCCGGCGTGATCGCGATGCCGTGCTGCTCATCGTGGAAATAGAGGTTCCCGTAGCGCTCGTTGACGGTGGAAAGCAGGATTTCCCAGTTCTGTCCGCCGTCGACGGTTTTCATGATATGCCCGCTGCGTGTCCCGACCACGGCCCGGTCGCTGTCGAACGCGTGAATATCGAGCACCTGGGCATTGATCCCGGGGAGCGCCTGGTGCGTCCATGTCAGACCGCCGTCGGTGGACCGCGAGACGAGAGCGCTGTCGCGGCCCAGCCACAGCGTCGCGGGCGGGCCATAGGCCATCACGTTGACCGCAGTCGACATCGGCTGGGGCTGGACGATCTGCCAGTCGGCGGAGGAGCCGCCGCGTACGGTCAGGGAAAACTGCTGCGTCACGCTGCCATGCGCGTTCCAGGCCTCCAGGGTGAAGTCCGCGGAAAGTCCGGCGGCCGGCCAGCGGACGAAACCCAGCACCGTATCGACGTCGGCACCCGCAGGGGCGGCGATCAGCCGGAAGCGCGCTTCGGGTGACGCATCAACCACCGGGGCATAGAAAAACAGCTGCCCGGCATCAAGGGTATCCGGGGGCGGGACGGTGGCAAATACGGGCGGGTGCGCCGCGGGAGAGGCCCACTGCAGATCATAGATCCCGCGGCCGTGCGTGAATGCGCGCAGCGTTCCGGTACGCGCGCTGAATGCGAACCGCTGCACGGAAATGGCGGGCATGCCCGTACCGAGCCGCTGCCAGCTGAGGCCTTCGTCCGCGGAGATGAACGCTCCGAGATCCGTCCCGAGGATAATTTTCCCGTCCAGTTCGATCAGGTCGTTCACCGGGATGTCGGGCAGGTCGGCGTTGATGCTCGCCCAGGTCACGCCCGTGTCGAGACTCCGCCACACCTTGTCGATACCGTAGCGACTGAACGTGGCATAGAAGATTCCCGCCCGGAAGCTGTGAACGGAACTGCAGTATCCCTGCGGAAGCGCGCCCGTTTCCACCACGGTCCAGCTTTCCCCGGCGTCGCGGGAGATCGCGACACCGCCGCCGGCACCGCCGCCCATGACGATGCTGCCGTCATACGGAGCTACCGCAAGCGATGAGATGTAGTAGCAGCCGCCGGAGGTCGGCACGAGGCAGCTGTTCTTCATCACCCAGTCCTGCCCGCCATTCGTGGATTTGTACAGCCGCGACGTGCCGAGATACATCAGCTCGGGATTGTTCTGGTCCATTGCGAAATCGATGTAGAAAAGGGAGCGGTCGAGCCCGAGCCCCCGCTGGGCTTTCGTCCAGGTGGCGCCGAAATCATCCGAACGATAGAACTTCAGCGTCTCCTTCGTGGTGTACATGGTCTGCGGCCGTACGGGATTGATGGCACCATTCCCTCCGTCGCCGTACAGCGCCAGGTCGAAATCCGGACCGTCGCCCGACAGCAGCGTCCCGTTGTCCTGCGTGCCGCCGAACAGGACGGCGTCGCTCGACGGATGCATCGCGCCCCCGATGAACTGCGTGATCGACAGCCCGTATCCGCGCTTTTCCCAGGACGCCCCGTCGCCGCCGCCGACGAAAAATCCGCCGTCGTTTCCGAGATACACCACCGAAGGATCCTGGAGGTTGAATGCGATCGCGTGCTGATCGACGTGAACGATGCCGCCGTAGCCCTGGTCAGGGACGCGCGTCCAGCTCGTCCCCCCGTCGGTGGTGACGATGATTTTCACTCCGCCGGCGTACACGATGTCGGGATTCGTCGGATGGACGCCCATGATATTGTCGTACCAGCCCTGTGACGCCATGTAGTCGAACGGAACCTCCAGCTTCTGCCATCGCGCGCCGCCGTCGGTGGTCTTGAACACCCCCAGCAGCGGGGTGAGGTCATTGCCCGTGATGTCGGAGACGCCGATATAGAGCACGTCCGGCTCCGCGTCGCAGATGCCGATGCTCGTGCGGCCCATCAGCGAATCCGTGATCCCCACATCGAGCTTGAACCAGCTGTCTCCACCATCGGTTGTCTTGTGCATGCCGTAGCGCGGCGCGGTTCCCCCGCCGAAGACGGCGCTCGAGTGCGTATAGAGCACGGAGGGATTCTGCGGATTGATGACGATGTCGGACATGCGCCCGGTGAGGACGAGCGACCAGGTCGCGCCCGCGTCCCGGCTGCGGTAGATGCCGATGCTGTCAGCGCTGCGTACCCCGTCGGGGATCGCTGCGTACAGTGTCGCCGGATTGGCGGGATCGATGACCAGATCGCTCGCGCGAGCGAAGGGCGGCAGCGTCCCCTGCCCGATCTCGAACCAGGTGGAGCCGCCATCCGTGCTTTTGAACATCCCGCCGCCGTCAAAGGTCCGCTGCGCGTAGCTTGCCTCGCCCGTTCCCGCGTACACGACGTTCGTGTCCACCGGGTCTATGGCGATGGCGCCCAGAGCCTGCGTGGGCAGGTCGTCCGATACCGCTTCCCAGTGGTATCCGGCGTCATAACTGCGCCAGATGCCGCCGCCCGCGGCGCCGATGAAAATGGTTTCGGCATTCAGCGGATTGACCGCCACGGTGATGATGCGGCCACCGATATTCACCGGCCCTCTGTTGACCCAGGTCATGGCAGTCTGCATCCCGCCCTTCCCGGAAGGCGCGAAAAGCGGAAGCGATTCCTGCGCTTCGCGCCATGCACGGACACGGGCCCCTTCGGGAATGCTTCCACCCGGATACGTCACCCTGTCGTAGAAATACCGCGCGCGCATGTCGGGATTCGACAGCGGCGGAGCATTCTGCGGTTGGTCGTTCGGACGCGCGATCATCGGGTCCTGCTGCGCAACGGCATCCTGAATTGCCAGCACAGCGATACAGAGGAACAGAATGGGATATCGACGCATGCGTTCTCCTATCGGGCGATGACAATGCGCCGGGTCACCGCCTGGAGACCGCTGCGCAGGGTGATGAAATACACGCCATTGCTGAAGGCGCGCGGATCCCAGCTGGTGAAATGATCACCCGCTTCCGTGTGGCCGTCCACCAGGGTCGCCAGCTCCTGTCCGGCGGCATTATGAACGGTCAGCTTCACCGTCGCGGGACGGGCGGTGGTGAACGGGATCATCACGCCCTCGGTTCCGTCATGGACCGGATTCGGCCAGGAAGCCCCCAGCGTCAGTTCCTGCGCCGCCGCCGGCGCTTTCACGCCGGTCACGAACGGATTCCCGATCTGCTTCTCGACGATACCGTTTTTCGTCACGGCCCAGCCGGTCAGTGAATCGGCGAACACCATTCCCAGCATTCTTCCGGCCGGAACCAGCGTCGTCTTCGTCCAGTTTGCACCGTCGTCCCGGCTCACCCAGGCGTATTCATCGCTGAGCACCCAGACCGCGCGGCTGACCGGATCGGCATAGAGGCCGACCAGGCGCTCTCCGTTCATGGGGTAGAAGGCCGACAGCCATCGCGCCCCCCCGCTGACGGTGCGTCGGATGTGCTGCGAAACGTCGTCCACGAACCATCCCTTCATCGGATCGACGAAGGCGATATCGGACACGAAGTCGATATCCGTTCCGGCGCCTTTCTCTTCCCAGGTCACGCCGCCGTCCACGGTGCGGAAAATGCTTGCGTCGCCCTGGTCGTAATAGTTGGACGACGCGAACCAGCCGTTCTGGCCGTCGATGAACTGCATCGTGTTGTAGAGGGGAATCCTGGCGTTGAGACGCTGCGGAGCGTGCGTCCAGGTTTCGCCGCCGTCGCTCGTCAGGAAGACGTCCGCGCTGTCATTGGCACCCTGGCTCACGGTGATGCCGCGGCTCTGGTCCCAGAAGTGAATATTGCCGAAGCGCGAATCGATCCCGTACAGCTTGTCGCTCCAGGTTGCACCGCCGTCGACGGTCTTCCAGACATGTCCGCTTCCCGTGTTCATCAGGCTCTGCGGACCGCCCGTGCCGACGAAGGCATGGTCGCGGTCGAAAGCGAACACGGAGATGACGGAAACATCGGTGTTCGGGAGCTGCATGTGCGTCCAGGTGCGGCCGTCATCGACTGAACGCGAAATCCGCGCCGTATCCCGGGCGAGCCAGAGCGAACGGTCGGCCGCCACGAAAATATGGTTGACGTGCGCATCCATGCGATCGCGCTGAACGATTTCCCATTCCGTGGAAACGACGTCCGCCGTCTGCAGCGTGAAGGTCTGCATTCCGCTTCCGGCCGCGTTCGTCGCCTCGATGGTGAAGCGCGCCAGCAGGTCGCCGCCTGACCACCGCACGGTGCCCAGCACCGGATCGACGGTCGCGCCCTGCGGACCTTCCACCAGCTGGAATGTCGGGCGCGGCCAGGCTTTCACGACCGGCGCGTAGACGTACGGCTGGAACATGTGCAGGGTGGCCGTGTCGGGACGGGAAACGAACACCGGCTGCTGCTGGACGGGCTCCCGCCATTGCAGATCGTAATTTCCGCGTCCGTGGGTGATGGCCCGCAGCACGCCGGTTTCCTCCTGGAACAGCAGCCGCTGCACGGAAATCGCCGGCATGCCCGTACCGAGGCGCTGCCAGTTCATACCGTCGTTTTCGCTCACGAAGGCGCCGAGATCGGTGCCGACAACCAGCTTCCCGTCGATCACGGCGATGTCGTTGACCGGGATGTCGGGCAGATCCCCGGTGATATCCGTCCAGTTCCGCGCGTAATCGGTGGATTTCCAGACTTTCGGAGACCCGTACGCGCTGAAGGTGGCATACATCACACCGGGTTCCCAGGTCCGGAACGCGGTGCAGGTCGCGCGCGGGAGCTGGCCGTTCGTCAGCTGCCAGGTGCTGCCCGCGTCGTAGGAAACGCTCGTCTGTTCCGGCGCCGCGGCCAGGATGATCCGGTTGTCATACGGCGCGATACTCACGGCCGTCACGTAATAGCAGGATCCTCCCCCCGTGGGAAACGCGCAGGTATTGAGCTGAAGCCAGGAATTTCCGCCGTTGGTGCTCTTGTACATCCGGTACGTGCCGAGGTAGAGAACGTTCGGATCATCCTTGTCCAGGGCGTAAGCGATGTAGAAGAGCGACCCCTCGTTCGGCAGTGTCCCCTGCGCCCAGGTCCAGGTCTCACCGAAATCTTCCGAACGCCATAATTTCAGCCGCTCCTGCGTGGTGTACATGACGTTCGGCGTGGTGGGATGGATGTAGCCGTGGCCGCCGTCGCCGTAGAGAGAGAGGTTGAATTTCGGCCCTTCGTCCGAGACCAGGGTGCCGTTGTCCTGCGTTCCGCCGAAAATGAACGCGTCGTTTCCGGGGTACATGTCGCCGCCGATGAACTGGGTTATCGAGAGTCCGATATCGCGTTTATCGAGCGTCTTTCCCTGGTCGGTCAGCAGGAAGAGCCCGCCGTCGTTCCCGACGTACACGCGGTCGGGATTCAGCGGATCGAATTCGATTTCATGCTGATCGACATGCAGAATGCCGCCGGCCAGCTGATCGGCGATGCGCTCCCAAGTCTGTCCGCCGTCACCCGAACGGATGAGCTTCACGCCCCCGGCGTACACGATGTCGGGATTGGACGGATCCACGCCGACGATGTTGTCGAACCAGCCCTGTGCCACCATGTAGTCGAAGGGAATCGGCAGCTGCTTCCAGCTCGCGCCGGCATCCGTCGTCTTGAACACGCCCTTCAGGGGGGTGCGCCCGGCGCCGGTCACTTCCGAAACGCCCAGATACAGCACGTCCGGCTGCGAGGCGCAGATGCCGATGCCGGTGCGCCCGATCAGCGAATCGGTCACGCCGATGTCGAGCTTCGTCCAGTTGTCACCGCCGTCGGTGGTCTTGAACACGCCGTAGCGGGGGGCGGTATACGCGCCGATAACCTTGCTCGACACCGTGTAGAGGATGTCGGGATTCTGCGGATTGATCACGATGTCGGTGGTGCGTGCGGGAAGCACCAGTTCCCAGTTCGCCCCGCCGTCTTTCGAACGCCAGATGCCGTTGATGGTTTCATCGGCGAGGCCGTAGGGAACCGCGACATAGAGAATGTCCGGCTGCCGAGGATTGATCGCCATGTCGGAGATGCGCGCATACGGCAGCGTGCTTTCCCCGACCTGAGCCCAGCTTTCGCCCGAGTCGGTGCTCTTGAACATCCCCGCCCCGGCGAAGGAGTATCCCCCGAAGCTCGCGTCTCCCGTGCCCGCATACACGATGCTGGTGTCGACCGGATTGATGACGATCGATCCCATCGACTGCGTCGGGAAGTCATCCGACACCGAACGCCAGCTCAGCCCGCCGTCCCAGCTGCGCCAGACACCGCCGTCCGCGGCGCCGACAAACATGGTCATGGGATTCAGGGGATTGATCGCCAGCGCGAAGATGCGGCCGCCGATGTTGTCGGGGCCGACATTCCGCCACTCCGTGGCAGTGGTGCCTTTCCCGAACGGGGCAAACAGCGGCAGTTTCCGCGCCTGATCGAACGCACGCGCCTGCGCTCCGGCGGGCACGTGTTCATTCGGCCACGTCACGCGGTCATGAAAATACTCGTAACGCGCTTCCGCATTGCTTTTCGACCGCTGCGTCACCTCGTCCCCCGGGCGGTAGATCAGCGGATCCTGGGCTGCTGCCTGAAACAGACCTGCGAAAAAAACGGCGAGAATGAAAAAAGAAGTGCCAATGCGCATAACGACCTCATGCTCTGTCTGCGTGCTGGGGAATTCGGAAATGATACAGCGTGAAACGTGCCTATCAAAGAAAAACTACGATGACGGGGGGCGAATGTCAATGAAGATCGAAACGGGTGCTATATTGAAAGCATGAACGAGCAGCTTTTCGCCCTCCTGCGCAGCACGCACCGCATCGCGGTGGTGGGACTCTCCGATCAGCCCTGGCGCACCAGTTACCAGATCGCGCTCACCCTGCAGACCTACGGCTACACCATTCTGCCGGTAAACCCGAACATCGAGGCGTGGAACGGCGTCACGGCATGGCCTGATCTGAGGAGCGTTCCCGGACCGATCGATCTCGTGAACGTCTTCCGGCGCTCGGAATTCGTTTCCGAAATCGTCGATCAGGCGATCGCGGCCGGCGCGCGGGCGATCTGGACGCAGTCAGGGATCTGGGACTGGAAAGCGGGAGAGCGGGCGGAAAAAGCGGGACTGCACGTCGTGATGGACCGCTGCATCGCGGTCGAACTCGCGTGCATGCGGTAATCCTCCCCGCTGTTCCCTCTCTTCCCGGCGATCTAACCTTCGGCTTCGTTTTCGACAGCTACCTGCCGTGTATCGATGTCGATCTGCACATGGATGGTGTTGGGGCGGCAGCAGACCTGGCAGTCTTCAACGTACACCTGATCCTCGCCTGCGGAAATATCCACATCGATCTCGTTGATTTCGAAGCACCAGGCACAGCGAAAAGTCTTTCGCATGGCACTCCTCCTATGTCAGCGGTGTGCGTATAAACTACTCCCGGGGAAACGCATTGTCAAGCCGAAACGGACGGCGTCGCTATTCCTTCAGACTCTTTTCGTATTCCCCGGCATAGGTCTCGATCGCATCGAAGAACAGCTGCGCAAGATGCTCCTGCCCGTCGTTCGACGCGAGATATTTCTCTTCGCGGCTGTTGCTGAGAAAACCGCTCTCGATCAGCACACCGGGCATGGACGCCCCGACCAGCACGTAGAACCCCGCCTGCTTGACCCCTTTGCTCCCGATTTTCTTGCTGGCTTTCACGCCGTCATGCAGCAGCTCGGCAAAGCGCTCGCTGTATTTCGCATACGCGCTGTGCGCCATGTTGATGAGGATGAAACTCTCGTTGTCCAGTTTCGCGTAGCGCGATTCGTAGTCCTTCTCGAGCTTGATGACCGAGTTCTCGAATTCCGCGATGCGTATCGCCTCCGCCGTGCGGCCCGGACGCAGGATGTACACTTCGAATCCCCTGGCGTTCGAGGGTTTCGCCTCGGTGGAATTGCAGTGAATGGAGATGAAGAGCTTGCCTTCGGCCGCGTTGGCGATCTGTCCGCGCTTGTCCAGCGGAATGAACGTGTCGTCTTTGCGTGTATAGATGACCTTCACCCCGGGCATGTTGCGCTCGATCAGCTTGCCGAGCTTGAGGGAAACGCCGAGCGTGACGTTTTTCTCCTTGATGCCGCTCACGCCGATTGCACCGGGATCCTTGCCGCCGTGCCCGGCGTCGATGACGATACAGTCGAGCTTCCACTTCGACCGGTCGCCGTCCTGCCGCGCGGATTTGTCGGCGTTGAGCACCTTGCTGACATCCACTTTCCGGAACAGCGACACGAGCAGGTCGCCGGTGTTGACATCGCGGCTGATCTTGTCGGAGGTGAAGCTGCTGTTGAGTTTGAAGGAAATGCGCGCGCTGCCCCCCAGCTGCTCGGCTTCCACCCCGGTGATCCCTTCCCCGTCGGTGGGTGTCTGCCGCAGTTCGTTCACATCGACCGTCGCCCCGGTGAGGGTCACGACCAGGCTGCCGTTCTTCAGTTCGCTGTCGAAGGTCTTGATCTGCTTGCGGGAGTGAATCCGTATCAGGGTGCCGTTTTTCCGCGTATCGACGCTGATGCGGCCGACATCGTAAGTCGAGACTTTCTCCACCGCGATTTCCCGCGGAGCGAGGTCGGCCGACCCCGCCGAGGTCACCGTATCCGTCCCGGAGTCCTCACGGGTCTCCGTCACGGAGGCGGCCGTTTCCGATCCCGTCGGGACGCCGGTCACACGCGCCGTGGGACTGCTGGTGACGGTGATGACCATCTCGCCTTTTCCCTGGTCGAGAAGCAGGCTCTTTCCCCAGGTTCTGCTGAGCAGCGGCAGAACCGACGCCAGCGGGAGATAATAGGCGGACTGCGTTCGCGTCACTTCGACCGGCAGCTGGTATACCTCGCTGATCGTGTTTTCCCTGTGGGCGAGCACGACGACGAAGGGGTTCTTCGCCGAGAACTTCAGCCGATGGTCTCCGACGCGCACCTCGATTTTCTCGGACTCGGCGTTCTCGTACAGCGGAAGTCCCACGTTGCTGCTGAATTCATTGAGCGACGCGAAGAGCACGCCGTCGTGGACGAACGCGGGAATGGTGAACTTCCGGTTTCCGAACACGACGTGCAGGGACTGCGTATCCGCGTGTACCGGGGAGGACAGTGCCTGGAGAAGGAAAACCGCGAGAAGAATGCCAGCGAATCGCATAGGACCTGTGAGTCTGTTTGACACGATGTTCACCGAACGACTGCGCCCGGCGGACTAGTTTTTCCGTTTGATGACCACAACCGTCTTGTCATCCGAATATACGCCTTCGGCGCTGAAGGTCTGCACATCCTGCAGAATCTCGAGGCAGATTTCCTTCGCGCTCATGCCCGCACTGCGCAGAATGACGTCCATGATGCGGCCTTCCTGATATTCGTCGACACCGTTGTTCGCCTCGCTGATGCCGTCGGTATAGAGCACGAGCACGTCGCCCGGCACGATGTTGGCGTTGGTGACGCTGAAATGCGCGTCGGGAATCAGCCCGATCACCGGGCCCGTCACGCTCAGTTCCGAGCATGCCTGCGTCTGCGCATGAAAATGGATCGGTTTGCAGTGTCCCGCGTTGGAATACAGCATCAGCCCCTCGTCGCCGGCGAAAAGCTCGCAGTAGAACAGTGTCAGAAAGCGCTCGTGGGGGAAAATCCGGCGGTTGATGGTGTTGATGCGGCGCAGCATCGACGAGATGCGGCTTTCGGCTTCGACGCTCATCATCAGCGCCCCGGAGACGAACAGCGCCTGTACGGCGGCGGAGAAGCCCTTGCTCGCCGCGTCGCCGATCGAGACCGCCATGCGGTCGGGATCGTCGTCGAGCGGGTAGTAATTGAAGAAGTCCCCGCCCACCGTCTTCTCCGGCAGCGAGACACCGTAGAGGTCGTAGCTTCCGAAGGAGAATTCGTGTTCCGGAAGGATGCGGCGCTGGAGGTCGCGCGCCATTTCCATTTCCGACAACAGGCTCCTCTTCTCCTCTTCGGAACGTCGGCTCGCGAGCAGCTGCGTCACCGCCTGCCCGGCGATACTGAGGATGTACTTGAACTCGAGATCGTTCTGGGCGGTGTTGAACGCCATGAGGTATTCGTAGAACGCGATGCCGCCGATGGACACGCGCACGCCGATCCCTGTCGCCGAGTACTTGATGATGCCCTTCTTGCGAAGGGTGCGGTTCGTCTCATCGGCGAGCACCGTGCGCTTGCGCGCGACCTGCTCGAACACCGCGTATCCCTTGAGGCGGATCTCGAAACCGATGCCCACCGACTCGATATTCCCGTGTTCGTAGATCAGCCGGTATTTGCGCTCGCCGGGGAGCAGTTTCCATACGCGTCCGCCGGTGACATCCGTCCGTTCGTTCTGCACGATTTCATCGAGGATGGCGGTCAGCATGGCTTCTTCCGTTTCGAACTGGCGGGCGCCGATGTTTTCGATCAGGCGGTATAAGGTGCGTTGCGTCATGGGGAATTACTGCATCAGTGAAATGGACATGGGTGACGGCGGTCAGTCCCAGAGCGTCATGCGCACGAGAAAGACCACGCCGAGGAGGACAAAGCCCCCGGTCAGGAACGGCCAGGAGGTGCCGAACACCTGGAAGACAAAGGCGCCCCAGATCGGGCCGAGCACGCGGGCGAGTGCGCCGAGTGACTGGTTGATTCCGAGGATGCCGCCCTGCTGCCGTTCATCGGCATGCCGGGAAATAAGACTCAGCGAGCTGGGCGTCATGATGCCGGTCCCGAACGACAGCACCGCCAGCACCGCGAGCAGGCTCCACGTCCCGGGTGCGTAGGGAATGGCCGCGAGTCCGGCCGATGTGAACGCCGCGCCGACCAGGAACAGCAGGCGCTCGCCATAGCGATGCGTGAGCGTACGGATCAGTCCGCCCTGCGTCACGGCGCCGATAATGCCGATGAACCCGAACAGGTAGCCCACCTCCCGTTCGCTGAACCCGAATTCCCGCGTCGATATCAGCGGGAAGGTCGCATAGATATTCGCGTAGCCGAAAGTGATCAGAAAAAAAAGCACGAGCAGCATGCCGATTTTCGGACGCTTGAGCGCGGCGATCAGCAGCGAGAAATCGAACGCCGCGGTGGGCGCGTGCTGTTCCTCTTTTTTCAGCGATTCCGGCAGCGCGATGATCGCCGTAACCAGCGCGACGGAAGAAAGCAGCGCCGCGGCATACCCCGGCACCGAATAGCCGTACCCGACGAGGGCGCCGCCGATGAACGGCCCGAAGACGAAGCCGAGTCCGAACGCCGCCCCGATCAGTCCCATTCCGCGCGCCCGTTCTTCCGGTCGCGTTACGTCGGAAATATAGGCCTGCGCGGCGGAGATGTTCGCACCGCCCACGCCTCCGAGCAGCCGCGAAAGAAACAGCATTTCAAGGGAATGCGCCATCCCGAACATGACGTAGCTGATCGCGGTCAGAATCAGTCCGAGTATGAGGATGGGGCGCCGCCCGAGACGGTCTGACAGCCGGCCCCACACGGGCGTGAATACCAGCTGCATGAAGGAAAACGAAGCGACGAGAAAACCGACGGTCACATCGCTGGCGCCGAAGCCCGCTTCCGCGTACGACGGAAGAATGGGGATGACGATGCCGAAACCCAGAAGGTCGATGAAAGTGATCAGGAAGATGATCGCGAGAGGAGTTTTTTTCATGCGTGCGCTGGCGGCTGGCCGCGTCAGGAAAGCCGTGCCATCTCCTCGACGATGTGGGAAGCCATCTCGTCGGTGCCGACGAAGTTGACCGGATTGAGATCGCGCGTTACCGCGCTGCCCTGTTGAATGACGTTGGCGACGGCGCGTTCCACCTTGCGCGCGGCTTCCATTTCCCCGAGATGGTCGAGCATCAGGGCCGCCGCGAGGATGAGCGCCGTGGGATTGGCGATGTTCATGCCCGCAATGTCCGGGGCCGAACCGTGCACGGCTTCGAAGATCGCGTGCTCGTTGCCGATATTCGCCCCGGGGGCGAGCCCGAGACCGCCGACGAGTCCCGATGCGAGATCGGACAGGATGTCGCCGAAGAGGTTGGTGGTGACGATCACGTCGAACTGGTGGGGATTCATCACCATCTGCATGCACATGTTGTCGATGATCTTGTCTTCGAAGGTGATGTCGGGATACTCTCTTGCCACGCGGTGGGAAATGTCGAGAAACATCCCGCTGGTGAACTTCAGGATGTTGGCCTTGTGCACCGCGGTGATTTTCTTCCGTCCCTGTTTCGCGGTCCACTCGAACGCCGCACGGATGATGCGCTCGCAGCCCGCGCGGGTTACGATGCCGATCATCTCCGCTGCACTGCGTCGGCTGTCGATGTAATGCTCGAGCCCGCTGTACAGCCCTTCGGTGTTTTCCCGGAAAATGACCATGTCGAGGTTATGGTAGAGGCTCCGGACGCCCTCGAAGGATTTCGCGGGACGGATATTCTGATAGAGATCGAATTCCCGCCGCAGGGCAACGTTGATGCTTTTGAACCCGGTTCCTACCGGCGTGGTGAGGGGACCCTTCAGCGCAACGCGATGCTCCCGGATGGCATCGACGACGCGGTCGGGCAGCGGCGTGCCCTCCGTCTTCAGCGTGCTGACACCTGCCTCGAACTCGAGCCATTCGATGTCACAGCCGGTGGCGTCGACGACCGTACGCGCGGCGGACGTGATATCCGGCCCGATTCCGTCCCCGGGAATAACGACAACTGTATGTTTCATGTGTTTTTCGGAATAATCCTGTGGATGGAGACTGCTATAAAAGTATTGAGAGACGCCGCGAAATTCAAGGCGGGAGGTGCAGGTTCTTTCTATATTACAGCACCAACATACGAATAATCTGGTAAACGGATGTCCCGGTTCCCCCGACTCGTCGCCCCCGCGGTCACAGCATTCTCGATCCTCGCCCTTCTCGTCGGCCTCAGTTCCCTCGAGGCGTGTTCGAACGAGGATCCCCCGACGACGGCGGGGCCTCCGGAGGACAGTCTCCACGGCATGGCATACGCCGCTCCGGCGACCCTGTGTACGATCGCGGATGTCCGGCTCACCGAGATTTCCGGCATCGCGCCGTCGCGCCTGCGCGACGGACTGTACTGGTTCCATAACGACAGCGGCGGCGATGCCGCGCTCTTCGCGATCGACACCACGGGCGTCACGCGGGCGGTGTGCACGCTCACCGGCACGACCAATCGCGACTGGGAAGACCTGGCGTCGGTCGTTCTCGAGGGAAAGGCCTGGCTGTACGTCGGCGATATCGGCGACAACGACAAAAAATACTCCTCCGTGACGGTCTCCCGCATCCCCGAACCGCCGGTGGGAACGGAATGGCGCGACAGCGCGCTGGTCGCCGCCGCCGAAAGCGCGGTTTTCCGCTACCCGGACGGCGCCAGGGATTGCGAAGCGCTCATGGTGGACCCGCGAGACGGAAGGATTTTTCTCCTCGACAAAAGCGGGACCTCCTGCGGCGTGTATGCGGCCTCCTGGCCCGGGAACGGGAACGAGGCGGAACTTCAGCGCGTCGCGACCTTCCGTCCGCCGTTCGAATTCTCCCTCTGGCGCCTCGTGACCGGGGCGGACATCAATCCCGACACCCGGCGTGTCGCCGTGCGCACGTACAGCACGGTGCTCGAATACGTCGCGCCGGCGGGCACCGCTCCCGCCGCGCTTTTCGACAGCACCGCCGCGTTCAGCATCAGCACTCCCGGGCTGACCCAGGCGGAAGCCGTCTGCTACAGCCGGGATGGCCGGGACATTCTCACCACGTCCGAGGGCGTCAATCCCCCGCTGCTTATCATCCGCCGCACCGAATAGGGTAAAATTCCGGTACCTGCGCCGACGCACCGTGTGAGACGAAACCTCGCAAACGCCGGCTCGTACTTTCATGCACGTGGTCACCCCCACAACATCATGCATGGAGGCAGGTATGTCATCGCTCATCATCGTCCTGTCGCTGTTCCTGTTGATGCCTGCGCAGCTCTTTTCACAGAAAGGGCCCGACCGACTCGACGGACGGCAGATACAACTGCTCACGGAAAACATCACGCACAACCTCTCGCTCGATTCCGACGAGATCAAGGCGAACACGCTGCAGCTGCTGATCGACCTTGACGCCACGCATCCGGAAGTACCGCTCGATTTCGCGGTCATTCCCGTCATGCGCATCCTGAAGCGGCATGCGGATGAAGGAATGCGCATTCTCTCCGCGGTCACCCTGCAGCACATCGGCGGCGAGCGCGCGCGCTTCGCCGTGCGGCGTCGGGCCGCGTACGATGCCTCCGATCGTGTCGCGCGGCATTGCGCCCGGCTCGCCCGCTTCTGGGATATGGACGTCATGGCCCTGGATGCCCTGGCACAGACCGCGGTCCGCCCGGCGGCGGACTCTCCGGTCCCCGGTTCCCCTGACCTCGAGTGAATCGGGCGAATCCGTTCGCGGGGACGAATAAAATATTATTTCGATTTTTTTCGTCCCCGGCGAAACTTCACGAAATGCCCCCCGTACACAGACCCAGTTGCTGTTACTACACGATAGAATCACTGGAGATACCACGATGAAAAAGTCCCTGTCCGTATACGCCCTGATGCTCGCGCTCGTCGCGCTTCCGCTCACCGCCGCCGTCGCCCAGGATGCGCGCCCCCTCACCGAGAATCAGAAGAGCCTGATCGAAACCAACGTGCTCGCGAATCTCGAAAGCCCTTCGATGGAAGTGCGTGCCGGGACCATGCAGCTGCTGATCGATCTGAAGAAAACGTATCCGAAATTCGACATCGGCTTCGCGGTACTCCCCATGATGGAAACCCTCAAGAGCGATGAAAAAGCGGAATTTCGCATCCTGGCCGCCCTCGCACTCTACCATCTCGACTCGGAACTCGGACGCTTCGCCGTCGAGCGCCGCGCGGAATATGACAGCAACGATCGCGTTGCACGCCACTGCGCCATGCTCGTCCGCAACTGGGGCAAGGCCACCGTCTCGACGGACCTGATCGCCGAAGCCCGCCGCACCTTCTGAGACTGCGCGCCCCGGGCGAACCCGCCTGCGAAATCTGAAGGACAACTACTTCGATGACATAGATTGACCCGCCATCCGGCGGGTCTTTTTTTTCTCCCCTGCGCGTGCAGGCGCCGGCGGCAGCCGTCCTTGCAAATTCGCGGGGATCTGCGTACATAGGGGAAAAAGGAGCTGCACGTATGAGATCTCATGATTCAGGACGCCGACGTTTTCTCACGACGCTCGCTACGGGGACGGCCGCCGCGGCCCTCCTCCCCGCGATATCCCTTCCCGCCCGTGCGGGAGACGACAAGCCGGCCACGAACATCGACGAGGCGCTGAAACACCCCCGGACGCCGCAGTCGATGCCCGGCAGATACCCGGGACGTGTCGTGGAAACCTACGATCCGGCCTCGGTGCACGACGGCGCGCCGGTCGGCGAACGTGCGAATCTCATGCTCGAGCGCGCCATGCTCGAACTCACGGGCGCTGCCACCCTTCGCGAGGCATGGCTGCAGTTCGTGACGCCCGACGACATCATCGGCCTGAAAGTCAATCCGGTCGCGGGGAAACTGCTCTCGACATCGCTCGAGGTGACGGAGGCCGTCATCAGCCAGCTTGAAGCCGCGGGCATTCCGCGAAAAAACATCGTGATCTGGGACCGCCGCGAATTCGAACTGCATGATGCCGGGTTCACCGCGGAACGCTTTCCGGGTATCCGCATCCGCGGCACCGAGTGCAAGGACGAAAACGACTCCTTCTATGATGCGGAGGGAAAGCTGTACGGCGAAAAGCGCATCGACAAGGACTGGTACTACTGGGCGGACTGCGAAGAATCGTACGACGAGGAGACGCTCCCCTACATGATCAATGAAGGGAAACACTCCTATTTCTCGCGCATCGTCACCGAGGAACTGACGAAAATCATCAACATCCCGGTGCTCAAGAACGCCGGACCGACCGTCACGCTCTGCCTGAAAAACCTTGCATACGGTGCGATTTCCAACACGGCGCGCCTCCACAAGCCGCTCTGGGCCGAAACCTGCGCGCAGGTGCCCTGCTTCCCGCCGCTGCGGGACAAGGTCGTTCTGAACGTCGTCGACGGATTGATCGGGTGCTATCACGGCGGACCGGGAGCCAACCCGCAGTTCATCATCCCCTACCATCGCCTGCTCGTGGGCAGCGATCCCGTCGCGGTCGATCGTGTTGGATACGAGATCGTCCTCGCGAAACGCCTCGAGATGGCCGTGCAGAAGGAACCCTCACCGAAGGGAACCGGATTCCTTGAAATGGCGGCAGGATACAAGCTCGGCATCGCCGATCCTGCGAAGATCACCCATACCCGACTGGACCTTTCATGAGCAGACACGTTCTTTTCCTCATTCTCCTCTGCGCCGCGTTCGGCAATCCCCTGCACGGAGGCACGCGTGCTCACCTCCGTCAGCATGCCGCGCCCGCGCCTCCCGCTCCGCTGCAGCTCGTCGCGAAGGACGTTCCGGGCTGGGAGATCGGCACACCGGAGCGCTACAGTGCGAAGGAGCTGTACGGATACATCAACGGCGGAGCGGAAATCTATCTCGAATACGGGTTCCGCCAGGTGACCGGGCAGCGCTGCACGCAGAAGTCGCACGAACTGCAGGTGGATATCTATGAAATGGTGAATCCCGAAGCGGCGTTCGGCATGTTCTCGGTCCTGCGCGGCCGCTGCGGGGCCACCCTGCCCGGGACGGAGTGGCACTGCGTCACGCCCCAGCAGATCCTGTTCGCCAAGGGGGCGTACCTGGTGTCGATCGTCCCGTACGACAGGGCAGCGGAAACGCGTACCGCGGCGATGCAGGCGGCCAAATCTCTCGTATCGCGCATCCGCGGCGCGCAGTTCCGTATCCCGCCGGCATACAAAGGCGCGCCGTTGTCGACATCGCAGAAAAGCCTGCGCTACATCCATGGTCCCCTGGCGCTGCAGAGCGTGCTCGATGAATGGACGCCCTGGCTCGACGGCATCGATCGATTCGAGATGTATCACGCCGTTGCCGGCGACGGCGCACGAAGCACCGAAGCGGTGACGCTGAAATTTCGTTCGCGGCATGACGTGGAGCGCTTTCTGAAACAATGCGGCGCTCCGGCGGAAGCTGACAAATCCGGGTGGCGCGTCGACGGGAAACGGGATTTCGCAGTGCGCGAGAAAGGCGGACAGACGATCTTTATCCTGCGCGGGACGCAGATGGAAACGCTGCGGAAAACCTGGCGCTGACCGCCCCGGCCGTAAATAAAAACGCTCCTGCAATTCCAGCAGGAGCGTTTTTCATTTACGGGATGATCGAGCCGCGGCGACACGCCGCACAGTTCATCGGTTTTTCGCGCCGAACGCCGCGCGCCAGGCACGCATGCCGCCGGAGACGTTGAATGCATCGAAGCCCTTGTCGCGAAGGATGCGTGTCGCGACCCCGGAACGGTTGCCGCTCCGGCAGATGACATACACCTGCGACTTATCGTATTTTTTCAGTTCGCCGAGCCGCTGCTCGAGTTCCTGAACGGGGATGTTGATGACGCCGTCGATTTTCCCGAGCTCGCCGACGAGTTCGGGTCCTGTCCGCACGTCGAGAACGACCAGGTTTTTATCCTTCGCGAGCTTTTTCTGCAATTCCTTGACAGACACCTCACCTCCGGATTCTCCGGTTGAACAGGCGCAGATCATCGGGACAAACGCGAGAATCAGGAGCAGTGCGGCAATCCATGATTTCGTTGTGCTGAAGTTTTTCATGGTCACCCCAGCCCGCACATTCCGCTGGCACAGCCACCGTAGGACGGCACGCCGCAATTCCCGCTTTCACACGAGGAAGCGGCCGCGACACCGCTTCCGGTCGATGCGGCGAACGATGAAAATTTCTTGACGTAGGAACGCGAGTCGCAGGACGGACACTGGACGATGTCGGGATTCTCCGCTCCCTTGTGGAGCACATCGTACACGGTGTCGCAGTCCGCGCATCTGTATTCGAAAATGGGCATGGTGGATTTCCTCTCTACGATTCGGTGGAACTCTGATCCGGCGTTTCCGGTGCAGGAGCGGCCTTTTTCCGCGCCGGCAGCAGCCAGGTCGCCCCGACCACGCCGCCGTACAGTACGCTGGTATACCAGTTGCTGGTGATCGGACAGGTGCCGTTCAGACAGCCGATGAAATACCAGTACGCGAAACCGGCCGAAACACCGATAAAAACCGGAAGCATTTTTTTCAGTATACGCATGTTCTGCTCTTCCTTGCTCTGTCAAAGTAGGATGCGGGAAGGCGCAAATGGTCGCATTCCGCTGACGATTTCGTTCGCTGGGAGACGAAATTCGCCCTACACGAGCGTCAGCGTGCGCTGCGGCTTCGAGAGGAACTTCGCGCCTTCTTCGGTGACCCAGACGATTTCCTCGATCGTGGCGACGCCGTATCCCTCGATCGGGAGGCGCGGCTCGATCGTGAACACCTGGCCTGCCTCGATTTTTCCGTACGGCAGCCGTCCGTAGCGCTCCCATCGCGGGAGCAGGCCGACGCCGCCGTCATGCGCCGCGCGGCCGACCTGGTGTCCGAGCGCATGGGGATATTCCGGGTACCCGTTCCGGACGATATAGTCGCGCGCGACGGCGTCGACTTTCCAGGATATCACTCCCGGGCGGAGTGCGCCCGCCGCAAGACTGATCGAATCGCGGATGACGTCGAAGCCATGCTGCACTTCCTTCGGCGCATGGGTTTCCGACTTCCGCCGGATGTACCACGTGCGCTGCAGATCGGAACAGTAGCCATTGAATTTCACACCGAAATCGATATTGAGCACGTGGCCGTAAGCTATTTTCCGCCGGGTCGGACCGTAATGCGCACCGGCATGATCGGGACCGGTGAACACCGCCGGACAGTGGTCGCGGTCCCACGCGAGGTCCACGCCGTACTGCTTCACCTGCCGCAGGATGAAATTTGCGACGTCCTGTTCACTCTTGCCCGGGGCCAGGAATCCCGTGACGTTTTTATAGATGGCCAGGGTGATCTGGATGGCCTTTTTCATATTCTTGATTTCCGCTTCGGTTTTGCGTCCGCGGAGCGCCGAAAGGATGTCCTGCGAAGAGACGAGCCGGTGGGCGAATTTCGTCCCTTCGAGCATTTCGGTGAGAAGCAGGAACATGCCGTGGGTGAGACCGTCGGCCATCACGCTGTCGGTCGAATAGTTGATGGCGATGCGGCGGGGATTCTTCCGCTGCAGCACGGCAAGCAGTTCGTCACGGATTCCCTGCACATACGGCACGACCGTTGCATATCGGCCGCTGTCCTGGATGCTGGCCACGTCAAGGCTGCCGGCGATGGCGATCGTTTCGCCGTCGCGCGTGATGATCCACGCCGTCTGCCAGGTCGCATGCTGCCCGACGACCATGTCGATCGCCGGATCGGGCATCGTGCCGCTTTCCCGTACGAAGGTGATCCACATATCGATGTTCTTTTCCTGCAGGATGTCGATCGCCTGCGCGATTTTCTGCTTGATCATAACTGCCATCCGTCGTTCATATGGACACGGTGAAGGGAACAAGATACGGTTTGCCCGGCAATCATGCACGGGTGCGCCTGGCGGCGCGGGGGTGCGCCTGGCGGCGCGGGGGTGCGCCTGGCGGCGCGGGGGTGCGCCTGGCGGCGCGGAAGTCGCATGTTGTGGGCTCGGACCGTATATTATCCTCCAGTGCATTCCAGACGCGCGGAGCCTTTTCTTCCATGAACATCATCGTGATCGGTGCAGGACTGGTCGGAACCAGCCTCGCCGAGCAGCTGCAGAATCAGGGACATAATATCACGGTGATCGAATCGGAGCCCATGCGCTGCGAGACGGTCAGCGACAAGCTCGACGTGCGCGTGGTCCAGGGCTCGGGCAGCAATCCGCAGGACCTCGAGGAAGCCGGGCTGGAGCATGCCGACATGCTCATCGCCGCGACTCCGGTCGACGAGGTGAACCTGATCGCCTGCACCATCGCGCAGCGGTATGACGTGCAGCACCGCATCGCGCGTATCCGCAATGCGAATTTCATCGAGGGAAGCACGCATCTGCTGCCGGAGCACTTCGGCATCACCAAGGTGATCTATCCGGAGGAGAACACCCTCAGTGCGGTGATGAACTTCATCGAGACACCCTTCGCCATCGACGCGCAGGATTTCGCGAAGCGGACGGTCTTTCTCCGCAGCTACCGCATCACCGAGAAAATGCCGGTGGCGCATCGCAACCTCGCCGAGCTGCGCAACGATCCGCGCGGCAACCGGCTGCTCGTCGTCGCCATCATCCGCGACGAAAACGTCATTATTCCCCGCGGAGATACCATGATTCTTCCGGGGGACAAACCGCTGTTCATCTTTCCGCGCGAAGCGCTCGACAGCTTTCTCACGCTCGTCTCCGTCGATCCGGGCGCCAAGCGCAAGGCCATCGTCTTCGGGAATACGCTGACGGCCGTGAATATCGCGCGCGCGCTGCACAGGGAACTCGAGACGGTGATTTTCATCGACCCGGACCTCGAGCACGGCAACATCGCCGCTGCAAAGCTGCACGGGATCGACGTGCTTCACGGGAGCGGCGACGATGCCGATGTTCTGCGCGAGGCGAACGTGCGATTCGCGGATTTCTTCATCAGCGCTTCGGAACACAACGACGAGAACGTTCTTTCCTGCCTGCTCGCGAAATCGGAAGGGGCCAAGGAAGTGATCGCCATTGTCAGCGACGACCAGCACTCCGATCTCTTTCTCTCCATCGGCATCGACCACATCATCAATCCCCGTCAGCTTACCGCCGGCGGGATTCTGAATGCGATTCTGCCGGGGTATGTCAGCACGGCGCTCCATATCGAGAAAAGCGATATCGACGTCCTGCGTCTCCGCGTCGCGAGCGATGCGTATGTCGCCCACAAGGCGCTCAAGGACAGCTGGAAGCGCGTCCTCGGGGTTTCCATCGTCGGGGCGGTGCTGCGCAACAACGAGATGCTGGTCCCCACCGGCAACACCATCCTGCTGCCGGATGACATCGTGATCGTCTTCACGCGCGCGATCGGCATCAAGAAGGTGCGCAAGCTTTTCGGCTCCGTCGAACAATCCTTCGCGCCGGGCCATGCATAAACGCACCGTCCTCTACGGTGTGGCCCGTCTGCTGCAGGTGATGGGTCTGGCGCTGCTGCCCCCGGCGGTCATCGCGTGGTTCGACACGCCCGATCTCCCCCTGCTCGAGCGCATCTGGACCCCCGAATTCTCCGGGTTCTGGATCGCCATTCTCGCCTCCCTCTTCTTCGGAACGGCGACGGCGGCGGTGCTGAAAAAAAGCAGCCTGAACCAGACCGTGCGCGAGGGATTCGCCATCGTCACGCTCGGGTGGATCGTGCTTGCCGTCTTCGGCGCGATCCCGTTCTTCATCTGGTTTCTCGAAACCGGAGGGGATTACAGTTTCAGCGGGGCGATGCTGGCGATGACCGACAGCGTGTTCGAAATCATGTCGGGCTTCACGACCACCGGATCCACCATCCTCACCGACATCGAGGCCGTTCCGCGCGGGCTGCTGTTCTGGCGCAGTCTCACGCACTGGCTGGGAGGCATGGGCATCGTGACGCTGGCGCTCGTGATTTTCCCGGCGCTCGGCGTCTCCGGCTACCACATGTTCAAGGGGGAAGTGCCCGGCCCGACCACCGAGCGTCTGCAGCCCCGGCTCGCGGAAACCGCGACGATTCTGTGGGGGGTGTACGCGCTGCTGTCGCTGGCGGAAACCGTGCTGCTGATGTTCGGGGGGATGGACTGGTTCGACGCGCTCTGCCACACATTCGGCACCATGGCTACCGGGGGATTCTCCACGAAGAACCTCTCGGTCGGCCATTTCGACAGCGACTTCATCCACTGGGTGATCGTGGTATTCATGTTCCTCGCCGGCGTCAACTTCCTGCTGCATTACAACGTGCTCAAGGGGAACACGCGCATCGTCAGATCGGACCGGGAGTTCCGGTTTTACACCGTGATCATTGTCGGCGCGACGCTGCTGGGGACGTTCTTCCTCTATCTCGACGGCCTCCCTTCCGCGGAGTACTCGCGCACGCATTTCCGCAGCGAGCCGGTCCCCTACGAGGATTTCGTCTCGCACGTGCACGAGGAATCGTCGAAGGTCGAAACACTCTACGGCAGTTTTCGCGAATCGGCGTTCCAGGTCGTGTCCATCACGACCACGACGGGATTCGGCACCGCGGACTTCGACGTCTGGCCCACGACGCTGCGTCTGCTGCTGGTCGTGCTGATGTTTTTCGGCGGATGCGCGGGTTCGACCGGGGGCGGAATGAAGATGATTCGGGTGCTGATCAACATGAAAGCGGCGGCGCGTGAAATCATCAAGATGGCACGACCCCGCATCATCCGTCCCATCAAGGTCGGCGGCGTTCCCGTCGAGGAAGTGCGCGTCGGAAACATCGTATCGTTTTTCATCCTCTTTCTCTCGCTGAGCGTCATTTCCGCCATTGCGATGACGTTCTTCGTACCGGATCTCGTGACGGCGTTCACCGCGGTCGTCGCCTGCCTTGCGAACATCGGTCCGGGACTCGCGGGTGTGGGCTCGATCGAGAACTTCGGATGGATCCCCATCCCGGGCAAGTGGATTCTGATTTTCAACATGCTTCTCGGCAGGCTGGAAATCTTTACCGTACTCGTCCTGTTCCGCGCCTCTATCTGGCGCTGATTGACGGGGTTGAAGGGAGCAGCGTTCTCAGGAAGTGTGCTTGAAGAGGGTATCCAGCCAATCGAAGATCTGCTGGTTGAGAAGGGGGAGATTGCTGAAGTAATTATACCCGTCCGCCTCGTGCAGATTCGGCAGTTCGATGATATCCTTCACCTCCGACCGCACGCCGCTGCAGAACACTTCCGCCTGCCGCGACATTTCATCATGCGCTTTCTCCCCGCGCAGGCAGAGGGTCGGACAGTGGATACGGTAGAGGAGATCTTCGACGGAGTATGATTCGGTCGCTTTGACGAGCGCCTGCAGGCGGCTCGCGCCGAAACGACGGCACATGTTGAGCACGAGGAGCTTTATCACCCCGCGCATCAGGCTGGGAGGAAGTTCGTTCAGCGCATGGTAATCCACGTCGAACATCATTGCGCGCTGTCCGATCGCCTCGATGAAGCTGCGGTGGAGATTGAGGTACGGGGGATTCACGACCAGCGCGCGCACCCGCGGATCGAAGACCGTCACACGCGTCGCGAAATAGCTCCCGAATCCATTGCCGATCAGGGCGATCCGGTCGTTGTCGACATCTTCCCGGTCGGTGAGAAAATCCAGCGCCACCTGCAGCGGGATCTCATAATCATGCTGCAGACGCGAGTCGGGATCCCTGCGCAGCGCACCCGCCTGGCCTGGTCCCTGAAAGAGAAGCACATTGTAGCCCCGGTTCAGCGCGCTGATGCCGTGGTAGAAATACAGTTCCTCGCCGCTGCTCTCGATACCGGGGACGACGAGGACGGTCGGACGCACGGCGCCGCTGTCGTCGGGCTGCAGGAAATACGACGGATACACCTTCCCGTTCGCGGTGAGTTCGACCAGGCCGCCCTTCCACGGAAGGCCTTCGAGGGCCTTGAGAAAACACGCCTGGCTTTTCAAGCCAAAATCGACGTGCGCGCCTTCGGCAACGATCGCGTAGTACTCGGCCATGTGGTAGTAATTGGCGGCGCGGAGGTAGTGCTCCGTCGCGCTCGTCACATGTCCCTGTTCTTCCGCAGCGCGTGCCTGCTGCTCCACACGTGCGGCAAGGCCGCTCCACTCACGCACCCAGCCCGCGAGATCCCATACCCCCATTCCTTTCGCAACCATGAAGCACTCGCCCAGCGTGGACGCGCCGTAGGAGGCCAGCCCCAGCTCACGAAAGAGTTTGAATTCAAATTCAGGATGTTCGAGAATGTCAGTGAATACTGTATTTGACGCAGAGGAGCTATCAAGTTCCATACAGTGCCCGGGCTGAAGTTGAAAAATGTCCTGAGGCTCAGTTTGGCGCCATAAGAAGGAAAAGCAGCGGGAGGGGGCGCATGTGTGCCTAAGAACAAAAATCACGCCGAGTTTTTTTCGTTGCAGATGGAACACATTTTCAAGGACTTAGGTCCATTTCATGTGAAGATTGTGAACACATCGTGAATAATAGGCACGCATTTTTACCCTTTTTGGCCGCATGATCCGATGCAATCCGGCAGATAAATGCAGCAAACCGTGGGACTTGCGGTGCACGCGCAGGAAGGAAAAATCCTTGTGCAACTATGCGAAAAATGTGATATAATGGCCATAGATCATTTCTGTTAACTGGAGGTCTTCTATGCGCAAATCTGCTACACTGTTGGCTGTGGCCATTGCTGTTCTGTGTACCACATCGATGAACGCGCAGATCGTATCTGCGGATAATGTGATCATGCGCATTCGAACTGTCTGCAATCAGGGACAGGGTGGATCGCTCGTAGCCGCATTTGAGATAAAGCCGCTGACGAACATGTGGGCGCCGAATTTCGGACGCATCGGAGGCTTTTGTTCGGTCTTCACGTACACCTCGTCGAAACTCGTGCTGCAGGGCGTCGGGCAGCGCTACGAAACCGGGTACTGGCAGAATCCCTACCGCAGCCAGGCATTCGGCTCGTCCGCGTGGTTCAACCAGCATGCGCAGTACGGGAATCCGGGGGCGGCACTGCCGGTTTCGGACCAGTACTTTACGCCGTCGCTCGACTGCCAGGGCAATCCTCTCGGTGACGGATATTTCGAGATCATGTACTATTCCATGAACATCATGCCGACGGCAAACGGCACGGTGAACCTCGGACTTTACGACGTGCGCCCGTACAACACCATCATGTATCTGCAGAATATCCAGATGTCCGCCATCTTCAACGCGGATCTCACGCTCAATACGAACGATTCTCTCGAAGTCGTGAACGGGCTCATCATCCCGGTCGAACTCTCCGCCTTCAACGTCACGCCGCGTGCCGACGGCACGATGCTCCTGAGCTGGCACACCGAAACGGAGACCTCGAATCTCGGCTTTGAAATCGAGCGCGGCGACGGCGAGCATTTCGAGCGCATCGGCTTCGTGAGCGGCCGCGGTACGACGACCGAGCCGCACACCTACACATGGGTCGACGAGCAGCCGGTCGGATCGCGCAGCGACAATCTCGTGTACTATCGTCTGAAGCAGATCGATACCGACGGTACGTTCTCCTACAGCGAAGCGCATCCCGCCGAGATGCTGCCTTCCTTCATCGGTCTCGAGCAGAATTACCCGAATCCGCTGCTCGTCGGCAGCACCACCAGCATTCCCTTCACGCTCGCGGTTCCCGCCTCGGTCGAGCTGGCTGTCTACAACGCCATGGGACAGAAAGTCGCAACCCTGGTCGACGGAATGGAGCGGCAGGCAGGCCGTCACGTCGCGAAATGGGACGCACGCTCGGTCCGCGGTGAAGTGCTCCCCGTCGGCGTCTACTTCGTACGCTTCTCGGCCGAAGTCGGCGGCGAACGCATCAACGACATGCAGCAGATCTCGGTCATCCGCTGAGGCAGCCGGCGCCCGGAGCGCCCGCACCACTCTGACTTCAGGGGCTGTTCCAACGAACAGCCCCTTTTGTTATGCACCCGGGAGAAACGCCGCACCGCTCCGTTTTTTTCCGCAGGGGAACATTTCGTATTTTTCGGATTCCGGACTCGGAGTTCTTTCACCTTCGAAGAGATACATTATGTCCTACCTTGCTGAAACCGATCCCCGCATTCACGACATTATCCACGATGAAACCAACCGTCAGATCAACAAGCTGCAGCTGATCGCCTCCGAGAATTACGCTTCACCGAGCGTGCTCGAAGCGACCGGAAGCGTGCTGACGAACAAGTATGCCGAAGGATATCCCGGCAAGCGTTATTACGGCGGCTGCGAGTACGTCGACCAGGCCGAGGAACTGGCCCGCGAGCGCCTCATGCAGCTGTTCGGCGCCGAATACGCGAACGTCCAGCCGCATTCCGGCGCCACGGCCAACCAGGCTGTCTATTTCACCTTCGTGCAGCCGGGCGACAAGGTGCTGGGCATGGATCTCGCGCATGGCGGCCATCTCACGCACGGGTCGCCGGTGAATTTCTCCGGAAAGCTCTATGACATCGTTTCGTATGGCGTGAACAAGGAGACCGGGATGATCGATCTCAACGAGATCGAAAGCCTGGCCCAGCGTGAAAAGCCGAAAATGATCATCGTCGGCGCCAGCTCCTATCCCCGCAACATCGATTACAAGGCGTTTCGCGAAATCGCCGACAAGGTCGGTGCCTTCCTGTGGGCGGATATTGCGCATCCGGCGGGACTCATCGCGGCGAAACTTCTCAACGATCCGATCCCGCACTGTCACGTCGTGACGTCGACCACGCACAAAACCCTTCGCGGGCCGCGCGGCGGCATCATCATGATGGGAAAAGACGTGGAAAATCCGTTCGGCATCGTCGCCCCGAAATCCGGCCGCACCAAGCTGATGTCGGAGATCGTTGACAGCGTGGTCATGCCGGGCATCCAGGGCGGTCCGCTCATGCACGTGATCGCGGCGAAAGCGGTGGCGTTCGGCGAAGCGCTGCAGCCGACCTTCCTCACCTATCAGAAGCAGGTCATCGCGAACGCGGCGCGCCTCGCGGAGCTGATGGTCGAGCGCGGCTTCAACCTCATTTCCGGCGGTACCGACAACCACCTGATGCTCATCGATCTGCACAACAAGAACGTGACCGGCAAGGAGGCCGAGAACGCGATGGAACGCGCCGGCATCACGCTGAACAAGAACATGGTCCCCTTCGACGACCGTTCCCCCTTCGTCACCAGCGGTATCCGCATCGGAGCCGCGGCGATCACCACGCGCGGTTTCCGCGAAAACGACATGTCCTTCGTGGCGGAGATGATCGACACGGTCATCAACAACGTCAGCGACGAGGCGGTGCTCGACGGCGTGCGAAGCAAGATCCAGGATTACTGTTCGAAGTTCCCCCTCTACACGGAACTCACGGACTGATCGGCCGTTCATCCTTGAAACGAAAACGCCCCGCATCCGCGGGGCGTTTCATGTATACACCCGGCCCGAAATCTCCTGCACTTCGCCGTCGAGCGATGCCAGCAGCGCGGCGTACGCGCCGGCATGCGCCTGCCAGGAAAAATGCTCCCGGATACGTCCGCGCGCTTCGAGCGCCTGGCGCTGCATTTCGCGGAGCCGTTCGAACACCTCGAGGATCGCGGCGGCGATTTCCTCCGGCGCGCTGCTCATCAGCGGCCGTACCGCGGCCCCGAGAGCCAGGAGATCCGGCACGACACCCGCATGAGCGCCGGCAATCAGCGGCAGACCCGCCGCCGCCGCTTCCAGCGTCACCAGCCCGAAGGATTCGTGCTGTGAAGGCTGGACGGCGACATGTATGTCGCGCAGCATCGCCTGCAGCGCGGGAGGGGATATCCAGCCGATGAATTCAATGGCGTCATCGACGCCGAGAGTTTTCGTGAGCCGGCGGAACTCCTTCAGAAGATAGCCGTCGCCCGCCACGGTCAGCCGAAGTTCCGGACCGCCTCCGTCGCGGACGAGCGGAACGGCGCGCAGCAGCGCTTCGACATGCTTGCTGTACTGATCGAGACGCGAGACGCAGATGCAGTGCAGCGGCGGCGGCACGGGAGGATCGGCCGCGGGACGAGCATCCTCGACCGCGAGGGGAACCAGGCGGACCTCCTTTTCCGGAAGGAGATGTTCCAGCTCCACCGTCTGCATTCTGCACTGACTGATGACGGTGTCGGCGGTTCCGAGCTGCTCGAGCAGCCATGTGCGCAGTGCTGCCAGCCCGTCCATCCTCATCGACCCCAGCGTTTCATTCTCGTCTATCCACAGCGGCACTCCCAGTTCCCTGGCAGCGAAGCGCGCGAGCGGCGTCGCCGCATGCATGTAGTGCACGAGAACGGCATCGAAGCCGTGGATCCGCAGCTGCGTCCGAAGCCAGCGTCTCTGCTGCCAGAGGTAGAGTCGCGGATTGATCCGCCAGCCGAGGACGTCAGGCAGCGTCAGGCAACGCCGATGAAGAACGGTGACGTGCGGGAAGGGCTGCTCCTGACGCCTGAGCCTGTAAAGGATACGGAACCAGCGCCGGTCATAGCCGCCGAACAGCAGATTTTTCAGCCGCGGCAGCGTCCGGAGCAGGGAGACCACTGTCACATCGGCGACGCCGTCGAGCGACTGCAGGTGGGCGAGCATCCAGGCCGCCGGACTCCTCTCGGCGTCAACGGGGTACCTGTCGGTAATTATCAGGAGACGTTTTCCCATCAGCGGTCCTGCGGCTGCGGGCGAAGCGACCAGCCGGCGCGTCGTGCGTCGTCCCAAAACCGCGGATACGACTTGGTTACCGTCCATGGATGATCGAGGACAACGGGACCCTGGGTCACCAGGGTCAGCAGGGTTCCCGCCATGACGAGGCGATGATCGCCCCAGGTCGAAAACAGGACGTCCTGCAGAATCATCTCCGTTCCCGGTTCGAGCGTCAGTCCGTCGCTTCGTGCTTCGACCTTCACGCCCACCGACCGCAGCGACTCGACGAACGCATCGATGCGGTTCGACTCCTTGTTGCGCAGATGCGCGGCACCGGTGAATGTCACGGGATAGGTTTCGGAGAGGGCTGCGATCGTCAGCACCGGGAGGAGGTCCGGAACAAGAGAAAGGTCGATGGTCTGCGGCGCGCGCCGGGCTTCGCGTACCGCGGCAAGATACTGTTCGACGGTGCCGTCGGGCTGCCGCGGGATGCGCGCCTTCTGCCCGGCTTCCACCGGGTGTCCGAGATAGTGCGCGACGCGCCACACGGCACTGGAGCTTTCATCGGTGCCGACGTCGATGGTGCGTTTCTCGTTGAGCCGCTCGGTCTGGTTCAGCGCGATCAGATCCCCGTGCGCGATCGTCTCCACTCCCGCTTCCTCGAGCATGGCGATGGTCATATCGAGGTACGAGCGGCTGACCGGTTCGGCGAGGAGACGGATGGTGATGGGCGATTCCGCTCCGACCGAAAGCAGTGCGAGCGCGGAAGCGAACTGCGAGGAGGCGGAAGGATCCACCGAAAAAACCTGCGGCATCTCCCGCCAGCCGCGCACGACATAGCCCTGTCCCGAGAGGTCGCTGAACGGTTCGATCGTCGCACCGCCGCTGCGAAGCGCACGGAGCAGCGGCTCATGCGGCCGCTGCATCAGTGCGGGCGAAAGCAGGAATTTCGTGGGTTTCACATTGGTGCAGCAGAGCGCGAGCAGAAACCGGAACGTCGTTCCACCTTCGCAGACGAACACGGTCCGATCGCTCTCGTCGGTTTCGACGCGGAGTTCCCTGTTGAGATTGTCGACCACATAACCCCGGTCCGTTTCGGCGATCGGATACCCCAGGCCACGCAGCGCGCGGAGCATGCATCGCACGTCATCGGCATCGCTCCTGCCGTTGATGACCGTACGGCCCATCCGCTGTGCCGCGATGATGAGCGCGCGGTTCAGCTCGGATTTGCTCGCCTCGATGGTGAGCGGCACGACCCGCGGCGTCGCGAGACGAACGCGTACCGGGGTGTTCGCGAATGCATCCATGCTGCGCCGCAGCGCGTCGATCCACTCCGCCGCGGAGACATCCGCAAGGACCACCGGATCGCCGATATCGCGCAGCAGCACCGAGCGAAGTTTTTCGTCGCTGCGTTTCTTGTCCCGGAGGATGGCCCCTTCGAGCACACCGTCGCGAGGGAGCGCGGGGAGAGGAAGCAGCAGCGGAAAGAGCGTCTCGCGGCAGTGCGCTGCCGCATCGGCAGGCAGTCCATGCGACTGCGAGAGTTCGAGTCCGGCCGCCATGCCCCAGGCGACCGCGGCCCCGTGGCTGACGCCTGTGGTCAGTTCCAGGGCGTGCGCCAGCGTGTGGCCGAGATTGAGCACCGTGCGTATCCCCTGTTCCTCCCGCGGATCCTGCGCCACGATACGCTGCTTTATTCCCACCGCATGTTCGATGATTCGTCCGAGACGATCCTGCACCTGCGCGAACGGCGCGAACGTCAGCGTTTCCATCTCCTCGCCCGTCAGCGCCACGACGCTCGCCCTGTCCCCGAGCCACAGCGCCTTGAGCAGTTCGACCATGCCGTCGCGCCGGAGCGGAATCGGAAGGGTCGCCAGGAATTCCTCCACCAGCAGCACGCGTTCGGCGGGATAGAAGGTGCCGAGCTGGTTCTTGGCGCTGCCGAGATTCACCGCCGTCTTCCCGCCATGCGCGGAATCGACCATCGCGACCATCGTCGTCGGGATGTGCCACAAACCGACACCCCGCCAGAGTATGCTCGCGAGGAACCCGACCGCATCGCCGATGCTCCCGCCACCCACGGCGACAAGCGTCAGCGGCTTGCTCGAACGGCGATGGAGCACATGGCCCGCGAGATCCTCGACACCGGCGAGAGTCTTGAGTTTTTCTCCCGCGTCGACCAGCACCGGGTGGTCGAATCGCGCAAGCACCTCCCGCGGAAGGCGGCGGTCGGCGACGACAACGGCATGCGCCGGCAGGGAAAGCTCGTTCAGTGTGGCGATGCGCTCAAGCAAGCTGCTGCTGTCCTGTTCCTGCATGATGACGATCCTGTGATTTCGGGAGGCTCGGTGGAATATACGAAAAGGTTTCGTGACGCCGCTCATGCGGCCATGAATGACACAGGGCGGATTTGTGAATCCGCCCTGCGATGTGACTGCGACCGATGAAGCCGGGATTACCGGAACATCTCTTCCACCGGCACGATGCGGATTTTCGCATCCGTGAACGGCAGCGGGTAAACCTCGATGGCCTTGTCTTCCTCGAGCACCTCGTCGGGCTTGGGCGTCTCGTAGGTGACCGGGCTGGGACTGTTCGCAACCAGCTCCGCCTTGAAGGCTTCAGCATCCGCGGTGACGACGCCGAACTTGATGTTCTTCACCTGGAGGTGCTTGCGAATCGCGGCGTTGACCTTTTCCAGCGTGAGTTCGCCGATCTTGCGGCGGAACAGTTCGATATAGTCTCCGTGAATTCCGTAGAACTTGCTGTCGACCGCGTAGCCCAGGCGCTCCGACGTCGTCGTGGCATACTGCAGGGCATACTTGTCGAGGAATTTCTGCGTGAGCTCAAACTGCTCCCTGGTCATGCCGCTGTCTATCACGTGCTGCAGTTCCCGGATCGCGGCACGGAGCGCGAAATGGCGATGCACGTGCTGAACCGGACGAATCCACACTTCGAAGAGCTGCTGACGGCGCGCGTTGTTCGTCTCCGGCATCTGCCGCCGTCCGCCGTTCGGGAAGATCTCGATGTAGGAGTAATCCCCGTAGTTCATCCCGCGGGCTTCGCGAATCACCTGGTAGAGATGCGACGCGGAATTCCGGTGTTCGCCGAACCAGGAGTTGAACAGCGCGAGCGCGTAGAAATCCTCATCGCCCCGGAGGACGGAAATAGGGAAGCCGAAGCTGATCGCGGTGGCGTCGCACTCTTTTTCCACCATCAGCATTTCGAAACCGTCGATGGGCGCGACCGCCGGCGGATCGGGCTGCTGGGGCATTCCCTCGGGAAGCGCCTTCAGGTCTTTCTCCAGACGTGCTACGAGCGTCTGGTCGTAGCCGCCGCCGAGTCCGATCACGAAGTTGTCGCGCGTGTACCACTTCGCGTAAAACGCGCGCACATCGTCGATCGTGATCGCGTCGAGGCTGCTGAGCGTTCCCTCGTTGAGATGCCCGTAATGGGTGCCGGCGTACACGAAGTCATGGAACACCGCCTTGCCGAGTTCCTCGTCGTTGGCGTACCGGAGGGATTTCTCGATCCCGTTGCGCAGGTCGGTCTTGATGCGCTGGAAATCCTCGTCCCTGAAACCGGGATGAAGGATCGCGTCGGTCAGGAGTTCGTAGTATTCGTCGATGTTGTCCCGGTGCACCCGTCCGCGGATGACGGTCATTTCCTTGTCCACGTTCGCCCCGTAGCCGGCGGCCATCGGATAGAGCGCTTCCATGATGTCTTCATATCCGCGCTTCTCGCTGCCGCCTTCGGTCATGAGCATGGCCGTGAGGTTGGCGAGCCCTTCTTTTCCCGCGGGGTCACACTGCGCGCCGACCTTGAACCAGATATTGAAAGAAATGGTGGGATCGTCTTTCACCGGAAGCAGAACCACGTTTTCGGAAGAAGGTACACTGCATGCGCTCATGAGCAGAACAACCGCAAAAATGATGAATGAGGAATGGGTGATGCGCGTTTTCATGGTCAGTCCCTCCCCTGCAGCGTGGCAATGGTGCGATGCGCCGGCGTGAGATACGTCGCCACCGCTTTCTGGATGTCCTCCGCGGTCACGGCGTCGTACGCCGCGTACAGGACGTTCACCACCTCGATACCGCCGGTGATGGCCACGAGGCGCGCGAGACGGCCGGCGACCTTGTCCGGAGTGTCAAGATTCATGAGAAAAGAGTATTTAAGTCTTTTCTTTACATTCTCGAGCTTCCGCGCGGGAACGGGCGCGTCGCGAAACGTCGCGACGGTACGGTCGATCTCGGCGAGCACGTACGGGAGGTCTTTCGCGTCCTTCACCATCGCGTAGATCGACCAGAGGCCCGGGTCCCGGTTCAGATCGAAGTCCGCGCTGATGAACTGCACCTTCTGCTCCTGCAGCACGAGTTTCTTGTAGATCTCGCTGGTCTCGCCGAACAGCAGGTCGTCGAGCATCGAACCGGCGACCATCAGGCGGTTCGTCGGGTCGAGCGCGGCGGCCTTGTACGAGACGATCATCAGCGGCAGCGTCTTTCCCTCATAGCGGACCGCCACCTTCCGTTCTGCCGTCTGCGCGGGTTCCGCGGGAATCGCGGGGGCAACGTAGCCTTTCTTCCAGCCGCCGTAGTAGTTCCGGATCATCTCGAGCGCTTTTTTCGCGTCGAAATCCCCCGCCAGCAGCAGGACGACGTTCTCCGGACGATAGTAGCGCTGGAAAAACTCCTTGCTGTAGGCGTACATCGTCGGCATGGCCTTGATGTCGGCTTCGTAGCCCATCGTGGTATGTCCGTAGGTGTGCCTGGTGAACGCCGTCTCCTGCAGCGCTTCGATCAGCACCTCCCAGGGACTTGTCCGGTTCTTCCGGTACTCTCCGTACACGGCGCCCGCCTCGGTCTGGAACGGCGCCTCCGCGTAGTCGAGATACTGGAAGCGATCGCTTTCAAGCTTGATCACCGTTTCGAGATCCTGCGACGCGAAGGAAAGATGATAGGCCGTGAGATCGTCGGTCGTGTACGCGTTGGCGTCCGCGCCCATGGCCGTCACCATCCGGTCGTACACCGAGGACGGATAATTCTTCGTACCGCGGAACATCATATGTTCGAAAAAATGCGCGAAACCGGTTTTCCCCGTCTCGAATTCGTCACGGGATCCGGTGCGCACGATGCTGTAGTAGGACATGAGTCCGCCGCTGGACATCGGGATCATCACGACCTTCAGTCCGTTTTCAAGCGTGTGCGTTTCCCATGCGTAGGGGAACACACCATTACCGCCCGGTGCCGCGTTCATGACACCTCCCGTCAATGCGTAGGCAAGCATGACATACACTAGTAGTTTCACAAAGACTCCTTCTTTCATTCGGAAACGACAGAAGCGCTCGATGGAGCGTTCTCGTAATCTATTGAAAGCGCATCGATCCGACAAAGGGTAATATCTGTCCGGATATCCCCCGGCGACCATGATCCCATCCGATAATCGGTAACATCTGTCCGGATAGCTCCATCCCTCGGCCGCGGTGCGCGGATTGCGGCGTGTGCTTCGTCGCGGATGGAATCGCGGGCGGCGAAAGCGAAGCGAATCCGCCGCTTGATTTCGTCAGCGGAATTCGGTAATCATAGCTGATACATCGACCACAGTTCGACAGCGGGAATCCATGGCTCTCTCCCTCGACGAAACGCAGCGCACGCAGCTCCTTTCCCTCACCGGCGATTCCGTCACCGACGACGAGCGGCGGCGCAACGCGAAGATCGTCCTCGCCTACGCCGACGGCCTCGACACGCATGCCATCGCGGCGGACTCCGGTCTGTCCGAAAGCCGCACCCGCTACTGGCGGGGCGTGTTCGAGAAGTACGGCATGGAAATGTTTGCCCCGGGCTTCGCTCCGAAGGTCGTCCGGCGGCAGAGTCCGGAAGCGGAGCGCCGGCACGGGCTGCAGCTGGAGGATGCGCAGCGCAGTGCGCTCACCGCGCTGCTGGCGAATGCGCATGATGAAGATCTTCGGCGCCGCGCCGCCATCATCCTCGCCTACGCCGAAGGGAAAGAGACCGGGGCGATCGCGGAAATTGCGGGCCTGTCGCCCAGCCGCACCCGCTACTGGCGAAAAGCCTTCGAGCGGGAGGGCATGGCGATGTTCGCTGCCGACTCCATGCAAAAGGAAGACGCGCCAGCCGGAAAGGAGCGGAAGAAATCGAGTCCCGGTCTCCGACCGGACGACTCTTTCGCGGAGGCGGGCCGGAAGGTGCTGCGCATGTATTTCGAAGACATGCTCGAGCAGGAAGCCCACCCGGCGATGGACAGTGATCCCGAGGTCGTCCACAGGATGCGTGTCGCCACCCGGCGTCTTCGTTCGGCGTTCGGCATTTTCGACGGCGCGTTCACCGAGAAATCGAAGCGGAAGTTCCGCCGCCCGCTGCGCAGCACCGGTCGGGCGCTCGGCCGCGTGAGGGATCTCGACGTGCTGCTGGAGAACATGCGCGGCTACGCCGCCTCGCTCGCGGCGGAGGACGCGGCATCGTTCGCGCCGCTGCTGCGCGCGTGGGAGGAAGAACGCATGGTGCATTACACCGCGCTGCGCACGTATCTCGAAAGCCCGATGTACAGGGATTTCCGCAGCGCGTTCCGCACGTTCGTCGACACGCAGGGCAGCGGAGCGGTCGAGGCCGGTGAGGTTGTCCCCGGAGTGCGCCGCCGCATCGCGCATATCGCGCCGGTGCTCATCCTCGAGCGGTATACGGATGTGCTGGCATTCGAGAACGGCCTGAGCCTGGCTTCGATCGACCTTCTGCACCGTCTCCGCATTCAGAGCAAACGCCTGCGCTACACGATGGAATGTTTCTCCGAACTGCTTGGCGCGGGAGGACGGAAGGCCGTCCGCCAGGTCATCGAACTGCAGGATTATCTCGGGGAGTTGCAGGATGGACAGGCCGCCAGCGACATGATCACCGATTTCGTCAGCGGGCTCGATGCACGGCAGTCTTCGCGTCCCATGCAGGAACGCCTCAATCCCGCCCCGCTTCTCACCTACCTCGCCACGCGCGAATCACGCAAGCATGAGCTGATGCTCGGCTTCGCAGAGGCCTGGGCCGATTTCAACTCGCCCGACATGCGCAAGCGGATGCTGCGCGCACTGCTGCGCTAACCTGAGCGTTCGGACACGGACGTCGGGACATTTGTGCACCGGACGTGCACCGGGTGTGCACACGAAGACACGAGCCGCCCGCCCCCCCAACACAACGATTCGCGTCAGAGCAGCAGCCAGCCGATCAGCGCCAATCCGGTGATGAGCACCAGGCCGAAACCCGGCAGGGTATAGCGCCGCAGCGCGGCGGCACCGAGGGAAAACGCGATGCTGCCCTTCACGATGGTATTCATCACGACGGCGATCAGGATCGCGACGGACGCGGTGCTTTCGCTCAGCGTCGTTTTCGACAGGTTCGCCATCGAAAGCGTGATGGCGTCGACGTCCGTCAGTCCGGCCAGACCCGCGGCCAGGTACACGCCCCCGTCGCCCAGATAGATCTGCGCCGCCTTCGAGGCGAAGATGATGACGGCGAAAATCAGACCGAACTTGATCGCCGACATGAGTTCGAACGGATTCTTCAGGTCCACGTCGGTCGTGCTGTCCTTTTTCTTACCGAAGAGCAGAAGCATGCTCGCGCCCACCCCGCTGACGGTGAGGATGGCAATGAACGGCCAGATGAACGCCAGGAGGGAGCGGTTCACCACCGCGATTTCCACCAGGATGCGGGGAAACATGATCGAGCAGGCCAACACGATCGCCGAGGCAAAGGTCTTTCCCAGTTCCGGCGCCTCGCGGCTTTTCTGCGAGAACGACAGGGTGACGGCCGTACTGGATACCAGGCCGCCCATCATGCCCGTCAGCGCCAGTCCCTTTTTC
This sequence comes from Bacteroidota bacterium, assembly GCA_003246455.1. GTDB lineage: Bacteria > Bacteroidota > Ignavibacteria > SZUA-365 > SZUA-365 > SZUA-365. The sequence goes on from QKAF01000093.1 coordinate 59,912, forward strand.
GATCCGAAGACTTTGACCAGAACGTAGCCCGCGAAGCTGATGCCCGCGATCAGCACCACCATGTACCACACCTGCCGCGGATTGAGGACGTCGAGCGGACCGAGCGTGGTATTGGGCAGAATCGGCAGGATGATGGCCGTGATGATCGCGAATTTCAGCGTGGCGTAAATATCCTCCGCCTGCACGTGGGAAACGAGCTGCCGCAGCGGGGCTTTGAGTGAAAGGAAGAGCGTGAGCACCACGCTGGTGGCGACGGCCACGATGTAGAATTCGTGGTGGATGAGAACGCCGAGAATGAACACGACGATCGCCGCGACCTCGCTGGTCGCCCCGTGAAAGCCCGTGCGCGCTTCCAGAAAGTATGAGACGATGACCATCGCCATGAAGCCCGCGGCGAACACCCCGAGCACCCACGGCGCGATCGCCGTCCCGAGAAGTCCGGAGAGGAATCCCAGCAGCGCGATCAGCGGAAACGTGCGGATGCCGGCGAACAGTTTCTGATGATCCTCCGACGATCGTTCGCGCTCGATGCCGACCAGCGCGCCGACGAGCAGGCTGATGGCGCCTTTCTGGAAGAGCACGGCGAGGGAGACGTCGAGCGCCGCGGGGAGCGCTGATTGAAGCAGGGCTGGGATGGGAGTCATGGGCACGCTGTCCGATGTGAGGGGCGTTGAAATATAGACGATGACGAAGAGAGAAAAAAAATCCGCCGCGGGCGGAATCACGGAATTTTTCCGCGCGCGATGTGTCAAGACCATGTGCCCGTCTCGGAAGGAAGGAGTCATCATGCATCGTCCGCCCATTTTTCTGCTCTTCATCATTCTCGTGCTCGCCGCCGTCCCCGATGCGGAGGCCGGCAGGCTCTATGCACGACGACCCGGCACCGCCTCTCCGGTGTATAATCTCACGCAGACCGAAGTGCATACGCGCACGACGATACGCAACATTCTCGCCGTCACGCACGTGGACGAAACGTTCCACAACGACCAGGCCGCCGAGCTGGAGGGCTTCTACGTCTTTTCCCTCCCGGAAGGCGCAACGGTGGACGGCCTGTGGATGTGGCTCGACGGCAAGCGGTATACCTTCATGGTCAAGCGGAAGGAAGAGGCGCAGCAGATTTACGATTCGCTCCAGGAAAACCACATCGGCGACCCGGTCATACTCGAATCGATGGGCGCCAACCGTTTTCAGATCCGCATCACCCCGATCCATCCCAACGACGACCGCCGGATCGAGCTGCAGTATTTCCAGGTGCTGCCGGTGGATGCGGACGGCTTCGTCCGCTACGATTATCCGATGAACATGTCCGGTTACCAGGGCACGGGGGTGGGAAAACTCGATATCGAGGTCGCCCTCGACATGGACGCCCCCATCGACCGGATAGAAACGAATTTCGACGATCGTCCGATGATGCAGGCGCTGACGCCGTTCAGCGACCGGCATGTCAACGTGAATCTCAACGCGGAGAATGTCGTGCTGGCCGAGGATTTCACCGTCGAGTACCGGCTGGAAGGATGGGCAGATTCGCTGTTCGCGCTGCGTCACAGCGATCCCGTCGCCGCGGACAGCAGCACCTTTCTCCTGTGGTTCCCCGACACGATCGACGTCTCTGCGTACGCGAAAGTCGATTTCGTTTTCGCGATCGACGCCTCCGGAAGCATGACCGGTCTGCGGCGGGGAATGGTCATGTACACGCTGCAGCGCATCCTCGTCCGTCTGATGCGCTATGATCGGTTCGCAATCATTCTGTTCAACGACGGGATGCAGCGCTTCCCCGCCGATACCGCCATGGCGTTCGCCAGTCCCGAGTCGATCCAGGAAGCGCTCGCGTTTCTGCAGGAGCGCTACCGCCCTTCCGGAACCACCAATTACCAGGCGGCGCTCGAGCAGGTGGCTCCCAGCGCATTGCGTCCGGAAGCCCACCATCGCTGCGTGTTCGTGACGGACGGGCTGCCGAACGTCGGCGCGACATCCGTCAACGGCCTGCTTCCGTATTTCATGATCAAGAACCGGCTCACGTCATTCTACCCGCTGACGATCTATACCGAAAGCATCGACGTTCTCAGCGAGCTGGCGCGGCTGACCGGAGGAAAGATCACGGCGCTGGAGCAGGGAATGGATATCGACGATGCGCTCGAACGCCTCAGTTTCGATTTCACGTCGTCCACGGTCATGCAGGCGATGCTGACCTACCCCGAGGGGGTCGTCGACGCCTTTCCGCTTCGTCCGCTCCTTGAAGTCATGCCGGCCCGGATGACCGGCGCGGGACGCTTCCCGGCGCCCGTGCAGGGGCCGTGCACCTTCACCTACACCCTCCCGGGCATCGAAATACAGACGCAGGACACCCGCACGCTGACCCTCGACAACAATCCCGACGAACTCGTGCAGGTGTCGCGCTACTGGGCAGCGCTGCGGATCCAGCAGCTTCTCGATCAGCTGCGCGACGTGACCGACTCGACGGAAATCAAGGAAGCCGTGATCCGCCTGAGCGAGAAGTACATGATCCTGACGCCCTTCACCGCCTTCATCATCTACCGCGAGCCCGACGATCCGGGCGGAGGTCTCGCAGCCGGAGAACTGGCTGCTGCGGAAGAACTCCAGCTGGTGCAGAACTATCCCAATCCGTTCAATCCGTCGACATCGATCCGGTTTTTTCTTCCGTACCGCGGCAGCAGCGCGCGCGCCAGCGTCCGTGTCTACGACGTCCTCGGCAGGCTCGTGCGGATTCTCGCCGACGACCTCGACGCGCCCGGGTGGCAGACCGTGACCTGGGACGGCCGAGACGACGCGCAGCGTGCCGTCGCGTCCGGGACCTACCTCTGCGTCCTGTCCTTCGGCGGCGAACAGCGTGTGATCACCATGACATTGTTGAAATAAGGAGGGATACATGCGAACGCTCGCCATCATCATCGCGCTGCTCGTGTCCGGTGCCGCCGCCACGGCGCAGACCTCCGCTTGGGAGCCGATGAACCGCGGTCTCGGACACTCATACATTTACTCCCTCGCGATCGATCCCGTCGATTCCCTCCGCATGTTCTGCGGCACGGACGCGGGACAGGTCTACGAAAGCGTCGACGGCGGCTTCAACTGGGAGCTGCGCAGCAGCGGACTTCCGCCGACGACTTCCGGCTGGCGCGTGGGCGGACTGTATCTCGATCCCACCGACCGGTACCTGCTGTACGCCGGATTCAGCGACGGACCCGTCGGCCAGCGGCTTTTTGAAAGCCGCAACGGCGGTGCGAGCTGGATGAACATTCCGACACCGAATAACTGGAGCGTCTTTCACATCCTTCCCGTCCAGCTCACGCAGCCGCGTCTCGTGGTCGCCCTGGGTTCGCAGCAGGGACTTTTCTGGACGGCGGACCGGGGGGAGCACTGGAGCAGCGGCATCGGGGCGACCGGCGTGCAGTGCGTGGCCATGCATCCCGAGCGGCCGGCGGTGCTGCTCGCGGGCACCGTCGGCGGAACCAAACCCGCTCTTCGACGTTCGAATGACGGCGGCGTAACCTGGCTTCCGCATTCCATGGATTTCGTCAAATCGTCGGTCGGCGTCCGTGCAATCACCTTTTCTCCCAGCGATCCCAATACCGTGTACATGGGGGTGACGCAGGGCGCCACCGGGATCGAGGCCGGCCTGTACAGGTCGAACGATGCCGGACTGACCTGGGAGCGTATCTACCGTATCGCGGAGATCTCCGATATCGCCGTGCATCCGCGCAACGAGAATCTCATCTATATCTCCGCGATCCACAGCGGCGTGCTGCGAAGCAAGGACGGCGGGCGCAGCTGGACCACCGTCACGACGGGACTTCCGACCACCGACGTCATGCGCGTGCGGATTGCACCCGGCTACCCGGTCTGCGTCTTCGCCGTCACCCTGAGGCATGGCGCATTCCGCATGGTGGACGAGGAACTGCGGGAGGACATGTTCACCCGATGAACACAGTCGCGACGGAGCACTGCCTCCCAGGGACCTTTTCTTCCCGCGGGGAAAATTCCCGCTTGCATGAAGGAAAAAAACTCCGTAGCTTAACATCGATAATAAACTCGATGTTAAGCGCTCATGTCCATTATTTTCTCCAAAGCTTGCGAATACGGAATACAGGCGACGCTTTATATCGCGACGCAGCCTGACCGCCGCGTCGGTATAAAGGAAATCGCGTCGGAACTGTCCATCCCCGTGCATTTTCTGGCGAAAATCCTGCAGTCCCTGAGCGAGAAAGGAGTGCTCACGTCCTATAAAGGAGTGCACGGCGGCTTCACCCTTCAGCGGGCGCCGGAGAAAATCCACCTCATCGACGTGGTGGAAGCCATCGACGGGCTCGATTTCTTCGAAAACTGCGTGCTGGGCTTCCCCGGCTGCGGAACAGGCAAGCCCTGCCCGGTGCACGATCGCTGGGGCGAGGTTCGGGATACGATCCGCGAAATGCTGTCGGCCGACAGCCTTGCAGACCTGCTCCCGATCTCCCGCGAAAAAATCGCCGACGTCATCAATGAGTACACGAAGGAAACCTGACTTTTTTTATCCTTAATATCGATAATAGACTCTAGTATCTATAATGAAAAAAATCAAGCACATCAAGTCCTGGCGGCCGTCGGGCAGCGGACAGCAGCTCCGTTTCTGGGTACAGTTCGCCTTCATCCTCCTCTGTCTGTGGATCGGGGTGGAATTCACCTTATGGGTCGCATGGCATCAGGGGAGCGGCGGCATCGCGCTGTCGCGTCCCGCGGGCGTGGAAGGATTCCTTCCCATCTCCGCGCTGATGAGCCTCTATTATTTCTTCCTGAGCGGCAGCATTCATCCCGTGCATCCGGCGGGACTGTTCATTCTTTTCGCGATCATCGCGATGTCGATACTGGTGAAAAAATCCTTCTGCAGCTGGCTCTGTCCAATCGGGACGCTGTCGGAGAACATCGGGGAATTCGGCAGGAAAATCTTCGGCCGGAATTTCGGGGTCTGGCGCTGGCTCGACTACCCGCTTCGCTCGCTGAAATACCTCATGCTCGGCTTTCTGTTTTATGTCGTGTTCTTCGGAATGGACGCGCTCTCCCTCGGGCAGTTCCTGAGCAGTCCCTACAACAAGGTCGCGGACGTCAAGATGTTCATCTTCTTTCGCGACATTTCGCAGTTTTCCCTGATCGTCCTCGCAATCCTCGTCGCCCTTTCCCTCGTCATCAGGAATTTCTGGTGCCGCTACCTCTGTCCGTACGGCGCGCTGCTGGGACTGACCGGCCTTCTCAGTCCTTTCCGCATCACCCGAAACACCGACAGCTGCATCGACTGCGCAAAATGTGCGAAGGTCTGTCCCAACCGCATCGCAGTAGACCGCCTGAAGGTGGTCATGTCTGACGAATGCACCTCCTGCATGGCCTGCGTCGATGCGTGTCCGGTCCGTGACACCCTGCAGCTGAAGGCGTCACGGAAATCCCGTTTCGTTTTCCGGTCCGCCTGGGTCGCCGCCGCGGTCGTCGGAGTATTTCTGCTCGTCACCGGCCTCGCGATGCTCACGGGCAACTGGAAGAGCAGCGTCGGAGAAGCGGAATACTCTCGCAGAATACAGGACATCAACAATCCCATATATCAGCACAACCAGGGCAGCGCCCCTCAGGAATAACAATCAGAGGAGAACAGGCATGAAAACGATTTTCGTCATTATCCTGCTGTGCGCGGTGGCAGCGGGTCCGCTCGCCGCGCAGAGCGTGGAGTTCTCGGGACAGCTTCGTGAACGAAGTGAATTCAACGACAAGAGCTTCCTCGAGGAGATGCACCACGATGTATACCATCAGCTGCGCACGCGGCTCCGGGCCACCGGAACGGTAAACGAACAGGTGCGCGTGGTCGCGGAAATCCAGGACGCGCGCGTTTTCGGTGAAGAGACGAGCACGCTGAATGCGGGCGCGTCGCATTTCGACCTGCGCCAGGGCTTTGTCGAAGTGAAGGGACTCGCCGACGGGCTGCTCGGCTTCACCCTCGGGCGGCAGGCGCTCGTGTACGCCAACGAGCGGTTTCTCGGCGCCATCGACTGGCACCCCTACGGGCAGACCTTCGACGCCGGCGTTCTGCGCCTGACGGCAGGCGACTTCCGCATCGACGCCATCGGCGCCGCGGTCACCCGCAACCCGGTCATGCCAGACTACACCCGTGACGTGTTCCTCACCGGAGCATGGGCGGCGTGGACGAACGCCGATATCCGCACCACGGTACAGGCATTTTTCCTCTACGACAATCCCGCGACGACGCTCGTGCGTCAGAACCGCCAGACCGCCGGACTGTACGCCGGAGGACACTTCGCCGGATTCGACTATGAACTCGACGCCGCCGTACAGATGGGCGATTACATGATCACGGGGTCCCCTGCGAAAGACATCAGCGCCAACATGATCGGCGTTCGCGTCGGGTATGCGTTTCCCCAACTCGCAAAGCTGCGCATCGGGGCGGGCTTCGACCGTCTCTCCGGGCAGGATCCGAACGACGCCGAGAAAATGGGGGCGTTCCATACACTCTACGCCACGAATCACAAGTACTACGGCTTCATGGATTACTTCCTGAACATCCCGGCGACGACGACGGGGTTCGGACTGCAGGACATCATCGCCCAGGTGAGCCTTGTGCCCACGGACGGATTCGCCCTTGCCGTCGATCTCCACCTGTTCAGCACCGCCTCGGATCCCGCGGAATTCGGAAGCAACTACGACGGGAAGTCCAATGCGATCGGCACCGAAGTCGACGTCACCGCGAAGTGGAGTCTCGCCAAGGCGGTGGGAATGACGCTGGGGTACTCGATGTTCTCGGGCGCCGCCGACCGCGCCGTGCTCACGGGCACGACCGACGCCACGAGCTGGGCCTACCTCATGACCACCGTCAATTTCTGATCAGCCCGTTTCAGTAATCGAGAATTATCATGAAACGTCTCATACGCTTTTTCATTCCCCCGCCCCAATGGCGTCTGCCCGTGTTCCTGGTGCTGGGTGTGCTCGGAGGTCTCGGCGTGCTGGTGCTGTACATCTCGAACGCCGTTTCGTACCTCTCGAACGACCCGCGCGCCTGCGTGAACTGCCATGTGATGGCGCCGCAGTATGCGACCTGGCAGCGTGGCAGTCATGGCCGGGCGACCACCTGCAACGACTGCCACGTGCCGCACGACAACATCCTGCGCACCTACGCCTTCAAGGCGAGCGACGGTCTGCGTCACGCCACGATGTTCACCCTGCGCATGGAACCGCAGGTCATCCAGATCAAGGAAGCCGGCGTGGCGGTGGTGCAGGAGAACTGCATCCGCTGCCACAGCGATCTGGTCCACGAGGTTTCGTCGGGCAGTCTCACCGCGATGAACGCCCGTGCCGGCGAAGGACTGCTCTGCTGGCAGTGTCATCGCGAGGTACCGCACGGGCGCGTCAACAGCCTCGCGTCCACCCCGTATGCGCGCGTTCCCCGTCTCGGGCCCATTGCTCCCGAATGGCTGCGCAGGTATATCGAATCATCCGACAAAAACAACGAAGCACACAAGGAGCATTGAAAATGAAACGTCGCATCATGGATATCGTGCAGGAAAAGCCCTGGCTGGGGTGGACCATTTTCCTCGGGACCATCATCGTGGTTTTCTTCGTCGGACTGCTCGGCGCCTCCATCGTGGAGCGCCGCGGCGAATCCGAACTCATCGTGCAGGCGAAAGCCATTCCCGACTGGGAACCGCGCAACGACGTGTGGGGAGAGAATTACCCGCGCGAATACGAAACGTACACATCCACCGCCGACGGCGATTTCCTCAGCAAGCACGGGGGAAACGCGAAGATCGATTATCTTGAAAAATATCCGAATCTCGTGATTCTCTGGGCCGGGTACGCATTCTCCCGCGACTACAATCAGGGCCGCGGGCACTACCACGCCGTGGAGGATATCCGCAACACGCTGCGCACGGGCGTGCCCCAGCCCGGCACCTGCTGGAGCTGCAAGAGCACCGATGTGCCGCGGGTGATGAACGAAAAGGGCGTCGGCGAGTTCTACAAGGACAAGTGGATGAATCTCGGGTCGGAGATCGTCAACAACATCGGCTGCCAGGACTGTCACGATCCGAAAACCATGAATCTGCGCATCACGCGGCCGGCCCTCATCGAAGCGTTCCAGCGCCAGGGGAAGGACATCAACCAGGCCACGCATCAGGAAATGCGTTCGCTCGTCTGCGCACAGTGCCACGTCGAATATTATTTCAAAGGGAAGGAAGAAAAGTATCTCACCTTCCCCTGGGACAAGGGATTCTCCGCCGACGACATGGAGCGGTATTACGATGAGGTTTCCCCGCATACCGATTTCGTGCACGCGCTGAGCCGCACGCCGATCCTCAAGGCACAGCATCCCGACTACGAACTGTACATGACCGGTGTGCATGCGAAGCGCGGCGTTTCCTGCGCGGACTGCCACATGCCCTATCGCAGTGAAGGCGGCGTGAAATTCACAAACCATAAAATCATGTCTCCGCTGCAGGATGTCGCCGGTTCCTGCCAGGTATGCCACCGGGAGAGCGAGGAAAACCTGATCCGTGACGTGTACGAGCGGCAGGACAAGATCGAAGAACTGCGCATGCGCGCGGAAGGTGCGCTGGCCAAGGCGCATATCGAAGCGAAGTTCGCGTGGGACAAGGGCGCGTCGGAGAGCGAGATGGCTCCCGTCCTGAAACTGATCCGCCAGGCGCAGTGGCGCTGGGACTGGGTCGCAGCGGCGAACGGCCTCGGTTTCCACTCCCCGGTGGAGGCCGCGCGGACGCTCGGCGCATCGATCGAAAAAGCCGAGCAGGCCCGGACGCAGCTCGTACGGGTCCTGGCGAAGCACGGGTACACCGATGAGATTCCCATCCCCGATATTTCGACGAAAGCCCGGGCCCAGGCCTACATCGGTCTCGACATGGAAAAATTCAACGCCGAAAAGAAGGAATTTCTCGCCACCGAGGCCCCGAAATGGGACGCGGCGGCGAAAGCGCGGCAGGCGAAATACTGACCTCAATGCGCTACTTGTAGGGGCGTCCGCCGCGGCGGACTGCGCCCCTACAATGCACTGAAAAAAGGAAGGTCCCGCTGTTCGGCGGGACCTTCTCTTTTCGAGGGGGTGAGCGACGGGGGTTGAACCCGCGACCCTCAGAGCCACAATCTGATGCTCTACCAACTGAGCTACGCTCACCATTATTGAGCATGGAAAGATACGGAAAAACCTTCGCGTGCGCAACTGCCTGTCCCCACCCATCACTTGCCTGCGGAAATTTTTTTCCCTAAATTGTATGACTTGGAAGGTCCGGACATGAATTCGAAACAAAAACATATTCCTGTTCGGCTCGCGGGCCTCGGCGACGGGGTGCACGAACTGCTCTTCACCGTCAGCCCCGCGGAGATCGATCTGCCTGCGGAATTCCAGCAGGAACTCGCCGTGCGCATCGATCTGGACAAGACGCATTCCCAGGCGGCACTGCATGTGTTCGTGCAGACCGCGGCAGTGTATCCCTGCGATCGCTGCCTGGAACCGGTCACCATTCCGGTGGACACGGATTTCCGCCTGGTGTACGCGCATGATAATTCCGCCGAACACGGCGAAGACGAATCGGAAATACGACAGATCGACAACAACGATCCTGTCATCGACGTTTCCGAGGACGTGCGTGACGCGGCCCTGCTCTGCATCCCAATGCGACGGATCTGCGGAGAGGACGAAAACGGCGAACCGACCTGCAAGGACGCGATTCCGCCGGAGCACAATGCCGAGACACAGAGAACGAACGATCCCCGCTGGGATAAACTGAAGTCGCTGAATTTGGATCAATAAGATAGATACAGAAACCGTTATTCGGAGAATACCATGCCTAATCCAACCCATCGTCACTCGAAGTCCCGCACCGCGAAGCGGCGGACGCATTACAAGGCGCAGGCCATGCCGACCGGCAAATGCGACAACTGCGGCGAGACCAAACTGCAGCACCGCGTGTGCCCCAACTGCGGGTACTACAACGGCCGTTCGATCATCACCCCGAAAGTCTAAACGCCGCCGCGTGCGCGGTAAGGATTACAGGCGCCTGTCGTGGTAACCATAGCTGTTGACGCAATGGGCGGGGACCATGCCCCTCACAATGTTGTGCAGGGTGCGCTGGACTGTGCCCGCGATCCACGATGCGACTTTCAGATTCTTCTCGTCGGGCAGGAAGCCGCGATCCGCGCGCTCCTGCCCGATCCCATTCCCCCCAACATCTCCATCCGACACGCCGATGAAATCGTGGACATGAAAGATTCCATCGGTGTCGCGTTGAAGTCCCGGAAAAACTCCTCGATGTACCGCGCCCTCGAGTGGCAGCGTGACGGCGACGTCCAGGGTTTCATCAGCGCCGGCAACACCGGTGCGATGATGGCCCTTTCGACGTTGATCCTCGGACGGCTGCCGGGAGTGGAACGCCCGTGCATCGGCACGTTCCTCCCTTCCGCGACGGGACCGGTGCTGCTGATCGACGCCGGCGCCAACGTGGATTCCAAACCCTCGCACCTGGCGCAGTTCGGAATCATGGGCAGCATCTATACCGCGCTGATGATGCAGCGCGACAAGCCGAAGGTGGGCCTGCTCAACGTCGGCGAGGAGGAAAGCAAGGGGAATGACGCGTGTATCGCCGCATGGCCGCTTCTGAATGCGGCCCCGATCAATTTTCTCGGGAATATCGAGGGACGGGATATTCTCAAAGGCACCGCCGACGTGGTCGTCTGTGACGGCTTCACCGGCAACATCATCCTGAAATTCGCAGAATCCTTCCCCGGCCTGCTGAAAAGCAAGTTCTATGAATACGCCTCCCGCGGCTTCTTCAAGAAGCTCTGGGTCGGGCTGATCGCGGGAACGATCAGGAAAATGATCAAGGACTGGGATTACCAGGAATACGGCGGCGTTCCCCTGCTGGGCGTGAACGGCGTCAGCATCATCGGACACGGCAGTTCCACGCCGAAGGCGATCATGAACATGATCTTCGCGGCGAAAAACATGGTGGACCGCCGGGTCAACGAAACTATCCGCGAGGCCATGGCTTCGCAGCAATCTCACACATGACATGAAATGGCAAATCGCATGAACACCGCAGCAATTACTGCTGTCGGGCACTACGCCCCGGAAAAGGTCGTACCCAACAGCTTCTTCGAATCGTACCTCGATACCACCGATGAATGGATCATCACCCGTACCGGCATCCGTGAACGCCGCTTCCTCGAGAACGGCGCGACGTCGGACCTCGCGGTCGAAGCCGCACGCAAGGCGCTGGCCATGCGCGGCATCGGTCCGGAGGAGGTCGAGTGCATCATCGTCGCAACCGTCACCCCCGACATGTTCTTTCCCAGCACCGCCGCCCTCGTGCAGCACAAGCTCGGCGCAACAAAGGCATGGGGTTTCGACCTCAGCGGAGCCTGCTCCGGCTTCCTGTTCGCCCTCGCTGCCGGCGCGCAGTTCATCAAGGCGGGCACGCACAAGAAAGTGCTGGTCATCGGTGCGGACAAAATGACGTCCATCATGGACATGGAAGACCGCAACACCTGCATTCTCTTCGGTGACGGCGGCGCGGCTGTGCTGCTCGAACCGAGCGAAGAGGAAGGCTACGGCGTCATCGACTGGGTCAATTATCTCGACGGCTCGGGCACCGAGGCGCTGCACATGAAAGCCGGCGGAAGCCTGCGTCCTTCCACAAAGGAAACCGTGGAAAACAGGATGCATTACATCACGCAGGACGGCAAGGCCGTGTTCAAGGTCGCCGTGGTCGGCATGGCCGACGTCTCCGAGGAGATCATGAAGCGCAACAATCTCGCGTCGGAGGATATCGCGTGGCTGGTCCCCCACCAGGCGAACATGCGCATCATCAAATCCACCGCCGACCGCATGGGTCTTGGCATGGATCGCGTCATGATCAATATCGACCGCTACGGCAACACCACCGCCGCGACCATCCCGAGCTGCCTCGCCGAGTATCACGCCGATGGACGCCTCAAGCGCGGCGACAACATCGTGCTCGCAAGCTTTGGCGCCGGATACACCTGGGGCGCGACACTGATCAAATGGTCCATCTGAAAAAGGAGCGGAGAATGAAAACAGCGCTGCTTTTCCCCGGACAGGCGTCTCAGTACGTCGGCATGGGCAAGGACCTTTACGAAAACCACGAGCGCGCCCGCGCCCTCTTCGACCGTGCGAATGAAATCATGGAGACCGATCTGAAGCAGATCTGTTTCGAAGGACCGGCCGAAGAGCTCAAGCAGACGAAATTCACCCAGCCGGCAATTTTCGTTCACAGCGTGATCGTGGCCGAGCTCCTCGGCATTCAGCCGGACGCGGCAGCCGGGCATTCGCTCGGAGAATACAGCGCCCTCGTCACCGCCGGCGCGCTCACGTTCGAAGACGGGCTGCGCCTGGTCAAGAAACGCGGCGAACTCATGCAGGAATCCGGCACACGTTCCCCGGGCACCATGGCCGCCGTCATCGGCGCCGAGGCCGACCTGGTGGACGAGGCCTGCCGCGAAGCGGCGGAAGCCGGCATTGTCCAGGCCGCGAACTTCAATTCTCCCGGGCAGATCGTGATTTCCGGCAGCATCGACGGCGTCGACCGCGCCATGGAGATCCTGAAAGCCAAGGGTGTGCGGCTCGTCAAAAAGCTTCCGGTCAGCGGCGCTTTTCATTCGCCGCTCATGCAGTACGCGCAGGACGAACTCGGCGCAGTTCTCGATGCCACGCCCATCAGCGACGCCCGATTCCCTGTTTACACGAACGTGACCGCGCGTCCCGTCACCGAAGCCGCCGCCATCCGCGACAACCTGCTCCGCCAGGTGACGAGCCCGGTGCTCTGGCACAACAGCATGGACCAGATGCTCGCCGACGGCCTCGAGCGCTTTATCGAGAGCGGTCCCGGCAACGTGCTGCAGGGCCTCCTCAAGCGCATCAGCGCAGACGCCCCCTGCCTGGCAGTCGGGACGCATGAAGAGCTTATGTCGTTGAAATAACGTATATTACGAGGACGTATTGTTCCAACGAAGGAAAACATTCTCATGAGTCTTCTTACAGGAAAGAACGCCATTGTCACCGGCGGTGCCCGCGGTATCGGCCGGTCGATCGTGCGCCAGTTCATCGCCGAGGGAGCGAACGTCGCCGTGTTCGATGTTGCCTTCCCCGATGATTTCGAAGCGTTTGCAGAAGAAATGCGGGCGGGCGGGCAGAAGCTCGAAGCCTTCACCGTCGATATCACCGACGGCGCAGCGGCCGACAAGGCCTGCGAGAGCGTGCAGGGCGGCTTCGGATCGATCGACATCCTGGTCAACAACGCCGGCATCACGCGCGACAAGCTGCTTCTGCGCATGTCGGACGAGGACTGGGACAAGGTCATCGCCGTCAACCTGAAGGGCGCCTTCGTCATGACCCGCGCCGCGGCGCGCGTGATGGTGCGCCAGCGCAGCGGCAAGATGGTCAACATCAGTTCCGTCGTCGGCGTCATGGGCAACGCGGGGCAGGCGAATTATGCCGCTTCCAAGGCCGGCATGATCGGTCTGACCAAGTCGACCGCCAAGGAACTGGCCGGCCGCGGCATCAACGTGAACGCCATCGCCCCCGGGTATGTCGAAACGGAAATGACGCATGTTCTTTCCGAAGAGCAGCGGAGTGCATTCCTCTCCGTCATTCCCCTCAAGCGCGGCTGTTCCCCCGAGGAAATCGCCGACACGGTCACGTTTCTGGCCTCTTCCAAGTCTGATTATATTACCGGTCAGGTCATCAATGTCGATGGCGGCATGATCATGTAATTTCATAAAACCGAACCATAACGATTCATTTTCACAACACATTCCAAATTACTGGAGGATCACATGTCCGCAGATGTCACCCAGAAAGTCAAGCAGATCATCGTCAACAAGCTTGGTGTCGAAGAAAGCCAGATCAACGACGCGGCTTCCTTCACCAACGATCTCGGTGCAGACTCCCTCGACACCGTCGAGCTGGTCATGGAATTCGAGAAAGAATTCGATCTCACGATCGCTGACGAAGATGCAGAAAAAATCACGACCGTCGGCGACGCCGTCAAGTATATCTCCGAGAATCTCGCCAGCTGATTTCGCTGCGAGTCGGTATCCAATGAATTTTTAAAATCCCGTCCTCTCGGGGACGGGAATCCATTATGGAGGTCATCGATGAATAGACGACGAGTTGTTGTGACCGGTATGGGTACGATCAACCCGATCGGGTTGAACGTACAGGAATTCTGGAACAACGCACTCGCCGGAGTGAGCGGCGCCGATTTCATCACAGCGTTCGACACTGCCGAGTTCAAGACGAAATTCGCCTGCGAAGTCAAAGGCTTCGACGCGGAGAATTTCATTGACCGGAAGGCCGCCAAGCGCATGGACAAGTTCACGCACTATGCCGTCGCATCCGCGAACATGGCAGTCGAGGACAGTGGCCTGACGCCCGAAAAGGTGGATTACGAACGCGTCGGTGTCATCATCGGCTCCGGCATCGGCGGTATGTGGACGAACTGGGATCAGCAGAACGTACTGATCGACGAGAAGTCCCCCCGCCGCATCAGCCCGTTCTTCGTTCCCATGCTGATTTCCGACATCGCCGCGGGCCATGTCTCGATTCTGCATGGATTCAAAGGCCCGAATTATGCCACCACGTCCGCGTGCGCCACTTCCGCGCATGCGATCGGCGATGCACTGATGCTGATCGAACGCGGCGATGCCGATGTGATGATTACCGGCGGTGCGGAATCCGCCATCTGCCCGATGGGCGTCGGCGGCTTCAACGCAGCCCGCGCACTGTCGACGAACAACGACAATCCGAAGGGCGCAAGCCGTCCGTTCGACAAAGACCGTGACGGCTTCGTCATGGGCGACGGCGGTGCCGTTCTCGTGCTCGAGGAGCTGGGCCACGCCCTGCGCCGCGGCGCGAAGATCTACGCCGAACTGTCCGGCATGGGCTTCACCGCCGATGCGTTCCACATCACCGAACCCGCTCCGGGCGGTGAAGGCGCCGTGCGCTCCATGCGCGCCGCGATCAAGAATGCCGGCCTTCAGCCGGAAGATGTCAGCGTCATCAACGCCCACGGCACCTCGACGCTGTACAACGACCGCAACGAAACGGCCGCGATCAAGACGGTGTTCGGCGAATACGCGTCGAAGCTGAAGATCAATTCGACCAAGTCCATGACCGGCCACCTCCTCGGTGCCGCGGGCGCGGTGGAAGCGATCGTGTCTTCGCTGATGATTCACACCGGCAAGGTCCACCCGACGATCAACTACACCACGCTCGACCCCGAGTGTGATCTCGATTACGTTCCCAATACGGCGATCGACCACCCGGTCGATGTCGTCCTGTCCAATTCTTTCGGCTTCGGCGGCCATAATGTGACGCTGCTGTTCCGGAAGTACGCGGACGCCTGATGTGAACGAACTGAAACATGTTCCGATTACTTCGATCCATCGTATCAAGACGTAGCACCTCAGATAAAAACGTTGTTGTTCCTCCTCCTGCCCGTCAGGAGGAGGAGCGGCTCGCCCTCTCCGCATTTGCTACATTCGACAGCGACGAGTTCACCCGGCGCACCGGATATCCCGTGCGCAACAAGGACTATTTCCTTCAATCGGTGATCCATCGCTCATATCTTCAACTGTGTCCCCCCGGTCAGTTCCAGTCCAACGAACGCATGGAGTTTCTCGGCGACTCGGTACTGAACCAGATCGTCGGGGAATACCTGTATCACGCCTTCCCCGACGCGGAGGAAGGCCAGCTGTCAAAGATGCGCTCCCGCCTCGTCAGCCGCTACGCGCTCGCGGAATGCGCGCGCCGCATGCAGCTGGTGGATTTTCTTCTCATGAGTCCGAGCGCGCATCAGTCCGTCGCCGACGGGAGTGAATCCATTCTCGTCGATGCGGTCGAAGCCTTCGTCGCCGCCATCTATCTCGACGGCGGCTACAACGCGGCCCGGGCGTTCATCAGCCGGCATCTGCTCGAGGTTTTTGCCGATACGCGCATGGCGCATGACGATAACTACAAGAGCCGTTTGCTGGAGTACTCGCAGGGACGCGGCATGGGTACCCCGCGCTATGTTACGGTGGACGAATCCGGGCCCGACCACAACCCGGTTTTCACCGTCGAAGTGCAGGTCGGCGGCATCCCCGTCGGCGAAGGGAAAGGCGGGAACAAGAAATCGGCGGAACAGAACGCCGCCTCGCGCGCGCTGGCATATTTGCATTCGCAGGAAAGCGGCTCCTCCCTTTCCTCCCTTTGACCGTTCCGCGCCCCTCTCCGCGTTCGCCGCGCGTCAGGGGAGGAATGGTGACGGAAGAGCACTCCACGTTTTTTGACATACGAACACTCCACCCATTTGGGCCATCACATGAAACGCACACACCTCTACGAATCGCCGTTTGAAAATCGTCACATCGGTCCCAGTCTCGCCGAGGAGCAGGAAATGCTCCGCGTCCTGGGTGTGGAATCCATCGACGCACTCATCGATCAGACTGTTCCGAAGGATATCCGCAGCAGCGCCGACCTCGACATTCCCGCAGGACTGGGTGAACATACCTACCTGCGCATGCTGGAAGCCAAGGCCGCCAAAAACAAGGTCTACCGTTCCTACATCGGGCTCGGCTATTACGGAACACGAACCCCGAGCGTGATCCGCCGCAACATCCTGGAGAATCCGGGCTGGTACACGTCGTACACCCCGTACCAGGCGGAGATTTCGCAGGGACGCCTCGAGGCCATCCTGAATTTCCAGACCGTGGTCAGCGACCTCACCGGCATGGAAATCGCCAACGCGTCGCTGCTCGACGAGGGCACCGCAGCGGGCGAAGCGATGATCATGGCGCACAGCCTGGTCACGCGCAGCGCCAAGCGTAAGCACAGCACGAAGTTCTTCGTCGCCGACACCTGTTTCCCGCAGACGATCGACGTGCTGATGACGCGCGCCGATTCACTCGGATTCGAGATCGTCGTCGGTGATTACCGTACCGCCGCGCTCGACGATTCGTATTTCGGCGCGATCCTACGGCAGCGTGGAGGATTACCGCGCGTTCGTGACGGCCGCGCATGCAATCGAGGTGCAGGTCGTTTTCGCCGCCGACATCATGGCGCTCACCCAGCTCACCCCCCCGGGTGAACTCGACGCGGATATCGTCGTCGGGAACTCGCAGCGCTTCGGCGTCCCGATGGGCTTCGGCGGTCCGCACGCAGGGTACTTCGCCACCAAACAGGCCTACATCCGGCAGATGCCCGGCCGCATCATCGGCGTCTCCGTCGACCGCCACGGAAACAAGGCTTACCGCATGACGCTGCAGACGCGCGAACAGCATATCCGTCGCGAAAAAGCCACGTCGAACATCTGCACCGCGCAGGCGCTTCTCGCCGTGATGGCGGGAATGTACGCCGTATACCACGGTCCCGACGGACTCCGTCAGATCGGTGCCAGTATTCACCGCGCAGCGACGGCGGTGGACCGCGGGCTCGCTGCGCTCGGCTTCACGCAGCTCAACACGCACTACTTCGACACGCTGAAAGTCAAGGCCGATGCAGCCGCCGTGCGCGCCGAAGCCGAAAAGGCCGGCATCAACTTCTTCTACCATGACGACGCGCATGTCGGCATCGCCCTCGACGAGACCGTCGCGGAAAATGACGTCGCCGATATCCTCGCCGTGTTCGCGGCCGTCGCCGGCAAGGACTTCGAAACCACCGATACGCTGTTCGAGGATCCCCTCACCGCGTATCCCGAGGGCCTCTCCCGCACGAGCGGATTCCTGACGCACCCGGTGTTCAACATGAACCGCTCCGAGACGGAAATGATGCGGTACATCAAGCGACTGGAAAACCGCGACGTCTCCCTCGTGCACTCGATGATCCCGCTGGGTTCCTGCACGATGAAGCTCAACGCGGCGACGGAACTGCTGCCGATCACCTGGCCCGCATTTTCTTCGATTCACCCGTTCGTACCCGCCGACCAGGTCGTCGGGTACCGCGAAATGATCACCGAGCTCGAAGCGATGCTGAGCGAAGTGACCGGCTTCGCCGCGACGTCCCTCCAGCCGAACTCCGGTGCGCAGGGTGAATTCACCGGCCTGATGGTCATCCGCGCGTATCAGCACGCCAACGGCCAGCCCGAGCGCGACGTCGTGCTGATTCCCTCTTCCGCGCACGGCACGAATCCCGCCAGCGCGGTGATGGCCGGCATGAAAGTCGTGATCGTCGCCTGCGACGAACGCGGCAACATTGACGTCGAAGACCTGCGCGCGAAGGCGGCGCAGCACAAGGATACGCTTTCCTCGCTCATGGTCACGTATCCGTCGACGCACGGCGTGTTCGAGGCCTCGATCAGGGAAATCTGCCAGATCGTGCATGAGAACGGCGGCCAGGTGTACATGGACGGCGCGAACCTCAACGCGCAGCTCGGACTGACCAGCCCGGGCCTTATCGGCGCCGACGTCTGCCACCTCAACCTGCACAAGACCTTCGCGATCCCGCACGGCGGCGGCGGTCCGGGTGTGGGTCCCATCTCCGTGGCCGCGCATCTCGCGCCCTTCCTTCCCTCGCATCCCGTCGTTCCAACGAGCGGCGAGCAGGGCATCCGTGCCGTCTCGGCAGCCCCATGGGGCAGCGCCAGCATCCTGCCGATTTCCTACGGCTACATGAAGATGCTCGGCGGTCCGGGACTGACCCTGTCGACGAAGTTCGCCATCTTCAACGCCAACTATCTCAAGGCGCTGCTGGAGAAGGACTATAAGATCCTCTACACGGGAGCCAACGGCCGCGTGGCACACGAGTTCATCATCGATCTGCGTCCGTTCAAGGACGCGCACATCGAAGCGATCGACGTCGCCAAGCGCCTGATGGATTACGGCTTCCACGCGCCGACGGTGGCCTTCCCGGTCGCCGGCACGCTGATGGTCGAACCGACCGAAAGCGAGAGCAAAGCCGAACTCGACCGTTTCGCCGCGGCACTTCTGGAAATCCGCAAGGAGATCCAGGAGATCGTCGACGGTACGCTCGACGGCACGGACAATCCGATCAAGAACGCACCGCACACCGCCGGCGAAGCGCTCAACGAAGTGTGGGAGCACCCGTACACCCGTGCCCGCGCCGTGTTCCCTCTCCCCTACGTGCGCGAGCAGAAAGTCTGGACGCCCGTCGGACGCATCGACGATTCCTACGGCGACCGCAATCTCATGTGTTCGTGTCCGCCGATCGAGGCATACGCGGAAGACAACGCGTAACGATATTTCATTTCAAACGGAGGGCGGATTCTTGGATCCGCCCTCCGTTATTATTACACCCCGTTCCGTTTGCCGGGCGGATTCGTGAATGCTCCCTACAGATCCATCAAACACCATTCACTCACCGCGCGCGCGATATTTATCCCATTATTGTCTTTTTTCTTGACAATATCGTTTGCCCGGGTTATGTTGCCGTCGACACGCGATTTTCGTTCTGACCAGCTGACGGGGTGCTACGAGAATCCGGGCCTGTTCGATATTTGTGGAAATTGTGGATCGGACATCCGCGATTCCCTTTCGTTTCATTCGAAGCGAAAGGGAATGTTTCGGATACACCACGGATTTTCAACCTTCACAGGAACGAGGAAATGAAATGCACGGCACATCCGGCAGACCGGCACATCCGGCAGACCGGCACATCCGGCAGACCGGCACATCCGGCAGACCGGCACATCCGGCAGACCGGCACATCCGGCACATCCGGCAGACCGGCACATCCGGCAGACCGAAATGAGAACCCCGCGCGTTCACTTCGCGTCTGATTCGCGCCTTCTTCCCGCCATTCTCACCGCAATCACCCTCATCGTCACCGTCATCGCGACCGCCACTGCGCAACCCAGCTTCGATATTGGAAATTCGGAGGTCGCGGTGTGGGCGAATGGCGCATCAACAACCGTCGGCTTCACCGTTAAGAATCTGATCTTCGACGCCGACCTGAAGTCCACGCACCGCCATGCCATCGTATCTGGCGGATCCATTCAAAATGGATACGCATGGGGCTACGAGGGTCCCTGGTCGTACGACGCCGCAGCCGGCGACATCACGGCCGTGTGGGACACGATCGGCTGTTCGGACTACGAAATTTCCCTCGATAACGACAATCTGAAGTTCCGTCTGAACCTGATCGACGCGAACTGGGGCGCGGGGTCGACGACGACAGTGTACCGTCTCCTGATCGAATGGGATGGGAGCGACGCTCGCATCTGGGTCCGCACACCGGGTTCGACCGGGACCTGGAGCACGACACCCACCGACGTAGTCGACGGGGGACGCTACTCCTACTGGGGACTCGTGCAAGACGCCTTCAATGGCGCGGGGTACACACGGGAGCGCACGACGTGCAACAACAAGCGCTTTCATGTCACGGGCACCGACGACCAGCTTCCCCTGCCGTCGACCCAGGTCACGACCGCGACGCTGGACGTGAACCTCGATGTGCATGTCGACGCGTTCGTGCCTTCCGGACGGACATTGCTGATCGAGGGCTTCGACGATCCGGCAGCCTCGGACAACACCACATTACTCTTCGACAGCCAGACCGGCCTCACGGTGTATGGATCGCTGTGGACGGTCAAGACGCAGTATACTTCCGAATATGTGTATTTCACTTCCTCCGCAGGTAGCCCGTCGCCGGGTGACTGGGACGGCATTCACGGCGATGCACCGTCGTTCCTGTACCTGAACCGGTGTTCCGTCTTCTACGCCGCAATCGGTCTCTATATCGAGAACTGCTATTCCGTCGAAGGGAGTGCGGTCACGGTTTCGTACTCCTCAGGTGACGGGGTCCGCATCGACGGGAGCAGCGGGTTGTTCGATGACCTCGCAAGCACGCAGAACGGACAGGACAATCTCGATGTCACGGATTCGGATCTGTATTTCTACAACTCGTTCTTCGCTCTGAGCGGATACGGAAACGGTGTTCTGGCCGGCGACAACAGCACGGTGCTTCTCTCCGACTGCGAAAGCTATTACAACCGGCAGTGCGGGGTCGTGGCGTATACCAATGTTGATCTGACGATCGATTCCTGCGATATCTACGAGAACGGCAGCAGTCCGGACGAGTACTGGATGGGTGTGTACGCGTATCTCAACGGCAAGCCGACGGTCATCCGGCACAGCCGCATCAGCGGGCACGACGAGGGCGTCCGCTCCGTGGGAAGCAGTATTTTCGGGTATGAGCGGCACAGCGATCCCGTGACCTGGGACAATCCCGATTCCCTCGGACGCAACTGCGTTTTCCAGAACGATTACAACCTGTACGGCTACGAGGCGATATACGAATTCGCGAAGACGTATGACGACGGTGGTGTGCCGCATTACCAGGGAGGTGAGAATTCGATATTCGATCCCGGGACCCTGCAGGGGTCCTTCGAGCTGTCGACGGCCTGGCTGCACCGCGACTGGTGGGACGGAAATACCGTCTTCAACGTCAACAATTCCACGGTGACCACCAACGATGCCCTCACTGCCGATTCGGCCGGGTGTGTGATCGAGGATGCGATGTTTCCGGGTGCGTCCTCCATTACCGCGAATTGGAATCCGCAGGCTGAAGCGCTGTATCGTTCGTGGTACAAGCTCACGGCGGACTCGCTCGCGACGTTGCTCTACCGCCAGCGGTCGGCACTCTCCGCACTTGATGCGCTGACGGGCTTGGAGCGCATCTGGCGCATAGCCGATTCGGCGACGGTGGAAGCCTACTTCCAGCGGATCATCGCGAACACCACGCGGCCGGAAGTGCTGCGTCCGGCCTACCGGTACATCGCGGCGGCGCGGCAGCGCGCGGGGGATTACGGCGGCGCGACACAGGCGTGGCTGGCCACGGCGCAATACGCGGCATATGGCGGCACCGGGTATGTGGCCTCGCAGGCGATGGCCGCGATTGCGATGCACCTGGCTGGTTCGCGGACATCGGCGCGCGCGAGCATCGACACCCTGCTGCAGGCCTATCCGCAATCTCCCGAGGTGCGCATGGCCGATTGGATCGTGGGAAACGGCACAACACCGAAGCGCGCCGGAGCGCATGAGCGTGGCGCACCGGAAACAGGTTGGAAGCTGCATGCGCCGTGGCCGAATCCTGCCATGGGCACGACCATGATCTCCTTCACCCTGGACGAAGCGGCGGACGTCGATGTCGTGATGTACGACATTCTCGGACGCATGGTACGGCGGCTTGCCGCGGGTTCCTCCCCGGCCGGGACGACCAACATTGCTCTGAATACGGCGGATCTGCCCACGGGTCTGTACTTGTTGCGCATGACGACGGCCGGTATGACGAAAATGCGCACGCTGCGCATCGTCCGCTGACCGCGTCCATCCGAGCATTGTCCGACCGTCCCGCATACCCCACGGCGCATGCGGGACGGTCGGGGATTTCTCCACGACTTCCGTCACCAATCCCATTAGGCATGCCATGAGACGAATGAAGATACACGTGGTCGGCTTGATCGCGCTCCTCGGCGTACCGTTGTTGAATGCGACCGCGGTGCCCCAGGCGGTGGAGACCACGGCGCAGCCGGCTGTGCAACCGGCGCAGATTGCGGTGCAGACCGCGGCGCAGCCGGTCCTTCTGACTCTGACGAAAGGCAAGGTCACGGCGGTTCTCGATACGTTCAGCGGACGGTTCGGCGCGGCGAGCGCCGACGGCAAGACGATGCTGTTCGCATCGGGGATGTCACTGACATCGCATCTGAGCGTCCTGATCGACGGCACGATCTGGACGAACTACGGCAAGTCGCAGATGTCCGCGCCATATCCGCAGCGAAACCTGGGGGGAGGCAGGACGGAGATACTCACCGACCGGCTGCGCTACACCTGGGACGTGCGCGGCCGCGCCGGCACGGTAGGCATTTCCCTCGAACTCGAACCGGTATCGGATTCGCTCTACGAGGAGGTGCGCATTCACCTGATCGTGGAAAACCTCGGGACTCGTGCGGTCGATGCCGGACTGACGGTCATGGAAGACATCAACGCCGACGGTGACGATAATATCCTGCTGCGCGATATCAGCACCATCTGGACACATGAAACCGCCCTGACCGGGCGCGGCATCCCCGAGCGGCTTGTACTGCAGTCGGGAGCATACGCGCCCGATTCCGCCCACTGCCGTGTTCGCGGCACGGCGCTCACCGACCCCGACATCCTCACGATCGGAAGCTGGTTCTATCACAGCGGGCTCGGAACGGCGGTGTACGGCTACACCGCCTCGTCGATGCCGATCGGCGACGCGGCGGTGCTGCTGCAATGGAACAGCGGCGCGCTGGCGCCGGGAGCACGCCGGGAGGAAGTCACAGCGATCGGCTTCACCGCGCCCCGGAAGGCAGCGGCGGCAGCACCTTCGCCCGCGAACTGATCATTCCGATGCTGACCGATGCAGCGTACCTGTCGATCGTCAGCGACAGCACGGCAAGGGTGCGTGTCTCCGCGCCGTATATCGACGCGTCGTATGAAGCGGCCGGAACGCGGGACGGATCCTGGGACACCACCGGAATCGTGACGCCCGGCCGCCCGTTTTCCCTGACGCTGTTCCTGAGCCCACTGTCCTGGAAGACAATGGATTCCGTGCGCTACAACCGTCGATGGTTTGTCACGGTCACTGCGGATGCCGAGGTTTCCGCGATCGTTCGCACACTGGGTCCGGAACTGAACTTCGATGCGTCGGTGGTCTGGCCCGCCGCCGAATGGGATACGGAATACCTCTACCATGGCTCGCTGGGGTATTCATTGCTCCGAGTCCAAACCGGCGATGCTGGCGCGGTGGTGCAATTCGATCATTCCGTCGAGCTGTTCATGCTTTTCAACCCGAATTATCCCTATCCAATACCCGTCGGGACGATCCAGGTCCAACTGCCCCCGGATGGCGCGGTGCGATTCGACATGGGTTATGACGCGTATGGGTTTTACAATTTCAGTCACTGGAACCCCGTCAACGGCACCGAACGTGACAGTACCGTCGACGGCGCCGGCGACCTCATCCGGAGCGACCAGCCGTTCATGCTACTTCACTACAACTTTGGTAAAATCTACCCCAGCATGCCTTTCGGGCCCCGTTATGATCCGTATTATGAACCGCAATGTCTCATCCAGCCCTCCCGCCGGCAGATGGGCACGGAATACGTCTTCGTGCCCTTCCGGAAGCCCGGAGCGCGGACGCAGGACGATTTCGTGCGCATCATCGCAGAGGAAGACGACACCGACATCTCCCTCTTCGAGGGAACACCGGCACTTCACCTCAAACGCGCGGAGCATGTCGATACGCTGATCGACCGGGCCACGGTGATCCGCGCCACCAGACCTGTCGCCGTCTATCAACATCATCTGACCTGGATGTTCCTCGAAACGGACACCACGTATTACGGCGGCGCGTTGCCCCTGCTCCCGCACGGATTGTGGGGAAAACGCTACTATCCGGTTGACGATGACGGGAGCCATATTCCACCATTCAACCCTGACTATTTTTCGAAGGGCTATAACGCGTTTCGATACTATGCGCACTACTACATCCTGATCACCAAGGCAGCGAAGCGGGACGGCATCTTCATCGACGATGTGCCCGTTGATGCTTCCCGCTTCACCGTGTTCGGCGACTGGGCGTATGCGTACGTGGACGTCCCGGCGGGATTTCATGTCGTCCGGAGCGACCATTCCTTCCTGACCATCTCCTGCGGAGGAATGGATGGGTCTCCGCAGCGGACACGGTACTATGGGGGTTGCGGCATCTCGTACATTCCGCCGTTCCGGTAAGGGTTCGTTGCTGAAGCTCCGCGCTGTAACCGGCCGCGTGTTCAGCGCGGAGTTTCCTGCCCGTCTCTCCCCATCTCTCTCCGCTCGCCACGGCGAGTCTTCAATCTGAAGGCTCCTCCCCCTGACCCGAAGAGGACGAGCTCTCGACAGCGAGTCTCCGACCTGAAGATTCGTTCCTCCGACGGGTCCGTTTTTCCATTTTCCATCCCAACGTATTACATTTCAGCATCCGTCTATCCTTTATGAGACCCGCCATGCGTAATGCACCTCTGTTCCTGTTCGTTCTTCTGGTTCTGTCCTGTTCATCGACTCCAACGCGCCCCGTATTTTCCGATTTCATGGAGATCCGCGAGATCAAGGACGACGATCCGCTCGCCGCGAAATTCAGCACGAAAGACGGCGCAGAATACCGGCTCGGCGACCCGATCGTGTCGGGCAAGACCGTCAGCCGATTTCAGGTCAAGCGCATGAGTGACGATCAGTTCGATCTGCATGTGACGCTCACCGGCGCGGACAACTCACGCTGGCGCCGTTTCTCGCGCAGCAAGGGGCGACAGGCGGCGCTGGTTATCGACGGAAGCATCGCCACGATCTTCAAAGTGATGGATCCCGGACAGGCGGAGGAAAACGAAGTGCTCGTGGTGCGCATCCCGAGCGCCGCGCAGACCGAAGAGGACGCCGAAAAACTTGATACCTATCTGGAGAGTAACCGCACCACCAAGCGCAAGAAGACGGAGGAATAGTGGGGACGGGCACGCGCATCACGCTGTGGAGTATTCTGCTGTTCGTAGTGATCTTCTCCGTCTGGCATTTCTGGCCCGAGCCGACAATCGAGCGCGGGGCCGGTGTGCTCTGTCCGGGTGTCCCCCAGCAGTCCCCGCCCTCCCGCACGACGCCCTGGCTCCACGACGACTTCATGATCACGGCTCTCGCGGACTACGACATCAGCGCGGTCGTGCTCTCGAGGGAAAATTACAGCAGCGGACGTGAATCCGATCTCTCCCCGGTGGACCTGGCACTGGGCTGGGGCCGCATGTCCGATTCCTTCATCTACGAGAAACTGGATATCTCGCAGGGACATCGCTGGTACAAGTGGAAGCCGAAAGGACTCGAGCCCATCCACCGGCGGGAGATCGAACGCAGCAGCGCGAACGTGCACATTCTCCCCGCAAACGACCAGGTGCGCGACGCGCTCGATGACGTCCACCGCGGGAGCGTGGTGCATATGCAGGGCTATCTCGTGAAAGCCACGATGACCGACGGCTGGCACTGGGTCAGCTCAACCACCCGCGACGATACCGGCGACGGCGCCTGCGAAGTATTCTGGGTCGAGGCGCTCACCGTGGAAAACTGAGGAACAAACCACGAAATCGCGAAAGCGCGAAAAAGAAGCACGGAGGAGCTTGATATGATCATCATCGGCGTCATTCTCATCGCACTGGCAGGCCTTCTTCTCTTCCTGCGGAAGCGGACCCAGGACAAACTGCTCGAGATCCGTTATGTGAAAACCAGTTCCGTGTCGGAAGTACTGGAACTGCAGCAGTCGATTGCCGCCGAGGTCGGTCCGGGCGGTTTCAAGCAGCAGACGGAACTCAAGGGAACGGCGCAGTGCGAGACTCCCCTCAAGGCAGAACTTTCGGAGGAACCCTGCGTGTATTACAGCATGAGCGTGGAGGAACGGTACGAGGAGCGCTATACCGAGCGGGATTCGCAGGGCAATACGCAGCAGCGGACGCGGACGGGCAGCAGCGTCGTGGCCAGCAACACGCAGGCGACGCGCTTCCAGATCGATGACGGGACCGGCGTTCTGGACGTGGATTCAGACGGCGCATCGATCGACGCACGGACGGTGATGGACAAGTACGAACCGTACAGCGGCGGAGGCGGCTCGCTCAACATCGGGAGCTTCACGCTGAATTTCGGCGGGACGATCGGCGGAGCCCGCCGTGTGCTCGGCTACCATTACCGTGAAAGCATCATCGCGCCCGGACAGCAGCTGTACGTACTCGGCGAAGTCGACGACAGCAGCGGCACACCGGTCATGAAGCGTCCTTCGGAGAAAGGAAAGCCGTTCATTCTCTCGATCAAATCGGAAGAAGAAATCACCCGCAGCAGCGAGCGAAGCATCAATTTCATGCTCTACGGCGCCATCGCCTGCGCCGTGGG
Organism: Bacteroidota bacterium; assembly: GCA_003246455.1. Lineage (GTDB taxonomy): Bacteria > Bacteroidota > Ignavibacteria > SZUA-365 > SZUA-365 > SZUA-365. The sequence goes on from QKAF01000093.1 coordinate 86,843, forward strand.
CGGATTCGTGCTGATTCTCTTCGGAAGAAAAACCACGAAAACACGAAATCACAAAGAAGAGGCACGAAAGTTATTTTAGAATTGCACTGAACTGAATTCTGAGCTAGTCTAAAAAATCCTTCGTGCTTCTTTTTCGTGTTTTCGTGCTTTCGTGGTTTCTTCTTACTTTTCTAAATGAGCATTCTACCCGCACACTCGATCATCCCCGATATACTGGGGTCCATACAGCATCTGTCACCGGAGAAATTCGCGCGTCGCGCGCGGCGCATCCGGCTCGTTCTTGCCGACAACGACGGCGTTCTCACCGATACCGGCGTGTATTACGGACCGGAAGGAGAAGCCGTCAAACGCTACAGCATCCGCGGCTCGGGATCGAGACCGGCATCATCACCGGCGAGAAATCGCTCAACGTGAAACGCCGGGCTGAAAAGCTGAAGCTGAAACACCTGTACCTGGGTGTGAAGGACAAATCCGCCGCGCTCGCGCGCATTCGCCAGGAGACCGGATTCTCTGACGACGAAATCGCGTATATCGGCGACGAATGGACATCGTCGGCGAGCATGGACTTACTGCCACACCCGCCGACGGGATGCCGCAGGTCCGTGCGATGGCGCATTACATCTGCGCATGGCGCGGAGGAAACGGCGCGTTTCGCGATTTCGCCGAGGCGTTGATTACGCTGCGGATGAACAGCGGGCTGTAGACTCTCACGAACTTCTTTCCCCGATATGCGCAGGGCGGATCCGTGAATCCGCCCTGCGTTTTTGTTTTCGTATGAACTCACCTCGCCACGGCGAGTCTTCGACCCCGGCCCCGCTCCTGACAGAGAGGGGAACACATTATTCCACCGTGACGATGATGCCGGCGGTGTGCGCGGCGAACTCGGGGGCGTACATGCACTGGATGGCGGAGATGCCGTTGGAGAAGCGCCCGGCGTGGGAGACGCGCAGCGGATATTCGAAAACGTGCACGCCCTTGGGCAGCCAGTGGAAGAAGAAATTGACCGACGCGTCTTTCGGGGCTTCGTAGTAGCCGAGCCCGCCCTTCCAGTG
>QKAF01000053.1 GCA_003246455.1 Bacteroidota bacterium
GGGAGAATCGGGGTGGGGCGAGAAGATCAGCGCGGTGTGGACGTGGAAAACCCGGCTGCCGGCGGAATTCCCGGACGAGATCTATTACGGGAAAATCAAGGGCGGACTGGCCGTACTCATGGACATGGAATACATGACCGAGATACACTTCCCGAAAGCGTATACCCCCGTCCGGAAACTCAACCGCCTTGCGCAGCAGGTCAATGGCCTCATCGAGGAGCAGCCCTGGGATACGACGGCGCTTCGCAAGATGGCGATGGAGGAGTTCGGCTGCACGAAGGGACAGTTCGACACCGCGCTGAAGAATCTCCAGATTTCGATGAACATCGTCCGGCTCAACGATCCCCGGGCGGAACACGATACGTGGGTGCCGTTTCGTGAACTGTATCTCGACGTCTGGCAGCGCTACGTCGACGTCGAGCAGCGCTGAGCTTCAGGGGCTGCCGTTAAGCGGAATCACGGAGGGGGTGGATGGGGTAAGCCGGTTTCTGTCACATCGGAGAACTTCGTAGATTCTCCTGTTCCCTTCAATCCGAAACATCAATGAACAGGAGTCATACATGCAGCTCGGCGCATTTTCCGTCAGTCTCACGGTCAAAGACCTCGCGGCTTCGATCGCCTTCTACGAAAAACTCGGCTTCACCTTCAAGGGCGGCGACCAGTCCCAGGGATGGATCGTTCTGAAAAACGGTTCGGTGGTTATCGGACTCTTCCAGGGGATGTTCGAAAAGAACATGCTGACGTTCAATCCGGGGTGGGATCAGAGCGCGCAGAAACTCGATTTGTTTACCGATGTGCGGGAAATTCAGAGCGCGCTCGACGAGGCGGGCGTTCCGATTGAAACGCGGACGGATCCCGACGGCACCGGTCCGGGCTACATCATGCTCTCCGACCCCGACGGCAATCCGATCATGTTCGACCAGCACGTCTAGACGGCGCACCCGGAACCGGCGGCCCGCTCATTTCACGATGCGGACGGGAATCGTCGCGGTCCGTTCCCCGGAGGACATTCGCAGGAGGCAGGTGCCTGACGGAAGTCCGGCGGCGCTGAAGCCGACGGCATGCGTACCGCGTGCACGGTCTTCATCGAGCACCGTGGCGAGATGCTGTCCGAGCAGGCTGTACAGGTCGATGCGGACGGACAGGGCGCGGTCGAGGACGAAACGAACTGTGCCGCCATCTCGCACCGGATCGGGCGCATACCCGAGGATGCGGAAGTCCGACGCGCCCTGATGCGGCATATCGCCCACGAAGGATGTCGCCTGTTCGCAGTGCCAGGCGAGGGTGTCGCGGCACAGCGCCATGTCGTTCGCGAACCATTCGACCTCGATGAGCGCGTCGATGGTGTCGGCGCCGCCCAGGCGGAAGGAGAAGTACGGCGCGTCCGTGCAGAAGGGAATGCGTTCGCCCGGCGGACGCGCCACCACCGAGGTTCCCGCGGTGTTGGGATGAACCGTCCATCCGGCTTCGGTTTCGAAATCCTGGAAGGTGATCCCCTCGGAAAGGATGCGCAGCCGGACGGCATACCAGGGCATCAGCGCGACGTTGCGCAGAAGCACCTGTGCCCAGCAGGGATTTTCGGGAATCGTGTCGAATCGCACACCGATCGAATCGCAGGGACGCGGGGCGATGATCTGGTCGATGGGGCCAAGCCGGAAAATCAGGTATTCTCCCGAAAGCGCCGCGGGCGTGGTCGCGACGTCGCAGCTTCCGTCCGGGAAGTCCGGGTTGCGGTACCACATGAACTGCGCTTCGCCGAAATTGTTTTTCAGATCCGGGAAGCCGGCGATGCGCGCTTCGGTGAACTCGGTGCAATGCAGCAGCGTCCCGCGGCAGCCGGCCGAACCGTCCGTGCAGCCCGTGCTGTTGACCCAGCCGATGCTGCCCGGCGAGCGACCGGTCTTCGAATTCGCAAGGGCGATGCGCGCGTTTACGTCCGACAGCCCGGGATACTCCCTCGCCCCCGCGTCGCGATTCCAGCCGGTGGCGTAGACCTCCCAGGGGGAATCGGGGCCGGTCGCGAGGCGGAAGCCGGTCTCGGCATCCTCGAACAGTGCGATGGTCCCCTGCCAGACGGCATTGTCGCTCCATGCGACGATGTAGATGTACTTCCCCGCGATGTCGCCGGGAAGCGTGTAGCGTTCCGGACCGTACACCGTTCCGGAATACTGGGGTGGCAGCGCGCCGCCGTTTTCCTGCACGTCCCACACGCGCGCGCCGTAGATCGAGGTCGCAGTCCCGACATTGAATACGGCTCCGGCAACCGTCGCGGGGTCGATGCTGTTCACGTCGCCGAAGCCGAAGATGTAGGCGTTATCGCTGGTGATGGTGACGCGGAGCGTGCGATCCTGGGCTGCACCGGGTGGTGAAAGAAGCAGGAACAGCAGGAGAAGGCACGGCAGCAGGGCGGCGCGGATGTTCATGAGGGGGCTCCTCCGGAAATACAGGAGATACGTATCTGATTTCAACCCGGCAGTGCGGCGAAAGTTACAGCGCCCGTGCATTTCCGGTTACGCGGCTCTGCCGGATCGATGCTCCTCGAACCTCCGGCATGCGCGGAAATACCGGTGACGGCGCTCAGGATGCAGCAGGCAGTTAAGCGACCTCGCGGACTTGCGCGAGTCGTAGGTACTCACGACATTCGAGTGTGGCACAAAATCAAAAAAGGTATTCAAAGGCAGCACTCCCAATGGTAGAAAGGAGATAATCCATGCCGGATATAGACAAAGCAATCGCAGCGCAGATGAGCAACATCGAGGCGCGAACGGGGAAGTCGATCGACGAGCTGAAGTCGCTCGTCCGAAACAGCGGCCTTTCCAAACACGGGGAAATGGTCACGCTGCTGAAAACGACTCTGGGAATGGGCCACGGCGATGCAAACCTGGTGGCACATCTCGCCCGGAAATCCGACGAACCGGCTGTCGACGGTCCGTCTTCGACGGAAGAGGTGCTGGACGGATTATATACCGGCGCCAAAGCGGCGCTCCGACCCATCCACGAAAAGCTTCTGGCGAAGATCCGGAAATTCGGAGACTTCGATGAAGCGCCGAAGAAGACCTACGTCAGCTATCGCAGGAAGAAGCAGTTCGCCATGATCGGTCCGGCCACGAACACCCGGGTGGAAGTCGGCTTGAACATGAAAGGCCTCCCGGCGACCGATCGCCTGGTACAGCTGCCCGCGGGACAGATGTGCAGCTACCGGGTGAAGCTCACGGACGTGAAGGATGTTGACGCGGAACTGATCGCGTGGATCAAGACGGCGTACGATTCGGCAGAATAGGAGAATGAAATGAAAGCAACGGAACGTGATGAACTGATCGCACGTTCAGGGATCGCTTCACATAGTATATGCACCGTCATAAGGGAATTGACTGGAGCGCAGAATTGCAAAACGCCGCCCGTTGAATACGGACGGCGTTTCGCGTCGGGGAGATGAGGGGAAAATTATTTCATCAGGACCATCTGCTTCACGGAGACGAACTCCTGCTGCGTCGCGGTGGAGACCGCGGTGATGGCATAGGAATAAACACCCGAACCGATACGGCTGCCGTCAAAGGTGATTTCATGCCGACCGGCCTGGCGGAGTTCTCCGCTGAGCAGCGACGTCACTTCGCGGCCGAGCATGTCGAAGACGCGCAGGGTCACGACGGATGCAGTCGGGATATCGAAGCGGATCACCGTCGAGGGATTGAAGGGATTCGGGAAATTCTGCGCCAGGGAGAACTGCGACGGCAGAACATCGGAAGCGATGCTCTTCTCCATGTCGAAGGGGACTTCCACCGTCGCGGATGCCGACGTGCTGTTGTTTGCGCCGTCGGTGGCGGTGTAGGTCACCGTGTAGATGCGTCCCGTACCGACACCCGAACGCTCCGAGCGAAGCTTGAAGAGCAGGTCCGGCGTGCCATAGCTGGCGAACTGTATGTCGTTCTCCGTGTCGCCGTCACCCAATCCGTTGTCGGGTTCGTTACTCTCGATCGACGTCAGGGCGTAGGTGACGCCTGAACAGTTGTCCGCGGCGACCACCGTCGCGGTGATGTTCCGCAGGGTGTGATTCGGCGGCCAGAGCATCGTCGGATCCAGCGCCACGGAAATCGTGGGCGGTTCGTTGTCGACGACGGTCACCGTGAATCCGCAGGACGTCATGTTGTTGTGCGCATCCGTCGCCGTGGCAGTCACGTTCGTCACGCCCACGGGGAAGAAACTGCCCGATGGAGGATTGTAACCGATCGTGACTCCCGGACAGTTGTCTCCGGCCGAGGCGGAATATGTTACCACCGCGCCGCAGAAGCCCGGATCGTTGTTGACAGAAATGTTCGCCGGACAGGTGATCGACGGGGGCTGGGTGTCGTTCACGGTCACGTCGAAGGTGCAGCTCGAACCGGATGTCGTGCTGACCGTGACGGTCGTTGTCCCCACCGGGAAGAATGATCCGGACGGAGGGGTGAACGACACGGTGCCGCAGGTTTCGCTCGTCGTCGGAGCGGGGAAGTTCACCACCGCGCCGCACATGTCCTGATCGTTCGAAACGGTGATATCGGCCGGACAGCTGAGGTTGCAGGGATCCAGCGACTGGATCGCCGCGCGGATGCTGGGTCGGGGACCGATATGCTCCGATGCGGGATTCGCACCGCTCTGCTGGGGAGACCCAGTGTTGATCAACAGCGTGCGCATCGCCGCGGGGGTCACCGGCGTCCCGGCATGCAGCGCTTCCTGGATACTTTCGACCAGCGCCACCGCACCGGTCACGATCGGCGAGGCGCTCGAGGTTCCGCTGAAGGAACTCGTGAACCATCGGTTCATGCCCTCGGAATTGAACAGCCCGCCGTATCCGGTCGTATACACCCCCTGCCCCCATCCCTGCAGGTTCACACGGCTGCCGTAGCAGGAAAATCCTATGCGGGAGCGGTCGGTCGACGCGCCCGACGGGGAATACCCGGCGCCGACAATGATCGCGCCCGAGTTTTTGCTGCCATTAAAAGGATAATGACCTCCGTTTCCCACGCTGTATTCGGGAGCGTCGAGATTCTGACTGCCGTTGCCCGCGGCCTCGACGACGTGAATGCCGTTGCCGACGGCGGTAACGATCGCGTTGTATACCGATTCCTGCCATTCGGATGGAACCAGGCCGAACTGCGTCGTATCGGCATCGGGCCAGTTCGGCCCGCGCGTCTGCTGCTCGATGAGCAGGATATCGCCCGCGGAAAGCGTGAGAATTGCGTTCGTGATTGCCGCGGCGAGATTGTAGCCGTTGTCCCAGCTGACCGGTGCCACGAAGATCTGCGCCCCGTAGGCGCTGCCCGTGGTGCCCCAGCCGTTGTTCAGGCTCGCGAGCTCGCCGAGCACCGCCGTCCCGTGATCGTTGGAGCTGTACGGATCGACGGCTGTCCGGCCCGCGGGGATCAACGTGGTGATGCCCGGCGGGAGATCGTCATGATTGAGATTCCACGAATACTCCAGATCGACGATGCGCACGTTGGCGCCGGTACCGCCGGCGATGCCCCAGGCATAGCTTTCGGCGTCGATGCCGTCTGTCGCGGCGTCCAGGTAACCCTGCTGGTCCTGGTAATCACCGGGCAACGGCATCGGCGCGGGAAGCGGCACTGGACGTGCGATTTCCACTTCCGGCAGTTCGTTCAGACGGTCGATCCATGCAGCCGCTTCCTCCCCTTCCGGCACCGTGAGAATATAGTAGCTGTTCATGTCCGCCACTTCTTTCCCGAGCCGTTGCTGCGCATGACCGCGTTTCTGGTCCATGACTTCCTCATCGACCGTGATCATGCGGTGCCAGCGGCCGTCATTGCGTTCGAATTCTGCCAGAACGCCGCGGGATCGCGGACTCCAGAGTCCTTTTCCCGCGCGCTCGATCAGCATCCCTTTCGGATTGACGTTGAAACGGAGGCCGTCGACAAATTTCACCTCGATCCGCATCCCGTCGTCTCCTGCCCCGATCCTTGTATGTCGTGGTTTCTCGGCCAGCTTTCGCGGCGACAGTTCCCCGCTCCTTGCATCCTGACCGCTGGCGTCCGTCGCCAGCGCAAATAACATGACGTAAGCCAGAACGGCCACGCCGAATCGTCGGATATGAAACATATTCTGCTTCATAAAACCTCCGTCTATTTTTGGTAATGAATAAGTAAGTTAGATCGATGGCCGCGGTTCAGGCGAATGCACTGCAGCCATGGATGTATTTCCTGAATAGACGAACGACCGCATTGCTTCATCCGTGCGCGGGCGTCCGGACGCGATCCCGGTCATGTCGGGGGTTTGTCCAGCAATGTGACTTTTCTATGATTTTGTTGATGCGAAAACGTACACGTTAGAATCGCGAATGTCAATACGCAGGATGATGGAATTCGCAGGGGGAAATTTCTGACCCTGGCGGTATCGAGAAAACCGGATCCGCGGTGTTATTACCGCACTTGCGCTTGAGACGGACGATCCGGAAATTCTGCAGACAGGACTGAACACGACATGCCTTGCTGCGCCCGCTGGTGCATGGCATCGATATTCGCAACACGGAAAGGAGTACATGGGATGAAAACAGCTGCGCGGGAATCCCTGATCGGCACGCTCAGGGTTCGCTTCGAACAGAACATGGATCGTCACAAAGGAATGGACTGGAATGTCGTACAGGAGAAACTGACCGCGAATCCGGACGCACTGAAGGTGCTGGAGAAAATGGAAAGCACCGGCGGCGAACCCGACGTGATCGGTGTGGATAAAAAGACCGGGGCGTTTGTTTTCTGCGATTGCGCGCCGGAGAGTCCTGCCGGCCGACGCAGTCTCTGCTATGACCGTGAAGCCCTCGAGGCGCGGAAGGCGAACAAGCCCACGGGGAATGCCGTCGACCTGGCCGCCGCGATCGGCATCGAAATGCTTACCGAGGAACAGTACCGCGATCTGCAGCGGCTCGGTGAGTTCGACCGGAAAACGTCGAGCTGGATCGCGACACCGGACGCAATCCGCAAACGCGGCGGGGCGCTGTTCTGCGATCGCCGCTACGACCATGTTTTCGTCTATCACAACGGCGCCGAATCCTATTA
>QKAF01000022.1 GCA_003246455.1 Bacteroidota bacterium
GGAGATCAAAAAAGCATATCGCAGGCTCATGTCGAAATACCATCCTGACCGTGTCGCCACACTGGGTGAGGACCTGCAGAAGGCCGCCAGCGAGAAGGCGATGGCGATCAACGAGGCATACCACATCATCGAGCGCCGTCGCGGATTCAAGTAAGCGACGCCTGGCACGGGCAGATCGGCCGCGGCGTCAGCCGCAGGGATAAATGTGAAAAATACGGAAAGCGCGCGGCCGATCGACCGCGCGCTTCCTGCATGGACAATGCTGTTGATTTCCCGGATGCGGCGTCAGGCCTGTATCAGCCGGACAATTTCTTCCGCGACCTCGAGTGCCTGCTGCCCCGCATGGCCGTCGACCACGGGGGGGGTGCCGTTTCGCACCGCGTCGACGAAAAGCTGCAGCTCGTGCCGGAGGGGATTGTGATCCTTCGGAACGGGCGGCTGTTCGTAAACGATGTTGCGCTTGTGCTTACCCTGTTCGATCATCCCGAGCATGTACGTGGGAGACACTTCCGATTCATCGACGTCGACGAGACGGAAGACCTCCGCGAGCCCCTGGAGAAAATCGATCGATATGTACGCGTTTTTCTGGAACAGGCGCATTTTCCGCATGCGGTTCTGCGAAATCCGGCTCGCCGTAATGTTCGCCACGCAGCCGTTGGCGAACTTGATGCGGGCGTTGGCGATGTCCGCCGTATCGGAAACGACCGGGAGGCCGCTGGCGTCGATCGATACCACTTCGCTTCGCACGAGGCTCAGGATGATGTCGATATCATGGATCATGAGATCGAGGACCACCGCGACGTCCGTTCCCCGCGGATTGAACTGCGCGAGCCGATGCGATTCGACGAACAGCGGGGCAAGGTGGTAGCTGTCGAGCGCCACGATCGCGGGGTTGAACCGTTCGATATGTCCGACCTGGATCGCGACCCCGTGTTCGCGGGCGAGTGCGTTCAGCTGCCGTGCCTGCTCCACGGTCTCGGTGATCGGTTTCTCGAGGAACACCGGTTTCCCGCGGCGAATGGCCTCCGCGGCAATCTCGAAGTGCATCGAGGTCGGCGTTGCGATGCTCAGGGCATCCACGCTGTCGAGCAGGTCGTCTGCCGAAACGGCCGCGCGGGAACCGTATTCTTCCGCGACGCGATTGGCGGTTTCCTGGTCGATATCATAGACCGCGGAGAGAACCGCGCCTTCCGCCGCCGAGAGCATCTTCGCATGGAGGGAACCCAGATGCCCGAGGCCGATCACGCCGACGTTCAGTGATGCCATGTCTGCTTACTCCTTGCCCGCGCTCAGACGGGCCGCCCGGACGATGCCGCGGCTGCTGTCAGCGATGAAATCGAGAATGAGAGTTACTTCAGGGGTCTGCTCGAGATTGTCGCGGATCCATGCCACGGCCTGCGACACGTTCATTCCCTTGCGATACAGCGAGGCATACACCTCATCGAGCAGTGCGAGGGTCTCGCGCGTGAACCCGCGTCGGCGGAGACCGATGGCGTTGAGGCCTTCGAACTGCGCAGGAGAACCGCCGGAGAGAATGTAGGGGGGGATGTCTTTCACCACGCGGGTTTTCGCGCCGACCATCACATGTGCGCCGATGTGGCTGAACTGATGAATGCCGGTGAGGCCGCCGATGATCGCCTGGTCGCCGATGATGCAATGTCCGCCCATCTGCGTACTGTTGGCGATGATGACGCTGCTGCCGACCTGGCAGTCGTGCGCGACATGCACATAGGCCATGAGAAGGCAGTCGCTGCCGACGGTGGTTTTCCAGGAATGCGTCGTGGCGCGGTTCAGCGTGCAGTATTCGCGGACCGTGCAGTTGTCCCCGAGATAGAACTCGGTCTTCTCGTTGGCGTATTTCAGGTCCTGCGGCGGCGTCGCAACCACGGTGCCCTGGTGGATGGTGCAGTTTTTCCCGATGCGGGCGCCGTTGTCGACGAGCACATGGGGACCCAGTGTCGTGCCTTCGCCGATGGTGACGTCGGCATTGATGGTGCAGTAGGGACCGATGACCACGCTGTCGGCGATTTCCGCCCTTGGGTCAACGATCGCGGTAGGATGAATGTTCGACATATCCGTATGCTGATGTGTATGGTGTCGCCCGAATTACGCTCAGGCGTCGTTTTTCTTGACCTGTACCTTGTCCACGACCGCGGCCATCATATCGGCTTCCGCGACCAGGTCGCCGTCGACGAAGGCCTTGCCGCGCATCTGGATGATGTTCCGGCGCTTGTTCGTCATTTCCACCTCCATGACCAGCTGATCGCCGGGCACGACGGGACGGCGGAATTTCGCGTTGTCGATTGTGGAGAAAAAGGCCAGTTTCTCTTTCGGATTCTCCAGCGTGTTGAGCATCAGAATCCCGCCGCACTGTGCCATCGCCTCGATCATGAGCACGCCCGGCATGACGGGCTGTCCGGGGAAATGTCCCTGGAAGAACGGCTCGTTCATCGTGACGTTCTTGATGCCCACGATTTTCTTGTCGATTTCCAGGCTGACGATCTTATCGACCAGGAGGAACGGATAGCGATGCGGAAGAATCTCGCTGATGGCGTTGATGTCGAACACCAGGCCCTTTTTGCGCTCGTGCTGGAATTTCTTCACCAGGCGCTTCTCGAGATAGAGCTTGCGGATCATCCGTGCGAATTCGACGTTGCTCGCGTGTCCCGGACGCGCCGCGAGAATCTGCGCCTTGAGAGGAACACCGACCAGTGTCAGGTCGCCGAGCAGGTCGAGCAGTTTGTGCCGCGACGGTTCGTTCCGGTACCGGAGCGTAATGTCGTTGAGGAAGCCGTGGTCGTTGAGGTGGATGTTCTTGTCCACCTTCAGTTTTTTCCCGATCGCGTCGAGGTCCTCGCGCGTCATGTCGCGGTCCACGATGACGACGGCGTTGTCGAGCGAACCGCCCTTGATCAGCCCGGCGTCATGCAGCTGTTCCACCTCGGTCAGGAAGCAGAACGTCCGCGAAGACGCGAACTCGCCCACGAATTCGTCGAGCGAAAACATCCCGGTATGCTGACTGCCCAGGGCCGGATTCTTGTAGTCGACCATCACCGTCATGCGGAAGTCGTCGAGCGGGAGCGCGACGATATCGATTTCCTTTTCGGCGTTGGTGAACTGGATCGTCCGGTCGATGATCAGATAATCCTTCAGCGCATCCTGTTTCTGAACGCCCGCGCGCTGCAGCGCCTCGACGAAAGGCATCGCACTGCCGTCGCCGACGGGAGGTTCGATGCCGTCGATCTCAATGACGAGGTTGTCGATCTGCAGTCCGGCGACCGCGGCAAGGACATGCTCGACTGTGTAGACCTTGATGTCGCCATGTCCGAGCGTCGTGCCGCGGGACACGTCCACAACGTAATCGACGATCGCGGGAATCTCCGGATTTCCGCCGAGATCCGTGCGAACGAAGCGGATTCCGTAATTCTCGGGTGCGGGTTTGAACGTCAGTGTGCACTGCGCTCCTGTGTGTAATCCGGTACCCGAGTAGGACACCGCTTCCTGTATTGTGCATTGGTGAACGAGCATGACGGCCTGCTTTGAATGGAACATTTCTTCGAATCAACGCAATCTCACTAAAATCGGGATTATTTCGGGAAAGTACAATGTTGTTGCGCGCGATACGGGCGGTCGTGATTCTCATCCGCCGATTCGCTACATTTGATGCTCACGACCATTTCCCGACGACCGCAGGACGCTTCATGACCCCGAACGAGAAAGCTGCGTACACGAATATTCACCATATGCACGCGCGCGCGCAGGATGCCGCCGCGGATGACCGCTCGCAGGAGGCATCCGCCGCCGCCGACGAGACTGCCAGCGTCGATCTGTATGCGCCGTCTTCCTATTTCAACCGCGAGCTGAGCTGGCTCGACTTCAACTGGCGCGTGCTGAAGGAGGCGCTGGACCCCGAACTTCCGCTGCTCGAACGGCTGAAGTTCATCGCGATTACCGCTTCGAACCTCGATGAATTCTACATGATCCGCGTGGCGGGACTCAAACAGCAGATCGAGCTGGGGGTGACCGACCGTCCGTCCGACGGCATGACCGCGGAGGAAACGCTTGAAGCGGTGCGCGCGGATGTGTGCCGTATGAACAAGGCGATGTCGGACTGCTTCCTCGGCGAGATCCTCCCTGGGCTCGAAAGGGAAGGGGTGCACCTGCATTCGTATGAAGAGCTCGACGATCAGGCGCGCGAATGGTGTGAAGCGTATTTCATCGATCACGTGTTCCCCGTCCTTTCGCCGCTGGCGATCGATCCGGGACATCCGTTCCCGCATCTGCTCAATCGTTCGCTCAACCTCGTGATCACGGTCGTGGATTCCATCACGCTCGAGGAGCGCATCGCCGTGGTGCAGGTGCCTCCTGTCGTCCCGCGCCTGGTCCATATCCCCATCCGGAAGGGCGGCTACCATTACGTGCTGCTGGGCGAGGTCATCGCGGCAAACGCCAACGCGCTTTTCCCCGGCCTTCAGGTGCGGGAGGCCTTCCGCTTCCGTGTCACGCGAAACGCCGATCTCGACATCGCGGACGACGAGGCCTCGGATCTTCTCAAGACCATCGAGGAGCAGATCCGGCGCAGACGCTGGGGAGCCGTCGTGCGCGCGGAGATCGATCATCACATGCCGCGCAACGTGTATCGGATGCTGCAGAGCGCCATGCATCTGCAGGACCGCGACATGTACACGGTGGAAGGGCCGCTGAATCTGGCGGATTTCATGGACCTGGTGAAGCTCCCCATCAAGCACCTGAAGGATCCCCCCTTCACGCCGCGAATCATCGAGGAACTCCGCGGGGACCACGACATTTTCGACCGCGTTCGCGAACGGGACCTGTTTTTCCATCACCCGTACGACTCCTTCAGTTCGATCGTGGAGTTCATCGAAGTCGCCTCCGAAGACCCCAGCGTCCTTGCCATCAAGCAGACCCTCTATCGTACGAGCGGAGATTCCAGCATCGTCAAGGCCCTCGCGCGGGCTGCGATCAACGGCAAGCAGGTCACGGCTTTCGTCGAACTGAAAGCGCGGTTCGACGAGGAAAACAACATCATCTGGGCGCGGCAGCTCGAACAGGCCGGCGTGCACGTCGTGTACGGAATCATCGGTCTGAAGACCCACTGCAAGTTCGCCCTTGTCGTGCGCCGGGAGAAAGGCGGTCTGCGCACCTACGTCCATCTCAGCACCGGCAACTATAATGAAATCACCGCGCGCCTGTACACGGATCACGGGCTGCTGACCTGCCGTGAGGACATGGCGTTCGAGGCGACGGGACTGTTCAATTATCTGACCGGGTACTCGCATCAGACCAACTGGAACAAGATCGTCGTTGCACCGATCTCCCTGCGGCAGAAAGTGCTCGCGCTGATTCAGCGGGAAATGGAAAACCGGCGGGCGGGGAAACCTGCGGGCATCACCGCGAAGCTCAACGCGCTGGTCGACGCGCAGGTGATCCGGGCGCTGTACCGGGCGTCGCAGGCGGGGGTCAGAATCGATCTCATCGTCCGCGGCATCTGCTGTCTCAAGCCCGGCGTCCCAGGGCTCAGCGAGAATATCCGCGTGACCAGCGTCGTCGGAAGATTCCTCGAACATACGCGCGTGTTCGTCTTCGAGAACGAAGGCGATCCGGAAATCTGGTTCAGCAGCGCGGACTGGATGCCGCGCAACCTCAATCGCCGTGTCGAAGCGATGTGGCTCGTGGAGGAGCCCACGATCAAGGAACGCGTCCTGAACCACATCATCCCGACGATTCTATCCGATACCGCGAAGAGTTATGTCCTGCAGTCCGACGGCCGGTATGTTCGGGCCGAAGCGCCGGCGAACGGCGAACGGCTCAGCAGTCAGGAGATGTTCATCCGCTACGCGGAAATCGCTTATCGCGAGCGGCACGATGACGAGGATGGGGAGTAGGGGGGATGTCGTTTCGCCCGTTCGCACGGGTCGCCGCCGGGCAGCGGGTGCCAGGGAATCAGAGCATCAGGGAAGCGGCGCCGAGCATGCCGGCGTCATTGCCGAGTTCGGCTGGGAGAATGTGCAGCGCATCACGATGCACTTTGAGCACGCGGGAGGAGGCACTCTGCCGGATACCTTCGAAGAGCGGATCCCCGGCCGCCGCGATGCCGCCGCCGACGATGAACGTTGTCACGTCGAGCAGGTTCGCGGCGGAGGCGATCGCCACACCGAGCCGTTCCCCGGTGTCGCGCAGGATCCGTTGCGCCGTGCCATCGCCCCGGGCCGCGGCGTCGGCGATGTCTTTCGGAGTCAACCCTTCCGGGTTCTCTGTCGCGCTGCGGTGCAGGGGACTGCCTTCGTCGGCGATCAGCGCCGGCACTGCGCGCTGCATCAGATAGCGGATGCCGACGTACGCTTCGACGCAGCCATGGTTCCCGCAGTTGCAGAGGGGACCGTCGTCATGGATAGTGATGTGGCCGAATTCGCCGGCGAAGCCGCGCTGCCCGTGATAAATTCGTCCATCCGAGATGATGCCTGCACCCACGCCGGTTCCCAGCGTGAGTCCGATGAAGTGACTTCGCCCTCTTCCCGCCCCGAAGTGTGCCTCGCCCAGCGCGGCGCAATTCGCATCGTTGTCGACATGAACCGGCAGGTCCCATCGACGGGAAATCATGGATGCCACCGGCACCTCTCCCCAGGATGGGAGATTCGGCGGGTAGAAGACGACACCGGCCTCGAGATCGATGGCCCCCGGCACGCCGACGCCGATTCCCGCGACATCCTTCGCTTCTTCATGCGCCAGGAGTTCCTCGATGCACGCGTGAATCTGCACGAACGTCTGCTCCATTTCGGAATACGCCATGGTCGGTCGCAGCGTACGCGCGAGGATACGGCGACCGGCATCCGTCAGCGCCGCCTTGATGCTGCTGCCGCCGATGTCGATACCGATGGTAATCATTTTTCCTTGCGGGGTTTCTCCGGCACGATGCGGTAGACGATTTCCCCGGGCTTGATCATGCCGTGCGTCTCACGCGCGACATGTTCGATGGCTTTCTTGTCTTCGCGCAGGCGGTCCCGTTCACGGGTGAGATTCTGCATGTCCCTGTTGAGCTCCACCACCCGCTCACGCTTCTCCTCGAGGTCGGCGTTGATGCGGATCCTGCTGACAAATCCCTTTGTGCTGAACAGAAAGTAGGTCATCACCAGTGCGGCGGAAACAAGCAATATCGTGTACGTCCTGTTTTTCAGGATGCGCACGAGTTTATGCTGCTTTCTCTGTTTGGGATAACCAAATGGTGGCATGGGCCAAAAGTAATGAAAAATAAGGGCATTGTAAAGTGCCCTTTAAGTGATACGTGAGAAAAATCGTCGGAGGGACGATACCGGGGGAGCAAACGCCCCCGGGGTGGGGAGGGGATCAGCGCAGGCGCACGCCGTCGAGCACATCGAAAACGGACTCGATGCGGCCGAACGGGGCGGAAATCTGGACGCCGGCGATGGATTCCTTCATTTCCTGCAGCGTTTCGCGGGCGATGGCGATTCCCTCCGCGCGGCCGGCCTCTTTCGAATCGGCGTGCAGCCGCAGCCGTTCCATGATGGTTTCCGGCACATCGCAGCCCGGGACCTCATTGTTCATGAACTCCGCGTTGCGGAGCGATGCAAGGGGCCACAGCCCGGCGATGACCGGCAGGTGCAGATGCTCGATCCGCCGCATGAACGCATGGAAGACGGTGAGATCGAATACCGGCTGCGTGACGATGTACTCGGCACCGGCTTCCGCCTTCCAGTCGAGGCGGCGGAGTTCCTGGTCCATGTTCGGCGCTCCGGGATTCGCTGCCACGCCGATGTGCATCCCCGCAGGAGGACCGATGGGATTCCCGGCGATGTCGAGGCCATGATTGAGCCGGTCGATGATGTTGACCAGTCCGATGGCATCGACGTCGAACACCGCGGTGGCGTCGGGGTAATTGCCGAGTTTCGGCGGGTCGCCCGTCACGGCAAGGATATTGCGGACCCCCATGGCCCACGCGCCCAGCAGATCGGACTGTATGCCGATGACGTTGCGGTCGCGGCAGGCGTAATGCAGCACGGTTTCGATGCCGACTTCCCGCTGGATCAACGTCGCCATGGCCATCGCCGACATGCGGGCGCTGGCGCGCGGGCCGTCGGGAATGTTGATCACGTCGACCCCGTAATAGAACAGCCGCCGCGCTTTGTCGATTTCGTTCTGGGCCGATATGCCGCGAGGCGCCACCAGTTCCACCATCGTCACGAAATGTCCGTCGGTCAGTCTCCGGGCCAGGCGCGATTTTTCTTCCTTCGGAAGCACATGGATGTCAGGGGGGACTTCGAACGTTTCGGTGGGGACGACCGGTTCGTGCGTTTTGAATCCGTATGCGCTGATCGCGTTGCGCATGTGCCTGATGTGCTCGGGCCCCGTACCGCAGCAGCCGCCGATGAGGTTCGCGCCTGCCTGGATGTACCGTTTGGCGTAGGTCCCAAGGTAATCGGGCGATGTGAGGTAGATGTTGCGGCCGTCGACATTTTTCGGTTTCCCGGCGTTGGGCATGATCGACAGCGGCATGTCCGTGAGCGCGCGTACCTGCTCGAGCCAGCTGAGCATGACGCTCGGTCCGACCGTGCAGTTGACGCCCAGCGCGTCCGGCTGCATCGCGATGAGTTCGCTCAGAAGCACCGCGGGCCGCGCACCGGTGAGCGAGCTCGCGTCGTCGTTGATCGTGATGTGCGCGATCACCGGTTTGTCGCAGCAGGCGCGAACAGCCTGGATGGCCTGCTCCAGCTCATCGGGGTAAATGAACGTTTCGAGCACGAAAAGATCGACCCCGCCTGCGCAGAGCGCGCGAATCTGCCGCGCGAACAGTTCCTGCGCCTCTTCCCGCGCAAGAGGACCGAGCGGTTCCATCTGAATTCCGAGCGGGCCCACGGACCCGGCGACGTACACGTCGTCGCCTGCCGCGGAGCGCGCGATTTCGGCGCCGCGACGATTGATTTCCTCGAGTTGATCGAGAAGGCCGTGCGCCGCGAGCTTAACCGGATTCGCGCCGAACGTGTTGGTCTCGATGACGTCCGCTCCCGCCTGCACGTAGTCGCGATGCACCTGTTCGACCAGGACCGCGTTGCTGAGGTTCAGCTCATCGTAGCACTTGTTGATGAACACGCCGCGGCGGTAGAATTCCGTGCCCATGCCCCCGTCGAAGAGTACGACGCCGCGGGCAAGCCGATCCAGGAATTGTTCTCGCATGCTGCAGTCCTTTTCTTTCCGCCGTGTTCCGCGCTGCTCAGCCGAGTCCGAGCTGGACCAGGTCGTGCATGTGGACGATGCCGATGGGCACGCGCGCCTCGTCGGTGACGATCAGCTGCGTGATTTTATGCTGTTCCATGAGTTCCAGCGCACTCGCGGCTAGCGTGCTGGAGAGAATCGTTTTCGGCCGCGTGTTCATGACGTCGACCGCGAGCAGGTTCTTGATGTCCGTGTCGCGCTCGAGGAGGCGCCGCAGATCTCCGTCGGTTATCATCCCGACCAGCTGACCGTCGTCGTCGGTCACGCAGGTTGCGCCAAGGCGTTTCGAGGTGATTTCCAGGATGGCGTCTTTCAGGGGCACTGCCTGGTGGACGCGCGGCACTTCGTCTCCCGCGGTCATGATTTCATTTACCCGGAGAAGCAGGCGCTTCCCGAGACTTCCGCCGGGATGGAACAGGGCGAAATCCTCCGCCGTGAAATCCCGCTTCTTCAGTAGCGCGACGGCGAGGGCGTCGCCCAGCGCGAGCGCCGCGGTCGTCGAGGCGGTGGGCGCCAGGTTGTGCGGACAGGCCTCCTCGCGGACGCTCGCATCAAGTATGATATCGGAATGATCGGCGAGCGACGACGCTCCGGTGTTGCCGAGGATGGAAATGACCTTGACGCCGATGCGGGAGAATATGGGAAGGATCAGTTTCAGCTCCTCGGTCACCCCGCTTTTGGAAAGGAGTAGCACAACATCCTCGCTCCGCACCATCCCCAGGTCCCCGTGAATCGCATCGGCGGGATGCAGGTAGATCGCCGGGGTCCCCGTGCTGTTCATGGTCGCAACGATCTTTCGCGCAATGAGGCCGCTTTTCCCGATGCCCGCGACGATCACCCGTCCCTTGCTGTGGTAGATCAGTTCCACCGCGCGGGTGAAGTCCTCGCCGATACGGTCAATGATGCTCAGCAGCGCTTCTGCCTCGATGCGGACGACGTCGCGGCCATTTTCTGCAATCCGGCTGTCTGTCATAGGTGTCACTTATTCTCCGATGAACTGAACGACCAGCTCGCGGAAACGCGGGCGGGTATCATAATCGATGAGGACGATCTGCTGCCAGGTTCCCAGCAGGAATTTCCCGTGACCGAACGGGATGGTCGTGCTCGGCCCGAGCAGCGAGGCACGCACATGCGAGTGGCCGTTTCCGTCGTTCCAGGTCTCCTCATGAAAATAACGCGCATTGCGCGGAATAAGGCGATCCATGAGGAGCGTGAAGTCCTTTTTCAGGCCGGGTTCGTATTCGATGGTCGTCAGTCCCGCGGTGGATCCCGGGACGAACACGAGCATGTTCCCGGTCTTCAGCTTGTGCTTGTGCAGCAGCAGCGCAAGGCGGTCGGTGAGGTCGATCATGTCGCCGTCGCCGCGCGTTTCAATGCTGAGTGAATCATTGACGATGGTCATTGTGGTACTCGCGTCAGGTCGTGAGAGGTGAGTGTCCGGTAGTTCTTTATGTAGAACAGCTGATGGTCTTTGAGGAAAAAGGAATCGATTCCGGTCGCAGTCGCCTCGTCGACGATCGTATCGCGAAACAGGACGGTGTCGCTTTCCGCGTCCAGCGCGACAAATTCCTGCTTGAAGCTGCGCTGCCTGCCGGGGAGCGCCTCATGCCACGAAAACAGCACGAGCCCGCTGTCGGTCAGAAGGTCGAGGTTCCCGGCGATCACGGCGGGATCGGCGATGGCGTGGACGCGCGCGCGCAGGGCGGAGAATGCCGGATGCGTTTCGTCAAAGGGCTCGGGATAGCGGTAGCCGGCGAAACTTTCCTGTTCGTTCAGGACGGCCCGCATCGTCGCGACACGCTCGTTCTGCTGCCCCAGTTCCTCGACGACGGAGCCGTCGTCCCGCGAGAGGCGGAGCACATGAAGTCCGTCGAAACGTTCCTGCGATGCATAGACGCTGCCGTCGAATGCGAAGAGGAACGCCAGTTCGGAGTTGCTCCACAGGGGCGCGCCGGTCGCGAGATCGTACGCGTGGATGCCGAGATGCTGCGGCATATCGGGCTTGCGGAATCCGTGAAGGTAGAAGCGTCCGTCATCGATGTCTTCGAGACCGACCCACCACGGCTCCTCGAGTCGCAGATCGGTCCACACGAGCGCTCCGTCCGCTTCGCTGCAGCAGAAAAACCACGAATTCTTCGCTTCGAGATCGCGCGCCTCGCCGAGGATGAGTCCGGTATTCGAGAATTTCAGTCGCCAGAGCGTACCGCCTGCGTCGAGGCGCCACGCCGGCTGCCAGGGATTGCCGCCGCTGCGTCGGAACAGTTTCATAGTCGTCGCGTCATCTCCATGGGTTTTGAATTCCGCTATCCACGGAACATCTTACTGGATCAAAACTCCTTTAAACTGTAATTTACACAAACAGAACGCAAGATACACCGGCGCGCGGAACGAAGCGCGAAGTGAGAAACCATGACGGACCAGGCAGAGACACCGTATCGCAACACCATCGGCAGTATCGTCAGCTGGGCACTGCTCCGCGCCGCGATCGTCATCGGGATCGCCCTCATCCTGATCGAGTATGTCCGCTGGATCGATTATTCGACCTGGGTCGCGCTGACGCTCATCATGATCTATGCCGTCGTCATTCATCCGATGCAGGTGCAGTACCGCATCTATCAGGACGAAACGAAGAACGTCATTGCCGGGACGCTGTGCGCCTCCTGCAAGTATTTCGAACCCACGGGGGTGCTGTGCTCAAAACTCGACGAGCATGTCAGTGAGGACATCATCCCGTGTGAGGGAGAACTGTGGGAGCCGAAATAGAACCTGATTCCCTGAAAATTGAAAGGATTCCGATACATGAAATTCCATGGAGCGATTTGTCTGGCCGCGGCCGCGGCGCTGCTGTTCGGGTGCGGTAACGGGACACGGAAAAATGCCGGGACGAGCGGAATGAACACCGCCCAGCTCGAAGAACTCGCACAGAAGGGGCAGGAAATATTCCGTGACCGCAAGCTCGGGGAGTCCGGCATCGCGTGCATGGACTGCCACACCGACTACGACGAGGAGAGCAAGAATGACGGCCGGGTGCGGGCGGGACACAGCGTGCTCGGCGCGCACCGGCGCGCACAGACCTGGAATGGCGAATTCACCGGCGACGCCCTGCGCCGCACCGCGGCTGGTGCCGCGAAATGTGCTTTCCAATTCCAGGCGCGCGGCCAGAACATCGAGACCGCCCTCAGCGCGGACGAAGCGGCAGCCCTGATGGCGTTCTACGAGTACATCTCGCCCGAGGATGAACCGCCCATGCTGAACTGGACGGCCGTCACGTATCCGGGTGATCCGGATTTCAACGCCGAGGCATTCGACAAGGAAATCGAAACCATCGAATCGCTTCGCGGCGACGCTGTGCACGGGGAACGCGTTTTCGGCATGGCCTGCGCGTTCTGCCACGAAAACGGGCTCGGCGCGCCGATGCGCGTCGTGAAGCGCAAGGTGGAGCACCTGCCGCGCGCGGTCCGTTCCGGAGACGAAACCATGCCGTTTTTCTCGCGTGACAAGCTCACCGACCAGGACATCGCGGACATCAAAGCCTTCATCGCGCGATAATGACCATTCTCCCTTCCGCATTCTACCGGCGTCCCACGCTCACGGTGGCGCGGGAGCTCATCGGCAAGGTCTTCATCCGCCGCCTTGACGATCGTCTGCTCCGCGGGCGCATCGTCGAGGTGGAAGCCTACCACCAGAACGACGACGCGGCGTCGCATTCCTTCCGCGGCCGCAGTGCGCGTAATGACGTCATGTTTCGGGCAGGCGGCCTGCTGTACGTGTATTTCACCTACGGCATGCACTTCTGCATGAACGTCGTGACGGAAGACGAGGGAGTGGGAGCGGCGGTTCTCCTGCGAGCGGTCGAACCCCTCGACGGAATCGATATGATGCGCGTGCATCGCGGGGCGGGAAAAAAGGACCGTGAACTCGCAAATGGCCCGGCGAAATTCTGCCAGGCGTTCGGCATCGACAGGGAGGCGAACGGTTTCCCGCTCGACGGTTCCGTGGTGGGCATCGCCGATGCCGCGGACGTCCCGTCGTCGCGGATCCTCGCCACTTCCCGCGTCGGCATCCGCCGCAGCACGGACCTCCCCTGGCGTTTTCTCGAAAAAGAGTCCCCGTGGGTCTCGCCGGGACGCCCCTCCGCCATACTCTGACAGGGCCCAAATCCCTGATTTTTTTTGACCTGTAAAAAAATATTACCGGTCTTGGTATCTGTTTATTTTTTTCACATTTTTCTCCCTGAGCGCAGACACATTTGCATTGCAGTAACCCGTCGAATGTGACCAAGGCATGCCATCCGATTACGCTTGTATAGATTTATCCTCGCAGACTTCTCGCCTTTTCTTCCCCCTGCAACAATACAAAGGAAGGTATCATGAGCACGGGTGCCTACGCGTTCCTCCTATTCGGAGATTCCGAGCATTTAGTCCCCGGCATTGAGACAGTCAGAAAGTTGCCCGCCCTTCAGGCGTGGCACGCTGTTGACGGCCATTACCATCTCGCGCTTGCCCTGGCCTCGGCCGACGAGGACGTGCGAGCCTCACTGCGTGCGATCGACGGTGCGCAGGACCTCCTGTTCTGCACCGTGGAGAAGGAGCTTGTCGGCGGCTTCACGGCCGACGCCGAGCATTGCCACGCATGGCTGACGATGGAGATTGACGCGGACAAGCGCGTCGATGTCGAGAGCCAGCTGCAGTCGCTCGACGGCCTGCAGTTCGGCGCGCTCGCCTTCGGCGACTGCGGCTGCGTCGCAGCACTCAGCGGCGATACCTTCGAGCAGATCGACAAGGCGGTCGATCGGCACATCCGTCCCCTCGACGGTGTGCTGAGAATCAAGCGGGACTGGATCATCGACCTCACCCAACTTTAGAGGCAGACAGATGGCAGAACAACACTCTGACGAATTCAAACAATTCAACGTCGACCTCTGGAAATTCGACGGGCATGAGGGTGCGCTCATCCCGTTGCTGCAGTCGGCGCAGGACACCTACGGGTACGTACCGGAAAAAGCCATTCATTACATCAGCAACGTGACGGGAATTCCCGCAGCGGAGATTTACGGCGTCGTGACGTTCTACGCACAGTTTCGCACGCGTCCGCTGGGGAAAAACATCATCCGTGTCTGCAACGGCACGGCCTGCCACGTCAATGGCGTGAAGATGCTCTACAGCACGCTGCAGGAAGAGCTGGGCATAAACTATGAGGAGACCACCGAAGACGGACTCTTCTCCCTCGTCTCGGTCGCCTGCATCGGCTGCTGCTCGCTCGCGCCGGTGCTGACGATCAACGGCGAAGTGTTTGGCCGCCTCACCGCGGCGAAGACGCGGAAAATCTTTCGCGACTTCAAGAATCGCAGCAAGGCAACGGATCAGTAACCCGGATAGGTGAATACATGAAAACAGTACTCGTAGGACTCGGAACCTGTGGAATTTCCGCGGGCGGTGAGAAGGTTTTCCGGGCGCTTCAGGAAGAACTCAAGGAGCATCCGGGTGCATTTGTTCTCAAGGAGACCGGCTGTATCGGTATGTGCTACCGTGAGCCGCTGATCGAAATTCAGGACGGCGAAGGCGAAAGCCACCTGTACGCGGAGGTAACGCCCGAGCGCGTCGGCCGCATCATCGAGGAGGACGTCCTCGGCGGCACGAACATCGAAGAATGGCTTGCCCTCGGCAATGGAAGGGAAGAAGGATTTTTCGACAACCAGGTCCGGATCGTGCTGCGCAACAGCGGCGTGATCGATCCGGGTTCGATCGAGGAATATCTCGCCCGTGACGGATACAAGGCCGTGCGGAAAGTGCTGACCGAGATGACGCCCGAAGGAGTGATCAGCGAAGTGCTCGCTTCGGGACTCCGCGGCCGTGGCGGCGGCGGCTTCCCGACGGGAAAGAAGTGGGAATTCACGCGCGCATCCGCAGGCGACAAGAAGTACATCATCTGCAACGCCGACGAAGGCGATCCCGGCGCGTTCATGGACCGCTCGGTGCTCGAAAGCGATCCGCACTCCGTGCTCGAGGGCATGATGATCGCGGGCTTCGCCATCGGTGCGGACGACGCCTACATCTACTGCCGTGCGGAATACCCGAAGGCCATCGCGCGTCTCCGGCAGGCGATATCCCAGGCCGAACGGCGGGGGCTGCTCGGCGACAACATCCTCGACAGCGGATTCAATTTCCATATCAAGATCAAGGAAGGCGCCGGTGCGTTCGTCTGCGGTGAGGAAACCGCACTGATCGCATCGATCGAAGGACGCCGCGGCATGCCGCGATTCCGTCCGCCGTTCCCCGCCGTTTCCGGACTCTGGGGCAAGCCGACGAACATCAACAACGTCGAGACTTTCGCGAATATCCCGTGGATCCTGCTCAACGGCGGCGCCGCATTCGCGGCGTACGGCACCGAGAACAGCAAGGGAACGAAGGTCTTCGCCATGGCGGGCAAGGTGCGTCGCACCGGTCTGATCGAAGTGCCGATGGGACTCACCATCAACTCGATCATCTTCGACGTCTGCGGCGGGATCATCGACGACAAGCGCTTCAAAGCCGTGCAGATGGGCGGTCCGTCGGGCGGCTGCATCCCGGCCGAAATGTGCGACCTCTCCGTCGACTACCAGGAAGTCAACAAAACCGGGGCCATCATGGGCTCGGGCGGATTGATCGTGATGGACGAGACCACGTGCATGGTGGACGTGGCGAAATTCTTCCTCACTTTCACGCAGGCGGAATCCTGCGGGAAATGCACGTTCTGCCGCATCGGGACCAAGCGCATGCTCGAGATTCTCGAGCGCATCACCGACGGGCAGGGCACGATGGAAGATCTCGACAACCTCTCCGAGCTGAGCGAGCAGATCCGCGCGGCATCCCTCTGCGGTCTCGGACAGACCGCACCCAATCCGGTGATCACCACGCTCAAGTACTTCCGTGACGAGTACGTCGCGCACATCGAGGACAAGAAATGTCCGGCGCATGTCTGCACGCCGCTGCTCACCTACACGATCAACGATCTCTGCAACGGCTGTACCGCCTGTGCCCGCGCCTGTCCGACGGCCGCGATCACCGGCGAACGCAAGGAGATGCATCTGATCGATCAGGACCTTTGCATCAAATGTGGTAAATGTTTCACGGTCTGTCGCTTCGACGCGGTAGTGAAGGATTAAGGTGCCCCATGGTAACATTGACGATAAACGGACAGCAAGTAACCGCCTCTCCCGAGAAATCCATTCTCGACGTTTGCCACGAGCAGAACATCGACCATATCCCCACGCTGTGCTACGACGAGAAGCTCGCGCCGTTCGGCTCATGCTTCCTCTGCGTGGTGGAAGTGGAAGGCCAGAACCGCATGTTCCCGGCCTGCTCGACGAAGGTACAGGAGGGCATGGTCATCAATACCGCGTCGCAGAAAGTGCGCCGCGCCCGTAAAACCTGCCTCGAACTGATCGTTTCCAACCACTACGCCGACTGCTTCGGACCCTGCCGTCTGAACTGTCCGGCCGACGTGGACATCCAGGGCTACATGTCCCTGATCAGCATGGGCAAATTCAAGGAAGCCGTCGCGCTCATCAAGGAGAAGAACCCGCTGCCGTCGGTCTGCGGTCGCGTCTGCACGCGCAAGTGCGAAGTGAACTGCCGCCGCACGCTGGTGGACTCCCCCGTGGGCATCGATTTCCTCAAGCGCTACGTCGCGGATCAGGACATGATCGGCGATATGTGGAAACCGGAAGTCAAGGACGACAACGGCGTTCGCGTCGCCATCATCGGCGGCGGACCGGCCGGCCTCACCTGCGCATATTACCTCGCCGTCGAAGGCTATCGCCCGGTGGTGTACGAGGCCCTGCCGCATCTCGGCGGCATGCTCCGCTACGGCATCCCCGAGTACCGCCTGCCGAAGGAAGTGCTCGACAAGGAAATCAGCTGGATCACCGATCTCGGTGTCGAAGTGCACACGCAGCGCATGCTGGGCAAGGATTTCTCGATCGACGATCTGTTCGATCAGGGCTTCCGCTCGGTGTTCGTCGGACTCGGCGCCCAGGTCGGGAAGCCGATGGCCGTGGAAAACGAGGAAGCCGACGGCGTGCTCAGCGGCGTGGATTTCCTGCGCCAGGTGGAGATGAAGACGCAGCCTGACATCAAGGGACGCGTCGTCGTGGTCGGCGGCGGCAACACCGCCATCGATGCCGCGCGCACCTC
The DNA here is from genome assembly GCA_003246455.1 of Bacteroidota bacterium. GTDB lineage: Bacteria > Bacteroidota > Ignavibacteria > SZUA-365 > SZUA-365 > SZUA-365. Next base: position 17,424 of record QKAF01000022.1, read on the forward strand.
GCTGCGTCTCGGTGCCGATGAAGTGATCCTGCTCTATCGCCGCACGCGCAAGGAAATGCCCGCGAACGAAATCGAGATCGTCGCGGCCGAAGAAGAAGGCGTGAAAATGGAGTTCCTCGCCGCGCCCGTGCGCGTGAACGTCGAGGAAAACCGCATGAAATCGATCCGCAACGTCCGCATGGAACTCGGAGAGCCCGACGCGTCGGGCCGCCGTCGCCCGGTGGTCGTCGAAGGTTCGGATTTCGATCTCGAATGCGACTGGGTCATCTCCGCGATCGGGCAGGAACCGGATCTCGAGGGCGTAGCCGGCGACGAAAAAATCGCCGTGACCCGCTGGAAAACGATCGAGGCGAAAACCGGAACCTTCGACACGGACCGTCCGGGAGTGTTCTCGGGCGGTGACGTCGTGACGGGTCCGGCCGATGCCATCGACGCCATCGCGGCGGGACGCATGGCGGCCCGCGCCATCGACAAGTACCTTCAGACGGGCGAAATCGTGCCCCTGACCGACCGCTTCGAAAGCAAGCGCGACAACTTCCACAAGATGACGCGTGAAGACATCCCGCAGGTCAAGGAAAGCGAACGCCATCACGCGCATGAAATTCCCGTCGCGGAGCGCCTGAAGGGGTTCATGGAAGTCGAACACGCCTACGCGGACCAGGACGCCTTCGCGGAAGCGCTGCGCTGCGCGGAGTGCGGCTGCGATGCAGGACTCTCGTGCCGCCTGCAGGATTACTGCACCGAGTACGGCGTCGATCAGCAGCGTTTTGTCGGCGAATTCAATCGCTACACCGCGGACACCCGGCATCCGTTCATCAAGATCGACTCGAACAAGTGCATCAACTGCGGCCGCTGCGTCAACACCTGCAAGGAAATTCTCAACGTCGCGGCGCTGGGCTTCGTCAACCGCGGCTTCCGCACAATCGTCAAACCGGCGATGGAAAAGGCGCTGCACGAAACCAATTGCGTTGCCTGCGGTAACTGCATCGACGTGTGTCCCACCGGGGCGCTGGTCGAGAAGATGCCGTTCCGGCGTTCGGGTCCCTGGCAGATGGACGCGGTATTCAATATCTGCAACTACTGCTCAGTCGGCTGCAACGTCACGATGAAGGTCAAGGCCGCGGATCTGTTTTACGTCACCGGCGCCTCGCCGGAGATCGGTCCCAACTACGGCGAACTCTGCGTTCGCGGGCGTTTCGGGTACCAGCACTATCTCGACGGCAGCCGTGTCAAGAAACCCATGGTCCGCAAGGGCGGCGAACTCGTCGAAGTCTCCTGGGAAGAAGCGTTCGATGCAATCCACAAGGGACGCAGTCGCATTCTCGAAGACTACGGCGCGGAAAGCGTGATGGTCACGGCCTCACCGAAACTGACCGACGAAGAACTCTATCTCGCCGGCAGGTATGCACGTACCGCGCTCGGGACCAACAACATCGGTTCTTTCCACCAGATGGTGAGCGGTGCGGATTACCACGCGCTCGACGATATACTCGGTTCGACACTCGCCAGCGCCGATCTGGACGATCTCGAGAACGCCGATCTCTACCTGTTCCTCGGCGGGAACCCGACGGTCGACAACCCGGTCATGGGCTGGCGCATGAAGCGTCGGATGCGGCAGGGCACGGAGGCGGTCGTGATCAATTCCTCCGAAATCGACCTCGTTCCGCACGCCAGCGTCTGGGCGGATCCCCGCCGCGGCACCGCCACCAAGCTGCTCAACGGGATCCTGGCCGAGCTTCTGCGCCGGGGTGCGGTGAACGAAGAGTTCATCGCCCGCCGCACGGTCAATTTCGAGCAGGTGAAAGCGCAGCTCGAAAACGAAGATCTGCACGAAGTCGCGCTGGTGACAGGCGTCACGGAGAGCAAGATCCACGCCATCGTCGAGCTGCTCTCGGATCCGGCGAAGAAAATCGTTGCCTGGTACAACCTCGACAGCCGTCTCGATCGTTCGAGCGAAGACCTCAAGGCGCTCGCCACGCTGATGATGATGCTTGGAAAGGTCGGGGTCAAAGGCTCCGGCATCGCGCTTTTCTCCAGCGAATGCAATCATACTGGTATGACGATCGCCGGCTTCGACCGTCAGCTCCTGCCCGGCGGCGCGAGCATCCGGAACGCGCGGATCCTGGACGCGGTCAACCGATTCTGGAAGCACGACATCACCGAAGTGGTCGCGGGCGGAACGAATCTCGCGCGGAAAATGCGCGAAGATAAAATCCGCGCTGCACTCATTTTCGGCGAAAATCCCGCTGCGTCGGAAGACTACAACAGCTTCGTCAACAATCTCGAGTTCCTCGTGGTTGCCGACATGTTCCTGACCGAGACCGCGCAGGCGGCGGATGTTTTCCTGCCGCTCGCCGCGTACTGGGAAGGAGAAGGGCACTTCACGAACTGGGCGGGTCAGCGTCAGCGCAGCAACGCCATCGGCGAGTCGCCGACGGGAATGAGCAATCTCGCCATTCTCCGCCGACTGCTCGAGATGGAGGGGCGTACGCCGTCGTTCACCGGTTATGAGGAGCTTTCCGGCGAGATCATGTCGTTTATCCGCCAGCAGGGAACGGAAGGCCATATCGGTCTGACATTCCCGACGGAGGACGGGAAGGCGCACTTCGTCCTGTATTCCGACCAGGTCCTGCCGACGAGCGCGCGCGTTCCCGCGGTGATTGAGGTGGATGCACGCATGAATGAGCGGCTCTCCCTGATCAACGCCTGATCGCCTTTTGTTCTGTTTTCCGCGGAGGCTGTTCCTGAAGAGGACAGCCTCCTTTTTTTACCCCTTCATGCGTTTGTCGTTTCCCCGCCGAGGGCCTATTTTACCGGTACGTAACCCGAGCACTTCGCGCCTGCTTCGTTATCACCTCCTGGAATCCGGTCCCCGTCCGCAAAGGATGCTTTCATGAAATCGCTTGTCATTCCCTTGATTCTGTTCCTGCTCACCGCGGTCACGCTGCGCGCGCAGGAAACCGCCGGGAAACCCTACGATCCTGCCGCGGACGCCCCGGCGCAGCTCGATGCGGCCATCGCCAAAGCCGCCGCCGCCGGGAAACACGTGTTTGTCGTGGTGGGCGGGAACTGGTGTTCCTGGTGCCTGAAACTCGACAGGCTCATGAAGAACGATCGGGCGATCGACTCCCTGCTGACCAGCGATTTCGTGACGCTCCACGTCAATAACAGCAAGGAAAACAAGAATGCCGCGACGCTCGCCCGGCTGGGGCATCCGGATCGCTTCGGTTTTCCGGTGCTGGTGATTCTCGACGATAAGGGGCAGAGACTGCATACGCAGGACAGCGGCCTGCTGGAGAAAGACGGCGGGCATGATCCGGAAGCGGTCTACCGCTTTCTCTATCTCTGGCGCCCCGACGCGCTTCATTCCGCTGCAAGATAAGGTCCCGTCATGCATGAGATATTCGATCGCAACATCCGCAACAGTCTCCTGGTGACGGGCGGAGAGTTCGAGTCCGCGCTCGCCGATATCATCGAGCAGCTCGAAAATCCGCCGACGCTGGAAGGACGGCATCTTGCCGCCTGGGAGATGGCGCGGATGATCGCGGAGGCGATGGGAGAGGGGTTCGCCGGACTGCCGCCGAACGGGTTCGATTTCGCCTGCTGGCTCTGGGAGACGGCGCCGCTTCATGTCGTCCGCATCCCGCATGCAAACAGTATCGGTACCGCGCACGGCTTCCGCTACGGTGTCGCGCATCAGCGGAAAATCGCCGCGATGATCGCCGGCGCATATCTGCTGCAGCAGCCGCTGAAAGCCGCGCCGATCATCGAACTCATCGACATGAGCCTCGACTGGGTCGACGCGAGGAACCTGATTCTGTACGCGCTGCTCGAACACTACGACCAGTACTTTCAGCAGGAATACGAGACGCTCGAGCAGCTTGCGAGTTCACCGAAACCCTGGCGGCGCCTGATACCGCCGGGCATCGCGGCGCGGGTCATCGGAACCCGGCATGAGGATTCCGCTGCGGCCTATGCGCTGCTGAGCCGCGCGACCCCGCATGTCGGCGATCCCCACATGTACCACGCGCTGCAGTACGTTCTGCGTATCGCGGGCATGTACGGCAGCCGGAGCGAACTCATCGGATTCCTCGTCTCCCTCAGGGAGTCCAGCGAGCCGGAACTCCACAAGCTCGTCTGCGATTTTCTCAGCAACCCCCGACTGAAATGGGAGACGGCGTCCCGACGGCAGGTCATCGACATCCTTGACGGGTGGAGTTCGCGATCCGTGAAGGCGGAGCGCATCCCCTGTCTCGATTCGACGCTGGCAAAACTGAAGGCGCTGCCCGCCTCCGCCTGAACGATTGTTCGATAGTATGGTCAGCGGGGAGCTGACGGACAAACAGAAAACGCGTCCCGGATGGGGACGCGTTTCATTTTATTCAGCCGGCTGTGTCGTTCAGGCGCGCGCGGCCACGGTTCCGATCCGCACAGGATTCTCGGCCGCCAGTCGCTGCAGCACTGCGTCGACATGCTCTTCAGGAGTGATGACGATCATGCCTATGCCGAGGTTGAACGTCCTGCGCATGTCCTCTTCCGGAACATTCCCGAGTTCCTGGATCATCCGGAAAATTGCCGGACGCTGCCATGCTTCCCAGTCCACATCGAGCCGGCAGTCATCCGCGACGACGCGCATGGTGTTGCCGACGATACCGCCGCCGGTGATGTGCGAGAGCGCGTGGACGAGGCCTTCGTCAAGCAGCGGCGACACGGCGTGCAGGTAGCTGCGATGCACGGCCAGCAGGGCGTCGGCAAGGGTGCAGCCCAGTTCGTCGAAATGTGCGTCGAGGGAGAAATGGGGGAGCAGCGCGGCGCGCGCAAGTGAATAGCCGTTCGTATGCAGTCCGTTGGACGGAAGTCCGATCAGGACGTCGCCGGGGCGGACGTGCTGTTTGTTCAGAATGCGGCTCTTTTCGACGATGCCGACGATCGTGCCGGCGATATCGTATTCCGTCGGCGCATACATCCCGGGCATTTCCGCGGTCTCCCCGCCGATGAGCGCGCAGCCGTTCTGCGTACAGGCCTCGACAAACCCGTTGATGACCTGTTCCGCGACGTCCGGGTTCAGTTTGCCTGTCGCAAAATAATCCATGAAGAAGAGCGGACGTGCGCCGGTCGTCAAAATGTCATTGACGCAGTGGTTGACCAGGTCCTGTCCCACCGTATCGTGGCGGTCGGCAAGTGCGGCAATTTTCAGCTTCGTCCCGACGCCGTCGACACTGGAAACCAGAACCGGTTCCCGGTATTCGGTGAAAGAAGCGTCAAAAAGGGCACCAAAACCACCGATATTCGCCATGACTCTCGGACCGTGCGTGGCTTTGACTTTCGGGGCGATCCGGCGGACGAGTTCTTCCCCCGAGTCGATATCCACGCCGGCATTCTTATACGTCAAACTCAAATCTTCTCTCCGATTGAAGATGAAAATGGAAAGTTAGAAGCGATGGAGATGATAAGCAAGGAATGCTTTTCGAAATGCCTCCCCGCGTGCGCCCGGAGCGGGGAATACCGGACGAATCCGGGTCGGTTCGTCACAGTGAAAGAAATGCACGAAAAACTGAAACCTTTTGCAACTTCCGGTGTTTATCCGTGGTATAAGAAGGCTATGCTTTCTTCGCATCACCATATCTGAAAACCACACTCAGGAGTCGCTATGCTTCAGGTATTACAGCTGTTACGCAGATTCCTCACCGGTGCGTCCGTCCTCGTCCTTATCGGCCTTCTTGGATTCGACGCGAGCGCGCAGGTGCAGATGATGCCGCTGCCTCCCCATTCCAGTACCTATACGGGATACTCCCGCGGCTACTGGTTCACCGCCCCGACAACCTTCTTTCTCGAAGGTGTGCGAGTTCCGACAAACGCGAGCTCGACCGCTTCCCAGAATATATATATCGTCCGCTTCAACGCGCCGCCTCCCGGTCTTCCCGGGACGTCTGCGTACACCGTGCTCGGCGAATGGTACACGGTGCCCGGTTCAAACATCATTCCCTGCAAGATTCTGATCAATGACGGCGACTACATCGGTGTCATGGGGCATCGCGGCGATCTGCCGGCGACGAATTTCAACGCCATCAATTCCTACTCCGCGAGCTTTACTCCCGGGTACTCGACGAACATTCTCGGTTACCCGACAACGCTGATCCGCCTGATGTTTCAGGACAACATCCTGAACGCGCATTCACAGAATCCTCCCTGGACGCCTGCGCAGATGCCTCTCGGCACCTCCAGCGGACAGATCGGCCGGGTCGAGCTGTACTGCGGTCCGCCCTGTATCATTCCGGATCTCTCTTTCGATATTTCCGTGGTCGACGCGGCCGGGAATTCCATCGGTTACACCTCCGTGCCGTCCAACATCTGGATCGGCTACACCGTGCGCTATCCGGACGGCGCGTCGAACGTCGGCATCACCCTGGAGTTCCGTCTCATCGGCGATCCGGATCCGGCTCCCGAGTACGTCACCACGCTCAACGACGTCAAACCCGCCGGGCAGGATCTGATCGGACGGCAGATGGTATCGCTCCCGGCATCCCTGCAGCCCGGCTATTATCTCATCAAACCGATCATCAATTCGCTGAATTCCTGCGAGGAATACCAGGATACCGAACTTGAAGAAAAGCTGCTGCTCATCATCCCGGAAGGATCGACGCTCTGCAGCGTCTGGCCGGGAGACGTCAACAACGATGACGTTGTCAACTACGGGGATCGCCGAGATTTGAATCGGTATATCTATGAAGCCAACCTGCGCAGCTCCTGGCTCAACGGACCTGCCCGCTTCCGCCATGACGCGGCGACCAATCCCATGACCTACCTCGAGTGGGGCGAGCAGCCGGGCATCCCCTGGCAGACGCCTGAGGGCTGCTACATGGACTCGGACGGCAATGGCGTCGTCAACAACTTCGATTACATCGCCATCAAGCTGAACTGGGGACGGACGCACGGCGTAATCAACGCCAAGTCGGGTGACTTTACCGCGCATACCTACGATATGGATCAGAACTTCCCGAATCCGTTCAATCCCACCACCACGATCCAGTACAGTGTGCCGGAAGCTAGCCAGGTCCGTCTGACGGTGACCGACATGCTCGGCCGCACCGTCGCCACGCTCGTCAACGGCACGATCGAAGAGGGCGTCCACACCGCGGCATTCGACGCGACGAATCTGACGTCGGGCAATTACATCGCCACGGTCTCCATGACGGGACTGCAGTCCGGGCTGTCCTTCTCGAAAACGATCAAAATGGTGCTGAACAAGTAGTTTCACCAGTTCCACGCTGTGAGAAAAGACCCGCCCCCAGGGCGGGTCTTTTCGTCTGGGTTACGCCGAAACCGCGCCGAATATGAAAAAACTGGATCCAGAGATATGTTGTTGCGCTCGATTGAAATTTGAAGTATCTTGGCGGTAATTCGAAAACACAATCTGATTGTCCTCATTAATCACCGCCACACTACCGAAGGAGTATCCCATGAAGATACGCGCGACGATTTTTCATTTTTCGATCATCACCGCGTTAACGCTGTTCGTATCGGTTGCTGCCCTGGCACAGTCGCCGACACCGAACATCGCCACCAGCGCAGTCTGCACGCATAGTTCCGGCGGTTCCGGCACGTACGCACCTTCGAACTACAACGACGGCGTCATTCCCCCGCAGGGATCACTTCCCTGGGGATGGACCAGCGGTGGCACCCATACCAACGCCAGCGCCTGGATCATGTTCGAATGGCCCACGCCGCAGACCTTCGGTGAGTTCACGTTCTATCACGCCGAAATCAACCGTCGGTATCTCACCGGTGCCGATATCCAGTACTGGACAGGGTCGGCATGGGTGACCGCCCACACGTATCTTTTCCCGGCGCCGTATACCGACTGGACGAAGGTCGTTTCCCTTCCGACTCCGGTAACCTCGACAAGGGTTCGCATCACCAACTGGGTCATGGCCCCCGTCGGGCAGACGACCAACCCGAATTTCCGTGAAATCGAAATCCGCAATGTCTGCACCGATCCTTCGACCGATGTGAGCTTCAACGCACCCGCGTTCGTCATACAGCCGGACCAGATTCCGATCGACTTCAGCGTCGGGCGCGCGGTCGGCGATTTCGACGCGACGGTGACGTTCAATTTCTACACCCCGACCGACATCCTGGTGCACAGCGAAAACACCGTGGTGCATATCAGCGCGAATACCGTCAACGGAACGTTCTACGTTCAGTCGTCCCAGCTTCCGCCGGGATTCTACAATCTCGAGGTGGTGTTCCACGTGTATGACATCTGCAACAAGTATGAAGACGTTGCACTAAACGCCGTGGTGATGGTGCTCGCGCCGGGACAGACCCTCTGCGAGGTATGGCCGGGCGATGTCAACAACGACAACGTCGTCAATTACGGTGACCGCAATGACCTGAATACCTACATTCACGATGCGAATCTCCAGAGCAACTGGCTCAACGGTCCCGCACGCTACCGTTCGGACGCCAAGAGCAATCCGCTCACCTACCTGACCTGGGAACTGCAGCCGGGCGTGCCCTGGTACACCCCCGAAGGCTGCTACATGGATGCGGACGGCAACGGTGTCGTGAATAACTTCGACTATATCGCCATCAAGCTGAACTGGCTCCGCGATCACGGTGACGTGACGCCGAAGAACGGCGGTACCTTCCACGCGGCCACCTTCGATATGGATCAGAACTACCCCAATCCGTTCAATCCGACCACGAGCATTCAGTACAGCGTTCCCGAGCGGAGCCAGGTGAGCCTCACCGTCACCGACATGCTCGGACGGACGGTGGCGACGCTGGTGAACGGTTCCGTCGAGGAAGGTGTGCATACCGCGCTCTTCGACGCGACGAATCTTACCTCCGGAAACTACATCGCGACAGTGTCCATGACCGGACTGCAGTCGGGACTGTCGTTCTCCAAGACCATCAAGATGGTGCTGAACAAGTAATCAGCGCATCTGTTCGTATCTGTCATTACACGGAGGGGCGCAGCATGCTGCGCCCCTCATTCATTCCAGGCGGAAAAAAGAAAGGCCCTCGTTCGGAGGGCCTTTGTGTGAGCGGGAGACGGGACTCGAACCCGCGACATTCAGCTTGGGAAGCTGACACTCTACCAACTGAGTTACACCCGCAATGCTCCGAAAATATAGAGCCCCCGCGAGTGACAATCAAGTCCTCGGGAAGATCGTCCCTGGAATTCCCCGACCCTGCCGGACACCGCAGTCTTCCACTGCCGGGTGACCGGAGTGGACTGGCGTTTCCTGATTCCCTATGTTTGAGCAACATCCACTCAGCCCCGGAAATTCATGAACAGACCCTCGTTACGGGAACGCCTCCGCTATCGCAGCGATCAGTTCTTCCAGTCAGGTTTCACCCTTCAGCTTTTCATCTCCGCCATCATCGTCCTCGCCGTGATCGTGCTGTTCTACGTGATCGCGGAAGTCGCCGGCGTGCACCCCGGACCCGATTTCGGGGTGACGGACGGTCAGCAGGACGGTCCGTACTGGCCCTCCGTACGCTTATGGTGGGTGGTGATGCATGTCATGGAGAGCTACTGGCTGGAGACCGGGACGTTTTCGCAGATACTCTCGATATTTCTCACGCTGTTCAACTTTCTCGTGTTCGCCGCAATCGTCGGCCTCGTCGGGTCGCGCATCCAGCAGCGCCTCGAACAGCTCAGGCGCGGCACGTCCCGCGTCATCGAGGAGGAGCATATCGTCATTCTCGGCTGGAGCGGCAAGGTGATCCCCATTCTCGATGAACTGTACGAAGGTCTTGAGAACCGGAAACAGGTGTATGTCATCGCGTCCGAGCGGCCGATTGAGGAAATTGAGACACGCATGCGCAAGAGTTTCCACAGGCGGCGCATGCGCTCGCGGTGGGTCATACGGCAGGGCTCGCTTACCGACCTGAAAGACCTCGAGCTGCTGGCAATCGACCGGGCGCGCGAAGTTATTATCCTGCGTCAGGACGGCGGACACAACAACGACGACGTGCAGGTCGTGAAGACGATCATGGCGGCGGCGCATATCATCGAACGACGCGGTGAAAGCGATCTTCCCACGCCCGACATCATTGCGGAAATCGAAGTCCCCTCATTCGTCCCCCTCGCACGCGCGGCGGCGCGCAATGTGCCTCTGAGCATCATTCAGCCATCGGATAATCTGAGCAAGATCATTCTCCAGACCGCGAGACAGGAAGGGCTCGTCGAGGTATACAACGAACTGCTTTCCCATCACAGCAACGAGTTTCATTTCACCCCCGCCGACGAGCTGGCGGGACGGTCATGGGAGGAGACGGTATTCTCGTTCCGGACCTCGATTCCTGTCGGCGTGTTCCGGGACGGCCAACCGTTCCTTGCGCCCGCCCGGCTCGACGAGGCGTTCCGTATCCTGCCTGACGACTGCATCATCGCCGTCGCGCGGAAGGAAGCGGACATGCAGAATGGAAACGTGCATCTGCCCGCCCTGCCGAAGGCGCCGGGTTCGCCGCCCGCGAGAACCGGGCCCATTCGGAACGTCCTTCTTCTCGGGTGGAATGAAAAGGTCTTCCCGCTGCTGACCGAATATGCGGCATACGCCCGTTCGGCGCGGATGCAGTATGCGGTGACCCTCGTCAGCCCCGGCCTTCCTCACGGACTGACGGCCGGGGAGGTGTCATCGATCATCGGGGCGGATGCCGAAGTGAACATCCTGCTCCGTAAGGAGGATTATCTCGCATCGGGGGTGATCGAGGATCTCCAGCCGGGCGGTTTTGATGCGATCATCGTGCTGGATGATGACGTCGACGACATCCATATCGAGGATGCGGATACCCGCGTGATCATGACACTGCTGCTGCTCCGGGCGCTGCGCGATCAGGCCGAGCGCGACGGGCGTCCCTTTCCGCGGCAGCAGCAGATCGTCGGCGAAATCTTCAATGTGAGCAACAAGGACCTCGCCGAATCCACGGGATCGCTGCGCGATGTCATCATCAGCAACGATCTCGTCAGTAAAATGATCGCACAGGTCTGCCGGGAGCGCCGAACGGAGATGATCATGCAGGATCTGTTCGACGAAGAAGGGAAGGAAATCTATCTGAAACCGGCGATGCTCTACGCAGCGGCGGGAGAGACCGTCAGTTTCGATCAGCTTCTTCGGGCATCGCTCGCCCGCGGGGAAGTCGCGATCGGCTGCAGGGAGGGAAGCACACGCGGCACAGGGCGAACGCTGCAGCTGAATCCCCCGAGGAACACCATGCTGCGCGTCGACGCGCAGCTGCAGCTTGTAGTGATCGCCGAGAGTGAATGCGAATAAGGCAGCGGCCGGCGGAAACAGGGATGGTCAGTCGCCGTGCCCGAGGGCGAGCGCCAGCCGGTCGAGGTTCTCCGCGATGCCGATGCAGATCAGCATGCTCCCGGGGGAAAGAAGGGTATCCGGGGAGGGATTGTACTCGAATTCCCCGTCCGGGGTACGGATGGCAAGAACGATGATATTCAGCACCGACCTGATATCGGTGTCGCGCAGTTTTTTATTGGCGTAGCTGCATGCCCGTGTGACGCCGAGTTCTTCGATTTCAAGGCTCTGCGTGACCTCGTCGCGGGAAGCGTTGACGACGTCCATGAAATTCACGACATGCGGCCGCATGACGGCGTTGGCGATGTACCGTCCTCCGATTTCATACGGGGAGATCACCTTGTCGGCGCCGGCCTGCTGCAGCTTGCGTCGCGAGGCCGCGTCGCTGGCCCGCGCGACGATGCGGATCTCCGGATTCAGGTTCCGCGCCGAGAGTACGACATATACGTTGTCGGCGTTTGTCGGGAGCGTGGCGACGATGGTCGCGGCTTTCTCGATTCGCGCGCGCGAGAGAGCATCATCGTCCGTCGCGTTGCCGTCGACCGCGAGGAATCCCATGGCGTCAAGCGTTTCGATCATCTCCTGCGATCGTTCGATGATGACGAAATCCACATTCCGCTGGCGGAGCTGCGAGGCGACCTGGCGTCCGATGCGCCCGTAGCCGCAGATGATCACGTGGTTTTCCAGTTTTGCAATGCTGCGTTCCATCCGCCGCCTCCGTACCGCGAGAGAATTGATGAAGTATTCGAGGGACTGTCCGACCGCCCAGGCAACGGTGCCGATGCCGCCGACGATCAGCAGTATCGTGAAAACCTTGCCCGGATCGCTGAGCGGGGCCACCTCACGATATCCGACGGTTCCCAGCGTGATGACGGTCATGTAGAGGGCATCGATGACCGCATAGCGTTCGAGGAACATATACCCTGCGGTCCCGAGCAGCAGCAGGAATGCGATCAGGAGGAGGGCGAAACGGATTCTGAGAACGGGAGGGGGCGACACGGGAGCCTTTCTGTCGTTTTACCCTGAAACATACGGGAATCGGCGCTGTGTTGCACGAGGATTACCCGACAAAGCGGTAGCCGGCAGTGTGGACGGTCTGGATGTACTTCGGATCGGAAGGGACGGGTTCGATTTTTTTCCGTATGGCGAGAATGTAATTGTCGACGGTCCGCGTCGTGGGAAACTGCTCGTACCCCCACACCTCATCGAGAAGCATGTCGCGCGTGACGACTTCGTTGCGGTGAACGATGAAGAAGCGGAGAACCTCGAATTCCCGCGCGGTGAGTTCGACGGGATGATCCTCGATCCGTACCTCCCGCGTGCGGAGATTCACCCAGAGACTGTCGATGGAAAACTCCTCGGGTTCGCGCGTTTCCGGTGCCCGCCGCAGCAGCGCCTTGACACGTGCCTGGAGTTCACGAACGGAAAACGGCTTCGTCATGTAGTCGTCCGCACCGAGCTCGAGCCCCAGCACCTTGTCCGTCTCCGAGCTTTTGCTTGTCAGCATCAGGATCGGGGATGACACCCGGTTCGCCCGGAGGTCGCGGCAGATTTCCTCCCCGTTTTTTGACGGGAGCATCAGGTCGAGGATGATGATGTCCGGATTCATTTTCCGTGCCTGATCGTACCCCCGCTTGCCGTCCGCTTCGGAGTGCACCTCGTAATGCTCCGCACGAAAGCATGCCTCGAGACCCGTGAGAATGGCGGGATCGTCTTCGATAATCAATACGGTTTTCATGATTCCTCCAGGAGATCGAATGTCATGCGGAAGGTGCTGCCCGCACCGGGAGTGCTTTCGACGGAAATTTTCGCGTGATGGGCGTCCGCGATGTGCTTGACGAGAGACAGCCCGAGGCCGACACCGCCGAGCTTCTGCACATTGCTGCTCTGCGACCGGAAAAAGGGTTCGAAAAGATGCGGGATGTCGTCGGTCCCGATCCCCATGCCGTGATCTTCGATTTCGACGCTGCACGACCAGCCGTTCGAGGCCGAGCGCAGGACGATGTCCTTCCGTTCCCCGGAATACTTCATCGCGTTGCCGAGCAGGTTGGTCAGCGCTTCGATGATGGCGTCGGCGTCGGCGAGTATCGGAAGCGGTCCATCCCGGAGCTCAAGCCTGCAGGCGAAGCCGCCGATGCGCATCTGGTAGGCCATCGTATCGAAGGCGTGCCGGGCGATCCGGTTCAGATCACCCGGGACGAGATGGTACTGCATCATGCCGCGCTCCATGCGCGTGAAGTCGAGAACGTTGTTGATCAGGCGCGCAAGGCGTCCGCACTCGCCCTGGATGATTTCGAGAGACCGATGCGCATCGCTGCTGCTTTCCGGCACCTGGTTTTCCAGCAGCTCCGCGAACATTTTGATGGACGTCAGCGGTGTCTTCAGATCGTGCGACACGCCGGAGACGAAGTACGATTTCATCCGGTTCAGTTCACGCAGCTTTTCCGTCTCGTGCTTCTGGATCAGCAGGCGCTGCTGCAGCAGGAGCCGTTCGAACTGCAGTCCGGCCTGGACGGATACCGCCTGCATGAGATCGATGTCCTCCACCGTGTATCGCAGACCGGATTTCTTTTCCCCGAGGATCATCAGCCCGACCACCGTCCCGTCTTCCGTCCGGATGGGGAAAATGAGTGCGACGTCATACCGGTGCGCGAACGCCATGTGGGAAAAGACCACCTTCGCATCTGGTTCGACCACATTCCGGTAGACCACAGGCTGCACCGGCAGGCGGTGCAGACGCTCGGGGTGGATGTTGATGCCCGGATACCGCCAGCGGGAGAATCCCAATCGCTTCAGAACGACAAGCCGGGAATTCCCGTGCACGACCATCACCATCACCCCGGTCGGATGGAGTATCCCGTCGATCCCGGACACGACCACCTCTCCGACGTCCTCGGACTGCACGCTCGTCAGTACGCCTTCGCTGATCGTCCGCAGCGCCTCCCGGAAATCATAGTCGACCCGGAAGAAATAACGATCGATGGTTCGCTGCACCAGTCCGCGTGTGGGCATGAACAGCAGAAGATCGAGCGCCAGTACGGCGATCGATATCGCCAGGTAGACGGGGCTATCCTGTGCGCCCGCGAAGTTTATCGCGAAGGTGAGGATCGTCACGTAGACCAGGATGAGGATGCCGAAGACGATGGTGTAGACAGTCCCGCGTTTGAGAAGCACCTCGATGTTGAACATGCGGTATCGGATGATGCCGATGGCCATGAACGTCGCAGTGACGAGCAGCGCGGCATTCAAAACGATCTCATCGATTCTCAGGACGTCGAAGAACTCGATCATGTTATCGGGCAGCCGTGCCTGAATGTAGCCGGAAGTGTTGAGATGCCATATGACATAGGCGAGGGTGCTCAGCAGCGTCCCGGTCATGGCCCAGGCGATCTGCCGGCGATGTCCGCTGTCTTTTTCCCTCATGAATTTTCCTGCGAAGATCGCGACGGATACCACGGCACCGATCCCCAGCATGACTTTGGCAGTCGAGGTTGCCGCGTAATATATCGGGGCGGAGGCGTAATCGAACGGCATCGTTGCCTGGTAGGATGCGACGATTCCCCAGACGGAGACAAGCGCCGATGGCGTATGCAGCAGTAACGCGCCCACGCGGGGCAGCGGACGGGATTTCGGGAATACGATCGAAAAATGGATGATCATGCTCCCGATGAACGCATTGCTGACAGGGAAGAGCGCGCGCAGCGCGTATCCGATCGGGATCGGGTTCATCCTGAAGCAGCCCCAGGTGAAGGCCAGCACCGTCGCGACGAGAACCGCAAGGTGATGAAACTGCAGCGATGCGGGATCCCGGGGACGCTGGGCAACCACGAAAAGTCCCATGATGAAGAACGCGGCGATGGCTGCGGCCTGGATGATGATGTCGTAGACGGAGTAATACGGGGTGAGCGTGACATGCTCCCGCACGAGTTTCCCCTGGCGCCGCACGACCACGTGGAGATCCGTCCCGACCTGGTACTGGTCGAGAATCTGTTCAGGGTCCTCCTGGTACCGAATGGGAAAATCGGCGATGCTGACGAGGGTGTCATCCTTCTGCAGCAGGGAGGGATTGGTCGTGACGAGTTTCACCACTGCGATGTATCCCCCATCGCTTCCCCGGTCGGCGGTGAGGTCGGCACCGATCCAGGCTTTCAGCCTGCTCTGTTCCACCCCGAGCACGCACAGCGCCAGAAGCGCCAGATCGAGGATGAGCAGTAGGAATCGCGGGTTCTTTGAAGGCCTCATACCGGTACCGGAGGGTGAAGGTATTTGGGAGAATCGGCTGCAATGATGTTGATTTCGAGCAAAGTATCGGAATTCGGGTAATAAATCAACGAACAACCGTCGATCGACGGTTGTTCGTTGATTTCGCGGTGGAATGCTTCGTCATGTCCCGGGACCGGTCAGCGGGTCTTCAGCATTTTCACACTCTGCACGTTTCCGTCCGGCAGGAACATCCGGCAGAAATACATGCCGGAGGGAAGACCGGCCGCGTTGAAGACGGCACTCTGCACACCCGGATTCACGACGCCGTCGCGGAGCACTGCGACTTCGCGTCCGATCATGTCGTACACCTTGATGGTCACGGGCATTGCATCTGCGGTTTCATAGGTTATGACCGTCTGATCCGCAAAGGGATTGGGCCCGGTCGAACGGATCTTCGCCATCGGCGGCGGGGCCGTCGGATTCTGCGCCGTCGCGGGTGCGACCGCGACCACGCGTCCCGGCGTGTGATTGCCCCCGAGCACCTGGAGGTTGGCGACGTAACCGAAGACGAGGGCGAATTCTCCCACTCCGGGATAATACTCGTTCCCGATGGTTATGCCGAGGTTATACAGGTCGTTGAGCATGAGCAGGTACTGGAGCACCATCCAGTTCGTGCCGATGGTGTATTCCTCGAAGGGATCGATCGGCTGTCCCTGGAACAGCACCGCCTGCAGACGTTCGCCGGGCGCTTTCGACGGATCGTAGTAGTACTTCAGGTTGGATGACACCTGCATGAAGAGTTCGTCGTCGCTTTCAATGTCGCCGAGTGCGGTTTCGAGGCCGATCCACAGTTCCATCCCGGAGAGGGAGAACCTCACGGTCTCGAAGCCGATGCCGTCGACCGTATTCGCCCCGTAGCCGATCATGCGGTACAGGTCGTTTGCCGTGATCACGCCGGGATACAGCGGCTGTGCGGTGGATCCGCCCGGGATGAGACCGATGTCGACGCTCAGCCCGTTCTGATACGCGTCCGCGACAAGATTGCCGACATGCGTGTCGTGGTGGCCGGGCTGACCGAGATTGGTCGCGAGTTCGGTCTGCGTATGGGTGCAGGAGGCGACCGGGGCCGTGAACATGTCAGTGAACGGTGCGCTGACGGATGCAAGGTATCCCTCGATGCCTGCGGCGATGGCGTTGACGGCGGCCTTGACCGTCGGCTCCTCCGGAACAGACGCGTCGAGGTCGATCAGGTCGTAATTGTTGATGCTGATGCTGCCGTTGTGAAGCTTGAGGGTGATGCGGCCGACCTGGCTGTAGAATCCCTCGGTCTGAACGATGTACACGTCACCGCCCAGCAGATTCCGGACCCTCACGGGGTGCTTGGTGGCGAGATGGTCGTGTCCGCCGACGATCAGATCGATGCCGGGGACACTCGCGGCAAGCGCGCGGTCCGCCGCCATGCCCATGTGGGAAAGCAGGATGATATAGTTGCAGCCCGCTGCACGCAGCGTCGCCGCCGTTGTATACAGCGTCGTGGCGATCGCCGTCTCGTCTTCTTCGAAAGTCACGGGAGCGGCATCGGAAAGATAGTTTGCCATCGGGGTGGTGAGGCCGATGATGCCGACGGTGAAATCACCGTAAGTCTTCATGATCGAAGGCTGAATCCAGAGGGCGAGCGCGCTCGTCTGCTCTGCCGGGTCGGTCGGAATGTTGATGTTCGCAGAGAGAAGAGGGAACGGCGGATTTCCGTTTCCGTCGAGCGGCAGCGAATTGCTGAGCGCACCGAGGAGGCCCGGGGAACTGAAATCGAATTCATGGTTGCCCGCCGCCATGGCCGTGAGTCCGAGCGAAGCGAGGATCTCCAGATCCGGGATCTCCGGATCTGCGGGATTCCCGGCGGGGAAGAGATGCATCAGGTCGCCCACGCTGGCATCGCCGGCGTGCAGCACCATGCAGGGCGTTTCGCTGGCCATCTCCTGCCCGATGATGGTGGCCGCGCGGGCGATGCCGCCGCGGTCGCCTTCGAGCGGCGCGCTGCGGGGCGTCCCCGGCAGAAGGTTCGAATGCGTGTCGTTGAGGTGGAGGATGGTGAGATACTGCGACTGCTGTGCCCCGAGCGGGCTCACCCAGAGGGCGGCCAGCAGCAGAACGACGGTGGTGAAACGGGTTTTCATAACGGATCCTCTCAATGAAATGGGAAACGGATTTTGGTCTGCGTCGGCGAAGGTGGTCACGGGATATTCCGTTCTGACACTGCGTTTGATTTCGATTCAGCCGCAAGGTATTTCCAGGGCGCATGGCGCTTGTCACGGAATTGTCATGGTTGCGTCAAAAGCTCTTCGCGGCGGGTTTTCCCTGTCGGTTTTTGCATATTGTCCCTTATTCACCTTCACGGGAGCATCTCCATGCAGCATGAACTTCGTCCCGACGCGCTTGCCGCGCTGGTCGCCGGATTCCGCCAGAGCAGGATCGTCCTTACCGCCGTGGAACTCGGCATTTTCACCGCGCTGAAACACGGCCCGCGCAGTGCGGACGCTCTCGCGGAAGAACTGCATACCGACCGGCACGCGACGGACCGACTGCTGCATGCGCTCGCGGCGCTGGGACTGCTCGTGAAGGAAGAAGGCCGTTTTGCCAATACCGCGACCGCGGCACTTCACCTCGTGCGCGGCGAAAAGGGGTACATGGGCAACATCGAGCACAGTAATCACCTCTGGGATTTCTGGAGCCATCTTACCGAAGCGGTACGCACCGGGACGGTGGCGACGCGGACGGAGTTGAAGGAGCGGGATCGGGAATGGGGAGAGGCCTTCATCGCGGCGATGCATTACCGCGCGCTGGTGCAGGCGCCCGGGGATGTGAACCTCATCGACCTGCATGACGTGACTCGCGTTCTCGACGTGGGCGGCGGCTCGGGCGCATTCGCAATGGCCATGGCCAGGGTGAAACAGGACCTCAAAGCCACGGTGTTCGATCTCCCGGGAATCATCCCCATCACCCGGCGATACATCGAGGAGGCGGGCCTGTCTCATCGCATCGATACGGTCGCGGGGGACTATCTCTCCGACGAACTTCCCTCCGGATACGACACGGTGTTTCTCTCCGCGATCATTCACAGCAACGCGCCGGATCAGAATGCCCGGCTCATCCGGAAATGCGCCGGCGCCCTGAATCCGGGCGGCTGCGTGATCGTGCAGGATTTCATCATGGATGACGACCGCATTCATCCGTCCCACGGTGCGCTGTTCGCGCTGAACATGCTCGTCGCGACGGAACAGGGCGACACATTCACCGAAACCGAGGTGCGGTCATGGATGGAGTCGGCGGGGCTCACGGACATTCTGCGGAGGGATACCCCGTCGGGAACGACGCAGATCGTCGGGGTGAAGTCTCTCGAGTAGACCGCCGGGCGGGAATACCGGACGTGGGAGTTGGTTATTCGTCGCCGGGCGGTTACCTTTGAGCATTCGGTAAAGGGAAACACAGTTTTCACAATTCCCGAGGGAATAACAGGCTAGGAGATCGTTCCAGTATGATCAACTGTATTGGCATTCGTAAGGAAACAAAAGACAAGACGCAGAAACGCGTACCGCTTTCTCCCGAACAGGTGGCGGCACTTCGATCCGACCACGGCTTACGGGTCCTCGTTGAATCCATGCCCAACCGCGTCTTCAGCGACGCGGAATATCTCGAGGCCGGCGCGGAACTGGCGGAGGATTTCTCGGCATGCAACGTCGTTTTCGGGGTGAAGGAAATTCAGCCGGAACTGATGCTCGACGGGATGCCCTACGTTTTCTTTTCCCACACCGTGAAGGCCCAGTCGTACAACATGGGCATGCTCCGTCATATTCTCGAGCACAACATCACGCTGATCGACTACGAACTGATCAAGGACGAAGCGGGACGACGGCTCGTGTTCTTCGGAAACTACGCGGGGTATGCGGGCATCATCGACTCGATGTGGGCCCTGGGACGCCGGCTGGACGCGGAGGGATTGCACACACCGTTCGCGAATATCCGCTACGCTACCGAATACGGCATGCTGTCGGACGCGGAAGACGCCTTCCGCGACGCCGGGGAGCGCATCCGCACCGAGGGACTCCCGGAAGAGATCGTGCCGTTCGTCTGCGGATTCACCGGGTATGGCAACGTTTCCAGGGGCGCACAGCATCTCTACGACCTGCTGCCGGTGGAGGTGATCCGCCCGGAAGAACTCGCCGCGTTTTACGCGCGGGGTGAGTTTTCGAACAAGGTTGTGTACAAAGTCGAGTTCCGCGAGTCGGACATGTTCGAACCGGCAGAGGAGGGGGCGGCATTCGCGCTTCAGGAATTCTACGATTTCCCGGAACGCTATCGCGGCCGTTTCGATACGTACATCCCGTATCTCTCCGTCATGCTCAACGGGATCTACTGGGAACCGCGGTATCCCCGCCTGGTGACTTTCGAGACGATGCGGGCGCTCTGGGCGGAAGGGAAGCAGCCCCGCCTGCGCGTCATCGGCGATGTGACCTGCGATATCGACGGCTCGGTGCAGCTGACGGTGAAGGAAACCAATTCCGAAAATCCGGTATTCGTATTCGAACCGCTCAGCGGCAAAGTCCTCGACGGCGTCGAGGGAAACGGACCGGTGATTCTCGCGGTCGACAAACTGCCGACGGAACTGCCGCGTGAAGCCAGCGCCGCGTTCGGCGCATCGCTCTCGCCGCTGGTCCCCGCACTCGCAGCCGCGGATTTCCGGGTTCCCTTCGAGGAACTCGATCTTCCCCCCGAACTCAAAAAAGCCGTGATCGCGCACGCGGGAAAGCTGACGCCCGCGTTCGCGTATCTCCAGCAGCATCTCACGGTTCAGACGTAGCGAAACCGCCGGCGTTCGCCCACGCGGGCACCGTGCGTGCGGGGACGCCGCCTCGTCTTCCGGAATGGAAAACCCTCCGACGCGCCATCATCGAACGGCATGCCGGAGGGTTTTGTATTTTCCTGCCGACTGCGCCGACAGGCGCAGCAGCGTCGGGGGAGCTTACAGGGCGACTTCCCTTTCGATGAGCCGGATGTCCATCGTGTCGAGTTCCCTGAGCACAGGCTCGTAGATTTCGGGGAGGACGGGGATCTGGACGCCGGTGAGTTTGATGTCGCCCTTGAGGATCAGTTTCGTGGCGATCGCCGCCGGCAGACTCACCGTCCGCGCCATGGAACTGTCACCGTTGGGGATGCCCGTATCGACCATCGTCGACGTCAGTTTCTTTTTCCGGCCGTCCGCAAATTCCGCGACGAATTCGTGGTGCTGGACGAGCAGGTCGACCTCGCCTTCGGCGTACACGAGCGTGTTTTCGAGGATGTGTGCGAACATGTCGAAGACGCTGCCTTCCGCAAGCGGGAGCTTCTCGTCGCTGAAGAGTCCGAGCCACTGCATCTTCTTGATCGTCACCGAGTGTTTCGGGACTTCGAGGAAACGCGCGATGTCCTCGACGAGATGATCACCGTTGCTGTCGACCAGGGCGGCCATGACTTCACGCGGGGAGGTCTGACGGAAGTCGAACGTGCGTTCCTGATCCAGCAGTCCGATCTTCTTGAAGTAATTCCACGTTTCGCAGTGCCCGAGGTTGCGCAGCGTTCCCCGGTACATTCCCTGTGCTCCTTCGATGCCGTAGATGTCGAGGTACGGGAGCGCGTCACGGTTCACGTACGCTTCGAAGGTCCCGCCTTCCGGAACGTCGAGCAGCCAGTAGTGTTCGAACAGCTGTTCGGGAGCGACGTTGACAACTTCGCCGTTGTCGAGATAGCGGCCGTTGTTTTTCGCGGCGAGCATGACTCCGACCGGGCTCCAGGAGAATTTGTAGCCCAGCGGGTTGTTGTTGTCGCAATGCGCGGGGAGTCCGCCGCAATACGAGAAGAAGCGGGTGATCTTCCCGCCCTGCGCCTTCACGCCGTTGATCACACTCATGGCCGCCATGTGGTCGATGCCGGGGTCGACACCGATTTCGTTCAGGAAAATCAGGCCTTTTTCACGGACGGCTTCGTCCAGCGCCTGCATTTCCGGCTTGACGTAGGATGTCGTGACCATGTTCTTCCCAAGCTCGACACAGAGGTTGGCCACCTTCATGTGATGAATCCAAGGCACGAGGCTGATGACGATATCGGCGGTGGCGATCGCGGCGCGCAGCGCGGCTTCGTCTTCCACGTCGATGGGCATCGCAATGCCGCGGGGGTGGCTGTCAATCAGTTTTTCCGCCTTGCTGACCGTGCGCGAGGCGACGGTCACCTGAAAATCCGGCTCGTCGAGGAGGTAACGGACGAGTGGACGAGCCACGAGCC
This sequence comes from Bacteroidota bacterium, assembly GCA_003246455.1. Classification (GTDB taxonomy): domain Bacteria; phylum Bacteroidota; class Ignavibacteria; order SZUA-365; family SZUA-365; genus SZUA-365. Next base: position 39,263 of record QKAF01000022.1, read on the forward strand.
CGGCACCCAGCACGAGGACCTGTTTCATGTGAGACTCCTTAATTCTCGAATGAGAGAAATGGAAAAATGTATGGGGAGGGGTGATGCTGAACAGCGCATGGATGGTGATTCGATCATGTTACGCAACGACAAATATACACTCGCCGCGAATGCAATATATCAGCTTTCGTTCGTGAAAAAAAAAGCATATTGCTTTTCCCGAAATCATTCGCTAATTTTATCTCGATTAGCCTCTCTTACCTTCCTTGACAATGAGGCCACATACCCGGCCGGAAGGGCATACCGGCCGGGTATGATCGTTTTCGGACCCTGTGTGCGTCGCAATATTTCGTACCTTGCGCAGAAAACGCATCGCCATGATCGCCATCATTGCTCCCTCCCTCGACGACAAACGCATCTATCCCGTACGCACCCTCGAACCGGGCGCCGTGCATCGCAGCCGCGTCGTACTGCGCCACGCTTCGGGCAAAGGGGCGAACGCCGCGCGTGCCGCGGCCCAGCGCGGGGCGTCGGTCGTCCTCAGCGCGCTGGCGGGGACGGAAATGCGAGCGCAGCTGGAGGATCAGCTCGGCTACGCTGGCGTACGGCTCCTGCTCGCGGAGACGCAGCAACCCACGCGGTGCTGCGTGACGGTGCTCGATAACGCCGGCAATGCAACGGAATTCGTACAGGAGGCCCTCCCGGTGGAGGAAGAGGAGCGCGCGCAGTTTACCCGGCAGTCCCTGCAGTGTATCGACGGCGCGTCGGCGGTGCTTCTCGCCGGATCGCTTCCGCCCGGCCTGCCGAAGGACTTCTATCACACCTGCGCGCAGCGTGCGCGCGAGCGCGGAATCCCCGTGGTGATCGATGCACAGGGCGAACCGCTTCTGGCCGCCCTTCCGGACTCGAACGCCGTCGTCAAGATCAACAGGGAAGAGTTCACCGCGCTCCGCCGGCACCTGCCTGCGGCCGGGGGAGGGGACGACGGGCTGGCCGCGGCGCTGCTTGCGCTGGGCGCGTCGTGCGTCATCGTCACCGACGGTGCGGCGCCGGTACGCGTATGGCGGGAAAGCGGGGCGACGGTGGTGGAAGTGCCGGCCCTGCGGCCGGTGAATCCCGTGGGGAGCGGGGATGCGATGAGCGGAGGCGTCACCCTCGCACTGGCGCGCGGAGACGGGCTCGACGATGCGATACGGGAGGGAATTGCGATGGGAGCGGCGAATGTTCAGACGCTGCTGCCGGGAGAACTGTCATAACGCGTCATCGCCGGATTCTTCGGTCCGGATGCGGATGGCGTCATCAACGGGAAGCACAAAGATCTTTCCATCACCCACCTGTCCGGTCGCGGCGTGTTTAACAATGGAATCCAGCACGGGCTCAACCATGTGATCCGCGATCACCACTTCGATTTTCAGTTTCGGAAGGGTGTCGATCTGATATTCCGCTCCGCGGTAGGTCTCCGTATGTCCCTTCTGTCGTCCGAACCCGCGCACCTCCGAAATCGTCATGCCGTAGATACCGATTTCCTGGAGTCCGTCGCGGACGTCGTCGAGTTTGAAAGGGCGGATGATGGCTTCGATCTTTTTCATGGAGAAGTCCGAAATTGCAGGAAATAAAAAAATACCGTTGTCGGCGCGCAAAAGCAATCATTGTGCAAGTCCGGGAGGTTTCGTAACATGCGGCACCTTTCTGCGCCGGAAAAACGGACAGCACTCACATTCGTCAAAGCTGAGACCTCGCATGTACCCAGCCATTTTCCAGCTTCCCAGACCTGAAAGATCCCGCCGACTGTTTCTCATTTTCCGACCGCTCCTGGCTATCCCGCACATGGTCTGGGCCATGCTGTACGGCTTCGTGGCCGGTATCATCCAGTTTCTCTCCTTCTGGGCCATCATATTCAGCGGCCGCCATCCGAAAGGGCTGTGGAGTTTCCTCGCCGACTATTTCCGCTACAGCTGGCGGCTGCAGGCATGGTCGATGTACCTTACGGACGAGTATCCGCCGTTCGACGGAAACGCGGACCGGAACTATCCGATCGGCGTCCGACTCGAACATCCCTCGCGCATGTCCCGCGCGACGGTTTTCTTCCGCCTGCTCATACTTCTCCCGCATGGCTTCTACTTTATCGGGGCGGCATTCGTCTATATGATCGTCCAGTTCCTGACCTGGTGGACCATTCTCTTTCTCGGTCGCATGGCAGAGTGGCAATTCGCGCAGGCTTCGTCATTCTTCATCTATACCGCCCGGCTGAACGCGTATATGCTCTACCTGGTCGACGAGTACCCCCCGTTCAACGGAGTCCAGCCGCGCGCGGCGGAGGAGCAGTTCGCCTGATCCCCTCATTTCAGGTTTCAAGAGCAGATTGTCACTATTGTTTGATCCTGTCCGAATTTTTTTCTACCTTGTCCAAGATTTATTGTCTTTAGCAACTACTGATAGAGACAAATGCTAACAGAATTTGGAAAAGCCCTCATCTTCATCATCCTCGGGCTGGTGTTCGTCGCAGGAGGATTGCTTGTTGCAAAAATCCTGCGTCCGCACAATCCCACGGCGGAGAAGACACTGCCGTACGAATGCGGCGAAGACCCCATTGGTCCCCAATGGATGCGCTTCAACATTCGGTTCTATGTCGTCGCACTGATCTTCATTCTCTTTGACGTCGAACTCGTGCTGCTCTTTCCGTGGGCGCTGGTGTACAGCAAGCTCGGGATGTTCGCGTACGTTGCCGGTGCGCTTTTCATCGTGATCCTCTTCCTGGCGGATTTCTACCTCTGGGCCAAGGGCGATCTCGAGTGGATCCGTCCCGAACCCAACGTTCCGCGTCTTGACCAGCTGGTTGATCACATGCCTCTGCGGGTCAAGGGCGCCACCCCTCCTGCGGCCTCCCCGGTCGCGACAAGTGAATGAGATCGTAAAGGAGTATTCATGGGTCTTCTCAGCAAGCAATTCGACGACGGCAACATCGTCCTGACATCGGTAGAAGGGGTTCTCAACTGGGCACGGCTGTGTTCGTTGTGGCAGATGTCGTTTGGGCTGGCATGCTGCGCCATTGAAATGATGGCCGCCAGCGCTTCGCATAACGACATCATGCGCTTCGGCGTCCTTCCGCGTCCCAGCCCCCGTCAGTGCGACGTCATGATTGTTGCCGGCACGGTCACCCTCAAGATGGCGACGCGCCTGAAGCGGCTCTATGAGCAGATGGCCGAGCCCCGCTATGTCGTTTCCATGGGCAGTTGTTCCAACTGCGGCGGTCCGTACTGGGAGCACGGGTATCACGTGCTGAAGGGCGTCGACCGCGTCGTCCCTGTCGATGTGTACATTCCCGGCTGTCCGCCGCGTCCCGAAGCCCTTCTCGAGGGGTGGATGCGGCTGCAGGAGAAGGTACGCGATTTCACGCTCGTCAAGCAGGAGGGTGAGCATGCCTAAAGCAATGAACGAGATTTTCGACTATCTCAACGGTCTCTTCCCGGAGGCCGGTCTCGCCTTCGACGAGTCGGTTCCCTGCATCATTGTCCCGGCGGCTTCCATTAAGGAAGTGGCCCTGCAGGCACGTGACGACCAGGAACTCCTGCTTGACACGCTCATGTGTCTGAGCGGCGTCGACAACGGAGACGAAACGCTCGGCGTCGTCTATCACCTCGATTCGATGACGCTGCGCCACAAACTCACCCTGAAGGTGATCGTCCCGGCTTCCGACCCGCATGTCCCGTCGGTAGACCGCGTCTGGCGCATCGCCGAGTGGCACGAACGCGAAGCCTTCGACCTGGTCGGAATGATCTTCGACGGCAACAGCGATTTTCGCCGCATCCTCCTCCCCGAAGACTGGGAAGGCCACCCGCTTCGCAAGGACTATCAAGTCCCCGAGTTTTATAACGGAATGAAAGTACCGTACTGAAAAGGATCGCATCGGTATGACAGAGAGCATGGAAGTCCTGAAAGAAGGAATCGCTTCGGGGCGCCTCAAAACAGACGAACTGGTCCTCAACATGGGACCGCAGCATCCCTCGACGCACGGCGTGCTGCGGCTCGAGCTGGTGCTCGACGGCGAAATCGTGGTGAAGGTCATCCCCCAGATGGGGTACCTGCACCGCTGCTTCGAAAAGCACGCCGAGAACATGACCTACCCCCAGGTCGTGCCCTACACCGACCGCATGGATTACCTCGCCGGGATGAACAACAATCACGGGTACGTGCTGGCGGTCGAGCGGCTGATGGGCATCGAGGTGCCGGAGAAGGTCGAGTACATCCGCGTGATCATGGCGGAGCTGCAGCGCATCGCCTCGCATCTCGTGGCGATCGGCACCTTCGGCATGGATATCGGCGCTTTCACCCCGTTCCTGTACTGTTTCCGTGACCGCGAGTATATTCTCGACATCTTCGAGCGGACCTGCGGCGCGCGGCTGCTGTACAACTACATGTGGGTCGGCGGTCTCTCGCATGACATCTATGACGGTTTCCTCCGCGACGTGGCGGATTTCATCAAGAAATTCCGGCCGACCGTCGTCGAGGTCAACAACCTTCTCAACTACAACAAGATCTTCGTGGAACGCACGGCGAATGTCGGCGTGCTGCCGCGCGATGTCGCGGTAAGTTACGGATGTTCGGGTCCGATGCTCCGCGGCTCCGGCGTCGACTGGGACCTGCGCCGCGACGACCCGTATTCCATCTACGACCGCTTCGACTGGAAGGTCTGTGTCGGCGACGGCTCCGCCGGGACGCTCGGCGACTGCTGGGACCGTCACATGGTCCGCGTCTGGGAGATGGAGGAAAGCTGCAAGATCATCGAGCAGGCGCTCGAATCCTTCCCCGCGGAAGGGGATATCGCCTCGGCAATCCCGAAGCGCATCCGTCCGGCCAAAGGGGAGATCTACACGCGCGTTGAAAACCCGCGCGGCGAGCTGGGGTACTACCTGGTCGCTGACGGCTCCGCCAACCCCTTCCGTCTGAAGGTGCGCGGCCCCAGCTTCGTGAACCTCAGCGTCATCGACGAAATTTCCCGCGGCCATCTGATCGCGGACCTCGTTGCCATCCTCGGCAGCATCGATATTGTTCTCGGCGAAGTGGATCGCTAATTCAGCCAATACTGACGCAACACTATGGAATCATTGCTCCAATCTCTACTCGGCGACAACCTTCTGACAGTCGTGCTGTACTGCGCGCTGCCACTGGTGTTCATCCTGCTCTACGCACTGCTCGCCATCCTGGGTGAAGTCAAAATCTCGGCGTGGATGCAGGATCGTCTCGGTCCCATGCGTACCGGTCCGTGGGGAATCATCCAGCCCATTGCCGACGTGTTCAAACTGCTGCAGAAAGAAGATATCACGCCCGCGAAGGCGGACAAGGTCCTCTTCAATCTCGCACCGTTCCTTTCCTTCATGAGCGCGTATGCGGCCTTCGCCGTCATCCCGTTCAGCAGTCAGTACGTGGGCGCCGACCTCAACCTGGGTCTCTTTTACCTGCTCGCCATCAGTTCCCTCAACGTCGCGGCGATCATCATGGCCGGCTGGGCCTCGCACAACAAGTACAGCCTGTACGGCTCGATGCGCGCGGTCGCACAGATCGTCAGCTACGAAGTGCCTGCGGCGATGGTGCTCGTCATCATCGTGATGTTCGTCGGCAGCCTGAATCTGCAGGACATCATCACTGCCCAGTCCGGACCGATCTGGAACTGGATGGTGTTCGGCGGCCCGAAGCAGGACGTCGTACTCGCCAGCGGTGAAGTGCTCAGCGCCTCGTGGGCCAACCTGATATTCCTGCCGTTCTTCATGGCCTCTTTCGTGATGTACTACATCGCGGGACTGGCGGAAACGAACCGCACGCCGTTCGATATTCCGGAGGCGGAATCGGAACTCGTTTCCGGCTACCACACCGAATACAGCGGAATGAAGTTCGCCATGTTCTTCATGTCCGAATACGCCAACATGTTCCTCGTTTCCGCGGTCGTCGCCGTGCTCTTTTTCGGCGGCTGGAACAGCCCGTTCGGCGTCTACCTCGGCGATGCCTTCGGAGCCCCGTGGCTGGTCGCCGTCGAGCAGTTCGGCTGGCTGGCGATCAAGGGCCTCTTCTTCGTCTTTGTCATGATCTGGGTCCGGTGGACGCTGCCGCGCCTGCGCGTGGACCAGCTCATGTACATGTCCTGGAAAGTGCTGATTCCGTTCTCCTTCGGTATCGCACTCGTGGTCGGTTTTCTTGTGGTCATTCTCTAGAATCCATCCGATTTGGAAAGCAATACGACGTTATGAGCGGATACTTCAAAGACATATACGCCGGCATCTCCACCGCCCTGGTCGGGATGAGGATCACCTGGAATCACCTGTTCGTCAAGAACGTGACCATCCAGTACCCCGATGAAAAGCACGACATACCCGAGCGCGTGCGCAACCGTCTCTACGTGAACATGGATGACTGCATCGGCTGCGACCAGTGCGCGAAGGCGTGTCCGGTCAACTGCATCACCATCGAAACGGCAAAGGCGCTGCCAGAGGAAGAGCTGGGCGAAACCTCGACCGGCAACCGCAAGCGCCTCTGGGTGACGCAGTTCGACATCGACATCGCCAAATGCTGCTTCTGCGGACTTTGCGTCCCCCCGTGTCCCACCGAGTGCATCTTCATGACCCCGGTGTTCGAATTCTCGGAATACAACCGCGAGGACCTCATCTACCGCTTCTCCACGCTCACGCCGGAGGAAGCTGCGGAGAAGACGGAAAACGCGGAGCGGGCGAAGGCCGAGGCCGAGGCGAAAAAAGCCGCCGCCGCCGAAGCCAAGAAGAAAGCCGCCGCCGAAAAGGCGGCCGCGGAGAAGGCCGCCCCGTCAGAGCAGGCGGGCGGAGCGCCGGCAGCAGACGCGCCGGCCGCAGCTGCGAAGGACACTGCGCCGAAGCAGGACGATGCGCCGAAGCAGGACGATGCGCCGAAGCAGGACGACGCGCCGAAGCAGGACGACGCGCCGAAGCAGGACGACGCGCCGAAGCAGGACGATGCGCCCGCGGCGGACGCCGCCTCCACGACGGATAACAACGGATAACAGGCGAACCCACCGCCACGCAGCGCGCGTCGGCGGTATAACGCAACCAACACGCTTGAGCCAATGGAACTGACAATTCTCTTTTACGTCTTTGCAGCGCTGACGATTATTCCGGCCTTCGTGGTCGTATTCTCGCGCAGCCTCATCTATGCGGCATTTTCGCTGCTGTTCACCTTTCTCGGTGTCGCGGGTCTCTATGTGCTGCTCTCCGCGGATTTCATCGCGGTCGCACAGATCATGGTCTACATCGGCGGCATCATGATTCTTCTCGTGTTCGGTGTCATGCTCACCAAGCAGGCGACCGACGTTGAAATCAGCACGGGAATCATGAAGACGCTGCCTGCGCTGATCGTCGTCGGCTTTGCGCTCGGCACGCTGATCATGGTGCTGACCGGAGCGTCGTGGACGCAGATCGGGACCATACCGCAGATCGAAGGCACTGCCCTTGAACTCGGCGAACTTCTGATGACGACCTTCGTCCTGCCGTTCGAAGTTGCAGGCATCCTGCTGCTGGTCGCCGTGATGGGCGCCGCGCTCATCGCCCGCAAGCCCAAGGAGGTGCAGTCATGATGGAAATCGGCCTTCCTCATTACCTCGTCGTCAGTGCCGTGCTGTTCTGTCTCGGCATCCTGGCCCTCGCCACGCGGCGGAATGCCGTGCTCATGCTCATGGGCATCGAGTTCATCCTGAATTCTGCCAACCTGAACCTGCTGGCATTTTCCCGCTACCAGGGGCTCAATCTCGAGGGCCACGTCTTCGCGCTGTTCGTGATCATCCTCGCGGCGGCGGAGGCGGCGGTTGCGCTCGCCATCGTTCTCCACGTCTATCGCATGAACAATACCGTGGATGCGGACCGGATCGCAAGTCTCAAGGAATGACGTCACGCTGCCCATATCGCATGAGGACGACCTGCTCCGCCACCGTAGTTTTCGCATGCCTGCTGTCGCTGGTGAGCGGAAACAATGCGCATGCCCAGAAGATCACCTATACCTGGGATCCTGAGCATATGCTGATCATCGGTGCGGGAGGCGGTGCCACGAAGTACTTCGGTGAATTCACCGACCAGTACTACGGCGCCATGCTCTATGGGTTCGCGCGGTACAATATCCTTTCCGAACTGGGCATTCAGATCGACGGCGGTTTCGGCAACTACGTGTACAATCGACGCCTGCGCGACGAGTTCAAGGATGTGTATGCGCGGCAGTTCTACCGGGACCCTCGGCTCGTCGGGCAGCTTGACTTCCCGGAAGGGGATTTCAGCACCATCGCGGACGATCCGCGGATGCGCAATACCGTGTTCGAGAAGGACAAACTCTGGTTCAGCGAAGCGCGCGTCGTGATAAATCTCTTCCCGAAACGCTGGGTCAATCCCTACATCACCGCCGGTGCCGGCATTCTCCGCTATGAGAATGCCAATGCGGAAACGAAACTCTCGGACGGCCGGTCCCTGCTGAACGTGACGCTCGGCAACAAGCCGTTCTATGTCGATACGCCGGAAGGGATCGTCGAGGAGAACTCGACGCTGTCTGCCGATGCCAACACGCTGACCATTATTCCCGTCGGCTTCGGTTTCGATATTCTGCTCACCGAGGACATCGCCATCAACGCAGACATCAGCTACCGCTTTCTGCTCGGCGACGGAAACGACATGATGGACGGGCTCGGGAAGGTGGTGCAGGAGAATTTCAACATCGCCGGCCGTGTCGACCGCACGAAATCCACGGAGAATGCGGATTCGTGGGGAAGTTTCTCCCTCGGCGTCCAGTTCTACCTCTTCGGGCACAGCGACCGGGACGGCGACGGCCTGAGCGATACCTACGAAGAGAGTATCGGAACCGATCCGCTGAACCCGGACACCGACGGCGACGGACTCAGCGACAGCGACGAGCTGAATACGCACCACACCGATCCGCTGAAAACCGACACTGACGATGACCGGCTCACTGATCTGGAAGAGGTGGCAAAGAAAACCGATCCGTCCAGGCCCGACACCGACGGCGACGGACTCACCGAAGGCGAGGAATTCGCGCACGGAACGGACCCGTTCGATCCGGACTCGGACAAGGACGGACTGACCGACGGTGAGGAAGTGCATACCTGGCACTCCGATCCGCTGCGAAGCGATTCCGATGCCGACGGCATCAGCGACCTCGAAGAGGTGCGCGTGCACAAGAGCGATCCGCGCAGCCAGGACACCGACGGTGACGGTCTCGATGATCGTCTCGAACTCGAACTGCGCACGGATCCCTCCGTGGCGGACAGTGACGGCGACGGGCTGACGGACGGTGACGAAGTGAACCGCTACAAGACGGACCCGTTGAAAGCCGACAGCGACGGTGACGGGAGTTCCGACGGAATGGAAGTGAGCGGCGGTTCCGATCCGGCGTCGCGCGACAGTGACCACGACGGAATCGTCGACGGCCAGGACGGATGCCCGAACGAAGCCGAGACGGTGAACAATTACCGGGACGACGACGGCTGTCCCGACGAACTGCCCCTCACAACGGAACCGCTCCGTTCCGGGGTGTCTCTCGTTCTCGAGGGCGTCACGTTCGAAGAAGGCTCGGCGCAGCTCACCGCGGACGCACAGACGGCACTGGCCGCCGCGGTACAGACGCTCAAGGACAATCCCGGCGTTGTCGTCGAAATCGGCGGCTTCACCGACAGCCGCGGTGACGCCAAGGCGAATCGCGAACTCTCGCAGTTACGTGCCGAATCCGTTCTGCTCTTCCTCACGGGGAAGGGGATCGAGGATACGCGTCTGCGCGCCAAAGGATATGGCGAGGATCAACCCCGCGCCAGCAACAGCACCCAGGCGGGCCGTGCGCGGAACCGCCGGATCGAGTTCAAGGTGCTTTCGACGAACTGATTTTTTGAAACAGGCGAACACAACACGAGTGCGAATACAGCCATGACAGCTGACACACTACTTACTCTGGTCCTGATCATTCTCTTCATGCCCCTGTTTTCGTTTGCGCTGCTCCTCGGGTTCGGGAAGCGGCTGCCGCGCAAGGGCGATGCGATCGCGACAGGGCTGATGTTCCTCAACCTGGGACTCGCTCTCGCCGTACTCTTCGGCGTGTACGCGCTCCCGGATACCCCGGCGATCCACGGTTTCGCCCTGACACCGATTCAGATGAACTTCCAGTGGATTGATTTCCACACGACCATCTCGGTGTTCGGGAACACGATACCTCTGCAGATCGAGCTCGGCATCATGATCGACCGCCTTGTGGCGATCATGCTTGTGGTCGTGACCCTGATCACTGCCCTGGTGCATCTCTTCTCCATCGGGTACATGCATGGAGATCCGAAGTACCATCGGTTCTTCGCGTATCTCGGCATTTTCGCGTTCTCCATGCTGGGTATCGTCATCACGAACAACCTTCTGATGATGTATGCCGCGTGGGAACTCGTCGGCCTCAGCTCGTATCTCCTGATCGGGTTCTGGTATGAAAAACCGCGCCCCGGTTATGCCGCGACGAAAGCATTCCTGATGAATCGCGTGGGCGATATCGGCATGTGGACCGGTATCATGATCCTCTTCACGAGCTACGGGACCTTCCGCTTCGATCAGATTTTCGCGCATATCGCAGCAGGCCACCTTCCGTTCGGTTCCGAAGCGTGGCTCACCGCCGCGGGCATCCTGATTTTCATGGGTGCGATCGGCAAGAGCGCGCAGTTCCCGCTGCACACGTGGCTGCCCGACGCCATGGAAGGTCCGACACCCGTCAGCGCGCTGATCCACGCAGCGACCATGGTCGCGGCCGGAGTCTACCTCGTCGCCCGCACCTTCCCGATGATGTCGGGAGGCGCCCTGATCGTCATCGCATCGATCGGTACGATCACCGCGTTTGTCGCGGCGACGATCGCGATCGTGCAGAACGATATCAAGAAAGTACTCGCATACTCGACGGTGAGCCAGCTCGGCTACATGGTCCTCGCACTTGGTGTCGGCGCGTTCACGGCCGGATTCTTCCACCTCGTCACGCACGCCATGTTCAAGGCCTGCCTGTTCCTCGGATCAGGCTCGGTCATCCACGCGATGCATCATGGCCTGCACAAGATCCATGATCATGACACCGATCCGCAGGATGTCCGGAACATGGGCGGACTGGCGAAGAAGATGCCGGTCACGTTCGCGACCTTCCTGATCGCAACGCTTGCCATTTCCGGCGTTCCTCTCTTTTCGGGCTTCCTCAGCAAGGACGAGATTCTTGCCGGTGCGTGGGCGTTCGGCGGACTGCGCGGCGAACTCGCCGTCATCGTTCCCTGGGTCGGATTCTTCGTGGCCGCACTCACAGCCTTCTACATGTTCCGCGTCGTGATTCTCACCTTCTTCGGTGAATCCAAGCGGCCGGACATCTTCGAGCATGTGCACGAATCCCCCATGACGATGAAGATTCCGATCATTGTCCTCGCGACGCTTTCGATCTTCATTTTCTTCTCCTTCAATCCCTTTTCCGGCCCGAGCGGCTGGTTCGTGAAGTCCCTGCCTGCACCGGCGACGGTGACCGGTGAGCACTGGTACCAGTTCGCGCACGGCGAGCAGGCGCACGGGGAAGCGACACATGCGGAAGGGATGCACGGCGAGAGTGCAGGGGAGGAGAGCACGCACGGTGAATCCACGGCGGACGAGGCAGTCGCGGTTACGGCGAATCCGGCGCAGGAAGCGTTCGAACACGCCGTCCACGAATCGCACATCCCGGCGATGATCACGTCGCTTCTGCTTGCGCTCAGCGGCATCGCACTCGCCTTCGCGGTATACCGGCGGAAAATGATCGACCCCGACAAGGTTGCGGAGAAAACAGGTCCGCTGTACCGCTTCCTTCTCAACAAATGGTATTTCGATGAAATCTATGAACTCTGGGTGGTCGTACCCGGAGTGCATCTGATATCGCGCATGATGCGGTGGATCGACACGAACATCGTGGACGGCGCGGTAAACGGCGTGGCATCGATCACCACCTGGCAGTCACGCATCAGCGGTCTGTTCGACAAGTGGGTGGTAGACGGCGCGGTAAACGGCGCCGCCTACGTCGTCGGTTTCTTTGGCATTTTATTCAGGAAAACACAGACAGGGAAAATCCAGGCCTATATCGCCTTCCTGCTGGCGGGCGTGGTCGTCCTGTTCTATGTTTTCCGTTGATACAGCGAACAAACGAAGTAACAGCATACATCCGGAGGATTGATGCAATTCCCGATACTCACAGTGATCACCTTCCTGCCCGTGCTGGGCATGATCATCGTGCTCCTGCTGCCCAAAGACAAAACGCGCGTCCTGCAATCCACGGCCGCGATTGTGACGGGCCTGCAGGTCCTCCTCGCCATCATTATCTGGATGGCGTTCGACACGACAAAATTCGGAATCAACGACGTGGCCTCGATGCAGTTCGTCGAGCGGCTGCCATGGATCGTGATTCCCCAGACGCCCTGGTTCGGCGAGATCCGCATTGACTATTTCGTCGGTATCGACGGACTCTCGATGCCGATGGTGCTCCTCACGGCGCTGATCAGTTTCCTGGCGACCTTTGCGTCCTTCAGCGTCAAGAAATCGCTCAAGGGCTATTTCGCCATGTTCCTGCTTCTCGACGCGGGTATGATGGGCGTGTTCGTTTCACTCGACATGTTCCTCTTCTACGTGTTCTGGGAAGTGATGCTGCTGCCGATGTACTTCCTTATCGGTATCTGGGGCGGACCCCGCCGCGAATATGCAGCGATCAAGTTCTTCCTCTACACCCTCGCGGGATCCGTCCTGCTGCTGCTGGTGATGATCGGACTGTATTTCAGTACCGTCGATCCGCAGACCGGGGTGCACACCTTCAACATGATTGCCATGATGGATCCCGCCAATCTGGCGGAGGGCAGCATCTTCTCCATCATCGGAAGCAGCGCGCGCATGCTCGCGTTCATCGGTCTCTTCATCGGTTTCGCGATCAAGGTGCCGATCTTCCCGTTCCACACCTGGCTCCCGGATGCGCACGTCGAGGCGCCGACCGCCATCTCCGTCATTCTGGCAGGTGTGCTTCTGAAGATGGGTACCTACGGACTGCTGCGCATCAGCTTCCCGATTTTCCCTGAGATGACGCATTATTTCCAGATTCCGATGATGATTCTCGGTTTCGTCAACATCGTCTACGGCGCGTTGTGCGCCATGGCACAGACGGATTTCAAGAAGCTCATCGCATATTCGTCCGTCTCGCACATGGGATACGTTCTGCTCGGTATGGCCGCACTCAACGTGCAGGGAATGACCGGCGCGGTGTTCCAGATGTTCAACCACGGCACCATCACGGCCATGCTCTTCCTCCTGGTCGGCGTCATCTACGATCGTGCACACACGCGCGGTTTGAACGAATTCGGCGGTGTGTACAACAAGATGCCGATCTACTCCTTCCTGACCGTCATCGCGTTTTTCGCGGCCATCGGCCTTCCGTCGATGAGCGGATTCATCAGTGAAGCGTTTGTGTTCCTCGGTGCGTTCCAGACCAACAAGCTGTGGACGATTCTCTCCACGCTCGGCATCGTGCTGGGCGCGGGCTACATGCTCTGGACATTCCAGCGCGTGTTCATGGGAACCCTGCCCGAGAAGTGGGATGATGTGCTCACCGACGTCAACGGCCGTGAGATCTTCACCCTCGTGCCGCTTGCGATCATCATCATCGCACTCGGCGTTTATCCCACGCCGGCGCTCGACTGGATGTCGACGTCGCTCGGACATCTCGTCGACTTTGTCAATGCCAGCGCACCCGCTGCTGCCGGCATGTTCGGAGCATTCTAACCACGCATCTAAGACGACACGTAAACAAGTGCAGCCCTCATGATTGAGATAATATTCAACAGTATCCCTTCGTTCTGGCCGGAAATCACCATGTCGCTGACCTTTGTGGTCTCGATGATCGTGGAATTCAGCATCGGACGGAAGGAGAAATCCTCGACGGGCATGACCACCGGGTTGTTTGTGCTTGCGGGGTTCATCATCACCATTCTGCAGCTGCCGTTTCAGAATCCCGAGCCGCGACTTCTGTTCGGGACCATGTATTCGGTCGATCCTTTCGCGATGTTTTTCAAGTATCTGATCCTTGCGACAGGAATCGTGATCATCGTGTTCTCGATGCAGTCTGCGGAACTCCGCAAACAGCGGGCCATCGGTGAGTTCTATTCGTTCATTGCCGCGATGACCTTCGGCATGATGCTGATGACCGGCGCTTCGCACCTGCTGATGATCTACCTCGCCATCGAGGTGGTCAGTATCAGCTCGTTCATCCTCTCCGGGTTCAGCAAGTCCCTCCATCGGTCGTCGGAAGCGTCATTGAAGTACGTTCTGTTCGGCGGTGCGGCTTCCGGCGTCATGCTCTACGGCATGTCGCTGCTGTACGGGCTGACAGGCGCGCTCGATATCTTCCAGATTCAGGCGGGCCTGGCCAGCGGCGTCTTCGTCCCGCAGGAAGCGGATTTCGCCGTCCTGATGATCTCCATCATCATGATCCTGGTCGGTTTCGGCTACAAGATTTCGGCGGTTCCTTTTCACTTCTGGACGCCGGACGTGTACGAAGGCGCTCCGATCACTGTCACCGCGTATCTCGCTGTCGCTAGCAAGGCGGCCGGATTCGCGATCATGATCCGCTTCTTCTACGTCACATTTTTCGATTCGATGGTCGACATCGGGAAGTGGGTGAGCCTGCCGCATTTCGAATGGAATATCGTTCTCGCCGTACTTGCCGTGATTACGATGACGCTCGGCAACGTCGTTGCCGTCTGGCAGGACAATCTCAAGCGCATGCTCGCATACTCGAGCATCGCGCATGCGGGGTACATTCTGATGGGCGCCGTCGTCATGACGGATCTCGGCATCAGCGCAATGCTCATGTACTTCGTCATCTACTTCTTCATGAATCTCGGCGCGTTCTATGTGGTGATGGCGGTCGCGGATCGCATCGGAAGCGAACACATCGATGATTATCGCGGGCTCGGCAAGCGCGCCCCAATCGTAAGCGTCGGACTTTCGGTGTTCCTCGTGTCCCTTACCGGACTGCCGCCGCTTGCGGGATTCATCGGCAAATGGATGCTGTTCTCCGCTGTCGTGGAAGCCAATTTCATCTGGCTGGCAATAATCGGCGTCATCAACAGCGCGATTTCGCTGTATTACTATGCCCGGGTATTCCGCAATATGTACCTGCGTGAGCCCCTGAACGGAGATACGAGCCCGATTACCTTCAGTCCGCTTGTGATTGTGACGACAATTCTCTTTATTGTGCCAAACATCATTTTCGGACTCTATTTCGGGCCGCTGGTATCGTATGCACAGCACTCTGTCAGGATATTCCTCCCCTGAGGTACCTTGCAGATGACGCGCAAAGTGTGTAATTTTGATACTAGCAAGTATTAATTTCCGCTGGATTTACGGAACACACTTGCACTGAGCAGCGTAGAACGGCAATTGAACGATTGACGTCCGGAGATTCCATCAACCTTCATAGATTCGTAAACCTTTCCAACACCGAGGTTTTCTCATGAAAAACGCAGTTTCGTTTCTCGCTCTGGCCCTCGCGTTCACCGCGTTGACCGCATTCACTTTCTCCGGCAGCCATGATTACGTCGGTTCCAAGAGCTGCAAAGCCTGCCACAGCAATGCAAAGATGGGCGGTACCGCCTTCAAGGCATGGGATGGCTCCGGACATTCCAAGGCCCTCGCAACGCTGAAGTCCGCAGAAGCTGACAAGATCGCCAAGGAGAAAGGCTTCAAGACCAAGGCCGCCGAGACCAAGGAATGTCTCGAGTGCCACGTGACCTCCGCAAAGGACGAAGGCGTCGGCTGCGAAAGCTGCCACGGCGCGGCAGGCGACTACAAGAGCAAGCACGGCAAGGGCAAGGACGTTGCGACCGCAATGGCCGCCGGCATGATGCTCCCGAAAGTCGATGACGGTTCTGCGGAAAAACTCTGCAAGACCTGCCACAACGACAAGAGCCCGACCTTCAAGGAGTTCAAATTCAAGGAAATGTGGACCAAGATCGCCCACGGAAAAGGCTGATCCCGATTGGCGCACGGCGCCCCCACGATTCCCTGATTACCCCTTCCATCGTGATTTTCTCAACGATGAAACAGTTTTAGCAAATTGCGGCACCGCGCTGTCTGACAAGGCAGCGCGGTGTCGTTCCATTCATTCACCGACCTGAGGGAAGCATCTATGAATATTGCGATCAGGTTGCTCGTGTTCATGATCGTTCTCAGCGCAGGCCTTCAGGCCCAGATGCTGAACGGACGTTTCGTGACATCGGCTTATGGGTGGGAACGGCAAATGTCCGACGGAGAGTCGACCTCGCATCTCCGGGCATATGAAAACGTCCAGCTGAATTTCGGGACGAAGGACATTTCCTTCCACACGTACCTCCAGGGATACTCCGACCTCGGCGACGGGGTGGACGGCGATCCCGGTCTCCGCGTTTTTAACGCCTATCTGCGCATCAAGAACATCGCAGACATGTTCGATGTGAAGATTGGTCGTCAGTCGCTCTTCGCAGGCGTCAGCTACGGCACCATCGAAGGCGCGAAAATCAATGCACGCGTCGCCGACGGCGTGGAAATCATGGCATACGGCGGCGGTCTCACTCCTCCGGGACAGACCCTGGAATATGAATTCGCCGACAATGCGGAAAACAACTGGCAGCTCGGCGGCCAGGTTCTGCTGTATCTGGTGAAGGATACCAAGATCGGTCTCAGCTACATGAACCGGCACCGTGAAACGCCCGCGTTCTATTCCTGGCGCCCGGATGCGCAGATGGAACTCGAAGAGACGCTGATCGACTATGGCACCCGCGCCAACCAGTACGGCAGCGTCAACGTCGCGCACAGCAGCGGAAAAATGTGGCTGTACGGCAGGTATGACTACGACTTCAATTTCGAACGCACCTCCCGTGCGGAAGTCGCCGCGACGTACCAGGCGCTGCCGACGCTCGGCATCTCCCTGAATCTCGCGCATCGCGAACCGGTGATCGCCTGGAACTCCTATTTTGCGCTGCTCGAAGCGAGCGCACATCAGGAAGCCGTTCTCGGCGTCGATTACCAGATCCATCCTCGCGTGACCATTCTCGGTCGTGTATCCACCGTCATGTATGAAGACGACAATGCGTTTCGTGTCTCCCTGGGCGCGGCGAACAAGTACGCATCGCTCATGTACACGAAAGACGTCAGCTACGACGGCGATCTCGATGGGTTCAACCTGCACTTCACGTATCCCCTGATGGACGGCATGCTGATCCCGCACGTCGGAGCAGTCTACAGCACGTACGCGCTCGCGGAAAATCTCAGCGATGCGACGAACTGGACCGAACGCGCCTCGACCTGGGTCGGCGTCGCCGGTGCGACGTTCCGCCCGGTGAAGACCCTGTCCATCGATCTGCAGGGCCAGTACATGACGAATCGGATCTACAGCTCCGACATGCGAGCCTTCGCCCGCGTCAGTTACTGGTTTTCCAATCCATTCGGTCTCGGTCAGTAGGAGGACAGCATGAAAAAAACACTACTTGCCATTACGCTGCTGCTGACCGCCCTCGTTGGAATCGCGCTGCTGGTATCGTCGCCGCGGAACGCCGCGGCAGAGGACGACGGCATCACCTTCGCCCACTCGATTCACGTCGAGCAGATGGAATGCACGACCTGCCACGCCGCGCTCGATAGCGATGCGGCGACGGACAACCTGATGCCGTCCCCGTCGGTATGTACCGACTGTCACGAAGAGACCGACGTCCGCGGCTTCTGGTCGCTTGATGAGAGCACGGACCTCGCGACGTACACCCGCCCCGTGAAAGACCATAAGCTCTATTTCTCGCATAAGAACCATGCCGGGACGCTCGAAATGGTCTGCACCGAATGCCATGTCGGCATCAAGGAAGACGAAGGCGAGGCCATCCCGTCGATGGATCTGTGCACGCGCTGCCACAACAACGCAGATGCGACCGCGCCGATCGTGCGGAGCACCGCGGATAACCCCAAGGTGATTCCTGCGACGAAACAGTGCGAGGCCTGTCACACGACCCTCGCAGGGCTTCAGCCCGAAAACCACCGCGTCCCGAGCTACCTGCAGGAACACGGAAAATTTGCGATGAACGGCGAAGCCGATCGTGAATGTGCCGTGTGCCATTCGCAGAGTTTCTGCCAGGAATGCCATACTCCTACGAATGCCGTTCCGGGCGAACTCGGCGATGACATGTTCTACGTCGACGGCTGGGCGCGCGGAGAGAAGATGGACGATGAGCGCGTGCTTACGGTCCAGAAAGCGCATCCGCTCGGATATGCGTACACCCACGGTTTCGATGCCCGCGCCAAATCCGTGCGCTGCGAAACCTGCCATGAACAGGAAAGCTTCTGCGCCCCCTGTCATGAAAACGGTTTCGACGCAACAGGAACCCGGATCATTCCCCAGTCGCATCAGCTTGCGGGCTTCGTGCTCATCGGCGGCGGCAAGGCGAACAACCGTCACGGGAAGCTCGCGGAGATGGATATCGAATCCTGCGTCACCTGCCACAACGTAGAGGGCGGAGATCCTGTCTGCGCCACCTGCCATTCCACCGGAGCAGTTACAGGAGGTAAGCGATGAAAACAGTTGTTCACGCCACGCTTCTCTCGATGCTGGCAATCGCACTCCTCGCAGCATGTTCGAGCGAGCTGAAGGATGTCGACGATCTGCCTGCGGATCCCGTGCTTCTCGGTCCGCATGGCGGGGAGTATGCAAATCCCGAGTCCGCGGATTTCCATGCAAAAGACATCAGTCAGCATCTCGGTTGGGACATCACCAGCTGCCGCACATGCCACGGTGTGGATTACAACGGCGGCTACACGGGAGTCAGCTGCAACACCAGTGGCTGCCATGTGGCAGCTGCCGGCGGTCCTGAAGCATGCGCGCTCTGTCACGGCGACGTCGCGACGAACAAGATCTACCCGCAGTGGTACAGCTCTCACGCGACCCATCTCGAAGGCGGCGTGACGAGCAGCACTACCATTCCCTGCAGCAACTGTCATACGCTTCCGGAGAACTATTCTGATCCGGTACACATTGACAAGACGACGCCGGGGAAGGCCGAGGTGCATTTCAGCAATGTCCTCGCCGCAACCCAGACGCTCGGCACGACCGGGACGCCCACGTTCAACGACGCGGATGCGACCTGCGCCAACGTGTATTGCCACGGGAATTTCACGAACGGCAACAACAAAACCGTCGCGTGGAAGGGTGCCGATCAGGCGAAATGCGGAAGCTGCCATGGCGACGAAACGAGCGGAAGCGGATTGCCGCCTGCTCCTCATCCGCAGAGCGACAGGTATCCGAACATCAACGACTGTTCGTTCTGTCACCGGCCCGCCATCGACAAGGATGGAAATCCCGATCCGGCGACGCATGTCAACGGAATCCTGGACGTTTTCGGAACGCAGCGGACCGACTGGTAGCCTGCGGTTTCGATTTCCCGTTTCATGAAAAAGCCCCCGGAATTCCGGGGGCTTTTCGTTTATTCAAATGCGAGGGAGCGTTTCGGAGCGGATCAGGCCTTGCCTTCCTTCTTGGAAATGGCGTCGACGACCGCGATCGCGATCATGTCGACGATTTCCTTGATCTCGGAACCCCGCTGGAGGACGTGCACGGATTTGGCGACGCCGTTGAGGATGGGGCCGACCGGCTGCATGTCACCGATACGGCTCAGCAGCTTGTAGGAGATGTTGCCGGAGTTCAGATCGGGGAAGATCAGAACGTTCGCGCCACCCTTGAGGGAGCTGAACGGGAAGGTGCCTTCGATGATCTCCGGAACCACGGCCGTATCTGCCTGCATTTCGCCGTCCACCATCAGGTCAGGACGCCGGTCGCGGACAATCTTGAGCGCGGTCCGCATTTTCACGGCCGAATCCTCACGATTGCTGCCGAAATTCGAGTACGAAAGCAGCGCGACGCGGGGAACGACATCGAACTTCTCAGCGAGTTCCGCCGCCTGCAGCGTGATATCGGCGATATCCTCGGCTGTCGGGTCAATGTTGACCGTGGTATCGGCAAGGAAATACGGCTGATGCTTCCGGTTGGACAGCATATAAAGACCGGAAACCTTGCTGTATCGTGCATCATGTCCGATGATTTCGAGCGCCGGACGGATGGTGTCCGGGTAATGAGACGTAAACCCGGAGATCAGACCGTCCGCATCGCCGACCTGTACCATCATGGCGCCGAAGTAATTGCGCATGTTGGGGATGGTTTTGCGCGCGCCGTACATCGTAACGCCCTTCCGCTGACGCAGACGGTAATACTCCTTGATGTACTCTTCGACGCGGGGTGAGGTCCTCGGGTTGATGATCTCGATTCCCTCGAGATCGATCCCGTGCTCTTCGGCGACAGCGCGGATTTCGTCTTCCACGCCGAGAAGGATCGGGTTGGCGATACCTTCATCCAGGGCAACCTGGGCGGCCTTGATGATGCGCGGCTGATCGCCCTCCGGAAGCACGATGCGCTGCGGATCGCGCGCAGCTTTTGCGTACATGTGGGCGATGATCGGCTGTGTGCGGCCCATGCGGATATCGAGCTGCGTGCGGTAGGCGTCGAAGTCTTCGATCGGCTTCCGCGCCACGCCGGTTTCCATCGCGGCCCTGGCGACGGCAGGAGCGACCCACGTCAGAACGCGCGGATCGAAGGGCTTCGGGATGATGTACTCGCGGCCGAAACTCATTTCCGTGACGCCGTAGGCGCGCTTCACACTGTCGGGAACTTCCTCCTTCGCGAGGTCGGCGAGTGCCTTTGCGGCGGCGCGCTTCATCTCCTCGTTGATGGCGGTCGCCTGCACATCGAGCGCACCGCGGAAAATGAAGGGGAAACCGAGAACGTTGTTGACCTGGTTCGGGTAATCCGAGCGTCCCGTCGCCATGATGACGTCGCTTCTCGCATCGATCGCGTCGTCGTACGTGATTTCGGGATCCGGATTCGCCATCGCGAAAATGATCGGATTGTCGTTCATGCTGCGGACCATTTCCTGGCTGACCACGCCGCCCTTGGAAAGGCCGAAAAACACGTCTGCGCCCTTCATCGCCTCTTCCAGCGTGCGCGCGTCGGTGTCCGCCGCCATGTCTTCCTTGAATTCGTTCATGTGTTCGGTGCGTCCCTTGTAAATCACGCCCCCCGTATCACACATGATCACGTTTTCCTTGGCGACGCCAAGGCTGATATGGAATTTCGCACAGGCGATCCCGGATGCGCCCGCGCCGTTGTAGACGACCTTCAGCTTGCTGATGTCTTTGCCGCCCAGCTCCACCGCGTTGAGAAGCGCGGCGCCGGAAATGATGGCCGTGCCGTGCTGGTCGTCATGGAACACCGGGATGTTCATCGTTTTTTTCAGTTCGTCCTCGATATAGAAGCAATCGGGACCCTTGATGTCTTCGAGATTGATGCCGCCGAATGTCGGCCCGAGCACCTGGCAGGTGCGGATGATTTCGTTGATGTCCTTGCTGTCGAGTTCGATGTCGAATACATCGATGTCCGCGAAGACTTTGAACAGCACGCCTTTTCCTTCCATCACGGGCTTGCCGCCCATGGGCCCGATATCACCGAGTCCCAGCACCGCCGTCCCGTTCGAAATGACGGCCACGAGGTTGCCTTTCGCGGTGTACTCGTATGCGAGCGCCGGATCGCGTTCGATTTCCCGGCAGGGGTCGGCGACACCCGGAGTGTACGCGAGCGACAGGTCGCGCTGCGTCACACAGGGTTTCGTCGTAATGACTTCGATTTTGCCCTTTCTGCCTCTGCTGTGGTACTCGAGGGCATCTTCCTTCCTGATCTTCATGGAGAAACTCCGTCCTTAATCTTGCAAGAGTATTGCTCGAAACTACGCGAATAGGTTCGTCCGGAAAGGTAACGAAAATCGATGTGGGAAAAAATCAGGTGTGTTGTGCCGGCGGTTCCACCGCTTCGAAGACGCTCTCGGGGGAAATGCCGCGCAAGCAGGAAAAATGGCCCTTCGGGCAGTGATCGCGTCCGATATGCGTGCAGGGACGGCAGGGGAGACCGGACACTTCCAGGACGGTGGCGGGGGACTGGTAAGGGAAAAATCCGAATTCGCGCACGGTGCTTCCGAACAGCGCCACGACGGGACGCTGCATGGCCGTTGCCATGTGCATCAGTCCGCTGTCGTTCGCGACGATTATCCTGCAGTGCTCCATCGCCGCCGCGGTCTCGAGCAGCGACAGCCGTCCGGTGAGGTCGACGATCCGCTTCGGAGCCGCCTCGCGGATTTGAGCCGCAGCCGCGCCGTCCGCACTTCCCCCGAAGATGAGCAGCTGCTCGCCGTCCGCCGTCATCCGTTTCGCCAGTTCCGTGAAATGCTCGGCCGGCCAGCGCTTGGTGAAGTGCTTTGCTCCCGGACAGATCCCACTCGCCGCGGTGTGGAGGTCCACTCCCGCGGCGCGGAGTTTCATTCGGGCACTGAGCCGGATATCCTCGGTGAGGTACAGTCGCGGACCGTCGGTGTCCGGCCTGATGCCATAGCGCGCCGCCGTCTCGATATAGCGGTCGGGGACGGCGATAATCCGGCGGTACGTATTGAAATGCGCGGACAGGAGGAGCAGGCGGCGAAAACCGCGCTTGTTGATGCGATGAATGTGCGTGCTCACCCCGTTGCGGAGGATTCGGCTGCGGAAATTGTTATGCAGATCGAAGACGGCGTCGTAGTGCTCCTGAGAAAGCTGCAGGTTGAGCGCGCGAAGCCCCGAACGTCCGTCCGCCGTGTCGACCGCGAACAAGCGGTCGATGTGCGGGTCGTTCTCGAGCAGGGGAAGGAACTCCCGACGGGTCACATAGTGCAGCTGACAATCCGGGTACGAAGCCTTGAACACGCGCAGCATCGGCGAAGTGAGAATGATGTCGCCAATGGAGCTGAGCCGGAGGACCAGGATTTTTCGGAGTGAAGTGCGGGACATGCCAGTCTTCGTTGTTGCGCAGTCCTAATGTACGAAAAAGTGCCTGCATCATCCCGCTGCTTTGTGCATGCGGTGGGAATCACTATCTTTCTATGATGTGCACCATTCATTACAGCTAGCAGCATGGAAGAACGTCAGTTTGAACATCTTGAGCGTCCCTCGGTTCCGGAGCTCGACGCAATCCTCGGTGAACCCTTCAAGGTCCTCGACGACGGGTTTGTCCGCGTCGTCGATTACATGGGGACGGATTCGTCCATCGTACAGGCGGCTCGCGTCTCGTATGGAAAGGGAACCAAGCAGGTGCGGCAGGACCGCGGACTCATCCGCTATCTCCTGCGCCATCATCACACCACACCGCTCGAGATGTGCGAGATCAAGCTGCATGTACGCGTACCCATGGACGCCTGGCGGCAGTGGATCCGGCACAGGACGGCGAACGTCAACGAGTATTCCACGCGGTATTCCATCGCGATCGACGCCGCGCAGCGCACAGAAGCGGGGGAATGGCGACTGCAGGCCGTCAGCAACAGGCAGGGAAGCGAAGGCTTCGTCGATCCGGAGCAGGGCAGTCATTTCACTGACCAGGAAACGCAGCTGCACGATCTGGCGCGCAGCATCTACACCGAGCGCATCGAGGCCGGCGTCGCCCGCGAGCAGGCGCGGAAGGATCTGCCGCTCGCGACCTATACGGAGGCCTACTGGAAAGTGGATCTGCATAATCTTCTCCACTTCCTCTTCCTTCGCATGGATTCGCACGCACAGTACGAGATCCGCGCGTACGCGGACGTCATCGGAAACGAGATCGTCCGACGCTGGTGCCCGGAAGCGTGGGCGGCATTTCTCGACTACCGCTCGAACGCCATGGAACTGACGCGCATCGACAGCGACATCATCGCGGCGATCAGCGCCGGAGACGAAACCGCGGCGCTCGCGCTCGCGCGTTCCTACGAACTCCTGCCGGAAGAAGGCGCGCCGGTCAAGCGGAACATGGAGCGCGAAGAGCTGGAAGAAAAGCTTCGCCGGCTGCACATCCGCATCCCCTGGGAAGATCTGATCCGCGGGGAAGACTAGCTTCGGTTTCCCCCCATCCGCCGCCAGGCGGAACCCCCGAGGGATCACCCCGGCCCCGGGACTATTCGTCGCTGCGCATGATCACCCGGCCGCGGCGGTCAAGAAGAAGCAGAACGGATGTCCCCGGCTCCAGTACTGCCTGCACTTCCGCCCGTGGCTCCTGGAGGGTAATCGCTGCGCCGACCGTTTCGGATAATTCAGAAATCACCGTCAGCAGTGTGGCATCGCGATACCGCGAGGCATACGCCAGAATGCCCGGGGTATCGGGCTGAACCCGGCACGAGGGGACGGCGCTCGCCGCATCCATCGCGGACCGGTACACCGTCTGCACGGCGTCCGGGTTGGCGCTCATTTCCACCGGCAGGGGACACCACAGCAGTGACCCTTTCCCGATGTGCGTGCGATACAGCAGAGCGGCTTCGGCACCGTTGATGACGGCTTTCTCCACGCGCTGCAGGTCGTCCCCGCGGAACTCGAACGAAACGCGTTCGCGGCCCATCGTGAGCATCTCCATCTGAGCGACTCCCCGTATTTCCGTTTCCACGTCGAAGACTGCGCTTCGCGCGGCCGGACGCCAGCTGTCGTCGCGGTCGAGCACTCCCGTCACGAGTACCACCGCACCCTTTTTCGCCCGACCGAGCAGTATTTCCCAGGCCGCATTCGTCAGCACCGCCGGTGAAGGGACCACATACAGTCTCGCGGTGTCCGCGTCACGCTCGAGCGTGTATTCGCTCACCGCGCGAAGCGGGACCCGACAGCGGTACGCCAGTGTGCGCACGGCCGTGCGCGTTGCGCGCGCGCCGTGGCCGCGCACCGAAAACTGGTCCGCATGCGGGATCACGAGAACCACCGATTCGGGCACGCGCCCGGTCAGCGCCGGCGATGCCTTGGTCAGAAAACGGGTGACGCGCCGCAGCGTGTCGAACTCCGGTTTGGCGCTGCCATCCGCCCGCAGGGCGCCGATCGCTGCCTCGTTGTCGGACGGCATGTAGGGATTGCTGTTCCAGAGCCACTGGATGAACCCGGCGCTTCCCGCACCCGCGGCGACAGCCAGCTTCCGTTCGATCAGCCGCGCCGCCTCTCCCTCGGTACGCCATGCAGCCCCGTCTGCCCGCTCGTAGAACATTGCGCCCGTTTCCTGCACGAGATGCGGACGCCCGGGTGCGCGTGTAATGACGCTGTCCCAGAGCAGATCGTCGTTGAACCACCAGCTGTGCACGCTTGTGATATCGACGGCATCCGCAAAGAACTGCGGGTGCGGGCGATCCATGGTGCCCCCTTCGTCCTGTCCCACCATGATGAGCCGATCCGGACGATCGGCGGAACGAATCGCGGCGGTGAGCGCACGAACCCACGACGCGAATGCATCCTGCGCGAACAGGCGGTAATCGAGGACCTTCAGCGGCTGCCTGTCACTGAAGAGGTTGCCGTCATGAAAATCGTCCAACGTCGGCAGCGAAGCAGCCTCGGAAGTATCTCCGCGCCACCGATCGATGAGGATCTGCTGCAGTGCGCGGTCGTCGGTCGCAGGGAAACGGCTGCGCAGCCATTCTGTCCACGCAGCGTTTTCGAAGCGGTCGTAGTTCGGCCGGCATTGCCAGAGCTGCGCCGGAGAGCAGAAGGACGGTTCGTTGATAAGGTCCCAGATCAGGCCGGGGACCTTCGCGTAACGGCGTGCGAATGTCCCGACGAAAGCCCGCTGGGCGGACACCGCACGGGGATCGAGATACGGATTTTCTCCTCCCCACGCTTCGGGAAGGAAGGCGAAAAAGGTAAAAATGACCGGAATATCGTGTTCCTGCGCCGTCAGCAGGAACGCATCCATCGCCCGGAGCGCCGCTTCGTCACTGTGGCCCGGTTCGAGCATCACGCGTTTCCATCCGTACCAGATGCCGGTCCGGACCATATTGATCCCCGCCGCCTGCATTGCCGCGAAATCGCTGCGCCAGATCGCGGGATTCGGCTCGAGGAGGAAATTCCGCTGAACGTCGCCGGCCATGTAGGTCGTTCCGGCGACGGTGAAAGGCGCGCCGTCCCTGGTCAGGGTGTCGCCCGCGCGCACGATCGCGGTGCCCTCTTCCAGCGCACGGTCGTCCGCGATCCAGAATCCTGACGTCGCGGTCAGCATGCTGATGCCAGCAATGCAGGGGAGGGGGCAGTGCACGCGAATCTCGAGGAATCGTGATTTTCCTTCGCCGGTCACGCCGAGCCCCTCGAGCTGCACTTGCGCCTCGGCCGCTGACAGGTCGCTGCTCCATTGCAGCGCCAGCGTAGCAGTGTGGAGGACGGTGCCGTTCTCGAGCACCTGGAGCGTGCATTCGGTTTTTCCGTCCGTGCGCGGTCGATGCAGTCGGACGTGTACCGCAGGAGCTTCGCCCGGACGGTATCGCGCGTAACCGGGCGAGGCCGCGAATTCGACCGCGCCGCAGCCCGCGAGTTCCGCCAGACGGGTGAGAGAAGCTGCGGAAAGGGCGCTGTTTCCGGTGTATACGACCCAGCGGCCGCCGGTGTAGTCCCCATGGAGCCAGTCCAGCAGCTGTACCGCCGCGACAGAGGGTACGCCATCGTCGCGCATTCCGCTGAGCAGACCCCGGAGCACAGCATCGCGGGTACCTGCGCTGCCATCTTCATTCGGAAAGTACCGGGTCGAACTCAACCGCCAGTAGAGTGCGAATGCGTCGCTGCAGTTCATGTCATCAGCGACGTCCTTCATGTCGTCGTATCCTTCCGCGGCGCTCCATTCCTCCACGTCGCCACATGCGACAGGGAAGGCCTGTGTCATGCCGAGTTTCCGGTGCCACTTTGTTCGCCGTGTGGCGGGGATCCATGGTCCCTCCGTTCGGCGTACAGGAACCGCCAGCGGAACGCCGCCGATATGCAGCCAGCTCGTCCCCCGCGCCAGGCATCCGAGCAGCGCCATCCCCGCGTCCTCGGGGAAGGCGGAACCGTGCGCCGTGATGACGAGATCCATATCCTGCCACTCCAGCGCTTCCGCGAGGCTGCCGGCATTCGCGATGCGGAGTTCGCAGCCGAGCAGAGCGCGTTTGAGTTCCTCAACGCCGATTTCCTCGACATCGATGAACGGAAAGGTCGGATCATGGAAGAGCAGAATCCGCATGCGTCCCGCGCTGCGTGGGGCGGTCTGCGCCATGGCAGGGTGGAGAAAGGAGGCCGCTCCGGATGCAGCCGCACCGGCGACGGCGATGATGCCACTCTGTTTGAGAAAATCACGTCGCGTGAGTGGGGGAAGCATGTCATCCTCCTTGCTGTCAGTTCGTAAGTCGCATGCGCTCGAGAACGTGCTGGATCTGGGCGCCTACCCCGATCGTGTAGCCGCGCGCCGTGAATGTGACATTTCCCCGCGTGTCGCAGACAACGATCAGCGGAAGCTGCATGCCGGCGGGGAGATCGAGTACGGCCGCAATCGCCTGACGAAGCGCGGAGGCGCCTTCGACATCAATGAGGCTGCCTTTCGGCAGCGACTGATCGGCAATGCGCTGCAGTTCGTTTCCACTGAGTCCGCCGCTGCCCGCCAGCAAAAAGGCCACGGGAAGGGCGCTGAGCTCCGCACGTTTCTCCGCGACATCGAGCAGGGCATGGGAAACCGGTTCGGTCCCGCGCTCGATCCACATCAGCACGTACGACATCGCCTGCGATCGCGGAAGGAGGGCCGGGTCGAGCCTGGCCAGCACGACGGGCGGATCGTCATCGTCACGGACATGGACCTCATGCTCGATATGGCTCCCGGAATCGAGGGAGAAGAACTCCATCGATGCGAGTACCGACCCATCGGGCTGACGGTTGCCCATGGTGAGGAGGTACGACCCTGGCTGTAGATGCAGCGTCGCGGGCCAGTGCGAGAATATCGGGTCTCCTTCATAATCGAGCGTGTGATACGTTCCGTCGTCGAGTCGCGCGAGCGAAAAATGCCGCGCATACTCCGGATGCTGGATATGCTGATGCGTGGGGACCGAAAGCCGCAGCTCCGCGGCGGACGCCGCAACCGGTGTTTCCTCTTCGAGAGCAGCCCCGACCCAGGTGCCGTTATTGCGGTACTGCGGATTTCCGGTGGCCGGCTCGAGGCGTGCGGGTACTCCGGCGCTGCGGCAGAGAGCCACGAACAGGATGCTGCGCGAGTACACATCCGCCGTCCGCAGCGCATAGCTGCGATCCGCCGGGAGGGGAACGCGCGCCCAGTTCGACTCGGTATCGACACGGATGCTGTCGCGGACCCATTTCGCGATGGCAGCCGGATCACGCGGCGCCAGCGCGGGATTGGCCTGTATCGCACGTTGGAGCGGCGCGCGCCACGAACGCAGTTCCTCGCGGCCGATACGCGGGGAACAGACATAACGAAGGAGCATATCATCACAGACCGTTCCCGAAGGCAGAGCGTCCATTGCGGCCTGGTAATGACTGAGAAGGACATCCGCCGGGGCGTCCTGCAGGTCTTTTTCCGCCAGTGTGTGCAGGAAACCCAGCGCGTTCGCGTGATGCGCCGATGCGGCCAGGGCCAGAAAATCCAGTATCTGATCGCCATTGCCACGTGCGTTCTGCAGGAGCGCCCAGCAGCTGTCGGCAGGATACCGGTATTCGGCAGCGAATGCCGCGGTGCGGGCTGAATCCACAAACAGCGATTCCCGGTAGCCGCGGAGACTGTCGTCGAGCAGCAGCCTTCGTTCCGTTTCGGCCGCGCGGGGATGCGCGGGCACTTCGACCCGTCCCTCCGGCGGAGGGATGATGTCCAGAACGACGCGTTCGGTATGCTGCGGATGGGCTGCCAGCGTGAGCCGGACGGTGTCGCGTACATCACGGGTGACATGGTGAAAAACATACTGTTCACCTCGGTGCACCCATACCAGCAAGTCGCCGTATCCTGTGCGCAGCGATGCGCTGCCGCCTGCGTTTGTCAATGCCGACGTGAGCGGATAGAATTCCGCGTAGTTGTACACCCGGAAGTCGACCCAGGCGTCGGGAACGGGACGGCCGTGTTCGTCCTGCACTGCAACGGTAACGACGCGCGTGTCGGCGTAGACGGGGAGCGTGTTGATGCGTGAATACTGTCGCCGGCTGCTGAGCAGTTCCTCGTCGCCCCGGTAGCGTCCCTGCACGAATGCCGACGTCAGCATCGCGCGGCGGGCGGGTTCGGCGAACCATGCCCGATCGACGTCGACGTCGGGTTCGCAGGCGCCGAGGAAATGCCAGGTCCCGTCGATCCAGACTTCCACCCAGGCGTGATTGTCATCCGCATGCGCCCAGCGCGGCACGTAGACCTGCCGGGCGGGAATGCCGGCGGCGCGCATCGCGGTCACCGTGAACACCGACTCCTCGCCGCAGCGTCCCTTGGCATTGCGGATCGTCGCCAGCGGCGCCCGTGTGCGCCCGTCGCTCGGAGCGTACGTGACCTGCTCATGGCACCAGTGGTTGATTTCCAGGACCGCATCGTGCATCGACAGTCCTGCGATGCGTGACGCGAGCTGCGAAGGGAAGACCAGCCGAGAATCGTCCAGCGCTTCGTTGTTGACACGGAGGGGAAGGACGAAATGGACGAACAGCGACGGGGGCACACGCATTGCCCAGGTGGTCCCCGCCCGTGTCGCGAGTGCGGTGCGAACTACCTTGAGAAAAAATGCTCCGTCGTGTTCCGCGAGATCGGTAAGCGTCGACGTCGCGAAAAGAAAAAGGAGAGCATCCTGTTCCTCTGGGAGCAGGGCCTCCGATCGAACGGAAAATACGTCGGATCCGAGCTGAGGGAACTGCGCCTCCCGCGTCGCAAGCAGACTGCCGTAATACGCGCGGTCGTCGTGCGAGAGGAGTCCCTGTGCCGAAGTGACCGAGAAGGTTATCGCGAGAAGAATGCCCGTAACGGTGGCGATGTGCAGACGCTTCATTTGCCGGCTCCCATGTCCGCCCATGCAAGGGCTGCCGCCCCGAGCACCGCGGCATTTCTCTGCATCAGTGCGGAGAGAAGCAGCCGCGTACTTCCCTTGAGGTTCGAAAGTGTCATCGTCTCCATGGTCCTGAGTGTCGGTTCGAGGATGAGGCGCCCCGCCTGTGCGAGCCCGCCGAAGAGGATGATGGCCTGCGGACTCGTGATGGCAATGGTGTTCGCGAGAGCGAGGCCGAGGATGTGCCCGGTTCTCGCGAAGGCGTCGTTCGCGAGCGCGTCCCCGGTACGCGCGGCGTCGGTGACATCGCGTGCGGTCATTGCCTGCATCGGGATGTCGCGGAGGGAACTGCCGCGCGGCGCATCCCCCAGCATTTCCATGACGGTGCGTACGATCCCGGGTCCGGAAACGTAGGTTTCAAGGCATCCCCGCCGGCCGCAGCCGCATGCGCGTCCGTTCTCCTGGACGATGACATGCCCGAGTTCGCCCGCGAACCCGCTCCAGCCATACATCACGCGACCGTCAACCACATAGCCGCTGCCGAGGCCTGTGCCGAGGGTGACGACCACGAAATCCTTCATCCCTTCCGCCGCCCCGTACAGCATTTCTCCCATCGCCGCGGCATTCGCGTCGTTGGTCAGAACGGCAGGTACGCCGATGTGCGTGGAGAGAATATCCGCGACCTCGAGCGTCCCTTTCCACGGAAGATTCGGCGCGTCCTCGATGGTCCCGCTGAAATAGTGGCCGTTGGGGCCGCCGATTCCGACGCCCCGCAGTTTCACAGGCGACGCATGTGCATCGGCAAGCGTCTGGACATGCGCCGCGAGCGCTTCGAGATAATCTTCCGCCTCATCGTAGACGGCGGTACTCATGTGTCCTTCAGAAAGAATATTTCCGTCGCGGTCCACCAGTCCGAAGACGGTGTTTGTTCCGCCGATATCGATTCCGGCCATGACGTCGGTCATTGCAGCTCCTGTGCAGGTACTTCAGTTTTCGGACTGTCGGCCGCATATCCCCGCCATCCGTACCAGGCGATGTAGAGGTATGCCCCGAGGGGAACGATGAAAGATGCATGGACCCCGAAGCCGTCGGCGGCCGCGCCCTGCAGCACCGGGAGGATGGCGCCGCCCACGATCGCCATGACGAGAAGAGACGAGGCCTGGCTCGTGTCTTTTCCGAGTCCGGCGATGGCGAGCGTGAAAATGTTCGACCACATGATCGAATTGAACAGGCCGATGCCGATGACGGTCCACATCGCGACGGAGCCGGTCGTCAGAAGCGCGGCAACGAGCAGCAGCACGGAGGTCAGGGCGAAGACCATGAGGGTGCGTGCCGCGAGCGAACGTCCGATATAGAATCCGCCCAGACTGAGGACCAGGAAGATGCCGTAGTTCTGCGCGATCTGCCAGCCCTGCAGGTAGAGAATGACAAGGAAGGCGGCGACGGGGATAGCGATCATGATCGCGTTTTTCCGCGCGGTGCGCACGCCGCTCAGGGATATCGCGCCGAGAAAGCGTCCGATCATCAATCCGCCCCAGTAGAAGGAGACATACGTACTGGCATCGGCCGGTTCGAGTCCCGCGATTTCCTTCAGGCCCAGGAAGCTGATCATGATACTGCCGATGCTTACCTCGGCGCCGACGTACATGAAAATCGCCAGCATGCCGAAGAGCGTGTGCCGGTAGCGCAGCGCCCCGGCGCCTCGTTCCGCGCTCCGGCTGCCGGTGAATTCCGGCAGATGCGCGACGCGCATCACCAGCGCCATGATCAGAAACATCCCTGCAAAAATCAGGTACGGCACTTTCACCGAATCCGCTCCCATCACGTCCGCACCGGCGAAGTAGCGAAAAATCAGGAAACCGCCGATCAGCGGTGCGATCGTGGTGCCGAAGGAGTTGAAACCCTGCGCGAGGTTCAGGCGGCTCGATGCCGTCCGCTCGCTGCCGAGTATGGCGACGTACGGATTTGCGGCGATCTGAAGGAGGGTGAAGCCCAGGCCGAGAATGAACAGTGCAGCGAGGAAGAAACCGTAGGAGACGAGCTCCGCCGCGGGGTAGAAGAGCGCCGTACCCAGAGCGGAGAGAAGAAGGCCGAGCACGATTCCGTTGCGATAGCCCATGCGGCCGATCGGGTCGCCGCTTCGGGTTGAAATGATGAAGTAGGCAAGGGACCCGACGAAATACGCCCCGAAAAACGCGAACTGGACGAACATCGCCTGCGTATGGTTGAGGTCGAAGACGCCCTTCAGATATGGGATCAGAATGTCATTCATGCAGGTGGTGAATCCCCACATGAAGAAGAGTCCGGTGACCACGGCGAAAGGGATGGTGTAGGAAGGTCGCGGACCGTCCTGCATCACGCGTGTTTCCGTGCTGGTCGTGGGTGCCCCGTTGTTCATGGTTTTGCCGTCATAGGTTGGTGTATTCGGTTGTGGTGCGATGTGCCGGGCGTCAGTGCACGATGAATTCGTCGATGAAAAGCCACGCCTTGCCGCCGGCGCCGGGATGCCACGGGGGACAGGTCCCGATGCTCTCCGCCGTGAGGCGGACGAAGCGCACCGTCTGCGCGCGGAAGGCGGTGGAGAAGTCCCGGGTGAAAGGGGCTTCGACGCGGTCGGAGGCGCTGTTTTCGATGGTTGCGATTTCCGTGAAGGTGATGCCGTCCGGTGAAATACTGAATGTCACGCGGCGTGGCATGAATATCCATGCCGGCTGATACTGCAGGAATCCCGCTGCGAGTTCGGTCACGGTCTGTTCCCTGCCGAGATCAAGCGTCACGGTGACATCCTTCGCCTCATATCCCTGCCAGTGTCCGTCGTGCAGGTTTTCAGAGCCGCGAATGCCGTCGATCAGTCCGGCCGGCCCTCCCGCAGTATAGGAGTCGCTGAATTTCTGCCCGAGCGTGACCATGGCGTCCATACCGCGATGCAGGTCGTACCGCAGCGAAAGGGTGTCGCTGCGCAGGGGTGCGCCCGATCTCCCGGAGGATGCTTCCGCGAACGCACGGAGTTCGCCCTGCCCGCGAAGGGGGACAGGGGACTGGTATCTCCGCGCAGGTCCCGCATCGGGGATATATCGGATCTGAAGACCCGGTTGTCCGGCTTTCATCGCGACGTCGATCGCGCCGGCGGCGCTGTCGCGCTGCAGGGCGAAGCGCACCGGTGGCGCTTCGAACCCGTAGGTGACCCCCAGCGTGTCGAGGCGCGGATAAATTGCCTGAACCCTCCGATGGAAGTCGTCGTAGCGGCGCTGCCACCCGGCGGTCCAGAGCGCTTCCGCCATGGCGAGGATGCGGGGATACAGCTTCGACTCGACGAGATGCTGCGGTGCGCGTTCGGTCCACATGTTGCATTCACCGCCGAGAATGTGCGCGGCGTCCGTCGTCGTCAGGCCGGCCGGGACAGGGTCAAACGCGTAGACTTTTTCCAGGTCGATGGAGGAAACGGGATAGTCGAAGTATGCATGGCTGGTCGGGGAGACGATGGCATCATGCCCCGTGCGCGCGGCGGTCTCCGCTCCCTGCATTCCCCGCCAGGACTGAACGGTCGAGTGCTCCGCGAGACCGCCTTCCAGAATTTCATCCCAGCCGATGAGTTTTCTTCCGTGCTTTTCGAGATACCTGCCGATGCGGGTGATGAACCACGACTGCAGGGCGTGTTCATCCGTCAGATTCTCGGCCGCCATGCGTGCCTGGCAGCGGTCGCAATGCTCCCAGCGGTACTTCGGAGCTTCGTCACCGCCGATGTGAATGTACTCGGAAGGGAAAAGCGCCATGACCTCATCGAGAACGTCCTCGAGGAAGCGGAACGTGTCCTCGTTCCCGGCACAGTAGATGTCCTTGAATACCCCCCAGCTGTTGGCGACGTTGAACGGGCCGCCTGTGCATGAAAGTTCCGGGTACGCGGCAAGCGCCGCAAGAGAGTGCCCCGGCATTTCTATCTCGGGTACGACCGTCACGTGTCGCTCCGCGGCGTAGGCAACGACTTCGCGTATTTGTTCCTGCGTATAAAATCCCCCGTAGCGTGAGCCGTCCGCTTCCGTCCGCCACGCGCCCACGTCCGTCAGTCGCGGATATTTATGGATCTGGATGCGCCACCCCTGGTCCTCCGTGAGATGCCAGTGAAGCCGGTTCATTTTCAGCTGTGCGATCAGGTCGATCGTGCGCTTGACGAATTCCACGTCCATGAAATGCCGGCAGCAGTCGAGCAGCAGGCCGCGCCAGGGGAAGCGCGGTGCGTCCTGGATCATGCAGCAGGGAAGATCCCAGCTGCGAACGGTGTCGCGTCCTGCGGTGGATTCGAAACGGGGCGGCAGGAGTTGCCGCAGCGTCTGCAGTCCGTAAAAGAGTCCCGCCTCGGTCGATGCCCTGACGATCACGGATCCCGGGGAGATGCGCATCATGTAGCCCTCGGGACTGGCGGCTTCACCCGAGCGGTTCAGTGACAGGAGGATGCTCCCGCGGGGAGGAGCCCCTCCTTCGTGCGCCTTGATCGAAGGAGTGAACGATGAGACGCGCGCAATCATCGCGGCGAGAAAGTCCGCGCTTGCGCGCGGAAGGGCGCTGTCGCCTTCGATGAAAATCGGGGTCGAGGCATCGAGGTGAAATGCCGCCGGCTGCATGACCACACGTACGGGGAGCGGGATCAGGGGACGCTGGGCGGCCGCCACGGCGGTCAATACGAGGAGTCCGAACAGCGTGCACGACGACACCCGGACCAAAACGCGCGAAAGCATCAACGGGGGATTTCCTCCATTGTCAGCAGCTGAGAATTCTCGTCGACCGTCACGACACTCTGCGATCCGTCAGGCCTCGTGATCAGGTAGGCCGCGACGTACCCTTTCCTGCTCGGACGGATTTCGAGCCGGGCCCCGTTGAGCGTCAGAAGGTGCGGAGGAAGGATCAGGTCGTCGAGCGAGCGTGCATATTTTCTGTGGCGTTTGAAATACTGTTTCTGTGCGGCGTAGATCCGCATCAGGGCGAGGTGATACACGTAGTCGGGATCGGCCTGTGCACGATCGCAGGCGGTGGGCTGGTCCATGAAATACACCCATCCCCATTTTTCCGGCCGATGCATGTCGATCACTCCCTGTGCCGACCAGACCCAGTTGTCTTCTTTCATTCCCTGGATCTTCCGGTAGAATCCGCTCGCGGCGTCATAGCGCCATTCAACGCGGGAAAAATTCACCCGCATATCCTGCCCCGGTACCGGGGGAGCGGGAGGAACCGGGAGGATGTTTCCCTCCTGGTAGATGGCGGTCCGGTCGAACGCTGCCCAGGGAATCGCGACCTCCACGTTCCAGCCTTCGTCGACGTCTGTCGGGTCGTTGACAGTGCCGCGGACATGGACGGCCGATTTCAATCCGGTAATGTCCCACCCGTTGTCGGCGGGCCCGCCGTCGCGGTACGGCTTTTTCAGGAAGAGATCCCAGACCGTATTCAGGGCGTTGACCTCGAATTCATAGTACGTGAGATTCGTCCCCGTCGGACAGACGAAAATTTCGAAATCGTTGTCCTGGAAAATGACCGTATCGCGCTGCCTGAGAGTTCCCACGACATGGGGCTCGTCGAGCTCGGCAAAAACATAGAAGTACGTTTCGTCCCACAGCATCTTCACCCGTGTGCGCAGGCGCGGCATGGGCCCTGCCTCCCCCTGTATGTCGACGAAATCGCTGGTCCACGCAGCGGCTTTCCAGGCCGATTCGTCCATCCGCCCGTCAATGGTTATCTCCGTGCCGGCTTTCAGGCAGCAGTAGCTGTTCGGGATGATCCGGAAGTAGGCTTCTTCGGCGGCATCGTCTCCGCCGAGGGAGAACAGCAATGCGGCGAGCAGGAGAGGTAGGGTTGTATGCATGATGTGGCCTCCGTGTCTGTTATTCGACGGACCAAAGGGATGAGGGCGCCGGGCCCATGAGAAGCCGCAGTTCGCCGCCGCGCATGATGTCTTCGTGCCGCAGTCTCGGCGCGGTCAGCGGAATGCCGTCGAGCGTGGCGGACTGTACGTACACATTATCGTCGCTGTTGTTCTCTGCGACGATCACGAACCGCCGATCGCCCGCAAGGCGAATCTCCGCACGGTCAACCGCGGGGCTTCCGATTTCATAGTCACCGCCGCAGGGATTCAGCGGGTAAAACCCCATCGCGCTGAGCACGTACCAGGCAGACATCTGCCCGCAGTCTTCGTTGCCCGAGAGACCGTCGCGCTGATCGGAGTACATCTCGCGCATGATCCTGCGCGCGAGCGCCTGCGTTTTCCGGGGCTGCCCCGCGTGATTGTACAGGTACACGATGTGGTGACTGGGCTCGTTGCCGTGTGCGTACAGGCCGATCAATCCGGTCACATCGCCCGTGGCGCCGGTGCCTTCCAGATCCGAACTTTGTTCAAACAGAGAATCGAGTTTTTTTTCGAAAGCCGCAACTCCCCCGTGCAGGCCGATGAGGCCGTCGACATCGTGGGGCACGTACCAGCTGTACTGCCAGGCGTTGCCCTCAGTGTACTCGTGCTGCTTGAGCGTCGAGAACCGCGGATTGAACGGCGAGCGGAACGAGCCGTCGAGGTTGCGTCC
>QKAF01000135.1 GCA_003246455.1 Bacteroidota bacterium
GGGTTTCATCCATGACGCGCTGCATGCTGTTCGTGATGCGATCCGCGTACATGATGACGAGTCCGCCGGAATTGCGCGCGGTACGGCCCGCGACCTGCATGATCGCGCTTTCACTGCGGAGGAATCCTTCCTTGTCGGCGTCGAGGATGGCGACGAGGGAAACCTCGGGAAGATCGAGTCCTTCACGCAGGAGGTTGACGCCGACCAGTACGTCGAAATTGCCGAGTCGCAGCTCGCGCAGGATCTCCACGCGCTCGAGCGTGTCGATGTCCGAATGCATGTAGCGGACGCGAATCCCGATGTTGTCGAGGTATTCGGTGAGATCCTCCGACATCCGCTTGGTCAGCGTCGTCACCAGCACGCGTTCGCTGCGTGCCGCCCGCGTACGGATTTCCGCGATGAGATCGTCGATCTGGTTGCGGATGGGACGCACTTCCATCGGGGGATCCAGCAGACCGGTGGGACGGATGATCTGCTCCACCACCACGCCGCCGGACTGCTGCAGCTCGTAGGGACTCGGGGTCGCGCTGACGAAGACGCACTGGCGGATCAGGCTTTCGAACTCGTCGAATTTCTGCGGCCGGTTGTCCAGGGCGGAAGGCAGGCGGAAGCCGTGCTCGATGAGGGTTTCCTTGCGCATGCGGTCGCCGTTGTACATGGCCCGGATCTGCGGAATGGTCTGATGCGATTCGTCGATGACGAGCAGAAAATCCTCCGGGAAATAATCGAGCAGGCATTCCGGGCGCTCGCCTTCCAGGCGTCCCGCCAGATGCCGGGAATAATTCTCCACGCCGGAACAGTAGCCGATTTCCTTCATCATCTCGAGGTCATAGCGCGTGCGCTGTTCGAGGCGCTGCGCTTCGAGAAACTTCCCGCAGCTGCGGAAATATTCCAGCCGCTCCTCCAGCTCGATTTCGATATCCTTGATTGCGCGCTTCAGCTCTTCCTCGGTGGTGAGGAAGTGCTTGGCGGGATAGATGACGGCCTCGCTGATTTTCTCGACGACCTTGCCGGTCATGCGGTCCACGAGGGAAAGCGTGTCGATCTCGTCGCCGAAATATTCCACGCGCAGCACTTCGTCCGATTCGAAAGCCTGGATGATTTCGATCACGTCTCCGCGCACGCGAAACGTGCCGCGGCTGAAATCGAAATCGTTGCGGAGGTAATGAATATCGGTCAGCTGGCGGAGAAAGTCGTTCCGCGGAATCTCCTGTCCCTTGCGGAGCAGGATCATCTGGTTTGCGTAATTGTCCTTCGAACCGATGCCGTAGATACAGGAGACGGAAGCGATGATGATGACGTCGCTGCGTCCTTCGATCAGCGCCGTGGTGGCCTTCAGACGCAGACGGTCAATCTCGTCGTTGATCGACATATCCTTCTCGATGTAGGTATCCGTCGACGGGATATACGCTTCCGGCTGATAGTAGTCGTAGTACGAGATGAAGAACTCCACCGCGTTTTCCGGAAAGAAGCTTTTGAATTCCCCGTACAGCTGCGCCGCAAGCGTCTTGTTATGGGAAATGATGAGCGTCGGCTTGTTCATCTCCGCGATCACGTTGGACATGGTGAAGGTCTTGCCGCTGCCGGTCACCCCAAGAAGGGTCTGGAAACGATCGCCGCGATGAACGCCCTCGAGCAGCTGGCGGATCGCCTCCGGCTGATCGCCGGTGGGCTTGTATTCGGATACGAGTTTGAATGTCTTGTCGGCCATAAGAATTGTTCTTTAAATCGAATGACGAATTGCTGATAACTGATGGCTGATTGCTGATAACTTGCGACCGAAATTACAAGGAAGCCAATAGTCTCTGCTTGCGTGAAACGAAAAAAAATTGAAGTGTAAACAAACAAGATCGGAAAAAGTGGATTATCATTCCATGATTATTCGATGATGGTGTATTTTCCATCAGCCATCAGCCATCAGCCATCAGCCATCAGCCATCAGCCATCAGCCATCAGCCATCAGCCATCAGCCATCATGCCCCCGCCACGCATATTTCTCACCGGCGCTGCAGGATTCCTGGGATGGAATTTTGCCCGGTATTTCCTTGAGCGCGACACGGAGGTTGTCGGGACCTGGCATCGCGATCCGCCTGAGACGGGAGCACTGTCCCGGTCCTTTCGCATCGATCTTGCCTCCCCGATGGCGCAATTCCCTTTCAATGAAACGCGGCCGGAGGCGGTGATTCACTGCGCGGCCCTGTCCACACGGCGCGACTGCGAAGCGGACCCCCTGCGGGCCCGTGCGGTCAATGTCGACGCGTCCCTTCGTCTCGCGAAATCGGCACGGGAGCATGGCGCCCGCTTCGTGTTCATCTCCACGGATCTCGTATTCGACGGGAGCGACGCGCCCTACCGTGAGGAAGATGCGGTTTCGCCGATTTCCCTCTATGCAGAAACGAAAGCGGAGGCGGAACGTGCGGTTCTTTCCGGGAATCCGGAAAGTTATATCATTCGAACGGCGCTGATGTATGGGAACGGTCCTGGCGGAAAACCGGGGTCGTTTCTCAAGTGGACCGTCGGCGCATTGCGGACCGGCGAACCCCTGAGCCTGTATGAGAATCAGTACCGCACCCCGCTGTACGCTCCCGACGTTCCGCGCCTCATAGCGCTGCTCCTGACACGGGATGCCGCGCCGGGGATCTACCATGCCGCGGGACCGGACCGTCTCAGCCGGCTCGAGATCGGTCGGCGTGTCGCGGTCGCTTTCAACTTACCCGACAGACATATCATCCCCGCACGTGTCGATCGTCCCGCGCATACCGCAGCCATCGACGACTGCAGCCTGTCGACATCGAAAGCCGAAGCTCTCGGCATGCGCTTCACCTCCTTGGACGAAGGGCTGCGTATTATTCAGAAATGAGCGACGCTCGAAATCCCGGCCAGTCCTCATCCGGATCGCGTGGGGGCCGTGAACGATATTCAGGGACTGGACGCAGGTGCCTATAGCCTATAGCCTACTGCGCCGCCGCAGGCGGCCGGCTTACTGCGCTGCCGCAGGCGGCCCGGCTTAGCGCGCTGCCGCAGGCGGCACCTTCGCGGTTATCCAGCGCATGGACCGCTCCATCGAATCGATCCACTGATTCGGGAACGTGCGCAGGCCGTGTCCGGCGCCGTGATAGACGACGAATTCCACGTCGCGGCCCAGCGCATGGAGGGCCTGGTACATCTCCCGGGAGTTGGAGATGTTGGTGTAGAGGTCCTTGTCGCCCTGCAGGATAAGCGTCGGGGTGACGATGTTCTTCACATACGTCTGGGGCGCGCGGCTGATCCACGGATTGCTCCCGTCCAGCGGCTTTTCCCAGTAATTGTGCCCAAGG
Organism: Bacteroidota bacterium; assembly: GCA_003246455.1. Taxonomy (GTDB): domain Bacteria; phylum Bacteroidota; class Ignavibacteria; order SZUA-365; family SZUA-365; genus SZUA-365. The sequence goes on from QKAF01000135.1 coordinate 3,318, forward strand.
AACATCACCTCGAACGCCGGCTGCCAGGAATTGCTCCAGTCGGTGAACCAGCTGAAAATCCCGTACATGGACACGGCGGCCTTGAAGCGCGCCGTCTGCGAAATGGTCCAGTTCGTCATGAAGCCGCCGTAGCTGCCTCCGGTCACGGCCATGCGGCTGCTGTCGGCGATCCCCTCCGCGATAAGCCAGTCGACGACGTCCATCGCATCCCGGTAGTCGCCTCCGCCCAGGTCATAGCGGTTCGCCTGCCCGAAGGCATCGCTGTAGCCGGAACTGCCGCGCACATTGGGCATCACGACCGCCCAGCCCTGCGCCGCAAGGATATGCACGGGATAGTACTGCCAGAACCGGTTGTCGAAGTCGCCGTAGGGACCGCCGTGGTAGGCGAGCAGCAGCGGCAGCCGGGTGCCCCGGGTGTAGTGCGGCGGCAGGACGAGCACGGCGTCGATGTCGTATACGCCGTCGCGGCTGCGCACGCTGATCACTTTCTGCGTCCCGCGGACAAAGGGGGAAAGCTGCGCGGAGTAATCGGTCAGCGCCTGCGCGCCCTTCCGGTCGAACAGCCGGATCTCGTCGAGGCCCTCCGCGGTCGCGGCGGTGAATGCCACCGTCCCCTGCGAGTTCACGTCGAAGTCGCGCACGACCAGGGCGGGATCGGTGAGGCGCTGGAAGACGCCCGAGCCCGGGTCGACGCGTGAGAGCACCGCCGAGGTGCGCTCGTTGAAGAGTGCGATCAGCGCATCGCCGTTTGGGGACCACCGGAAATCCTCCACGCTGTACTCCGCGGTCGCGGTGAGGCGTCTGAACTGCCGGGTATCAAGGTTCAGGATCGAAATCTCCGTTTTGGCGAATTCGATGTCCGGGACGGTCTGCGTGATGCAGGCGACGAGCCGTCCGTCTGGCGAAACCCGTCCCTTGCTCTCCGGTCCCGGCATGTCCGTCAGCTGTGTTTTCTCCCCGGTGACCGCCACCGACCACAGGTCCCATTTCTGCTCGTCGTCATAGGCCCCGGTGTAATTGGTCTGGAAGAGGAGACGGTCGCCGCCGGGGTACCAGCTGAATCCCTCCGATCCCGGGTCGAGGTCGCAGATCTTCCAGGTTTTCCCATGCGCGGCGTCGGCGAGCCACAGTTCCTTGCCCGCGTCCGGATCGCTGTTCACGGTGAGGTTGAGCTTGCGCCGTTCGCGCCGCTGCTCTTCCGCGAGGAACGACGCGGGGGTTTCCCCTTCGGTGATCAGGGCGATCCGCTTGCCGTCCGGCGACCAGGCGTATTCCTCGATGTCGCGGTCCAGCGCGGCCAGGACCACCGCTTCGCCGCCGTCTTCGGGGAGGGCAAAAAGCGCTGCGACACCCTGGCGGCTCTTTCCGTCACGGTCGACGAACGGACGCTTGGACAGGAAGGTGAGAACGCGGCCGTCGGGGGACCAGGCCGGAGAACCGCAGGACGCATCGGACTGGGTGACCTGCCGTATCGCGCGCGTGCGCACATCCACGACATACACCTGGGTGCGCCAGGTGTTCGCGGTCGTATCCGCCTCGCGGATGGTATAGGCGACCCGCGCGCCGTCGGGTGAAAGCACGGGAGATGACGGCATGCGCAGCATGGCCTTGTCCGCCGGCGTCATCGGACGCTGGGCAGCGGTGACGATGGGGAGAATCGTGAGCAATATGAGGAAGGCTGTTCTTTTCATGGTTCTTTCTGCCGGCGGTGTTCCGTTATTTCTTGTACTCGTCGTCCCAGGGACGCAGGGGAAGCTCCCGGTACTGCATCAGGCGTCCCACGGGGTAGACGTTCAGATGCGTGTCGAACCAGGGGGAGCGCTCGTAGAAAAACTGCAGGCGCGCGCGGGGCGAGGCGGCGAAGGTGCTGTCCGATGCGAGTCTCTCATCGAACGCCGCGCGGAGCGCCGGGTCCCGCTCCAGCATCTCCTCGGCGATTGGCGCCATGACGTATTCCTCGAAGTATTCTTTCTGCTCGAAGATCGCGGTAAAGAAACCCCAGTAGACGAAGGAATCGGGTGCGTCGGGTTCGAGCAGATTGACCGCGACGCGCATCGCGGGCTGCGCGAGATCGACGACCCAGGTCCCCGCCGGGTAGTCGACGGTGTCCGTGCGCGCGGCGGAGGAGAACTGCACGGTGAAGCGTCCCTCGTACGGGCGGTTCCCCCATCGTGCATCCGAGAATACCGAGCGTTCGACCGGCAGGGTTGCCGGTTCCCGCAGGCGTTCAAGCGCGACGCCGTGCAGCTGCAGGATCTCCACGACGCTCTGCCATTCCTGCGGGATGAGGTAGAAGCGGGGGAGGCGGACGCTGGCGACGGAGCGCACGTCTCCATAAAACGGGATGTCGACTGTGACAGGGCGGTCATGATCCCACACGGGATACGCGTTCCCGGCAACGGGACTCTCCCGCATCGAGGATTCGTATCCCCGGAACGAGATGGTCCTGTTCTGGCCGACGCTTCTGAAGCGCAGCGGGAACGATGCGGTGTCGGCCTCCGCGATGCGCCGGATGTCTTCCTGTTCGGCCTCTTCGATCGCGTCGCGCAGATCGCCGCTGTTTTCATTCATGAAGCGCAGCACTTCGATCAGCAGGCGATAGGTGGCGGTGACGCGGTCGCGGTACGGTTTGAGCATATGCGTTTCGATCAGCAGGTTCGCGCGATCGCGAATTGCCGCGTAGCCTGTGCTCAGGCGCGGCGACGAGGCCCAGTCCACGAGCCCCTTGCTCAGATCGCGCTCCTCACGCGGAAAGACGTACGGGGCGAGGGGATCCCCCGCGCGCTCCATGCGCGGGAGGAAGGCAGCGGCAAGCTTTTTTTCCCATGCCGCGACCGGAGCCGCCATGTTCCCGTGCATTTCCATTGCATACGTCGCGTTATACTGGAAATCGATGCCGTCGGTGACGTGGCAGTCCACCAGCATGTCCACGCCCCACGCGTTGAACGTCCGGAGCCACGCGCGCATCTCCGGTGCATCGGCTTTCATGTAGTCCCGGTTGAGATTGAGGTTCTGTGCCGTCACGCGCCACCCCATTTCCTCCGGTCCGTTCTGATTGATCCGGTTGTAGGGACTGATTCGTTCGTGTCCGTCGAGGTTGAAAATGGGCATGAAGAGCACGATGACTTCGTCCGCCAGCTGCGAGAGGGAACCCGTGATGGCGATCTCCCGCAGAAGCATGAGTGAAGCGTCCTTGCCGTCGATTTCTCCCGCATGAATGCCGCTCTGGATGAGGACGACCTCCTTCCCGCTGCGCCGCGCCTCCTCGGGGGTGAATGCGCCGTCCTTCGAAAGCACGACGAGCGGGAGCCGGCGTCCCTGCGGCGTCACGCCGAAATACTGAAGGTCGATCCACGCGGAAGCGCTGTCGAGCCGCTCGAGATACGCGAGCGTGTGCGCGTAATCCGGGGTCGCGACACCTCCGGAGCGTTCGTAATCGGTGAGCCAGCCCTGCTGGGCGAACGCGGGGAACGTGACCGCGACAAGCGCGAGGAGGAGGGAGAAGTGTTTCATGCTACGGGGGTAGAAGTAAATCCGGAACATGCAGGGGCGCAGTCCGCCGCGGCGGACGCCCCTGCACAGGAGACGATAATTTATCCGCTTTACCGGGAATTCACAACGATTGCCGCATCGTCATCCCGGACTCTCCCCCCGGCATCAGTCGCGGGTTTTCGCGAGGAGGCGAAGAATTTCCATGTACAGCCAGACGAGCGTGACCATGAGCGCGAAGGCGCCGTACCATTCCATGTAGCGCGGCATGCCTGCCCCGCTCATCCGGTCGATCATGTCGAAATCCAGCACGAGATTGAGCGTCGCGATCACGATGACGAACAGGCTGAAGCCGATGCCGAGCAGTCCGCTTTCGAAGAGGAACGGAATCTGAATGCCGAAGAATCCGAGGCCCATCGCGATGAGGTAGAATACCGCGATTCCTCCCGTCGCGCCGACCACGCCCACCCGGAATTTCTGCGTCACCGGAATCAGTCCGGCCCGGTAGGTCACGAGCATGCCGACCATGATGCCGAAGGTGAGAACCACGGCGGGAATGACGATGCCCGGGTACATGAATTCGAAGTAAGCGGAGAGTCCGCCGAGGAACATCCCCTCGAAGAAGGCGTACGCCGGTGCGGTGTAGCGCGCCCAGTCCATTTTGAACACGGTCACGAGCGCGAGCACGAGGCCGCCGATCAGTCCGATGATCATTTTTCCCGAAATGCCGGGAGCGGCGGCGGCGGAGATGTCGGCCCAGGTCCATGCCGCGCCCAGCAGAAGGACGAGGAACAGAAGCGCCGTTTTGTTCAGCGCGCCGTTGAACGTCATGGGTGCGGTATCGCCGCGCGTTTCCGCGATTGCACGGAAGCGGTTCTGACTGAGCATGGGATTTCCGGAATTCATGGCGCATTATCTCCTGGTTGTACAGTCATGGTCTCTTGCATAACAATCCGCGGTGCCGGGAAGTTCGGGGGGGATGCTGCATCGGAATGGGGAAAAAGCCGGAACGGATGTCGTGGGCGGGGCTAACGTGTAGGGGCGCAGCATGCTGCGCCCCTACAAATGTCAAATGTCTTATGTCATACGTCCAACGTCTTACGTCCTATGTCCAACGTCCAACGTCATATGACGATCATATCCGTCAATGCCCCGAACCCTCGACGGGCGGGTGGCCTGCGGGGGCATCGCTCGGTGCGTGGGGATTGCCCGGGCTGGCCTGCATATCCCCGTCCCCGCCGTCGACGGACGGGTGTCCCGGAGGCATGGCGCCCATGGGCTTCGGATCGGAGATCTTCGCGTCTTTCGGCGGAAGGAAATCGGTAATGACGGGCTTGTAGTCCGTGTCAAGCTCAACGGCGGTCATCGACAGTTCCTGCTCGCCCATGGTGATGCTGGAACGGAGGGTGAGTCCTTCCCACATGGAGATGCGCATGCCCATCATCGGGAGCACATACACGTCGCAGATCTTGCCGAGCACGGTGTCCTTGCCGATTTTCTGACCCTGGGAACGCAGGATGAACGATTCCTGGAAGTTCTTCATTTCTTCTTCCGAAAAATCGCGGACCATCGCGCTGATACGCGACGTGTCATGCAGGCTGCGGGAGCCTTCCATCGTGGCGAGGTTGACGGTATACTCCGTCGTGTCGTTGACGATGTCGAGCTGCTTGACTTCCTGCGTCATGCCGCCCATGGTGAAGGTCATTTCGTCCTGCTGATTCTGATACATGCCGTAGTTGGCGATCAGGTGGGTTTTCTTGCCGGACGCGGCACCGCCGTATTCGTACACGACGCGCGCGCTGGGGACGTTGTAGATTTTTATCGCCGGGGGAGTCGTGCTGAGTCCTTCCGCGCCTTCCTGGGAGCAGGCGGCGACGAGAAGAATCATCGACAGAATTGTCAGAAGGGATAACCGGTTGGGCATAGTTTCCTCAATGTGAGTCGGGGGAGAAAGCGGGTCAATCGTGGGCAGTGAGGGATTCGAACCCCCGACCTTCTGGGTGTAAACCAGACGCTCTGAACCGGCTGAGCTAACTGCCCGGTAGAATACATCCCTCAAATATACGAAACCCGCATTGGAAATGAAGTGCCAAAAGGGCATCTTTTTGGATTCGAAAGAAATCCGATTTCCCAGCATTCGCAGGCCACCCCCATGATTCGAGTCACGTTTTTCATCGACCGCGGCGACGAAAGCGAACGCTACGTCGTGGAGACCTTTCTTCCCCTGCTGCGCGCGCTCCCCGATCTGCAGCGCCTGGAAGCGGGGCGTGTGATCGCCACGGCGGCGGGCGACATTCGCGCGCGCTTCCAGGTCGATCTGCTGTTCGAGGACGAAGCGCGGATGAACCAGGCGTTCGCGTCCGCCGAAGGCCGCCGTATCTCGCGGGAAATCATGAATAACGCGGGATCCGGCATGGAGATGGTTACCTCGGAATCCCTTGCCGGATGAACAAAAAGACCGTAAGTTTTATGATTACGATACATCGGAAAGAAAGATAGCCCGCATGAAATTCGATACGATCGTCGTTGCCACGCGCAATGTGCACAAGGTTGAGGAAATCCGCGCAATGCTCGCGGGACTGCCCGTTGCGGTGAAAGACCTCCGCGAATTTCCGGACTGCCCCGAAGTGGAAGAGGACGGGGAGACGCTGGAAGAGAATGCGCTGAAAAAGGCGCGGGTCGCGTTTCAGTGCACGGGACTCCCGGTGATCGCGGACGACACCGGCCTCGAAGTGTATTATCTGCTGGGCGCACCCGGCGTGTATTCCGCCCGCTACGCCGGTGAGGATGCCACGTACGCCGACAACAACCGCAAACTGCTCAAAGCCATGACGCAGGTTCCCGCGCGCAGGCGGCAGGCGCGCTTCCGCTGCGTGGTGGCGCTGGTTTCCAGGAGCGGGGAACAGCTGTTCGAGGGGAAGGTCGAGGGGGATATTCTCCGGGAAACCCGGGGCGCCAACGGCTTCGGATACGATCCCGTCTTCCGTCCCGACGGCTTCCGCGAAAGCTACGCGGAACTGGCCGCCGAGCTGAAGAACAGCGTCAGCCACCGTGCCCGCGCCATCGAGGCATTTCTTTCATTTCTCAAATCCTGATCGAGACCGACATGCGCATCATTCGCCTCCTTCCCCTTCTCCTCGCCGTACTGCTTTCCGCGTGTACCGAGGATGCTCCCACGGTCCACACCGCCGATCTCGTCCTGATGGCGGACGCCGGATTCTATCCGACGCTGCCCGCCTGTACATGGGACTACCGGGTGGACAGCATTCGCGCCGGTGTGACGCAGAAGGGGGTGGCAATGGTGCATGCCTCCACCGAGGGGCTGTTCGCGAACGACTCGGTCGAGTACCGCGTGCAGGTCAACCGCATCACCAGCGGGACATCGATCGAATACGATACCGTCTATGTACGCAAGGCCTCGGAAGGCGTGCGCCTGTCGAGTCCCGGACTGCAGTCGCTGAGCGGGCTTCCCAGCCTTCCCGGCTTCTCCATCGGCGAGATTCCGCGGGATTTCCTCGTAGTGCCGTACACCGACTTTCTCGGCACCTGGGAGATTCTCAACATCGAATTCACGCAGATTCCCCTGCTGACGATCTATTTCCGGGTGAAGGGACGCAATCTCGGCAGAAGCGACGCGGTGACGGACCTGCGCACTTTCCACGACTGCGCCCACGTGCAGTTAATAATTGAAGCCCAATTCCCGAATCCGCAGAATCCCACCGATATTCTCAATCCGATCCGCCTCAACGAAACGGCAGACTTCTACTTCACCCAGCCACAGGGACTCGTGCTGGCTGATGGTTCCGCCGCGGTGTTCCGCGTTCTGCGAGGCAGCATCCCGCTCGACCGCAGTTTCACGCGCGTCCGGCAGGAAATCACGGCGATGTCCATCACCCAGCCCGAGCTGCTGTGCGCGCAGTAACGGACGTCATTTCTAATTGACCAGCCGTTCCCTTGCGCAGTATGACCGGATATCGCTAATATTGAGCTTGTTCATTTTACCAGCAATAATCAGCGTTAAGTCATGATGCTATTCAAGCGTTCGAATCGAATCTCCATTCTGGGTCTCTTCCTGATCGCGGCATCCCTGTGTTCCCCCGCGGTCCAGGCGCAGCAGAAGAACAGCGTCGTTGCCGAAATCGGCGATTACAAGCTGACTCTCGGCGAATACGAGCGTCAATTCATACGGAACAACGGCGGAGAGTCCGCTGCCGCGATGTCCGATATGGAAACCCGCAACGATTTCCTCGATCTGCTCGTCAAGTACCGCCTCAAAGTGCTGCAGGCGCGTGAAAAAGGGTATGACAAGGATCCGGAAATCATGCGCGAGCTCAGCGAGTACCGCAACACTCTCGCGGTGCCGTACCTGACCGAACGCGCACTCATCGATCCGAATATCGAAACGCTCTACAAGCAGCGTCTCGAGGAAGTCCGGGCGTCGCATATCCTCATCCGCATTACCGTCGACAGTCTGGGAGTGGAGGATACGCTCAGCGCGCTCAACAAGGCGATGGATATCATCCGGCAGGCCAAGGCCGGCGTGCCGTTCGACAGCCTTGCGCGGCAGTACTCCGACGACAAGGGAACCGCCGAGAAGGGCGGCGACCTCCAGTGGTTCACCGCCGGCATGACCGTCCCGGTTTTCGACCAGGCGGTGTATGCCCTCACTCCCGGTGAAGTCCGTGCGACTCCCGTGCGCACGATGTTCGGCTACCATGTCGTCAAGCTCGTCGACCGCAAGCCCGCGCGCGGTGAAATCCACGTCAGCCACATCCTCGTGCGTCTGCCGCAGGAAAATCCCACGGACACTGCGGCCGCCTTCCAGAAAATCACTCTCATTCTCGACTCGCTGAAGAACGGTACCGATTTCGCCGATCTTGCGATGCGGAATTCGGAAGATCCGAGCAGCGGCGGCAACGGCGGCGACCTCGGGTGGTTTGGACGCCGGAAATTCGTGCCGGAGTTCGAAGCGGCGGCATTCGCCCTGAACACGGACGAGACCAGCGGCATTGTCAGGACGCAGTTCGGGTATCACATCATCCGCGTGACCGGCCAGCGCCGTCCGCGTTCCTTCGAAGATTCGCGTCAGGAGCTCAAGGATCTCTACCGCCGTTACAGCTATGAGCAGGACAACCGCGTGTTCATCGACGACATCGTGGCCGGCTACGGGATCAAGACGAAGCAGGATGTCAGCGCCATGATCATCGAGAATGTGGACACGACCGCGACCACCTCGGCGCCGGGCTGGTACAATCGTCTGACCGATCCGATGAAGGAAAAGGTCTGGATCACCCTGAAGGGCGAGAACATTACGGTCGGCGAGGCGATAAAGATCATCGAGCGCAGCCAGGACCTGCAGTCGAAGGCGCTCAACCGCGCCTCGCTCGCACAGCTTGCCGACCAGATCGGACAGAAGGAAGCGCTGCGCATGGAGACCGCGAACCTGGAAGACCGCTATCCCGAGTTCGGCACCCTGATGCAGGAATACCGTGAGGGCGTGCTGCTCTTCCGTGCCGAGCAGGACGCCGTGTGGAATTCGGTCAAGGTCGACGAAGACCGGCTGAAGGAGTTCTGGGAAGAGCACAAGGCAGACTACACGTGGCCGAAGCGCGTGCGCTTCGCCGAGATTTTCGTGACGAGCGACAGTCTCGGGCAGGTGCTGCGCGACAGCCTGAATGCCGGCGTGGATTTCGGTGAACTGGCCGAGCGCCATACGCAGCGCACCGGCTACAAGAAGAAACAGGGTGACTGGGGCTTCCAGACCCTCGATGCAAACGAACTTGCAGTCGCTGCCGCGAAAGCCGCTCCCGGCTGGATCGAAGGGCCGATGAAGTTCCAGTACGGCTACTCCATCATCAAAGTCGTCGAGAAGGACGATGCGCGCGAGAAGACCTTCGAAGAAGCGCAGTCCGAGGTGTCCAGCAAGTTCCAGGAATTCGAAAGCAAACGTCTCGAGCGCGAATGGATTCAGTCGCTCAAGGATAAATTCGGCGTCAAGATTCATGACGACGTTCTGAAAAAAGCTTTCAGCGATCTGAAAGCGCAAAAATCGTAACAGAATCGGTGCAGGAGTGTCGTCTCCCTGAAAGCATCATGAATCAGAAACAGTTCGATCGAGTATCGTGAAACAACTTTATTCCCTTGGCGCCGCGATTCTCATCGCGGCGCAGTTTATCACTGCCTGTTCATCCGTTCCCGAGTCGGTTCTCGCCCGTGCGGGAAACGATACGCTTCGCATCCCCGAATACGAGGCGATGTTTCTCCGTACGCGGTTCACTCCGCCGAAGTCGCAGCAGGAGCGTGAAGATTTTCTTGAAACCTTCATCAACTACAAGCTCAAGCTTCAGGAAGCGGAAGCCGAGGGGATGGGGAAGAGCCCGGATTTCATCGAGGACGTTCGCCGGTATCGCGATCAGCTCGCGATGACCTTTCTGTTCCAGCGCGAACTGGCGGAACCGGGCATGCATCAGCTCTATGACCGCCGTCTCGACGAGGTGGAACTCCAGCAGATTCTGATCAAGTATCTCAAGGATGACCGCGGGGAGATCGACACCCTTTCCACGCGCGCCAAGGCGGAGGAAATATTCGCCAAGGTCAGGAAGGGCGACCACCCGTTCGATTCGCTGCTGATGCAGTACAGCGATGACGGCAGTATCGAGCGCACCCACGGGGTGCTCGGCTGGTTCATCGCGGGCACGACCTTCCCGGAACTCGATGACATGATCTACAGCATCAAGCCGGGGGAGATCGCGCCGCATCTGCTTAAAACTTCGTTCGGGTACCACATATTCCGCCTGCTCCACCGCAAGCCCGCGCGGCAGCGCGTGCGCGCGGCGCACATCCTCGCCCGTCTCGATCTGAACAATCCCAACGATACCGCCGCCGCCTATGCCGCGCAGTCGCTGGTGCTCGATTCGCTTCGCCGCGGACTCGCAACGTTCGAGGAGCTGGCGAAGAGGAATTCACAGGATACGCTGTCGGGTCCCCGCGGCGGTGATCTCGGCTGGATGAACCGGGGCACCAACATTGAACCGCATTTCGAGGAAGCGATGCTCAGCCTGAACGTGGGCGAAGTGTCGCATATCGTTCGCACCGCATTCGGCATGCACATCATCAAGCTGCTGGACGAAGAACCGCCGCTGCCGTTTGAAGAACAGAAAGAGCATCTCCGCGGGATATACAATCGCGAACGGTTCGAAACCGACAGGGCGAATTATCTCCAGCGCCTGCGGAAGAAATACGAGTACGCGTTGAACGGCAACGTCGTCACCAGGATCCTTTCGCATGTCGATTCGACCGTGACGACGTCCACGCCCGGCTGGGAGCGCCGCCTTCCCGAAGCGGATCTCAATGCCTACCTTTTCCGGCTGTCATTCACCCCCGTCACCGTCCGCGACGTCATCACCTATTCGAAGACGCAGGGCGCGGTGCAGATGCGCCGGATCACCGAAGGGCTGCTCGACAGCCTCTGCGTCCTGGTGGCCGACCGTCTGACGGCGCTGCACGAGACCGAGGGTTTCGAGACCAGCATCCCCGAGTTCCGGCGGCTTCTGAACGAGTATGAAGAAAGTTCGCTGATCACGAGCCTCGAGGACCGTGAAGTCTGGAGCAAGGTCCGGGAGGACGAAGCGGCGATGAAAGACTGGTTCGAGAAGCACCGGGAGGCCTTCCGTTTCCCGGAGCGTATCCACCTTGCGGAGATTTTCACCTACGCGAAACCATATGCCGAGGGCTACCTCGATTCCCTGAAGGCCGGAACCGATTTCGAAGAACTGGCCTCCCGCCGGACCCAGCGTCCGGGATATTTCACGCGCAAGGGTGTGTGGGATTACCTCGACGTGGACGCCAACAAGCTGTCCCAGGCAGCGGCGAAGCTGCAGCCCGGCGAGGTCACCGGTCCGATCAGTTTTGAGGACGGGTTCAGCCTCGTCAAGCTTCTCGAAGTCCAGCCGCCGCGCCTGAAGACCTGGGACGAAGCGCGTTCCGAAGTCGTCGCGCTCTACAAGGAGCAGCGCGCGGAGGAACTGCGTGCGGACTGGCTTCGCGGGCTGCGCGAGAAGTTCGGAGTCGAAGTCTGGACCGACCACCTTGAAAAAACCTTCGCGCCGAAGCCGAAAGATCAGGAGAACTGATTTTCCCCCTTGCCGCGCGCCGGTCTTGCTCGTATTGTTAAAAGATAGTTTCCACTCGAGAACGGGTTCATGAAACAGTACATTCTTTTCGCACTTCTCCTATTCACCGCGTCCTTCGTGCAGGCACAGGTGCAGAACAACCAGACGCTCGACCGCATCGTGGCCGTGGTCGGTGACGAGATCATCACCGAATCCGAACTGCAGATGCAGATCCTGCAGGCGACGCGTGCAAATCCCAAAAGCGAGGATCCCTCGCTGCGATCCCGCATTCTCGAGGCGATGATGAACGACAAGCTCGTCCTCGCCCAGGCGGTGCTCGACAGCATCCAGGTCCCGCCCGAGGAAGTCAATCGCCGGCTCGACGAGCAGGTCCAGAAGCTCACCCGGTACTACGGGTCGGAAGAGCGGTTCGAGCAGGCGGTGGGGATGACGGTGTCGCAGATGAAGCGCGAGTACCGCGACGACATCCGCAAGCGCATCATGATCGAAATGATCCAGCAGCAGGAGCTCGGCAGCATCGAGATCACACATCGCGAGGTCGAGGAGTTTTTCCGGACCTATGGCGACAGCCTCCCGCTCGTGCCCGAGCAGGTCGAGCTGCGGCAGATCGCGATGTTTCCCCGCGTGACCGAGTCGTTCAGGCAGGCCGCTCGCGAGAAAGCGCAGGCCATTCTCGACTCGATTCGTGCCGGCGCGTCCTTCGAGGAAATGGCGAAGAAGTACAGCGACGATCCCGGATCCGCGCGTAACGGCGGCAATCTCGGACTCGCGCGTCGGGGCGTGTTCGTCAAGGAGTTCGAGGAAGCGACATTCGCGCTCGAGCCCGGCGACATTTCCGATCTCGTCGAGACGAAATTCGGTTTCCACATCATCAAGCTCCTGGAAAAGAAAGGCGAGGCGGTCAAGCCGCAGCATATCCTCATCCGCGTGGAAAAAACCGGCGAGAGCGACCAGAGCGTGATCGATACGCTGAAAGCGGTGCGCCAGCGCATTCTCGACGGCGCGAGCTTTGAAGAAATGGCGATGCGATATTCCGAAGACGGGGAAACGCGGAAGTTCGGCGGAAATCTCGGTGAAATCGAGGTCGGCGAACTCAGCGATGAAATGAAGGCGGTGCAGCAGGAACTGTCGGAAGGACAGATCAGCGAGCCGACGAAGCTGACCATGAATCGCGACTACGCCTACGCGATCATCCAGCTGGTGAAGCGCATCCCGCAGCACAAGGCGACGCTGGACAGCGATTATCAGCGCGTATCGAATTTTGCCAAGATCTTCAAGCAGAACCGCGTCTACGCCGACTGGATCGCCAAGATCAAGGAGAACGTCTACTGGAAGGTCAGCCTGTAGCAGGGCCGAAGCAGCAGCCGAATCGAACCACGTTTCCGAAACACGGGTGCCGCTCTAATGCACTGTGATTTCGTAAGCCCCGGCGGTTCGGCCACACGGAATGCCGGAGGCAGAAGGGCGCCATTGAAAGGAGAACACAGCATCAACCTCGCATTCGAAGAATACGACCTGGACAACGGGCTTCATGTGATCCTCCACCAGGATCGCTCCCTGCCGATCGTTGCCATCAATCTGTGGTATCACGTGGGATCGAAGAACGAACATGAGGGCGAAACCGGTTTCGCGCATCTGTTCGAGCACATGATGTTCCAGGGATCGGAAAACGTCCCGGCCAACATGCATTTCCATCACGTGCAGAGCGCGGGGGGAACGCTCAACGCCTCGACGACATACGACCGCACGAATTACTACGAGACCCTGCCGGCGCATCAGCTGGAACTCGGTCTGTGGCTGGAATCCGACCGGATGAACAGTCTCGCGGTGACCGAGCAGACACTGGAAACGCAGCGCAACGTGGTGACCGAGGAACGGCGCTCGCGCTACGACAATCAGCCCTACGGGACGATGCTGATGGAGCTGTTTTCCCGCGCCTACAAGATGCAGCCCTACCGGTGGCCCACGATCGGGAGCCTGGCGGACATCCAGGCGGCGACGCTCGAACGCGTGCAGGCCTTTCACGGCATGTATTACCGCCCGCAGAACGCGTCCCTCTGCATCGCGGGCGATTTCGAATCCGACGAAGCGCGCCGGCTGATCGAGAAGTATTTCGGGGGCATCACGAACGGCGACGTGGAGATCTATCGTCCGTTCGTCCACGAACCCCCGCAGACCACGCAGGTGCGCGACTACGTCTATGACAGCATCCCGCTGCCCGGCCTCATGGTGGGGATGCATATCCCGGACATGAATACGCCGGACTTCATCGCGCTGGACATGCTGTCGTACATCCTCACTTCCGGGGAAAGCTCGCGGTTCTATCATCGATTCGTGTACGAGTCGCGCATCGCGCAGTCGATTCTCTCCTATGCCTACGACCTCGAACTGCCCGGCCTCTTCCTGTTCCGCATCATCGCCCAGCAGGGCAAGACCCCGGAAATGCTCGAGACCATGCTCTGGCAGGAACTCGACGACATCCGCCGCAACGGCGTGACGGCGCGCGAACTGCAGAAAGCGAAAAACCGCATCGAGACGATGTTCGTCCGGGCCGTGACGTCACTGCAGTCCCGCGCGGATCTGCTGAATTCCTTCCGCGTGCTGGCCGGCGATGCCGCGCAGGTGAACACGCATCTCGAAAAGCTGCAGGCGGTCACACTGGAGGACGTCCAGCGCGTCGCGGCGAAGTATCTCACCGAGAACAATGCCACGTGCCTGTATTATCTGCCGTATCCCAAGAAATCATCGGAGCAGAACGCATGAGCGGCAGCAGTTCACGCGACGGCGGTATCCTCGACCGCAGCATCGTGCCGGCTCCCGGCACACCGAAGGACCTCGCATTCCCGGAATATTTCGAGCACACCCTGGCGAACGGGCTCAAGGTCATCGTGTACGAGGAGCATGCCCTGCCGATCGCGGCCGTCAGTGTCGTCGCCCGCGGAAGCGGCGCGGACGACGGCGGAATGCCCGGCCTCGCCGGCATGATGTCGGAGCTGCTCACCAAGGGAACGGCCGCGCGCAGCGCCACCGAGATCGTCGAGGAGATCGAATTTCTCGGCGGCAGCATCGGCAGCGGCGCGGGGTGGGACAGCAGTTCCGCGGGCATGAGCATTCTTTCCCGGCACCTTCCGCAGGCATTCGACGTGCTGGCGGACGTCGTGCGGCACCCGGCATTTCCGGCGGAAGAAATCGAGCGCGTGCGCGAGCAGCGCCTGACGGACATTCTCCAGAACAAGGCGAATCCCTCTTCGGTCGCGTACGACCGCTTCTGCGCGGCCGTCTACGGCGACCATCCCTACGCCCATCCGCTCGAAGGCACGGAGGCGTCGGTCGCCGCCCTGCAGGAGAAGGAAATGCGCGCGCTGCACGGGCGGCTCTTCGCCCCCGACAACATGTTCGTCATCGGTGTCGGCGATATCGATCCCGACGCTTTCGTGCGTCTCTGCGAGAATGCCTACGGCGATATGACGCCGATCGGCGCCGTGCGGGACGTCGTGCAGCCTCCGTCAGCGGAGGGACGGCGCCTCGTGCAGGTCGTGGATCGTCCGACCGCCGTCCAGTCGTCGATACTCGTCGGCCATGTCGGCATTCCGCGCGGCCATGAGGACTATATCGCCGCCTACCTTCTCAACATGCTTTTCGGCGGCTACTTCGGGTCTCGGCTGAATCTCAACCTCCGCGAGGACAAGGGATTCACCTACGGCGCGCATTCGCGCTACGAGGCGCGTCTGCAGTCGGGTCCCTTCTCCGCGGGCGCTGAAGTGCGCAACGAGGTCACGGACCGCGCCATCGAGGAAATCCTGCTCGAGATGGAGCGCCTCCGTACGGAACCCGTCAGCGAGGAGGAACTCGCGAACGTCAAGAACTACGTCGTCGGGAGTTTCCCGCTGCAGATCGAGACGCCCTCACAGGTCGCGCAGCGCATGATCAACATCGAGATCTACGGGCTTCCCAAAAACTATTACAACACCTTCAACAGCAGCATTCTCGCGCTGACGCCGGAAGACCTCCGGCGCACCGCCGAACGCTGGCTGCACCCGGAACAGACGGCCATCGTGGCCGCGGGACGCGGCCATCTGCTGCGCAATACGCTGGAACGCTTCGGCGCCGTCGCGCTGTTTGATGCAGACGGACAGCGTATTCCCAATGTCGAATCCCAGGCACAGGACACATGACAACTGACAAGCATCCCACTGACGACGTGCAGGCGGTCGCCGCACTGAATAAAAGTTTTCTCACCCTTCGCGAAGAAATCGGCAAGGTCATCATCGGCCAGCACGTGATCGTCGAGCAGCTGTTCACCGCGCTCCTGGCGCAGGGGCACTGCCTGCTCGTCGGCGTACCGGGGCTCGCCAAGACCCTGCTGATCAAGACGCTGGCCGAGGCCATCGACCTGAAGTTCAGCCGCGTGCAGTTCACCCCCGATCTGATGCCGAGCGACATCACCGGCACCGAGATCATCGAGGAGGACCACACCACGGGACAGAAAGCCTTCCGCTTCATCAAGGGTCCGGTCTTCGCCAACATCGTGCTTGCCGACGAGATCAACCGTACGCCGCCGAAAACGCAGGCTGCGCTGCTCGAGGCCATGCAGGAACACAGCGTCACCGCCGCAGGGGTGCGGTATCCGCTCGAGGAGCCGTTCTTCGTGCTCGCGACGCAGAATCCGATCGAACAGGAGGGGACCTACCCGCTGCCGGAAGCACAGCTCGATCGATTCATGTTCAATCTCTGGCTCGACTATCCGACCCGCGCAGAGGAAGAACTGATCGTCAAGAACACCACGAGCCCTCTCGTCGCGAAAATCGAAACCGCGCTTTCCGCGGAGGACGTCGTGTTCTACCAGGAGCTGGTCCGCCGCGTACCGGTCGCGGACAACGTGATCGCGTTCGCCGTCGACCTCGTGACCCGCACGCGTCCGACGGAAGAGCGGGCGCCGCAGTTCATCAAGGACTGGCTGCGCTGGGGCGCCGGTCCGCGCGCGTCGCAGTACCTGATCCTCGGCGCGAAGACACGGGCGATTCTGAACGGACGCCCGATGCCCGACATCGAGGATGTGAAGGCGGTTGCGCGCCCTGTCCTCCGCCATCGTCTCGTGACGAATTTCAGCGCGGAAGCCGACGGTGTTTCCGCCGTGCAGATTATCGACCGACTGCTCAACGAATAATCCGGGGATCGCCATGCGCATCGTCATCGCCGCCGTCTTCGTCCTGTTCGCACTTTCGCCGGCGCTTCATGCGCAGCAGCGTCAGTGGGTCTATTTCACCGATCGCGGACCCGATGCGGAACTGCGCGCAGCGGCAGCCCGTCCCGCCGACCTCGGGGTGAGTCCGCAGGCGCTCGCGCGCCGCGCGGGCAGCACGGAACGCTACGCGACCGGGGTCACGACCGCGGACCTCCCGCCCTTTCCCGCATATATCCAGGCGCTGAAAAACGCCGGAGCCGAAATCGGCGTTGCGTCCCGCTGGCTCAATGCCGTCAGCATATCCGCTGACGATGCGCAGCTTGCGCAAATCCGCGCGCTGCCCTTCGTCGCGCGCACGGAGCCGGTGCGCCGGTTTCGCCGTGTGGCCCCGGAAGTGGATTTTCTCCGCAGTCTGCCGAAAGCGCTTTCTCCCTATGGCCTCGATTACGGCGCCGCGCTGCCCCAGCTCGAAATGATCCGGGTTCCGCAGGTGCACGACATCTGGATCGACGGCACCGGCATCACCGTCGGAATGCTCGACAACGGGTTCCGCTGGCGGCCGCACGAGGCGTTCGCCGCGGTGAAGGTGCGGGGAGAATACGATTTCATCAATCTCGATACGCTGACGGAGAATGAAACCGGTGATCCGACCGGGCAGGATGCCCATGGCACGTCGACCTTCTCCGCGCTCGCCGGTTTCAAGCAGGGTGCGCTGATCGGCCCCGCCTTCAACGCTGAGTATTATCTCGGCAAGACGGAGAAAAACGGATCCGAAACGCAGATTGAAGAAGATTACTGGGTCGCGGGCATCGAATGGCTCGAAGCGAAGGGGGCGTCCGTCGTCAGCTGTTCGCTGGGCTATCTCGACTGGGACGACGGCACCGAATACAGCTGGGCCGCGGGCGATCTCGACGGGCGTACGGCGGTGACGACGCGCGCGGCCGTTGAAGCGATGCGGCGCGGCGTTGTGCTGTGCACCGCGATGGGGAATGAAGGCAGCGGGGCGCATACGCTCATCGCGCCGGCGGACGCCGACAGCATCATCTCCGTCGGTGCTCTGAATTATGACAGAAGCGCCGCCGGATTCAGTTCGCGCGGTCCCACCAGCGATCTGCGCCTCAAACCCGATATCGCCGCGCCCGGCGTCGCGGTGTACTGCGCCAACAAATACGGCACGGACACCTATGAAACCGCGAGCGGAACGTCACTCGCGACCCCGCTGGCCGCGGGTGTCGCCGCCCTCGTGCGCTCGGCGCGTCCGGAGCTCACGGCGGTACAGGTGCGCGATGCGCTTCGTGCGACCGCGGATCAGGCGGATCAGCCGGATAACATCCGCGGCTACGGTCTGATCAACGCGTGGGAGGCGGTGCTCTACAACGGCATGGTCATATCCACCAATCCCAAGATATTCTGGACCGGGACCGCCAGCACGATCATGGCGTGGGTGGTGTCGAAAAACACCGTCGACGCGGGGAGCGTGACGCTCGAATATGCCGCCGGCGGAAACGTGCAAAGCGTGCCGATGAGGAAGCTGAACGATTATCCGGGCGAGGGCGCCGGTTCCGGACTGTACTCCGCCGACATCAGCGGACTTGCGGAAGGCACCGAAGTGCTCTTCGACGTACGGGCCGGCGACAGCCGCGAGACGCGCACATCGCCGTACGGCGCTCCGCAGAACCGCCACCGCTTCCTCGTCGGGGAAAGCCGCACTCTTGGCGCAGAAAACATGCTGCCCGCCGATTTCGCTCTCGAAGAAAGCGTCCCGAATCCCTACGTGATCGGCGATGGCGGGACAGCCCTGATCAGTTATTCGGTTCCCATGCCGGGCGCGAACGTACAGCTTCGACTCCATGACGGACTCGGCCGCGTGATCCGGACGCTTGTCGACGGTTACGCGGGTCCCGGGGTGCACAGCGTCACGCTCTGGGGAGCGTCGGGACTTTCCACCGGCGTCTACTATTACAGCCTGTCCTCCGGCGATCGGCAGATCATGCGCCGTCTGATCATTGTGAAATAAGAAAGCAGTTCATGTCCTTTATCCCGGCACTCTCCACGTTTGCGCTTTCCTTCGCGGAAAGTGTGTTCCTTCTGCTGCTGCTCGTCGTCGTGGCGCTGCTGTTCAGCATGTGGGTGTACCGCCGCACCGTTCCGGAAATCACGCGCGGCCGCCGCATCACGCTGATCGCGCTGCGCAGTTCCGCGCTGGCCGTGCTGCTCTTCCTTCTGTTCGAACCTGTGCTGAACCTGCAGCGCAGCGAGGAAGTGCCTCCGCGCGTCGCCGTGCTTCTCGACAACTCGAAGAGCCTCACCGTCGAGGATGCGGGCATCCCCCGCGCCGACCGGATGAAGCAGTTCGTCGCGTCAACGTCGTACACTTCCGTCGAAGGAAGCGGGGAGAAGTCTGCCTGGCTGTTCGGCGGCAAGGCCTTCCCGATGCAGGAGGTGACCGCGGACTCCCTTTCCTTTACGGGCGTCGAAACCGATATCGGCCGCGCCCTGCAGCAGGTCTACGATGCCGAAGCGCAGCGCAACCTGCGCGCCGTGGTGCTGGTGACGGACGGCGTGTTTACGGCGGGGAAGAACCCGCTCTACGCCGCGCAGGCGCTGGGTGTGCCGGTGCACGTCGTGGCGGTGGGTGATTCGACGGAAAAAAAGGATGTGCTCATCAGCCGGATCCTGGCCAACTCGATCGCCTATCTCGAAAGCTCGCTGCCCGTGGATGTCACCGTCCGCAGCGCCGGATTCGAAAGCGGTCGCACGCGCGTCACCCTGCTCGAGGGGAGGACGGAAATCGGCAGCGCGGAGCTGACCCTGCGTCCGGGCGTGAACGAGTATCCTTTCAGCTTCATCTACGAACCGCGTGAGGAAGGCGTCCGCAAACTGACCGTACGCGTCGATCCGATCGAGGGCGAACTGACGACGCGGAATAATACCCGGGCGTTTTTCGTCAAGGTGCTCAAGAGCCGGATGAATGTCGTGATCGTCGCCTCCGCCCCGAGTCCCGACGTCTCTCTGCTGCAGCGCGAGCTCAAGAAGGACAGGAACATCACCGCGACGCTTTTCGTGCAGCGCGGAAGCGGCGGCTGGTATGAACGGGAGCCCTCGGCCAAGGCGTTTCTCGACGCGGACGTCGTGATGCTCGCGGGATTCCCGACCGCGCGCGGCGACGTCGCCGTTCTCCGGATGATCGGCGAAGCCGTGGGCAGGAAAGCCGTGCCGCTGTTTCTGCTGCCGGGACGCACCACGGACTACACGACACTGAAAATGGGGCTCGACGCCCAGCTGCCCTACGATATCGTGCAGACACGTCCGAACGAAACGGAGGTCTTTTTCGAGCGCAGCGAGGCCGCGCGGCTGAACCCCATTCTCGCGACGGGCATTCCCGCCGATGCATGGACGAAACTGCCGCCGCTGTTCAAAACGGAGTCGAGTTTCCGGGCGCGCGCGGGCGCGGAGATACTCGGGACGATGAAACTCAACAACATTTCGTTCAACGAACCCCTTCTGCTCTCCCGCAAGCTCGGACGGGGCAAAGTGCTGGCATGGACCGCGTACGGGCTCTGGCGCTGGGAACTGGCGTACGACGTGCTCGACGGGGAGCTTCCCGGACGGCTGATTTCAAACGCCGTACGCTGGCTGACCACGCGCGAGGACGACAAGCAGGTGCGCATCACCCCGGCGAAAGAGTTCTTCGACAGCGGGGAGGAAGTCGAACTCTTCGCGCAGGTGTACAACGCCAGCTACGAGCCGGTCGACAATGCCGCCGTGACCGTCACGGTGACGCGGGAAGGGGAATCACGGGAACTCGTGCTTTCGCCGCTCGGTGCCGGGCGATACAGCGGGCTGCTCGACGTGACGGAGGAAGGCGACTACAGCTTTTCCGGCAAGGCGGAGCTTGACGGACAGGTGCTCGGCACCGACAGGGGACGTTTCGCGGTGGGCGAACTCAACATCGAGTTCCAGGACACGCGCATGAATAACGTCCTTCTCCGCCAGATCGCCGCCGCGACGGGCGGACAGTACTTCACCGTCGACGATGCTGCCGGTCTTCCGGCCGCGGTCGGCGGCGCGCAGAGTTTTGCGCCCACGGATCGCATCATCAAATCCGACATCCAGCTCTGGAATATCGTCTGGCTGCTCGCGCTTGCGGTTCTGCTGTTCGCACTGGAATGGTATCTGCGCAAGCAGGCGGGGATGATGTAGGGAGAGGCACAAAGGCGCAGGCGGGGCGGGTAACTTATCCGATCACAGGGTGTTATTCCTGAATCACCGATTCCACAATCCCCGGGGATATGTCATGTCTGTTCCTTTCGATGCCGCGGCTTCCCGTATGCCCCGTCTCCCTCAGTATGATCCACTGAAGGTGCTTGCACTCTTTCTCCCGGCGTTCCTGTTTCTTCCCTCCCTCCTGCTTTCCCAGCCCATCCTGAACTTCAAGCGCGTCACGGTCAACTGGCCGACGATCGAGCTGTATTTTGCCGTGGACTGTGACGGGATCCCGGCATAC
>QKAF01000106.1 GCA_003246455.1 Bacteroidota bacterium
AGACGAATGCTCACCAGCATGACAGGTCTCCAGAATGGTAAGGTAAAAACAGAGGCGATCCGACCGGTTAGTACTCCTGGAATCGGATGAGGTTCCCGTCACCAATAAATACACACGTGCACGGATGGGCCATCAGGCACGTCCGGAACCCCTCCCGCGGAGGATGAGCCTTCAGGCTCGTCCGCAAATTTCTTTTACCCCGCTGGAGGACGACCCTGAAGGGTCATCCTCCAAAAGGATCAGGGGAAGGACCATTATAAATCTCTTGACGACCTCACCCCCAGCCCCTCTACTGGAAGGAGAGGGGTGGAAGAGGGTGCGTGTTACCAGATGATCAGCCGGTGTGCGGACACGCTGCCGCGGCTGTCGCTGACACTGACGATGTAGCTGCCGGCGCGCAGTCCCGCGGTCGGAAGCATCAGGGTATGGCGTCCCGCCGAGGCGGCATCGAAGGCGTATCCCTGCATTTTGCGGCCGAGCATGTCGAACACGGTCATTTCGATTGCGCCGGAACGTTCGGCGTCGATCTGCACCGTGAGGGCATCACCTGCGCGCAGAGGCGTGGGATAGAGGTCGAGCGCGAATCGCGCCGCTGCGGGCTGCTCGTCCACACCGAGCACGATCACGGCGGTGCCGCCGGATTCCACGTAGCGCTTGTACCACTCCTGCAGGTACTGCAGGGCGACCGCGCGACTGTGGATGACGAGCGTGTTTTCGTTGTTGGAGAATTCCGCCGAGTTCGACCAGTTGTGCGAACCGGTGACCACGAGCGGCGCAGCGTCGGGTGCGAAGTCTTCCGCGTCGACGATCATGTACTTGTGATGCAGAAGACCGGAGAATCCTTTTTTCAGCAGAACGTCCACTCCGCCGGACTGGAGAAAGGCGAATTCGTTGCCCTGGTCGCTGTTGTTGTCCATGATTCCCCGGACGGTGACGCCGGCATTGTGCTGGTCGACCATGGTGCGGCCGAGATCGTCCCGGGTGAACGTCAGGGTTGCGAAATAGATCGACTGACGGGCCCCCTGCGCGGCGTGGACGATGGCGTTGGTGGTCTGATCGCTCGGACTGAAATACGATTCAACGTTTATTCCGCCGATGACGAAGCGATGCGGCGTATTGTCCAGCTTGCGCGCACCGAAGCGGGAGACATTGCTGTTCGCCGTTTCGCTGCTGCTGCCCCACATCTCCTCGAATTCGCGTGTGTACGTCACCGCGAGCGCCTGATCCTGGATCTCCACCACGTTCTGCGCATCGTTGTTCGTCCCGGGATCCGTGGCGTTCCACGAACCCATGATCACCCAGTCGTCGGTGTCGCTCGTCCGGTCCCGGGCGTCGATGATGACGAACTTGTTGTGCATCAGTCCCACCCCGGCGTTGACGCGATCGAAGTTGTCGACAATCGCGGGCATGTTGTTTCGCACGATGCCGATGGCGTTCGTGTTGGCATTGTCGGTTTCAAAGATCGCGCGGATTTTCACCCCGCGCGCCTGGGCGGCGAGGAGGCGATCGGCGATGTTATCGCCCACCTGCCCGCTGAGACTGTAGAGACAGAGATCGATGGAATGCTGCGCCGCGTCGATGCGATTCATCAGCTTGTTGTCCAGCGCGACATTGCCCTGGGCGGGCAGCGGCGGGTAGATGCTGTTGTCGACCGACCGGTTGAAGTACACGTTCATCGCGCCCGTGGATGTGGCGGAGGCGGTACAGACGTACATCGGCTGCGCGAAGCTGGTGTCCGCGCCCGCGACGGAGAAGGCCTGAACCCGGTAAATCGTGCCGGGCTGCAGTCCGGTGAGCGATACGGTCTGCTCGGTATTCGAAGCCGTTCCGTCGACAACGCCGAGCTCGAATCCCTCGGTGAGTCCGTAGCGGACATGGGCATCCGCATCGAGGGCGGTGCTCCAGCAGAGGTCGACGCGTTCAGGCAGAATCTCGCATTCCTCCGGTGTGGTGAGAATGCGGGGACCCGTCGCGATGATATCCGCGGCGATACGCGGCATGAGCTGATAGCCGCCGGTGTACGGAGAGCTGTTTTTATACTGGCTCAGCACGCCCACGATATCGAAGCTGCCGCCGGGAGCGGGTGCTCCGGCATAGGGCACATCGTTATCCACGCGCACGTCGAGTTCGTTCGTTCCGTCGGAAAGCTTGTAATTCGTTCCGGAGCCCGTAACGGTCCAGGCCGTGGTGTTCACCGTCACCCCGTTGATGCGGAGCAGCATGCTTTCGTAGGCCTCCTTGCCGGCCAGACCGTCGCCGAGCACGTCGCCGAGCGTCACGACGAGGGGAACGACCTCGTTTCCGGTGGAGGGCGTCGCATCGATCGTCACGTTTTCCATTTCCGTCAGTCCGTTGAACTGGGTGACGGTGCCCGTGACGGTGACTTCGTCGCCGATGGCGACGGCATCGGTAAAGGCGAAATCATAGACGGCGATCCCCCCGGTATGATCCTGGATGTATGCGGGCGCGCCGAACTGCTTCGCGACCGTCACGATGCCGTTGACGGTGACGATCTGGCCGAGCTTGAGCGCGACGCCGCTGGCATCGTTTTCACGCGCTTCCGCGATGGGAATGGGTCCCCCGCGCACGAAGACCGACGGCGGGTTCTGTATCGGGAGATACGTACCGCTGCCCGTGGTCAGTATCGTGACCACGAAATTTCCCGTGTTGGCGGGTGCGGTCAGATTTCGCACCGTAATGGTCGCCGCATCCTCGGCGAACAGCAGCCGGTCGAGGAACAGCGTGTCTCCATCGGTCGCCATTTCCGCCTGCAGACGGCCGTCCAGTTCCACATCGTCGACGGAGGACGACCAGGCGAACGCCGTGGGGAGGACGATTTTCATGGCGGCGATACTGTAATCCGGATCTTTCGTAAACGTGATCGGCATGTCGAACCCGTCGCCCGCCTTCAGGCTGCCGACCGCGATCGTCGCGGAACCCGAGCCGTCCGCGCTGAGCGGTTCCGTCCCGCTCTTCGTATTCTGCGGATTCCGTCCGCCGGTCTGCTCGACGAAATCCGCGGCGTTGTCATCGGTATCCCATCCGTTGCCGCCGAATTCCTCGGCTCCGCCGGAACCCAGCGATGTCGCGGTGGAAGAACCCGAGGCTTTCCGTTCGACGCTGTTGTCATTGGCCGCGGTCCCGTGATTGGGTGCCGGACTTCCTTCCGGGTCGTTCCCCGTTCCGAATCCCACACGATCGACCTCCCCATTCGACGCGGTGACGATGCGGAGGCCGCCGTTGTCCGCGAGTCCGGACGCGCCCCAGCTGACATCGCCTGCCGGCGTTCCGGACCAGGTGGGCGAAGTGAAAAGGAAATACGACTTCGGCGGCATGACCGTGCCTTCCGGTACCGTTGCGAGTCCGTTGTAGGACGATCCGGATGCCGAGCGATACTGCAGCGTCCATCCCGAAATATTGACGGGCTGACTTGTCGGATTATAGATTTCCACGAATTCGCCGACAGCGTTTCCCGCCGCCCCGCGGGTGGCAAATTCACTGATGACGATGTGGTCCGCAACCTGCGCCTGCGCAGGAAACACGCTGATGAAACATGCGAACAGGATCGCGATCGAAACGGAATACCTCATGCCTCTGCCTTTCTGGGGTTGAAAGGTGCAATATAAGAAAATGTGGGATGTGCACGGGAGGCCGGAGGCGCGAAGAGCCGGAGACTCGCCGTGGCGAGCAGGAAGCAGGAGGCAGGAAGCAGGAGGCAGGAGGCAGGAAGCAGGAGGCAGGAGGCAGGAGGCAGGAAGCAGGAGGCAGGAAGCAGGAGGCAGGAGGCAGGAGGCAGGAAGCAGGAAGCAGGAAGCAGGAGGCAGGATGGCGCATTTGACGCTTTGACGAAAGCTGAAAACTCCGCATATTTCCAAATCTGTCTTCTTCACTGAAGGATTGCGGGTATCAGGAGCGAATGAAACGCGCCCTCGTCATCATACCGACCTACAACGAACTGGAAAACGTTCAGACCATCATCCCGGAGATTCTCCGGCAGGATGAGCGTCTGGAGGTTCTGGTCGTCGACGACAATTCCCCCGACGGAACTGCCGATGAAGTCAAGCGCATGATGGCGGCGAACCCGCGCATACACATCCTCGAGCGGGCGAAGAAAATGGGACTGGGGACGGCATACCTCGCGGGCTTCAAATATGCCATCGGGAAGGAGTACGACTACGTCTTCGAGATGGATGCGGATCACTCCCACTCCCCTGACGTCCTCCCGCGTTTTCTTGCCGCCGTCGAAGAATATGACCTGGTGCTCGGATCGCGGTACATCCAGGGTGTGAACGTGATCAACTGGCCGATGAAGCGTCTCCTGCTCAGCTACTTCGCCAACCAGTACACCCGCATCGTCACCGGCCTGCCCGTGCGCGATGCGACGGGCGGCTTCAAGTGCTTCCGTATCGACGTGCTCAAGGCCATAGACCTGGATCGCGTCCGCAGCAACGGATACTCCTTCCAGATCGAGATGAGTTTCAAGGCCTGGAAAAAAGGCTTCCGCCTGCACGAAATTCCCATCATTTTCATGGATCGCCGCGTCGGGATCTCGAAAATGTCCAAGAAAATCGTCCGCGAAGCCGTGACCATGGTCTGGCGTCTGCGGCTGCAGAGCCTGCTCGGCCGGGTGCGTTGATTCGCGCATCCAGCATATTGACAAAGAAGCATCCGTATGTTATATTTGTAGACTAGGCACCCATCGACTAGAGGCCTAGGTCGTCACCCTTTCACGGTGAAAACACGGGTTCGAATCCCGTTGGGTGTACAGACAAAACGATCGGCATCTTTCTTCGGAGAGATGCCGATTTTCGTTTCCGCGGAGTCTCGCTCTCTCGTCGCGTTCCTCACAATTGCATCCCTATTCGGACGCATTCGTGATACTTTTGCAATAATTCGATATTATTCTTGAAAGAAAGAACGGCGGCGATTCCCATGAACAGTGTTCTCATCATAGAAGACGACGAACGCATTACGGAACTTCTGGAGATCCATCTCCGGGATCTGGACTGCAGGACCACGACCGTCGGTGACGGCAAAGAAGGTCTGCGAATGGCGACGGAGCAGATGTTCGACCTGATCGTCCTCGATATCATGCTGCCGGGGATGGACGGACTGGAGGTCTGCCGGCGTCTGCGTGCGGATCGCAATCACACCCCCATCCTGATGCTTACCGCGAAATCGGAGGAGATCGACAAGGTCCTCGGACTCGAGACGGGCGCGGACGATTACCTGACGAAGCCGTTCAGCGTCAGGGAATTCATCGCGCGGGTGAAGGCGCTGTTCCGGCGCATCGAGCTGATCACGAAAAGCCTGCCCGAATCCTCCGCCAACTTTTCGTTTCACGGACTGGTGATCGACCGCGAGATGCGACGCGTGATGCTGGACGAGAAAAAGATCGAACTGACGCCCCGGGAATTCGATCTCCTGACACTGTTCGCCTTCCACCCGGGCCGCACCTACACGCGCGAGGAACTGCTCAACACCGTGTGGGGCTATCAGTATGACGGCTACGAGCACAATGTCAACTCCCACATCAACCGCCTCCGGTCCAAGATCGAGGCGGATATGTCTCATCCGAAATTCATCCGGACGACCTGGGGCGTCGGGTACCGCTTCTGCGATCCCGAGGAATGGACCGAGGAATGAACGCTCGCCGCACACACGGAAACGGAATGCGATTCCTCTCCAGCCTGTACTGGAGAATTTCCGCCACCTTCCTCCTGCTTCTTCTCATCCTCTCCACGGTCTATCTCTACGTGGCGACGTTCACGGCGGAAATGTACTTCCAGGAGGCGAGCCAGCGGCTGAACGCCACCGTCGCGGCCCATATCGCGGGCGAAATCTCCCCTTTCATCGATGGACAGGTGAACACCGAGGCGCTCGAGAGAGTCTTCCACAATGTCATGGTCATCAATCCCAGCATCGAGGTGTACCTCCTCGACACGACAGGACTGATCCTCTCCTATTATGCGCCGAACAAAACCATGCGCCAGAAACGCGTCTCGACCGAACCGATCAGGAAATTCATCCGTGACGGGGGAAAGACATTCGTGATGGGGATGGATCCGAAAAAGGAAGAGGGAGAGAAGGTCTTTTCCGCCGCCGCGGTGGAGCGGGACGGACAGCTGGAGGGATATATCTACGTCATCCTCGAGGGAGAGGATTTCGAATCGACGACGTCCTTCCTTCTCGGCAGCTACATCCTGCGGCTGGGAGCCCGGGCGATCCTCATCTCGCTCGCCGCTGCCATCATCATCGGCCTGATCGCCATCCGTTCCATCACCCGGAACGTCCGGAAAATCCGGGACACGATGCAGGAATTCAAATCCGGGAACGTCGACGCGCGCATCTCCCTGCCGGGGAAGGGCGAGCTCACCGACCTGGCCGAATCCTTCAACCATATGGCCGATACCATCACGCAGAACATGGAGGAGATCAAGACCCTCGACACCCTGCGACGGGAACTCGTGGCCAACGTGTCGCACGATCTGCGCACCCCGCTCGCCATCATCCAGGGATACGTGGAAACGATCCTGATGAAGGAAGAGGGACTCGATCCCCAGGACCGTCTGCGGTACCTTTCGACCGTGCTTTCGAGCACCGAGCGGCTGCGGAAACTCGTCGAAGAGCTGTTCGAGCTGTCCAAGCTGGAAGCAAAACAGACGCGGCCCAAACCGGAACTGTTCTCGATTGCCGAACTCGTGCAGGATGTCGCGCAGAAGTTCGATGTCCTTGCGAGGAAGAAAAACGTGCAGCTTCAGACCGTGCTTCCCAGGGACCTTCCGCCCGTCCATGCTGACATTGCCCTCATTGAACGCGTGCTTCAGAACCTGGTGGAAAACGCGCTCAAGTTCACCCCCGAATCCGGCGCGGTAACGATCGAATTGAGTCCGGCCCCGGCAGGCGTGAACGTGCAGGTCACGGACACCGGCCAGGGAATCTCCCCCGAGGACATCCCTCACGTGTTCGAACGGTACAAGCAGGGCGGCAAGGACCTGACGTCCTTCGAACAGGGCACGGGGCTTGGGCTCGCCATCGTCAAGAAAATCCTCGAAGCGCATGGCGTGACGATCTCCGTGCGAAGCGATGTCCGGGAAGGAACCGCCTTTTCCTTCCGGCTTCCACTTTCGGTCTGAATGCACGCCATCGGGATGTGACCGCCGCGAGTCCGGCGGGAGGCATCCTTGTTCCCTCCCTGACTTCTCCGCCGCAGATTCCACCAATTCGTTATCCTTTCGAGACAGTTTCGTGATAAGGTGTGAGTAGCTTCCCATATAACGCTTCACACACTCTTTCACCTACTATCGAGAGGTATCTCATGCGACATACACGCCTCGTTTTCGCCGCTGCCGTCATGGCTCTTCTGCTCGCCAGCTGCAGCGATGACGAAATGATGCCGGTCGGTCCGACCCCCGTCGATCCGAACACCGCGCAGAAAGTCAGCGTCGACAGGTTCAGCAGCACCGCCGGGCACCTGTTCGTACGCGACGCATCCAACGGTCTGCCGGGAGCCAACCAGCCGATCAATTTTGACAGCGGACCGTTCATCACCCGCGGCCTCGGCCCGAACGGCCAGAAGGTCGCGTACTACAACTTCGACGTACAGCCGCTCGAATCTGCTCCCATTTACGTTCTGTTCCGCGAGGGCGAGAACGCCCCCGTTTCGGACCAGCTGAATATCGTCGACGACATTCCCGGGGACACGGATTACAACGATTTCTGGAATGTCCAGAAAGTCACCGTCCCTGCAGACTATGTCGCGAACACCGTCACCTCGCTGCAGGAAATCATGGATGCCGGGTACGGGATCGAAAAAACGGATATCATCGTGAACTGTCCCGTGGTCCCCGAAGGATCGACCGCAGCCCTGCGGCTGAACGGCGAATCCCCGGAACTGACGCGTGGGTGGTACCAGGGGAAGCTCGTCTTCTACTTCAATTTCTCCGAAAAGTCCCTGCACGCGACGCCGCCCGCATCGGGCTTCTCGCATGTTCCCCTGTCCCCCATCTTCGTCACGTTCAACATCAATCCGGAAATGACGGGCGGCGGTCCGGCCTCGGGATTCGTTACGGAGCCGGGATCGATGCAGACGCATAACGTCACGTCGACCGTCCCGTCCGACGCATCGTACTCGCCGCTCTGGAGCGTGAACGTCTATGACAATGCCCTGTTTTCTTCCGTCATGGATCTTTCCACCGCTCTGTCGGCCACGATCCTGGCGAGCGGCGTGGCGAACGTAAACTGCCCCATCGTCTCGATACAGTAAACATCGGCCCCGACAACAGCCTCCCGGTTCGTCCCACGAACCACAACGGTCTCCCTCTTGCCAATGCAGGTGCGGCTTCGTTGATGCGCCTGACAGAACGCCCCGCATTCGCGGGGCGTTCTCGTTTCCGTGCGTCCCTGCTTCACCGTGCGGGAGGTGGCGGAACCGCGCTCGCCGAGTATTGTCCGGCTCCTGGGATTGCGGAACTGACGCAGGGCCAGGGAACCGGGACGCTAATCCAGCAGCGCGCGATGCTTCGCCGCGAAGCGGATCAGCGCGTACACCCCGGTGATCTTCAGCTTGGAACAGATATGCGAGCGATGGTTGTCGACCGTGCGGGGGCTGACATTCAGCACTTCCGAGATCTCCCGCGTGCTGCTCTCCTCGGCGATCAGACGCAGGACACGTTTCTCGGTCGGCGTGAGGAGATGCAGACCGAGCCGCGTTCGCTGGTCAGTGGGCGGTTCGGATTTCCCTCGCAGCGCCGTGGACGTCATCGCCGCGCTGACGAACATTTCCCCACGGGCAACGGCCGCTATGCCGCGAACGATTTCGAGAATCGCGCTGTCCTTCAGCACATATCCCTTGGCGCCGGCATCCATCACTTCATTGAACAGATCCGCATCGTCGTACATCGTGAGGATGAGTACGGCTACGCCGATCCGCTCCGCGCGCAGGGCGCGCACGATATCGACGCCGCTGAGCTGCGGCATTTCGATATCGAGCACGGCGACGTCGGGGCGCTGCGCCCTGATCATTTCCAGGGCGGCGGTGCCGTCATCCGCCTCACCCACGATCTCGAAGCGTGCACTGCCGTCGATGACGTCGCGAAGACCCTTGCGGAAGATGGGGTGATCGTCTGCGATGATGACCGTGGTTTTCTCCATGAAGAAGGCGCCTTGTCAATTCTGGTTAATGATATCCGTTATTCTCCGAACGGGATGCCGATCTCCACCGTCGTGCCTTTCCCGGGGGCCGTATCGAGTCGCAGGGTGCCACCGAGCATCACCGTGCGCTCCCGCATGTTCTGCAGCCCGAATCCGGCCGCCGCGGTCGCCGCAGCCCCGCCGCGGATGCCCTGCCCGTCGTCGGAGACCGTGAGGACGAGCATTGCATTCTCACGTTTGATCCGCACTGTCGCACGCGACGCATCGGCGTGCTTCAGGTGATATCGCTGCTGCTGCCGCTGTAGCTGATCTGTCCGCCCGCGGTCGTGCTCGTCTGCGTGAGGTTCGCGTTGCTGTACGTCGTGACGACGGAGGGCGTCTGGGCGAACGCCGCCGCCGCGCAGACCGCGAATACGATAACGGTGATGATCTTTATCATGAGTGCCTCCGGGCTGCTGGTACGTGTTGGAAAGTTCCTGCTGCAAAGAAACTGCATGCGGAGCACGGGAGAAATGCGTAGCGCTACTCATTTGCATGAGTAGCGCTACGTCATCTCGCCGGAACGGTCCCGAATCGTTGCCCGGGGTACGCCGGATAGCGAAGATCTGCCGTGTCCGTAATGCCAAAACGCCGTACCGAGGAAAGTGACGGAAGCGCGTCCAGCACAGCACGGGCTTTCCCGTCGCTGGCCGCAACTCTACGGACATACACGCTAATACCCGCAGTTCTTCATCTTGACATTTGTGCTATTTTTCACCATAATAATCGCACACTCGATCATGTTTCCGTTCGGAACCGGCAGGGATTCCAGCTCAAGGCTGCAGTCGCTTCCCGTTCCAGCGTAGATTCCTAACAAGAGGAGGATTTATGAAGCGAATGGTCCTGTTCGCGGTGATAGCGGCGTTCCTGTCGGGTGTGCAGGCAGAAGCGCAGTATATCGACCAGGGATTCGGTGCCGGTTTCAGTTTCGGCGCCACGCAGGGGAACACGGAATTCAACAATGGACGCATCAACTACATCGCCCGCGGCTACCTGCGCCAGGGACTCATGCCGCACCTCACGGCAGAGCTCGGACTGGCGAGCGGAAGAGTGAACGGCAGCAATTTCGAGAGCCGCATACATCCCGTGGACCTGCGGGCGCTGTACAGCCCCTTCGATCTGGGAACCGCGAATGTCTATCTCTATCTCGGCGCTGGAATCATGCACGTGAACCATTTTGAGATACGCCGCGATCAGGTTCTCCACAAGGGGGAAGAGGTCTGGCAGGGCGTGGCCCCTCTGGGCCTCGGACTTCAGTTCCTGATGACGGAATCCATCACGTTCGAGATGTACGGCGGCTACCACTACGTCTTTGGTGATGAACTCAACAGCACCGTTTCCGGGGCCAACGATGAGTTCTGGACGCTCAACTTCGGATTGACGATGGTCGAAAGCGGAAATCTCGACAGTGATGGCGATGGTCTGACCAATCGCGAGGAAAGGGAACTCGGAACCGATCCGCGAAATCCGGACACGGACGGTGACGGCCTCAGCGACGGAGCCGAGGTGAAATCCCACGGCACTGATCCGCGCGTCGCGGATACGGACGGTGACGGCCTCAGCGACGGGCAGGAGGTGAACGACCATCAGACGAATCCGCTCAAACCGGACACCGACGGCGACGGGCTCACCGACGGCGCAGAAGTCAACGAGTACCACACCCAGCCCGCGAAGCCCGACACCGACGGTGACGGCCTCAACGACGGTGACGAGGTCAACCGTTACAAAACCGACCCGCTGATCGCGGACACGGATAAGGACGGCCTGGCCGACGGCGCCGAGGTCAGCAGATACAAGACCGATCCGCTGAAGGCGGATACTGACGGTGACGGGCTGACTGACGGTGCGGAAGTCAACGAGCACTCCAGCAATCCCCTTGCGGTGGATACCGATGGCGACGGACTGGGAGACGCGGAGGAGGTCAACAGGTACCATACGAGGCCGGACCTCGCGGATACCGACAGGGGAACCGTCGCGGACGGCATAGAGGTCAAGCGCGGGACGGATCCACTCGACCGCAGCGATGATGTACAGCTCGAAGCGGAGGTGGGCAAGGCGCTGGTTCTCGAAGGAATCGTGTTCAACACCGGCAGTGCGGAGATTCTCCCCGCATCGGAGGATATCCTCCAGCAGGCATACAACACGCTGCGCTTCAATCCCGATATTGTCGTGGAGATCAACGGCTACACGGATAACCGCGGCAGCCGCGCTCTGAACAACCGCCTCTCGCAGCAGCGGGCGGAAAGTGTCCGGTCCTGGCTGATAAACAAAGGCATATCCGCGGACCGACTGAAGGCCCGGGGGTTCGGACCCGATCGACCGACGGCGTCGAATGATACCGAGGAAGGTCGGCAGGCAAACAGGCGTATCGAGTTTGTCCGCACCAGGTAACGCACAGCTGATGGCATGACAAAACACCCCCCTCATCACTCGATCAGGGGGGTGTTTTGATTTTGCCCGGGAAGGACGCTGATGGCGGAACCTGCGCGCCTTCGTTCAGGTGAACGCTATTCCCGTCCGATCAGACGATACATTGCGGCTCCCAGCATGCCGCCGGCGATCGGTGCGACCCAGAAAAGCCAGAGTTGGGCGATCGCCCAGCCGCCGGCAAAAAGGGCGACTCCGGTACTGCGCGCGGGATTCACCGACGTATTCGTCACCGGGATGCTGATGAGGTGGATGAGCGTCAGGCACAGACCGATTGCGATGGGCGCGAGATTCTGTGGCGCGCGTTTGTCCGTGGCTCCGAGAATGACGAGAATGAACATCGCGGTCATGACGATCTCCGTCACCAGTGCGGCCTGCATGCTGTACCCGCCCGGTGAGTGCTCGCCGAAACCATTCGATGCAAATCCTGCGGATGCATCGAATCCCGCTTTCCCGCTCGCGATGATGTAAAGGACCGCACCGGCAAGAATGGCGCCCAGTACCTGTGCGGCGATATAGGGCAGCAGGTCCCTGGCAGGAAAGCGGCCGCCCGCCCAGAGTCCGACGGATACTGCAGGATTGAGGTGGCAGCCCGATATGTGACCGACAGCAAAAGCCATGGTGAGAACCGTCAGTCCGAACGCGAGTGCGACGCCAAGGAAGCCGATGCCAAGCTCCGGAAATGCGGCAGCCAGCACGGCACTGCCGCAGCCGCCAAGCACCAGCCAGAAGGTTCCAAATAGTTCCGCTCCGAATTTCTTCATACACGCCTCCACTATTGTGATATTGCAGATACGCGGTCAGGTATCTCGCGGAGCTGCGGAAAAACCAGGAGGGTCCTGCAGGTCGCAGTTCCGCTATGTCGTGGGATGTTCGAATAATATCCTGAAAAGCATGCTCGGGATCAAGAATGAACGTCCAGTGTGCATGGTGCCGGCCGACGCATCTGTACCGATAACGCATCGGAACAGATGGCGCAGTATACCCCGCGGTGCGGAAGACAACGGAGGGCCCCGCTCCGCCAGCTTCTCGCTCGTGTCCGTCTCAGCGCACAATCCTCCCCCGCCGTCGCTTTCTCATTCCCGCCCCAGGCCGTACCTTACCGGAGAACAACTGGAGACCGAGCATGAAGCTGATCCGTTTCGGCGTTTCCCTGCCTGAAGAACTGAGCCGGAAATTCGACCGGCTGATCAAACGGAAGAACTACCCCAATCGCTCCGAAGCCATTCGCGACATGATCCGCCGCGCACTGGTGCAGGAGGACATCGACAGCGACCGCGTGGTCGCGGGCGTCCTGAGCCTTCTCTACGATCATCACAAGACGGCGATTTCGGAAACGCTCAACGCACTGCAGCACGATCACCACAAATCCATCATTTCCACCACGCACGTGCACCTCGATCACGACAACTGCCTCGAGGTCATCCTCCTGCACGGCCGCGCCAGGGACATCAAAAAATTCGCCGACGGCATCATCTCCATCAAGGGCGTCAAGCACGGCGGACTGCATCTTACCTCCACCGGCGACACAGCGCAGACACACGGACACGGCCGCTAATTCCCTCATTACGGACAATGTACGCTTGTTTATATCCGCGCATCCCGCTACCTTAGTGGCACGTATTTTTTTTTCGTGTTACTACGGGAATTCACCATGACTCCGCACCTTCGCCGACTGGCGCTCCTCACGCTCCTCCTCACTGTTCCTCTCATCGCACAACAGGACCCGGATACCCCGCATTACCGGCTGCAGGACTCGGTGGTCGTGGTCGCAAGCCGCTATGCGGCACCGATCTGGAGCGAGACGAATGCGCTCACGGTGATTCCCGCCGCGGACATCGAGCGGATCGCCGATCACTCGCTGCTCGAAGCGGTACAGTGGGAGATCCCGTCCGCCTTCCTCGCCGACACGCGTATCGGCGGCTTCGGCATCGGAACCGCAGGCACGGGCATGCTCTCCCTCCGCGGGCAGGGCGGCCGGCCCAACACCGGGGTCGCCGTCATGATCGACGGACATCCGGATTTCATGGGGATCTTCGGGCATCCGCTGCCGGATGTCTACGGCATGGACAATGTCGAGCGGGTGGACATACTGCTTGGTCCCGCCTCGACGATATTCGGGGGCGGCGCGCTCGGCGGTGTCGTCAACATCGTCAGCCGCTCCGCGATGCGCAACAGCTTCCGGATATCGGCGGAAGGCGGCAGCTGGGGCACCTACGCCAGCTCCCTGTCGGTCAGCCGCGCCTTCGGCGCGCACGGGGTGCAGCTGACCGTCGCGCACAGCAGCACGGACGGACACCTCCCGCAGAGCGATTTTCGGACGACGCGCGTCCAGGCGGGCTGGGACTGGCGGATGAATTCCACCTGGCAGATTTCCCTGCGCGGACGCTATGTTCCCTACACCTTCGACGATCCGACACGCAATGGCGATCCGGCCGGCCTCGGTACCTATGGCGACATCCGCCGGGGCATGGGACAGATTGTTCTCCGCAACGACGGCGCGGCGGTGAGCGGCTCAACACAGGCACACTTCAATGCAGGACATCACGAATTTTTTGACGGATTCGTTTCCGACGACCAGACGCTCGGCCTCTCGACGTATCAGCAATGGCGTGCAGGCGAGCAGCTGAGCGTCGCCGCGGGAGGAGATCTCCTCCGTTACGGAGGATCCGCTAACCTGAACAATATCGAGAACGTCCTCACCACCGCCGGAGCCTACGCCGTCGCGATGTACAGTCCGACCGCGCGTCTCCACCTCCGGGGCGGATTGCGCTGGCAGCACCACAGTCTTGACCTGAGCACCGTCGCGCCGACCTTCGGCGCGAGTGTCGTTCCGTTTGCCGGTCTCCGCGTATACGTCAATTATCAAAGCGGCTTTCGTCATCCGACACTGCGCGAGCTCTCCCTGTTCCCTTCGTCGAATCCGGATCTCACCGAGGAGCGCAGCACGGGATACGAAGCCGGCTGCGAATACGGTCTCCCCGGTGGATTCATCCGATTCGCCGCGTACAGGACGCACGCCGTGGACATGATCACCACGGTGGCCAATCCCTCGCCGCCGCCCCCGGTGCGTTTCCAGAACGCGGTGGAGGCGGAACAATGGGGCATGGAAGCGACGGTGCGCTGGCGCCTGCTTCCCTTCCTCCATGCGCAGCTCGCGTGGAACAGCCTGGATCCGGACGGACTGACGGCATTCAATCCCGCGCAGCAATTCAAGTACATGATTCTTGCCGATGCGGGGTCGGTTCATCTGGCGGTGGCGGGACAGTATGTCCACGACCTTTTCGCCGGTGACAACCACACGCTGCACATGCCCGATTACCATCTCCTCGATCTCAGCGCCAGCTGGCAGCTGCCTGCGATCGAGGTGTATCTGAAAGCCCGCAACGTCCTTGACCGGAGCTACGCGATCCTGCCCGGTTACGAGGCGCCCGGCGCGCATTACCTCCTGGGCCTCCGCTATGCGCTGGAGGACTGAGCGTGAGCGCCCTCCTCGATAGACAGGCTTTCTTCGACGATTTCGTGCCGCGATGGATTCTCGATACGGAGGAGCGCAGCATACGGCTCGAGGCGATTTTCCGTGCGCATGAGATTCCCCTGGCCGGACCCATACTTGACGTCGGAGGGGGAGCAGGAATCCTGCTCCCCCTTTTGCGGTCCCATGCAGAACGCGAAACGCTCATAGTCGAACTGGAGATTTCGCGGGAAATGCTGCGCATGGGAAAACAGCTGCACGGGGATCTGCCCCGTATTTCATACATCCAGGCAGACGGGCACGTTCTTCCGTTTCCTGACGATTATTTCGGCAGCGTCCATTGCTTCAGTGCCTTTCCGCATTTTCACGAGCGCGGCAAAGTGCTTCGCGAATTCCATCGCTGCATGCGACCCGGAGGCAGGCTGTGCATCCTGCATCTCATGGCACACGAGGAGCTGAACGCCCTGCATCGCGACGCAGGCCGCGTCGTGGCCGAGGATCACCTGCCTCCGGTCGAGGTACTCGCCGGGATAGTCGGCGAGGCCGGCTTTGACGTTGACCTGGCAATCGAGCGTTCCGACCTGTACCTGCTCACCGCCGGACTCCGGAAGACCTGAGCGCCAGCGCCGGAGGATCGGCCGCATTCGTCAGTGCATCACGACCAGCTTCTTCGTCTCTCGGTACGACCCGGTCTGCAATGAATACAGGTACACACCCGGATGCAGCGCGGAAAGGTCGAGGGCTTCCGTATGATAACCCGCGGACTGCTTCCCGTCGAGAAGCGTCGCGATCTTTCTTCCCGTTGCATCGAACAGCTGCAGGGTGACGTCCGCGTCCTCCGGAATCCGGAAATCGATGACGGCACTCGAGCCCGCTCCTGTGCTGAAGGGATTCGGATAGATGTCTCCGAGTTCATACCCGGCGGCCGTGCTGCTCGAGCCGTCCTTGTGATATGTGACGCCGTGGGGGCCGATGCCGCTGGGCTGCGTGCTATGACAGACCGTACAGGTTTTCAATGTGCCGGCGAAGCCCTGGAGACGAACGTTCTGCAGGTTGTCATTCGCCTCCGTGGTCGGCGTGATCGCATGCGGACTGCCGTGACAGGAAGAGCAATACAGACCCCCATGTCCTTTGGAATCCCTGTACAGCTTACCGGACTCTTCGGAGTACCTGGCAGTATGGCAGCTTCCGCATTTCGGCTCGTCCAGCCAGGGACGCCGGCCGTTTTCCTCGATCGTCCTCGCGACGTTCGCCATGTTGCCGTGGCAGTCCTGACAGACTTTCTTCGATTTCGTAAGCATGACGTCACGATAGCATTTCGTGTCCGGACCCGGATGACAGTGATAGCAGACGTCCAACTTGCTGCTCCGGTTCCGGCCCAGCTTATCGAGTTTATCCGCGTGCTCCTTGTGGATGCGGTAGGAGAGGGACTTCGCTTTTGCCATGCCGACGGTCCCGAGGGCATTCGACGCATGGCAGCTCGCACACAGGACGGGGCCGTTGCGATTGAACTTTCCGTCGACCTCATCATGCGCATTCAGGATGGCCTGTTCGGATGCGTGGCATCCTGACTGTACACAGCCGATCTCGTTGCTGACCGGTATCACGACATCGGTTGCCGCGAGCAGCCGCGATGTTTCCGTCGCCCTGGCTTCGAGGTGAATCAGCTGATATGGCTGCTCGACCACAAGGTTGGTATCCTGGAACGGCGTGACCGGGATGCCGGTCGCCAGGAAGCCGTTGCCGTCGGGCTGCATCGTCCCAGTCAGTCCGTTTCCCGTCAGACCGATATTGGGAGACAGGGGCGCAGGCAGGCTGAACAGCTGCTGTGCATACGTCCAGAAGTTGGTCTTGCCGACTGAATAGGTGTTCCCCGGAATGGAATAGGTTACGGTGTAGCCGGAGCTGACGACGTCGGTACCGTTTTCCGCATTGAGAACCAGCTGTGCCCGAATGTTATTGTACGGCGGAAGAACCGCTATTTTGGAAAAGTCCTTATTCGAGCAGTGCATGCCGAGATCGTTCCATCCGAGAAGAACATAGTTCTGCGCGGATGCATCGACGGTGACGAACAAGACGGCAACAAGTGCCAGGAGATTTATGGAAACTCTCTTTTTCATTCCTGCTCCTTGCTGGAAGTTATACTGGAAGGTGATCATTGAACTCAGGCGCAGCACGATATTCCCGCATTTCGGCAACTCACCGGGATTGTATCCGTGCTGACCATGTGCTACGACTGTTCCTGATACTCCGGGACGCCGATGCCATCGGGTCCGTGTGAGGGGACCTGACGGCACCCCTGAGCTGCGATTCCTGCTTCAAACGCGATGATCTCGCCGAGGCTGATGGCAGCACAGTCGGTGGAGGGGATTTCGATACAGATATGCCTGACCGCAACCTTGGCGAAACACTGTTCCGTCCCGCGATAGGTTTCGACAATCTCCCCGATGAACCTGAGTTTGCAGAGTGTCGTTGTTTCAATCGTCATCGCTGTTCCATGGCTGGTGTCGGAGGCGGTATCCATCGTGGCAATACGCAACTATCGTGCCGCTATTTTCTCCCGCAGGCAGGCCGATAAGGATTCCTCACCCCGGGAAACGAGTGGATTCCCGCGCTTCTGCGCGGAAATCCGTGCGATGGGACTGATGATTGTCTGGGAATTCGCGGCACTTCTGCGGACGTATGAAACGTGCCTGCCGGAGCGGTGTACAGCGATTTGAATGGATCCCGGATCTGGCGGGTCACTCCCCTGAGTGCTTAGAAGCCGGGTGCGGACGTGTTCCCCGACGGATCCTGGACGCCGGTGGACAGATGGTACTTCTTCATTTTGTCCCGGAATGTCGACGGGTGCATGTTCAGCTGCTTCGAAGCTTTCGAAATGTTTCCCCGGGTATCGTCGAGCGCTTTTCTGATGAGATTCGTCTCGAGGCAGACCACGACCTCATCGAGCGTCATCGACTTTTCGATCAGGCAATGCGTGCAGTGATCGAGAGTCAGATCCGTATGCGATTCCAGACGGATTTCGGCAGGGAGATCGGCGATATCGACCGTCACCTCGACAAAGAGACACAGGCGCTGAACGATATTGCGCAATTCACGAATATTGCCCGGCCATTGATACCGCATCATCGCCACCATCGCGGCCTCGGAAAAGGCCAGCCGTTTTCCCGGCGAGTAGCGCGTGATCAGATGTTCCGCGAGAAGCGGAATATCATCGCGCCGTTCGCGGAGTGGCGGAATCTCGATGGGAATGACGTTTATGCGGTAGTAGAGATCCTTCCGGAAACGGTTCTGCTCCACCAGCATTTTCAGGTCCACTTTCGACGCGGCGATCAAGCGGACGTCGATGGGGATGGTTCGGCTGCCGCCGATCCGCATGATCTCCCGCGATTCGAGCACACGCAGCAGTTTCGCCTGAATGTGCATCGGAACGTCGTCGATATCGTCCAGAAAAATGGTGCCATGATCCGCCAGCTCGAAGAGTCCCTTTTTCTCCTCCCCTGCAGATGTAAACGCCCCCTTCTCATGACCGAATAATTCGCTTTCGAGCAATTCCGACGGGATGTTTGACAGGCCAATTTTCACAAACGCGTTCCCGGCCCGATCGCTGTTGTCATGGATGTAATCCGAGATAACTTCCTTCCCGACGCCTGTTTCACCGATGAGCAAAACGGTGTTGTCCGATGCCGCAATCTTCTCAAGACGCGAGACGACCTCCAGCATCCTTTCATTCTTCGTAATGATCCGCACTGGATCTTTCGCGGCTTCTTTTCTCATGAAACACCTCGAATGGGCACCCGTCATCGAACGCACGTCACATTCTGCGCGAGAGGCGGATTTGGCGAATAATCCGCTTCTCCTCCCTTTCTCCAGCCCGCCGCAGGATACATGCAAACCGGGATCGATCCCCTGCGGCTGTGAAGCTGATCGCTTCTCTCCGTTAGATGCGGATACTGCGTATCCGGATTCAACGACGGCATAATAATTAAAACGGCGATTAAACCCGAAACGGGCGCTTTTCGTCCGCTCGCCGGGCCGACGGACGTTCTTCGGCTGCGCGAAACAACAGGCCGATCCCTGCGTATGATATCGCATGTGCCGAAAGCAGGAACGTGAAGAAGGTTCCGCCCGCGGCCGGTAAATACGATTTTCACATCCTATGGAGTTTTTTCATGATGCGCAGAATCTTGCGTACGGCCTTCGTTCTTGCCACGCTTTCTTTTATCACGGTTACGGCCTCCGCCCAGGAGCAGGAAACGCTGTTCGCTTCTCCGATCGAGCACGGCGGTTTCGGCGCGGCGGTCGCGAAGATGACCCCGATCCGCGGTGAGATGGCTCTGATGGTGGGCGGCTACGGCGGCTGGCTGATCAATCATCAACTCATGCTCGGCGGCGGCGGCTACGGACTCGTGACCAACGTGCGCGCCAGCAGCGCTGCCGAGGCGGCATACAGTCCCTATAACGAACCGCTGTATCTCGAGTTCGGCTACGGCGGCGCAATGATCGAATACATCATCACCCCGAGCAAGCTCGTGCATATCAACGTGAACGCGCTCATCGGCGCAGGCGGGGTGACGTACCGCGACAACTGGTTCGACGGGATGTTCGACGACAATTACCATACACGGCACTACGGGCGCACGGAAGCGCTGTTCGTGGCCGAACCGTCGGTCAGTGTTGAACTCAACGTCACAGAATGGTTCCGCGTTACCGCCGGCGCGAGTTATCGCTACGTCAGCGGCGTGGACGAACTGCAGGGCCTCGAGAACAAGGATCTGTCGGGTCCTTCGGGACAGCTCGCCCTGAAATTCGGCGCATTCTGATCCCGACCGGGAGTTCGCCCACACCGCGGCAGTTCGCCCCTCTTCAATATCGACACTATCAAGGACAGGACCCCGGCTTCACCGCCGGGGTTCTGTCGTTCGTACCGACGTTGTCAGAGCGCCTCCACCTCTGACTTTCTTCTCCCCCGCGCATGCCCTATTTTGGATGGACACCGCCACCGGATTGCTCTGTCCGATACTGCAGTTTCATCACATGCCTTTACTCCCATGAAAAACGCGCGCTTTGAATCCCATGCCTGCATCGGGAGACGTGCCAGCCTCCTTATCCTCCTCGTCTATCTTGCGGCGCCCGGCTGTCTCGCCCAGGGACTTTCGGTCACCTCCGACGACGGAAGCGTCACCGCGACCTGGCTGCGTCCACAGCCACAGGGGAACACCCTCCGCGACATCTGCTTCGTCGATGCGCGGCACGGCTGGGCCGTCGGGGATGCGGGAACGATCATGCATTCCACCGACGGCGGCGCACACTGGACGATACAGGCGAGCGGCGTCCGCACCTCGCTCAACTCCTGTTCTTTCGCGGATCGAGATAACGGATGGGTGCTGGGCGGCAGTGTATTCCTGCGTACGACCGACGCGGGGAAACGCTGGAGTCCCCCCGACTCGATACCGCTCCGCGGGGAATCGGACAGGGTCTGGTGCGTCCATGCGGTCACCCCGGAGATCGTACTGATTACCACCCGACTCGGAGGGATTTTTCGCAGTACCGACGGCGGGGCCCGCTGGCGGGCGGTGCACGACGTATACGAACCCGGACAGATGTGCTTCGCGGATGCGCGGCACGGCTGGGTTGCGGGTTCTAACGGACGCATTGCCTACACCTCCGATACCGGAATCACCTGGGAAGAACGCTGGGTGGTATCACCCGGACGGAGCCTTCACCTCTTCCCCTCCATGCTTTACTTCGCCGATTCCCTCCGGGGCTGGCTCCGCAACCAGCTGGATACCTACGAGACGTATGACGGCGGAGTCTCGTGGACCGTGCACCCCGATTCCCTCAACCTGATCGAATCGATGTGCATGAGCACGCCGCTGTCTGGCTGGCGCTGCGGCAGCGGTATCTCCCTCACGACGGATCGGGGTTCGACCTGGCAGCCGGATGGCCGGTACGCACAGCGGCATTTCACCGCGATCAGTTTCATCGGTCCGGATTCGGGCTGGGCGGCGGGATACGGCGGCATCATGCTGCGGACAACCGACGGCGGCGCACAGTGGATCGGGAACCAGGAGGAAAAAACCGCGTCATTTCGAGCGGTGTGTTTCCCGTCTGCCGACACCGGCTATGCGGCGGGCAGCGGAATGTTCCTCACCACGGACGCCGGCATGCACTGGCAGCCCCTCCATCCTCCCCTGCCCGATGGCGCGTTCATCCATGACATGTCCTTCACTGACGCGGGACACGGCCACTGTGTCGGAAACAACGGCCTGGTGCTTTCCACTGCCGATGCGGGTGCGAACTGGATCGATCAGTCCATTGAAGGAGCCGGACATCTGCTCAACGTCTGTTTCCCCGATCCCCTCCATGGATGGATTGCCGAGCTGGGAGGAAACATCTACCGCACGCTCGACGGCGGAACTTCGTGGCAGCTGCTCGATGAACCGATCCATGGTGACGTCGGGCGCATCGTGTTTCGCGATGCGGCGAACGGATATATCGCCTGCCTGAACGGCACGCTTTACCGGACGAGTGACGGAGGCCGGAGCTGGATGACGACAGGTTTCGGACATGAACGGCAGCTCTTCGACG
The DNA here is from genome assembly GCA_003246455.1 of Bacteroidota bacterium. GTDB lineage: Bacteria > Bacteroidota > Ignavibacteria > SZUA-365 > SZUA-365 > SZUA-365. Next base: position 21,686 of record QKAF01000106.1, read on the forward strand.
CGGTACTGACCGATTCGAGCGGCGTCGTTCTCCTGTCGCGCGACGGCATGACGCCGGTCGTCATCAGAAGCATGGAGGAGGAAAACGCATGGACGGCAGCACGCATTCCCGATGCCGCGGAACCGCAGGCGATATGCTTCGATGCGCCCCGGCATGGCTGGCTGCTCGATCGCGACGGAACCGTACTGACCACGGAAGATGGCGGTGCGAACTGGACGCGCCTCCCCGCCACATTCGGCTTCCGCGCCGAGGCGATCGCCGCGCCTTCTTCCACACGGGCCATCGCTGTCGGACTGAACGGTACGTTCATCCGTATCGACGTGCGGCGATAAACCGCTGCAGCGGCAGGAATGCCGCGGCGAAAGGTACCGCCTCACCGGGATGACAAATCAGGTCTTACCGAAATGAACAAGGGCGTCCCGAATGAATCGGGACGCCCTTGCTGCGTCTTGCTCAGCCTGCGCCGAAGCGCGGGATGGTGCTTACTTCGACAGCGTCATGCGCTGCGTCTGGACGAAGTCGCCTGCGGTCATACGATAGATGTACGTGCCGCTGGTGAGACCCGACGCGTCGAACGTTACGTTGTAACTTCCGGCCGGCATGACCTGGTTGACCAGCTCAGCCACTTCGGCTCCAAGGCTGTTGAACACGACGAGACGCACGTGGCGCTCTTCGGCAACGTTGAAGCTGATCGTGGTCGACGGGTTGAACGGATTCGGATAGTTCTGCTCGAGACCGAACGATACCGGAATCTCGCCATTGCCGTCCTTGGTGTAGGTCGGATAACGCTGTGCCAGTGCGATGTTTCCGCCGATGTTGCCCGAGTTGAAGTTGAAGACCTTCACCTGCAGGTTCATCGGATCGGAGGTCGAGGTCGTTCCGAAGATCGGATCTTCCCACGGACCGAGAGCGACGGCCTGACGCACACCGCGAAGCTGGGCGCGATCCTGAACCATCGACGCTTCCGGATCAGTGTACGGGAAGGTGACGTTTGCCGTCCAGCCCGTACCCGTGTGCTGAATCTGCCAGTAGCGCTTCACGTACAGCATGCGCGCAATGTTCTGCGGCAGCTGGTTCGGGAACACCGTGATCGTCATCATGTCGATCTGACCGCCGGTCACTTCCACCGTCGCGATGGGCGCGCCGCTGATCGGATCGGTGAACGGATACGTGTTGCCCGCGGTGAGCGGACCCAGCGTACGCGTCATCGAGCTCGGTCCGGCCTGCGAACCCGAACCCAGGATACGGAGCTCAACCTTGATCTGCAGCGGCTCGTTGGTCGCGCGCAGACCGTTGCTGGGCGGGGTGAAATCGTCGTTGAACAGCATGCCGTAGAAGGTGAGTTCGCCGACATGCATGCCGATGGGCAGACCGCTCGGATCGATGGACATCGTGAAGGTCTGGAACTGGCGCGGACGCGGCGGGGTGAAGTTATATCCCTGCAGCGTCGGATCCGGCACCGACTTCGTGATCTTGATCCACGGCGTGCTGCTGGTGACGTCCCAGAGGAAGTCGCCGTTCTTGCCGAAGATATCGGTCGTCGTGGTCACGGCATAGGTCTTGTTGATCAGGCCCGGGGACTTGTAGTTCGCCGTGATCTGGATGGGAACGGTCGGATCGCTGTTGTACGAAGAGACCGGCGCACCCGGGAGGCCGTAACCGATTTTCGGCGGCGGGGACGGATTGTCCTCGACCACGATATTGTCGATGGCGACATAGCCTGCCGCCGACGTCACCTGGAACGCGACATAGTAGTTGCCGGGCGCCGCGGGATCAGTATTGAAATAGGGGGGGGCTCCGGGAATCACGCCCTCGGCCGCCGTCAATACATTGCCGGTAGCGGGGATATTCCAGGATTTCAGCACGTTCATCGTGGTCGGGTCGGGACTCTGTCCGTACAGAACACTCAGCACTGCAGGAGCGTCGGTCGCGTAATCGAATTTCACGTTATAGCTCGAACCGGCCTGCAGGAATGCGGACGGCGTGATCAGGTAGTCATTCGGGTTGCCGTCCGTGACGTATGCACCGACGAGGTTCGGCGGGGTGAGGTACCAGACGCCCCAGGTCGACGGACCGCCGTTATTCACGACACTCCAACCGGTCCGGAAATTCGTCGGAAGCCCCGCGGCAACGAGCCCGAGGAAACTCTCGAAGCCGTAGACCTTCGTGGTCTGCACTTCCATCATGAAGCTCTTTCCGTCATTCGCGGGCGTCGCGTCGCCCGTGTAGAAGGCGCTGACGTAGATCGTCTGATTTCCGGTTACTGCCGGAACGTACGGCGTGGTGAACGTCGCCGTGTACATGCCGCCCGCCCAGGACGGGGTGAACGTCTGGGCGACGCCGTCACCGGCGTTTGCCGGTGCGCTGCCGGCCTTGTAAACCAGGGTCACCGATGCAGGCGGCGTTTCCCATCCGTTGGTGCGAATAAGCGCGCTCACCGCATGCGGCTCACCTACGGTCTGTGCCCAGCGGTTCGGCGCATAGCCGACATTCGCGGCCAGAACTTCGATATCCTTCTGGGGGAAATTCCCGATGGC
>QKAF01000112.1 GCA_003246455.1 Bacteroidota bacterium
CTGGCGCGCGAACGCGGCGTGACCGCGGTGATGGACTGCGGTCTTGCGCCGGGTCTGGGGAATATTCTGATGGGCCGCATGAACGAGGAACTCGACGAAGTCGACACCTTCCTCTGCTGCGTGGGGGGACTGCCCGTTATCCGGCGTAAGCCGTACGAGTACGGCGCCGTCTTCTCGCCCATCGACGTCATCGAGGAGTACACGCGTCCCGCGCGCTACATCGAAAACGGCGTGGAGGTCGTGCGACCGGCTCTGAGCGACGTCGAGGAAATGGATTTCGACGGTATCGGTACGCTGGAGGTGTTCAACACCGACGGTCTGCGTTCGCTGGCCGAGACCATGAACGCACCGAACATGAAGGAGAAAACCATGCGCTACCCCGGGCATGTCGCCCTGATGAAAGCGCTGCGCGACACCGGCTTTTTCAGCAAGGAAGCGATCGACTTCAACGGCCAGCGGATCGCGCCGCTCGATTTCACCGCGAAGATCCTGTTCCCCGCCTGGCAGATGGCGGAAGGAGAGGAAGACCTCTCGGTCATGCGCGTCAGCATCAAGGGCAGAAACGGCGAGACCTGGGAGACCCATACCTGGGATCTGCTCGACCGTTATGATCCCGTTCACGGGGTCACATCCATGGCGCGCACCACGGGATACACCTGCGCCGTGGCCGCGCGGCTCGTCGCCGACGGCCGCTATCGTCACGCGGGCATCTCCCCCCCCGAGTTCCTGGGCGCTGACGGCGCGGTGTTCGACGCCCTGATGGACGGCCTCGCCGACCGCGGCATCGCTTTCACGCATTCCGTCGTCGATAAGATCTGACGGTCCGCCCTTTTCAACACGAAGACTCAAAGACACGAAGACACGGGATTTATTGGTGCTGATTGGATCCCCCTTTTCCTTCCCTGTGGCTTTGTGCCTTTGCGGCTTTGTGTTTTTCCATGACGGCCACCCATTATTCCGGAGTGTCCGATCTTCTGGTTGATTATTCCCTCGCTTCTCTCTACTTTGGCTGGCAATCGCTGATTTCCGTTTTTCCACGCGGAGGCTGCCATGGCCGACAGGATTTCCTCCCGCCGATCGTTTCTCAGGAAGGGCACCGCACTCGCGGGGATGTCGATGCTGCCCGCACCGCTGATACGCGGAAGCGAGGCGGTCGCCGCGCCGTACGCGGAGAAGCGCACCTATGCCTACCCCAATCCCGGACGCATCGTCATCGTCGAACATACGGGCGCGGTGCTGGGCTTCAACAACGTTAACGAAGGCGCCGTGCAGTACATGTTCGACCAGGGCATCATGCAGCTGGCCGGCATTTATACCTCCCCTGCCGCGGCTCTGGCCTCGTTTTTTCCGGGCCTGACCACGAGCAAGAAAATCGCACTGAAACCGAACTTCCTCAACAGTATCGTCCCGACGAGGAAGGAACTGACCAAGGCGGTGATCAACCGGCTGGTACAGATGCTGGGCGGTTTTCCCGCGGCCAACATCACCGCGTACGAGCGGCACAGCTTCAACGGCGTCGGCTACACCACTTCGTATTTCGGGCACAACGTGAATCTCGTGCTCGACACCAGCTTTCCCAACAACGGCTATACGATCTATTGCGACGGGCAGAACCGTCCCTACAGCGCCAGCCTGCACAACGCCGACTACCTGATCAACATGCCGGTGCTGAAGGACCACAGCTGCAGTTCCTCCCTCAATCTCACCCTGGCGTTCAAGAATCACATGGGTACGGTGAACCCCGGCGGTACGCTGGGCATTCACTGCAACAAGAACGCCGTGCTCGACATCATGGCCAGCAGCGTAATGACGAGCAAGCAGAAGCTGGTGATCCTCGACGCCCTCTACGCGGTGTACAACGGAGGACCGGGGGGTACACCGCAGGCGACGCCGCAGAAAATCCTGCTGTCGCAGGATCCAGTGGCCATCGACGCGCAGGGACGCATCCTGATCAACAACCTGCGCACGGCGAACGGCCTCTCGCCGAAGAACGCCACGTACATCGACCAGGCGGCCGCTGTGCCGTATAATCTCGGCATCGCCGATCCCGCACAGATGCAGATCGTCACGATGTCCTTCCCGGTCGAACTCGCGCTGTTCACCGCGTCGCTCATCGACGGACAGGTGCGACTCGACTGGCGCACCGAGACGGAGACGAACAATCGGGGCTTCGCGATCGAACGAAGCAGCGACGGCCAGTCGAACTGGGAGGAAATCGGCTTCGTCGACGGCGCCGGCACCACCACGGAAACGCGCGCATACCGCTTCATCGACGGCGACACCGCAATGCTGCGCAGCGTGCGCGCGCTGTTCTACCGTCTGCGGCAGGTCGACCACGACGGCAGCGTCGAGTACAGTTCCGCGGTCGAGGTCGCGCTGCAGCTGAACGAGGCGTCCTGGAATATCGAACCGAATTATCCGAATCCTTTCGTCCACGATACCGACCTTCCCGTGTATCTCCCGCGGGAGGCGCATCTGCATCTCGACGTGTTCGATCTCGCCGGTCAGCACCTGGAAACACTGTGCAGCGAAACACGGCCGGCCGGCATGCACTATGTCCACTTCAACGCGCGCGACCTGCCCGCCGGCACCTATGTCGCCCGCGCCACCGCCGAAGGCACCGTCCGGGAAGTGCGCATGGTGCGTGTGAAGTAGGGGCGAGCCAACGGCTCGTCCATGCGCAGGAGGCAGGACGCAGGAAGCAGGACGCAGGAAGCAGGAAGCAGGAGGCAGGACGCAGGAAGCAGGAGGCAGGACGCAGGACGCAGGAGACCGAATCAACGTGGACATTGCATCTTTCCATTTTTCCATCTTTCCATCTTTCCACATGCAGAAAAACGCCATGAACATCATCCTCCGACTCGCATCGCCATTGCTCGCCCTGATTCTCCTCTCCCCCCTCCCCGCCTGCGACAAGTCGGATTCGGGATCGGATCCGAACATTGTTTCGATCAGCGATCTGCTGCCGCGGGAGAATGAAATCAGCGGCTGGGCGCGCAATGCGGGCAGCGATGGCAGCTGGCACGCGACCAATGCCTCCGAACTGCAGGAGCAGATCAACGGGGGATCGGAACTGTACACGAATCACGGCTTCATCGAAGCCGCGATGCAGAATTTCTCCGGTTCCGTGAATTCCCAGTCGGGCGTGATCTGCGAGATCCAGGTCTACGACCAGGGGAGCGAAGCCGACGCGAACGCCGTGTTCGACGATCCGAACAACGTATTCGCCAGTCCCGTCACCCCGTCGAATCCGCCGTCCTCCAAAGCACAGGTTCGCAAGGACCTCTTCTCGTGGACGATGAAATTCGTCAAGGGACGCTACTACGTGCTGGTCAGCATCCTGACGAGCGAGGACAAGGGACAGGAGGTGCTCGAGGTATTCGCCAACAATGTCGCGGGGAAAATCAAATGAATCGCCGTGATCTCCTGAAAGCCGGTCTGCTCGCCGCGGCCGCCGCTCCCGCCCTGCCCCTGCGTTCTCTGTTCGCCCGGGAGTCCGCGTCGCACACGCCAGCGTTTCTTTCGCACGCCCTTGCGCCCGATCCTCTGCTTTCCGTCATCAGGGGCGCAGACATCGCCGCTGCAGTACGCGCCTCAGTGGATGCGCTGGGCGGCATGAGCGCGTTCGTGAAAAGCGGCGACGTGGTGTTTCTCAAACCGAACATGTCTTTCCCCAATCCCCCCGAATGGGGATCGACCACGCATCCGGAGGTGATCCGCACGGTGGTGAAGATGTGTTCGGAAGCAGGCGCGAAGCGCATCATCGCCGCCGACTACCCCATGCGGCGCGCCGCGAGCTGCTTCGAGCGCAGCGGCATGACCGCGCTGGCGGCGGAACTGCCGGAACTGACCTTCGTCGAACTCGGTGAAGACAGGCACTTCGAACTCGTGTCCGCACCTGATGCGAAGGAGTTCAAGGAAGTCGGTATCGCAAAGCTGCTGCGGAAAGCGGACGTCTTCATCAACCTTCCCTCCGCGAAAGCGCATTCCGCGACGACGGTGAGTTTCGGGCTCAAAAACCTGATGGGGGTGATTCAAAACCGCCGTTCCTTCCATGAGGACTTCGACCTGCACGGCGCCGTGGCCGACCTGGCGGGGATCGTGCGTCCGCAGCTCACGATTCTCGACGCCGCCTTCGCGCTGCTGACCAACGGACCGGGAGGTCCCGGTCGCACCGAACAGCTCGACACCATCATCGCCGGCACGGATCCGCTGGCGGTCGACGCCGCGGGCATCGGCCTGGCGGAATGGAGCAACCGCACGCTGAAGCCCGCCGACGTGCGTCATCTCGCCCTCGCGGCCGAGCGCGGTGTGGGAAGCTTTACCGTTCCGGAAGAACAGATCATTCGCAAAACCCTGGGGTAATCTTTTGTCCGCACCTCGTCGCGCGCTCATCGCAGCGCTGCTGGGAATGCTGTGCGCCATGCAGCCCGCCGGCGCGCAGACCTCCGTCCATTTCCCCGACCGCAGCTACTCCACGCTCTCGTTCGGCGGCTCCCTCTGGATCGGCACGCCGCGCGGACTCTACCGCTACCGTTCCGAGGACAACGTCTGGTCGGCGTACGGTCCGCAGAACGGCTTGCTCTCGTCGGCGATCACCTCGCTTGAGGCGCACGGCGACGTGCTCTGGATCGGGCAGGACCGCGGCGTCACCGCCCTTGACCTGCGCAGCAACACGATGCTGCATTACGACAGCACCAAAGGAATCGCCGCGGGACCGGTGCGGGCAACCGCGTTCGAGGAGGACTACGTATGGACAGGCAGCACCTCCGCCGCCTCGCGCTACGACAACCTGATCGAGGAATGGCAGCGCATCGGTCCGGCCGAAGGACTCACCGGCGGCACCGTCCACGCCATCGTCCCGACGAACGACCGCGTTTTCATCGCCACCGAGCGCGGCGTGAACGAATACGATCCGCGGCACGAGCGCTGGCGGATGTTCGCTCCTCCCGCAGGCGATACGAAGACCTCTGTCGCGGCTGACGCTGCCCCGATCCTCGACGCCTTCAGCGCGGGGAGCTGGCTCTGGCTGCTGCGCGACGGGGAGCTGCTTCGCTTCGACATGACCGCACGGGTATTTTCTCCGTATGCACTGAAAGATTTCCGCGGCTCCGACGTGCGCGAAATCATCGTCAGCGGCAGCGGCTTCTGGCTCGTGACGGAGGATAACCTCTGGCAGTACGACGCGACGGCCGATGCGCTTCGTCCCTTTCTCGAGATCGAACAGCTCCCCGACCGCGACCTGCGTGCGGTCGCGCTTTCCAGCGACGGCGACACCTTCTGGTTCAGCACCGCGTCGGGACTGACTCGTTTCACCCGCGGATCGGGCAGCTGGACCTACTTTACGGCGGCAAGCGGGCTCCCGGAGATCAGCATATCCAACCTGTTCCCGATCGGCTATGGCGTCGCAACCTTTTCGGACGACGCCCTGGTGTACTATCTGCCGAGCGATGATCGCTGGTACACCTTTCCAATTGTGCAGGCTGCGGCGACCGCCGGTCCGCAGCTTTCGCTCGATCCCTCCGCGGGAAGTTATGTGGATTTCGGAGGCGGCGTTCGTCTCGACCTCTCGGGCAGCCGCAGCGCGTGGCTCTGGGATGATCCCTTCGGACGGGACGAATTTGTGTTCGGCCGCGAAGATCCCACAAAGCGCAATGATCTCAAGGCGCGGCTTGACCTCGGCGGCGGCCGGCGCATCAGCGCGACGTACAACGACTCCGATTACGAGGACGTCGTCTACGGCGCCGAGTACCGCGGCACGCGCGAGGATATCCTGCAATCCCTGCAGTGGGGCGACATGCGCCTCGAGCAGGGCGGCAGCCTGCTGCAGCAGTCCATGGGCATTTTCGGCGTTGGAGGACGCGCGGTGTATGGCCGTCGCACCGAGCGCTACGGACGCAGCCTCGTCGACGTTACGGCGGTAAGCGGACATAAAACTACGGCGCGCTTCACGGAAGTCTTCCAGGGCCGGCGGCGTGAGGGTACGCGATCCGTTTCCGACGCAAATTGGATTCGCAGAACGTACTACGCTCTGCGGCAGGACCGGCGGCTGATCCCGCTGGAGGCGGGTGAGGTTCGCCTGTACCGCGCGTTGTACCCTGGCGAGACGCCCTCTCGCGGCGACCTGCTCTCTACGCAGATCGCCGGCTTCGTCGCCGACTGGCGCCCTCTCGAGGAAGGGACGAACTATGCCGTAGACCGTGACCACAGCGTGATGAAAATCCTCGGCGAAACCGGCTTTTCCACCATGGCCGTGCGATTCACGGGCGGAGGAGCAACCGTGGAATTGCTTCTCTGCGACGAGACGGCACAATACCTGGAGATACGCAACCGTTACGATATCGGCAACGCAATCCTCCCGTCGACACTGGAGATCCGTATCGTGGATCCGAATGGGAACGAGGTTCCGCTCGCGCAGTTTGGCCTCGATGCGGACAACGACGGGCGCGTCGATCCCGAGTTCATGGATTACAGTCGCGGGGAGCTGCGCTTCCCTGACGATCGGCCCTTTCCGCCCGGCGCATATGAAGATCCGCGCACCGAAACGTACCGTATCATGTCCCGCTACGAATCGTCTTTCACATCCAGTTTCTCCCTGAAGAAGCGGCACATCGTCCGCGGATCGGAAAAGGTTCTCGTCGACGGTCTGCCGGTCACGGCCGGGGAGGACTACATCCTGGATTACACCTCCGGCTCCCTCGTCTTCACGCGACGGGGCCGTGCTCGACGACAGCCGCGTGGAAATCAGTTACGAATACATTCGCAACGAGACGGACGAGCGCATCACGCAGGCCGGCATAACGCTTTCGCCCTCCGACTTCACCCAGGCCTCTGTTACCGGCGGGACGTTTCATGAGGAGAATGCGTCGACGGCGACGCGCTTCGTCCAGGGAAGCGGCGAACTGCGCTGGCAGTCCGACGCGCTGGACGTTCGCCTGCAGCCGGAATACCGGCATACGGCTTCCGATTCGGCTTCGGGCGACGCGGCCGGACTTTCCGCGTCGCTCAGCACCCCCGAGGCGCGGCTCTCGCTTCAATCCAGCATCCGCTCCGACGGCTACCGCCAGCCCGCCGCGAGCGATTATGCCGGCGGCCGTCTGCGATCGGATCACGCGCTGAAAGGCGAGTATGACCTGAGCGATGAGCTCCGGCTGTTCCTGACCCATCGGCAGCGCTCCGGCATCGATACGCTCTCCGGATTCGAAACGGAGGACAGAGCTTCGACAGGCGGACTGCAATGGCTTCGTCAGGACTATCCCTCCGTCACGCTGCGCGGCGATTATCTCGATGTGCGGGATGTTATGGGTGAGCGGCAGCGTCGCGGGGGACGCATGGATGCGGCGTGGATTCCGTCTGCGGCTCTGCTTGACGTGACCGGATTTCATTCCGCGCGGATATCCGGCTACGCGCGCGTATCGGAGGAGGATGTTCAGG
>QKAF01000005.1 GCA_003246455.1 Bacteroidota bacterium
ATACTTGCACAAACAGGATACATACCTACAATGACAGACCAATCCCCCATGCAGGACGGAGACGTGCTCTTCGAGCCGGAGAATCCGCTTCCTGATTTTTCCTTTGAGCACCTGCCCGAAGACATGCAGCAGCGCATCGCGGCGCTCGGGTGGGCCGCTCCCACATCGGTGCAGCGGAAAGCGATCCCCTATCTTCTCGCGCGGCGCGATATCATCGTCCAGGCGCGTACCGGCAGCGGCAAAACCGCCGCCTACCTGCTTCCGATCATCCAGACCATCGTACCGGAGAACCTCTGGTGCCAGGCGCTGATCCTCGCTCCGACGCGGGAACTCGCGCGCCAGGTTCACGTCGTGCTGGAACAGCTGACCGAGGGCACCAACGTGCGGACGGCCATCATCTACGGCGGTGTCCGCTACGGAAACCAGATCAAGGATCTGAAGGACGGCGCCCAGATCATCGTCGGAACGCCGGGACGCATTCTCGACCACGTCTACCGCGGCACGCTCACGCTGATGCAGCTTCAGACGCTGGTTTTCGACGAGGCCGATGAAATGCTGTCGATGGGATTCTATCCCTCGATGCGCAAGCTCAAGCGGCAGATCCCGGAGAAGCGCAACACGTACATGTTCAGCGCGACCATCCCGTATCACGTCGAACAGCTGGCGCACGAGTTCATGCGTCAGCCGGACCGTCTCAGCCTGAGCAAAGGCAACCAGTCAGTGTCGGAACTCGAGCATCGCTACTATCTCGCGCAGACGCTGCAGAAAGACCGCGCGCTGATTCGCATTCTCGAATACGAAAATCCCGAATCCGCAATCATCTTCACCAACACGAAGCGCAACGCGGAATATCTTTCCGCCTTTCTCAAGAACTACGGAATCGACGCCCAGCATCTGACGGGCGATCTGCCGCAGGGGAAGCGCGAAAAAGTGATGGAGCGGCTGCGCTCGGGCGAACTGCGCTTCCTGATCGCCACCGACGTCGCCGCGCGCGGCATCGACATCAGCGACCTGAGCTACGTCATCCTGTACGACATCCCCGAGCACGTCGAGGTCTACGTCCACCGTTCCGGACGCACCGCGCGCGCCGGGAAAACCGGTACGGCGGTGACCCTCTGCGAGAAGATCGAGGAGAGCAAACTGCTCGGCATCGCAAAGCGCTACGGATTCGTGGTGGAGAAATTCGAACTGCCGACGGATGACGAAATTCAGCAGCGGCTCACCGAACGCCTCATCGTGCGGCTGGAAGATCAGCTCAACGACATGGCCATGATGGACCGCGAGCGCGTGCGCCGTTTCCTCCCCATCGCCGAACAGCTCGGCACGGACGACGAGATGCGCATGCTGCTCGCGATGATGCTCGACCAGTCATACCAGACCGGACTCGCATCGCGGCTGTACGACGGTCCCGTCCGGACGGCGAAACCCGATCGCGCGAAGAAATCGGACGGCGCCGCGCCGGAAGCCCGGGAGGAAACCGGGGAAGACGGCGAAAAGAAAAAGAAGAAACGCCGCCGGAGCGGAAAAAAACGGAAACCCGCGGAAGAATCGCCAGCGTAGCCGCCAATAATTGGAGGACGAGCCTAAAGGCTCATCCCCCAGAGTCCAGGGAAAATAAAAACGCGTCGCATGGATCATGCGACGCGTTCCGTTTTTCCGGCGGCGTTGAGCCGCGTCAGGCCGTTTTCTTCTGCTCCTTGATCGTGTACACCGGCTCGGCACCGTTTTCGATGGTGTCGCGTGTGATGAAGCAGCGCGTGACATGCTCCTTGGACGGCAGATGGTACATGATTTCCATCATCGCGCGCTCCATGATCGAACGGAGAGCACGGGCACCGGTTCCGCGGGCAAGCGCGCGGTCGACGATCGCTTCGAGCGCCCCGTGATCGAATTCGAGCGACACCCCTTCCATTTCGAAGAGGCGGACATACTGTTTCACCAGCGCATTTTTCGGCAAGGTGAGAATGGTCAGAAGTCCTTCGCGGGAAATCGGATGCAGCGACGACATCACCGGCAGACGGCCGATCAGCTCCGGGATCAGGCCGAAGCGCAGGAGATCGTCCGGTTCGACATGCGTCAGCGTGTACTGCCGTTCGGCTTTCGTCATCGTGTGCACATCGGAACCGAAGCCCACGGGATTCTTGCCGATGCGGCGCTGAATGATGCTTTCCAGCCCTTCGAACGCCCCGCCGCAGATGAAGAGGATGTCGCGGGTATTGATGTTGATCAGCGGCTGCTCGGGATGCTTGCGCCCGCCTTTGGGAGGGACACCCACGATCGAGCCTTCAAGGATTTTGAGCAGCGCCTGCTGCACGCCCTCGCCCGACACGTCGCGGGTAATCGACACGTTCTCGCTCTTGCGCGCAATCTTGTCGATTTCATCGATATAGATGATGCCCTGCTCCGCGCGCTGCACGTTGTATTCGGCGTTCTGCAGAAGATGCACGAGAATCGACTCGACATCGTCGCCCACATAGCCGGATTCGGTCAGCGTCGTCGCGTCGGCGATCGCGAACGGGACGTCGAGAATTCGCGCGAGCGTGCGTGCGAGCAGCGTCTTGCCCGTACCGGTGGGACCGATCAGAACGATGTTGCTCTTCTCGATTTCCACATCCGAATCGCTGAATACCTGCTTCGCTTCGAGACGCTTGTAATGATTGTACACCGCGACGGCGAGGGTTTTCTTTGCGGATTCCTGGCCGATCACATAGTCGTCGAGCGCCTTCTTGATCTGCGCCGGGGTCTTGAGACCGCGGCTTTTCACCGCGGGGGTGGAGAACGCCGCCGAATTGCTCCGGAGGATATCCACCGAACTCATCACGCAGTGGTTGCAGATATAGACGTTGGGTCCTGCGATGATGCTGTCGACATCTTTCGAGGACCTGCCGCAGAAGGAACACTTTATGTTGTCGTTTCTTTTCGTCGTGCTCATGAAAAGTCTTTCTGGTTGCGAGACCTGAATACCGCAGGGAAAATACGAAAATAACCGCTCCCGCCGAAATCATCGGCAGCCCTCCAACAACATTGCAGGGACGCAGCATCGCCCTCAACAACGGAGGGGCGCAGCATCGCCATCAACATTGTAGGGGCGCAGCATGCTGCGCCCCTACATATTACATATTACGGATTGCGGAGTACGGTTTACGATACAACCGAAGAGCTTATTTCTTGCCGATGGCTTTGAGAAACTCTTCTTCCACCATCTGCAGGCTCTTCAGGTACTCGATGCGGGCTTCCGCGATCTCGATTTCACGCATCAGGGCCTCGCCGAGCAGCGGGGATCCGAAATTGACGGCCTGATCCGCGGCTGGCTTCGCCGCCGGCTTCGCGACCGGCTTCGGCGCGGCGGCGCGTTTCGGGCGACCGGCTTTCTTTTTGGCGGCGGCTTTCTTCGGACGACCGGGCTTTTTCTTTGCAGCGGCTTCCGGAGCGGGAGCGGCGGCTTTCGGTTTCGGACCCGGTTTCTTCTTCGCCGGCGCCTCTGCGGCCGCAGGCGCGGCGGCGGCAGCCTTCGCCTTGGCGGCGGCTTTCTTCTTCGGTGCGGCCTTCCCCGCGGCTTTCGGTTTCGGACCGGGCTTGCTTGCGGACGCTTTCAGTTTCGATGGATCAAACTGCTTCTGGAATTTCTCGAAGCGCTCGGCGACGCTGGCCGATACATTTTTCGTCTCACCGTTTTTGATTTTACGCAGTGTGATATAGTTGATACCGCTCTGCAGGGAGATCTGCCGCAGCGACGTATGTTTCTCGAGTGCGGCGATGCCTTTGCGCATGGATTCGGTATTGTCCATCAAAACCTCCAGGGTATAATGTATATATGCTATGGATCATGAATTACCAATAATATACGCAAGCATATATGAGAATGAAAGAATATTATCATTCAGCGACCGCCGCGCCATAACCCCGCGGATCGGAGCAGCCGGAGATTCTGCCATCGCGCAAACGATAGAGGGCATCCATTCTCCCGAAATCCGATTCGGTACGGATGTGATATCCCCGGGATTTCAATTCCGTTTCCGTCTCCCGGCTCATCGCCGCCTTCTCCATATCGATAATATCCGGATACCATTGATGATGCATGCGCGGAAATGCGACCGCGCGATCCAGCGGCATATGATAATCGATAACATTTCTCAGTACCTGCAGCACGGTGGTAATAATCTTCGAGCCGCCGGGACTCCCGATTACCATCAGTACCGAATCACCCTCCAGGACGATCGTGGGCGTCATGGAGCTCAGCATCCGCTTCCCCGGCTGAATGCTGTTGGCCACGCTGCCGAGCAGCCCGAATTGATTCGGTACTCCGGGACGCGCGCTGAAATCATCCATCTCATTATTCAGCAGAAATCCGCAGCCGGGAACGACATATTTCGATCCGAACGTGCTGTTGATCGTGGTGGTCACAGAGACAGCATTTCCCCACCTGTCGATCACGGAATAATGCGTCGTGTTCATCCCCTCTCTGGGCGGAAGCAGGGTGCGATGAATCGCGGTGCTCGGCGTCGCCGTCTCCGGATCAATGGATGCATACAGCGAATCGATATATCGTGCAGAGAGGAGATGCTGCACGGGAATATCCGTGAAGGAGGGATCGCCGAGATACATCGCGCGGTCGGCGAATGCACGTCGCATCGCTTCGACGAGATAATGCGCACTGCCTGCATCATCATGCGGATGCGCGCCGACGGGACTGCGCTCCAGTATACCCAGCATCTGCAGCAGCGCAACGCCGCCAGAACTGGATGGCGGCATGGATAGAATGCGAAGGCCGCGGTACATTCCACTGAGCGGTTCGCGAATGATGCTGTGATACGCGGCGATATCGTCCTCGGTCAAGATACCGCCGTCCGCCTGCATCGCCGCGGCGATACTTCGTGCTGTTTCGCCGCGATAGAATCCTTCCCGTCCATTATCACTGATTCTCTGCAGCGTTCGTGCGAGGTCCGGCTGCACCCATGTATCCCCTTTGCCCGGGAGCGTCCCGCCGGGAGCGAATACTCGCCATGTCGAAGGATATCGCTGGAATTCCTTTTCGTATATCCGGAAGGCGTTCGCCAGCCGCGGATGCAGACGGAACCCGTCGCGTGCGATCGCAATCGCCGGACGCAGGACCGCATCGCGGGATTTCGTGCCGAAGGTATCGAGCGCGGTGAGCAGGCCGTCGACTGTGCCCGGCACTCCCGCGGACGATGGACCGTACAGCGATCGCTCCGGTATCACGGCGCCCGCGGAATCCAGATACATATCACGAAACGCGGCGGCGCCGGCAGTCTCGCGCGCATCGATCGCGCACGCCCGTCCGTCGGCCATTCGAATGATGATATAGCATCCTCCCCCGACATTTCCGGCGGAAGGATACGCTGCCGCGAGCGCGAAACCCGTTGCGACCGCCGCGTCCACCGCGTTGCCGCCCGCGCGCAGAATCGCGGCGCCGACCGCGCTCGCCTCCGGACTCGCGGAGACCACCATCCCGTGGTCCCCGGTTATCAGCGTTCCGGCATTGCTCCCATATTCCTGCGATGCCGCCGGCACGGCGGCAATCAGCAGAATGAACATGAATAACGTGATGATACTGGCGAGTGATGTCTGCGTGGTGCGCATGGTCCACCTGTGCATGTCAGGATTCGACAACATATCGATTGTATACCAGGCATCCAATTGTCGCCGCATGCATTCCAACGAAAACCTGTCGATGTACACTGGTCAGAAGGCCGTAGCAGAGAACGAAAGGACCCCGCGAATGCGAGGTCCTTCCGTGTGGCAGAGGTAGGTAGGTGGGAATTCTGCCGGCAGATTCTATTTCACCAGGTGCATGCTGCGGGTATGCGTCACGCCCCCGGCTTCGAGTCGATAGATATATACACCGCTGGACAGCTGTGTCCCGTCGAAAGACACGTCATGCTGACCCGCGCATTGCCAGTCATCGCAGAGCGTCGCTACCCGCGCACCGAGGAGATTGTATACCGTGAGGCGGACCTGCCCGGCCTCCGGCAGCGAATAGCTGATGGATGTGGAGGGATTGAACGGATTCGGATGGTTCTGCCGCAGCACGGGGCGCCCGGGTGCAGCAATGTGCGCGGCTTTCTCCATATCGCCGTCGGCGGTTTCATCGGCGACGGCATAGCGATCGACTACTTCGGCCGACCACTTTTCCCCCGCGCTGTGGAAGTCCGCGCTCAGGAACACCGCCGTCCCGGCGATCGAGCCAAGATCCAGTTCCTGCACCGCCATCGCCGCGGCGGATGCGAATGCAGCGACGGGCAGCGTCACGACGCGCAGGGCCTCCCCGCTCTTCGCATCGTTGATGCGAAGGAGGACTTCCGCTCCGGCTGCGTCAGTATTCATCCCGAACCGCTCGAGATCGATCAGCAGCCGTTCATCGCTGCGGGGTATGAACACATCGGTGCGCATCTTCTCGGATATCGAGGTATTGACGCCGATGACCAGTGAATCATGCGATTCATTCCATTCGATCTTCCGTTCTTCCGCGTCCGAGCGCAAGCGCGGATTCGCGATTCCGAGCGATATGAAGGCCTCATCCCTGCTCAGCAGCATCTGCCGCATGCGGAGCAGGGTGCTTTCCGCGGCCTT
>QKAF01000015.1 GCA_003246455.1 Bacteroidota bacterium
AATGCCTCTTCAATGGTCAGCGTACCGCTGCGCAGCGCCGCAAGGATCTCGGGGTCAATCCCCTCCCCCTCGTGACGTGCGTGGGCATTCCGTACCGTATCATGCATGCCAGCGTTTCCTTTACCCGATTCCAGCGATTCAGTAACGACTCGACGGGCGGTCCGAACGGACCGTCGATGAAATATCTATCCTTTAAAAATACGCTTTTCAGCGCATATTAAAAGGCAGGGATCTTTGACCATTATTACCGATATAACGGGTCCATTATGCATCGATTTTTTTTCTGATGCAACCCATGGGAGCATCGTATCCTCTTTTCCTCAAACAGCTTGCGTCTCAGCGCCGGGAGTGCTAGAATGCAAATACACGCACGTTCCGGAGGTTGTGATGCAGCACGGCCGAAATTTCATCCCGATAGCAGCGGTCCTGGCATGCATGCTTGTGCTGCTGTGTACGTTACCCGTCTACGCGCAGCCGAGGGTGATGCGTATCGTCATCGACGGGAGTATCAATCCCGCGTCGGCAAAATATGTCCGTGACGCCGTGGAATCGGCGGAGGCCGACGGTTTCGCCGCCATCGTTCTGGAACTCAACACACCGGGCGGTCTTCTGCAATCGACCCGTGAAATCGTTTCCGATTTTCTCGAATCCCCTGTTCCTGTCATCGTCTACGTACGACCTTCAGGAGGTCAGGCGGCATCCGCCGGGGCGTTCATCACGCTGGCTGCACACATCGCTGCCATGGCGCCCGGTACGAATATCGGGGCCGCTCACCCCATCACCCTCGGAGAGGGCGCACAGAATATCGCGGATTCGTCGAACATACCGTTGACGAAGGCGACGAACGATGCGGCGGCTTTCGCCCGAACCATCGCGGAAAAACGCGGCAGAAACGTGCACTGGGCGGAACAGGCCGTACGCGGAAGCATTTCGTCGACGGAAACGGAAGCGCTCCGTGACAGCGTCATCGATGTGATATCGCCGCGCCTTGCCGACCTGCTCCGTCAGATTGACGGACGCACTGTCGAAACCCGCAACGGTTCCGTCACGCTGCGAACCGCGGGCGCTCGCGTTATCGACCGGGAGATGTCGTTTCAGCAGGAAATTCTGGACATCCTCAGCGATCCGAATATCGCGTACATCCTCCTGATGCTCGGCATGTACGGACTGTTTTTCGAGCTGTACAACCCGGGCGCGATATTCCCGGGTGTCGTCGGCGGAATCTGTCTCATCCTCGCCTTCTATTCGATGAACACGCTGCCCATCAATTATGCCGGCCTGGCGCTCATCATCTTCGGTGTGATACTGTTTGTGCTCGAAATAAAAATCGTCAGTCACGGCCTTCTTTCCGTCGGAGGGATCATCGCCCTGTTCCTCGGATCGATCATGCTTATCGAGTCTCCTCCCGGAGCGGATTTTCTCCGCGTCTCCCTCTCGGTGATCATCACGATAACACTCTGCACGGCAGCGTTCTTTCTCTTCATCGTCGGAAAGGGAATCGCCGCGATGAGACGACAACCAACGACGGGGATCGACGGCATGATCGGCGAACTGGGGCGCGTGATCGAAGCCATCGCGCCCGTAGGAAGCGTTGCTGTACACGGAGAAATCTGGAAAGCGCGTTCGGCGGATGACGCGGAGATTCCGACCGGGACCCCGGTACGCGTCGCTGCGGCAGTCAATCTCACCCTCATCGTCGAACGCGAGTCCCCGACAAAAAATGAACAATCCAACACCTGACACAGTCCTCTGGAGGGCCCATGGATCCCGCAGGAAGCATTTCTCTCGTCATTATCGTCTTTGTCCTCATGCTGCTGGCGTCCGCCATCCGCATTCTCCGCGAGTATGAGCGCGGTGTGATCTTTCGCCTCGGCCGGCTCATCGACTCGAAAGGTCCCGGTCTGATCCTCCTTATCCCGATCGTCGACCGTATGGTGAAAGTGAGTCTCCGTACCATCGTGCTGGACGTCCCGCCGCAGGATGTCATTACGCGCGACAATGTCTCGGTGAAGGTCAGCGCTGTGGTCTATTTCCGCGTCGTCGATTCCGCCAAGGCGATCGTGGAAGTGGAGAACTTCCTGTTCGCAACCAGCCAGCTTTCGCAGACCACGCTGCGAAGCATCCTCGGACAGTCGGAGCTGGATGAGCTGCTGGCCGAACGCGACAAGATCAACAAGCAGCTGCAGGAGATCATCGATATGCAGACGGAACCGTGGGGCATCAAGGTCAGTCTCGTGGAGGTGAAGCATATCGATCTCCCGCAGGAGATGCAGCGCGCCATGGCGAAACAGGCGGAGGCGGAACGTGAGCGGCGTGCCAAAGTGATCGCGGCGGAAGGCGAATTCCAGGCATCGGCGAAACTGGCGGATGCGGCGAAGGTCCTTTCCGTCGATCCCGCAGCGCTGCAGCTCCGCTACCTCCAGACGCTGACCATCGTCGCGGCGGAAAACAACTCCACCACGCTCTTCCCTATTCCAATCGATCTGCTGAAGCCGTTCCTCGATCAGAAATCCCGGGAGAAATGATCCACGATGAAACCAGGATCCCTGAGCGGGATTGGCCGCTGCGGCCGGTTCCTCCTCGCTGTATCGATCATGCTCGTTTCAGCCTGCGCGACGAAGCCGTCCGGACCGCCTGCCCTGACCGAAGGGCTTGCGCTCATCGGAACCTACACAGCGTTCGAGGTCGTGGACGGGGACACGTTTCGCATTCCCGAACTGGAGAAGGGAATTCGGTTTCTCTGCATCGACACGGAAGAGGTGCCGCGGGGTCCGCAGGCGGACACGGAACTGGCACACCTGCGCGCGACCTGGCCGGAACCCTACCTGCAGCGGCAGAAATCGAAACGGTTTCCGATAAAGATGCCATCCCCTTTCGGATACGAAACCTCCGAATGGGCGAAGCACTGGTTCGCCGATGTCGACAGCGTTCGTCTTGAGAGGGATGGTCCCGGAAATGAATACGGGTATTTCGGACGGCGCCTCGCGTATGTGTTCGCGAGAAAAAACGGTCAGTGGATCAATTACAACGTCGAGTGCGTGCGCCTCGGATTTTCTCCCTATTCCATGAAGTACGGATACAGCGCCCGCTTTCACGATCAGTTCGTCGCCGCGCAGAATGAGGCACGCAAAGCGCAGCGCGGCATATGGAATCGCGCCGTCCAGCATTATCCGGATTATGACAGCCGTCTGGGCTGGTGGACCGCTCGCGGCGATGCAATACGGAATTTCCTCACGCTGCGAAAAGACCGTGACGATATGTTCTTCATCGGACGGGACGGCGAATTTGAACGACTCGCACTGGCCTCTGGCGACACGGTCTGCGTCTTCGGGACGCTCGACCGCATCCCCCCCGCCGGACGGACTCATACAGTTGTTATTCCGCATAAGCAGGATATCGCGGTCGAGCTTCGTTTCGTCGATGCCGCGGACGCCGCGTTTCTTCAGCAGTTTGAACAGCAGTACGTGTATGTGCGAGGAGTGGTGCAGCGTGAAGGCAGGCAGCTGGCGCTTCGCGTATCCGATGTGAACGCCGTCAGTCCTCGTCCCTGTCTCTGAGCCGACGGCGCCAGGAAGGAAGCGACGGAATGCGCGGGAAATCGACCGTGGTGTTCAGACTTCGCCGCACGACGGATGTCAGGCTGCGGGTGGAGAACAGCTGGCGCAGTTCTCTCCGCTCGGAACTCATTTCCGCGATCTCCGCCGCGAAGAGCACGGTCACGCTCGAATAGTACACCCAGATCGCCGTCGCGACAATGATCGCGTACGGACCGTAGATGGTGCCGATTTCCCACAGGTTCGTCAGGTAGTATGCAAAGACGAACTTCGCGAGTCCCCACAGCAGTGCGGCAATGGAGCTGCTTGTCAGGATCAGGCGCGCCGGCAGCCGCCGGTCGGGCACAAGGTAGAATACGAGGCAGAAAAGAATGAAACTGAGGATGAAGGGAGAAACCAGGTTCACCGCATCGTTGAAGATCCAGGACTGAAACTGCACGCCGAAAACGTTCTCCCCGATCTCCTTGACCAGCGATACACCGTACAGCATTACCGTGACCGCCACGAGGGCGATGCCCACGATGCTCAGCATTGCGAAATCCTTGAGCTTCGATACGAAGATGTTCTTCGTATCCTGGATGCTGAACACCCTGTTGAGCGCGGTGCGAAGTGCGGCAAAAAGTGCCGAGGAAGTCCAGAGCAGACCCACACCGCCGAGCACACCCGCGAGGTGCGAACCGTTGATGAACTCTTGCATCAGGCCGATGACGAGCTCGCGCAGCTGATCCTTCTGGTACGGGAACAGTTCGAGCTTCTGTATCCACGTGTCGACAGTCGCCAGCGCTTCTGCGCTGTCGAGGTATAATCCCAGGACGTAGAAGATGAGAAGCAGCAGCGGAATGAAGCACAGGAGTGCATTAAAGCTGAGGCCGGCTGCCGAAAGAAAGATGTGGTTCGATTCCATGCGCTCGATGATGCGCACGAGGTACATCCATATGTCGCGAACCCACCGGAGCCGGATAAAATCTTCCAGCAGCCGGAGTGACCGTTTGAGAAATGATATTTTGCGTGTTTTCGTCACACTTTTTCGAGAAGCTTCGACAGCGAGGTCGAATGCGCTTCCGAGATCAGCGCGACCTCGACGTCAATATCCTCATTGATACGGAGACGATCGCCCCCTGTCACACCGATGTCGGCAGCGGGAACGCCAGCCGCTTTCGCGAGCGCGAGAAGCTCCTCGGCCTTATCAGGCGCGCAGCTGAGCACGACCCGTGACTGCGCTTCACCGAAGTACAGTGCATCCTTCCGGACGCCGTCGTGCGCGATCTGGATCGTCGCCCCGATGTTCCGGTCTCCGATGAAACAGCTCTCCGCGAGCGTCACAGCCAGCCCGCCGTCCGATACGTCATGAGCGCTGTGAACGAGTCCTTTTCGAATCGCGTCGAGCAGCAGCGCCTGGAGACGACGTTCCTCTTCCAGATCCAGGTACGGCGCATCGCCGCCGACGATATCATGCCAGTGCGCGAGGTATTCCGACCCGTCGATCTCGTTTCTGTTCGTCCCGAGAAGAATGACTCGATCGTCCGCCGCACGGAATCCCGCCTGCGTAATGTGGTCGATGTCGTCGATGAGACCGATCATCCCGATGACCGGCGTCGGATAGACGGCGCCGACAGGATTTTCATTGTAGAAACTCACGTTTCCGCCTGTCACGGGCGTGTCGAAGACCAGGCAGGCTTCGCCCATGCCACCGCATGCTTCCTTGAACTGGTAATACACTTCGGGCTTGTACGGGTTGCCGAAATTCAGACAGTTCGTAATCGCGAGCGGAAGGCCACCCGCACACGCAACGTTACGCGCCGCCTCGGCCACCGCGATCTGTGCCCCGCGTCTCGGATTCAGATACACGTAGCGTCCGTTGCAATCCGTCTTGATCGCGAGTGCGCGCCGCGTGTCCTTGACGCGGATCACGGCTGCATCGCCGCCGGGACCCTGTGCGGTATTCGTGCGGACCGACGTGTCATACTGCTCGTAGGCCCAGCGCTTCGACGCAATATTCGGCGAGGACAAAAGGCTGACGAGAACGCCGCCGAAATCGGCTGGAACGGGGACGGACTCGATCCGGAACGCAAGCGTCGTGTCGAGATAATCGGGGCGTCGGGTTTCACGAATGTATACCGGAGCGCCACCGCCCAGCGCCAGGCTGTCTGCGGGGACCACGGCTTTGACTTCGCCGTCCCGCTCCACCGTCACCATACCGTCGCCGGTCACGTGACCGATGGTCACCGCATGCAGATCCCATTTCTCGAAGATGTCCCTGACACGCTGCTCGTTGCCTTTCTTCGCGACGACGAGCATGCGTTCCTGAGATTCGGATAACAGTATCTCGTACGCCGACATGCCTTCCTCACGAATCGGAACCAGATCGAGGTTGATATGCATGCCGCTCTTCCCTTTCGCGGACATTTCACACGTGGAACACGTGATGCCCGCGGCACCCATATCCTGGATACCGACGATGAGGTCCTCACGGATGATCTCGAGTGTCGCTTCGAGCAGGAGCTTTTCCGTGAACGGATCGCCCACCTGCACGGACGGACGCTTCGACTCCGAGTCCGCACTCAGATCCACCGACGCGAACGTGGCTCCGTGGATGCCGTCGCGTCCTGTCGACGATCCCACGATCATCACCGGATTCCCTTCCCCTTCCGCGGTCGCCGTCGCCGTCTGGCCGTGCTTGACAATACCGACCGCCATGGCATTGACCAGCGGATTTCCCTGGTAGGACGAGTCGAAATAGATTTCCCCGGCGACCGTCGGTACCCCGAAACAGTTGCCGTAATGGCCGATGCCGTGCACGACGCCCTTAACGAGGTACTGCACGCGCGGATTGTCGGGATCACCGAAGCGCAGCGAGTCGCAGGCGGCGATGGGGCGGGCACCCATCGTGAAAATATCCCGAAGGATACCACCGACACCGGTGGCGGCTCCCTGGAACGGCTCGATAGCCGACGGATGGTTATGACTTTCGATCTTGAAGGCGACGGCGAGGCCGTCACCGATATCCACCAGACCGGCGTTTTCCTCTCCGGCACCCACCAGAAGCCGGCCGCCGCTGCGCGGCAGCGTTTTCAGAACGGCGATGGAATTCTTGTACGAGCAATGCTCGCTCCACATGACGCTGTACATGCCCAGTTCGGTATAGCTGGGCGTGCGTCCGAGATAATCCAGCACCATCTGGTATTCTTCGTCCGTAAGACCGAGTTCCCTGGCGATTTCAATGGTGACGGTAGGTTCCGTATGCATGCATGCTCCGAGTTTTCGTGCGGGTGAGGTCGGAAGGAAAGCGATTTTGCTTTCAATCAGGAAAAATACGAATCCGAAGCGAGAATCCCTTCATAAAAAACCCGCACATCCGGGAGGATGCGCGGGTTTTCCGTCATGGATGAGACGTGAATGCTATTTCACGCCGAAGATACTGAGGAGATTCCCTGTCGGGAACTGCATATCCAGCGTCCACAGCGAGGCGGGACGCTTGCCGGTCCCCACCGAGAGCGGTGCGGCTATACCGGGAATGGTGTTGAACGGGATATACCGGATGTTCGCGCCATACGCACGATTCAGTGCGGCAATGAAAAGGTTCGCAACGAACGCCGCGCCCCGGTTGCTCATATGGATACCGTCGAGACTGAAGAATCCGCCGGAAATGAACGCCGTTGAATACCCCTCCCCGGCTGCGAAATACCCGTTCGCGGCCAGGTCGCCCAGGGCGCTGTTCACATCCACGAGGACGAAACCGTTGCGCTCCGCCTCGGTCATGAGAATCGTGTTGTAATCGGTGACGGCCTGAAGGGTGACAGACACCTCGGTATTGTCAAGGACGTACTGCGACTCCAGCGGCGCATTCGGGGTGAGCCCGATACCCTTCTGCAGCTGTTCCTGTGCCGTGAGCAGGATGTAGTCGTTTTCTCCGACCTTCCCGACGTTTCCGGCCTTATTCCGGTAATAGATATCCAGCATCTGTGTGGGATTCGTCGGATTCGGGATGCTGCGCGGCACGGTCGTGAAGAACGGGATGCTAGTCACGTCGGGAATGTTCGCGACGAGCACTTTCGTATTCGGAAGCGCTGCTTTGAGTTTTGCGAACGCGCCCTGGACAATCTGCTGGAACACGGCACGTTCGGTCGGCATGGTCCCTGCAGGATCGCCACCAACCCCGGTGTTGGTTCCCTTCACACCGCCCGAGGCCGCATAGCCGAGCACGTCGTTGTTCCCCAGCCAGAATGAGAGCAGCGTGGGATTGAGCATGATGGCCTGATCGACGAGAGATTTTCCGAAATTCTGCTGATCCCGCATGATGAACATGTAAAATGGATTCGAGCGCTGCTGTGCGCGAAGCAGAATGTCGCTTTCGTCTATGGCGTCATAGATGATTGCTCCCGGAAGTCCGAGATTGTTGTAGGGTCTTGCAAGGGTGGCATTGGTCGGAATGCTCTGCGTGATGCCGTTGGAGGTAATCAGCGGCGACGGCGAGAGTGTCTGCAGCGTGCGCAGCTCTCCGGTGCCCGGCAGCGGCATCAGCGGCTGCTCAAAACCTACGGATCCGAGCTGCTGCGCAAGGAGATTCGGATAACTGTAGAGCTGCGCGTCCTGGTATAGCGCGCCGGACTGGTACCCGGCGGTAAGGCTGTTGCCGATCGCCACGTACGTGGTTGCATCAATGGTTCCAAGATTCGGGTCCCCGACGGGATTGTCCTCGGAGCAGGCGCTCATCAGGAGGACAGCAGCAGTCATCATCCAAAGGATGTTCAAGGATTTTTTCATGACAGTCCTCCTTTAAAACGCATAGGAAATATTGAGGGCGAACAGGTCCGCGGAACCGGTGTACCGACCATCGAGGTACACACCGCCCGGATAGCTCGTCTGATCCGTTACGCGATCAAGGATGATCATGTGCAGATAGGCGACATCCAGCGTGATGGTCGAGAACAGGTCGATACCCGCACCGATATTCAGACCGTGGCGATCCGAATCCGGCAGCAGCGGTTCGAGGCTCTTGTCCGGTACCGGGTTGCTGTCATAAAAATATCCTCCGCGAAGCGCGATCCCGGTTCCGGGCAGGCGATACTCCAGGCCGAGGCGCGCAATCCAGGTATTCTCATAATCCTTGACCGCGGTAACGTCGTCCTGCTTGACACCGGGGGTGTTCTGGGCGTCAGTCGCGAAATCGATCGACAGCGCATCGTACGAAGACCATTGGATTCCCTGGAAATCAAACTCGAGATCGAGGTTTTCAAACGGCGACCATGCAACACCCGCAAACCAGGTAGCCGGCGGAGCGATCGCGGTTTTCACATCCCCACCCGGAAAGAGCGGCTGAAGCGATGCAGGCGGATGGAAATCCGCGGTCCCCTCGAAATCGATCTGCGTTTCTGCGCGATAAGTAAAACCGAGCGAAACATTTTCCGCGGGTTTGAGCATGACACCGGCATTCCAGCTGATCGCGGTATTGCCCGTCCCCTCGAGTTCGAGGTCCATCGTCGGTTCGAAATTCGTGACGGCCCGCCGGAGATTCACATTCGAAAATACGATATTCAGCCCGGCTCCGACTGAAATGAAGTCGTTGATCGCGTAGGAAATCGTCGGCATGACATAAAAGGTCTGGAGTTCGATCTCGCGCGTCACCGCGCGTCCGACCCAGTTGTCTTCCCATTTCGTTCCGAGGCCATACGGGGTCGTCAGACCGATTCCGATCGCGAGGCCCTTGAGCGTCCCGTCTGTCCACGTGTTGGTGATGTACAGGTTGGGCGGGGTGAAGACCTGGCTCTCCATGTCCCATTGCTCGTTGGAATTGAAATTGCTCGGTCCGTAGTAGGAATAGGAAGGGGCGATCAGGGTGGCGCCGGCCATGATGTGGGCGCCGCGCTGGAAGGATAATCCTGCAGGGTTGAAGAATATGGCCGAGCCGTCGTTCGCACGGGCAGCGAACGCTCCGGCCTGCGCCATCGCGCGTGCTCCATGCTCGTTGAGCTGGAAGCCTCCCGCGAATACAGTGGATGAGAGTACGATACTGCAGAGCAGTAACGCCGGAATCCGTAGACGTTTACTCAAAACGACCTCCAAGTGGTTAGGCAAATCAGGAGATTTCTATAAGAATTGCGTTTTTTTCAACGGCGTCAGATTCGGCAACGCGGATGGCCTTGACGATGCCAGCCGCGGGAGATTTTATTTCATTTTCCATCTTCATCGCTTCCAGTATCAGAACACCCTGCCCTGCCTCGATCAATTCTCCTTCCTTTACCATGAGGCGGGATATTTTTCCGGGCATGGGTGAACGAAGGACCGCGGAATGCACCTTCGTTGATTTCTCTCCACCGAAGCTCTTCAGCAGGGCTGCACGTTCATCTTCAATCTCGATATGCAGGCTCATCCCGTTCAGCAGCAGATGATAGCTGCCGTTCTCCTCCTCCTTCCGGAGCGAGGTGATGTCATAGCTGCGTGAGCCGATGCGCAGATGCCGGGCGTCGCCGGCGACGATGCGCGCGGCGGCAACGACTCTGCCGTTTACGGTGACGGTCCCGTCGTCGTCGTGCTCGACGGTGAACTCCTGGCCCTCGATGCGGGCGGTAAACGTTCTTTTCATCGCTCCCCTCCGTAGCGGTGCCGCAGCGCCCAGGGAGAACAGGAGCGCGCCGGTCTGTCCCCGCTCTCGCGCACGGTTCCCCCGGCTTTCTCGCGCTCTTCTTCGGAGAACACGGCAGCGAGAACGGCGGCGATCTTCTCGTCCTCCGTGGGACGACGAAGATATTCGGGACGGTAATACTTCTGGACGAAATCGATCTGGAAATCCCCTTCATTGAATTTCGGGTGATCCATTACATAGCGGCAGAACGGGATGGTGGTCTCAACCCCGTCGATGACATACTCATCAAGCGCACGACGCATCTTTCTGATCGCGTCCTTTCTGTCCATTCCCCAGACGATGAGCTTCGCGAACATGGGGTCATAATGGATGGAGATCTCGCCGCCCTCGGCGACGCCCGAGTCATCGCGGATTCCGAATCCCTGCGGCGGCCGATACCGGGCGAGAACGCCGGTATCCGGGAGGAAATTGCTCCGAACGTCTTCCGCACAGATGCGGCATTCGATCGCATGTCCCCGGATGCGGATATCCTCCTGCGTGAAAGGCAGCGGCCGGCCCTCCGCCACGAGGATCTGCATTTTCACGAGGTCTATGCCGGTGACCATCTCCGTGACCGGATGTTCGACCTGCAGGCGGGTATTCATCTCGAGGAAATAAAAATTCCTGTCCCCGTCGACGAGAAATTCGATGGTGCCCGCGTTGACGTAACCGCAGGCGCGAGCTGCCTCCGTGGCGGCTTTCCCCATCCGTGCGCGGAGTTCATCGTCCACGATGACCGAGGGCGCCTCCTCGACGACTTTCTGATGCCGGCGCTGAATGGAGCATTCGCGCTCGCCGAGATAGAGGTGATTCCCGTGCGCATCGGACAGAACCTGAATTTCAACATGGCGCGGCTGAACGACAAATTTCTCGATGTACACACGGTCATCGCCGAAGGCGGAACGCGCTTCGTTCTGCGCGGATTCGAGCGCCTTGCCGATATCCGCCGGGTTCTCCACCACGCGCATTCCTTTCCCGCCGCCGCCTGCCGCCGCTTTCAGCAGCACCGGATATCCGACCTCGCCTGCGGTCCGTTCCGCTTCCTCGACGGAGGTTACCGCGCTCTCGGTGCCGGGTACCACCGGAACGCCACGCTGGATCATGAGTGTACGCGCCGAGGTTTTATCTCCCATGACCTCGATCGCCCGCCCGGGAGGACCGACGAATATCATCCCCGCCTCCACGACTGCCTTCGCGAAAGCGGCATTCTCCGAGAGGAAACCGTACCCGGGATGGATCGCATCGCAGCCCGCCGCTCGGGCAGTTTCGATGATGGCGGCCATGCGAAGATAGCTCTCGCTCGACGGAGCGGGACCGATACAGAATGCCTCGTCCGCAGCGAGCACATGCGGCGCGTTGATGTCGGGTTCGGAATAGACAGCAACTGTCCGTATACCCAGTTCCTTGCAGGCCCGGATAATTCGTACGGCAATTTCCCCTCTATTCGCGATCAGGAGGGATCGGATAGGTGCGTTCAAAGCATGTCGAAAAGGTGGATCTGTTATTCCGCGCAAATAATACGGAATCAGCGCCCTATTCGCAAGGAAAGTAAATCGTGAAAAATCAATCGTTCTTGAACATCACCTTGGTCATGCCGGATCCGCCTTCATTCCATTCCCCGATCATGTACTCCTCGACGAAAGGAATATCGCGCAGATAGGCGTGGACTCGCTGACGCAGCGCCCCGGTGCCCTTCCCATGGATGATGTCGACGCGCCGAAGTCCCGTCGTCCACGCCTGGTACAGGAATCGGTCGATCTCCCGGATGGCTTCGTCTCCATACATGCCGCGGACATCGATCTCGTTTTTCTCCAGCGGCTCTTCCACGTGCTGCGTCGAGGCGAACTCTTTCGCCTGCTGCGCCGCGACGCGCTGCAGCCGCTCGAGTCCCACCGAGATACGGAGCGAACCGAAGGCGACTTCCACCTTGCCGCGCACGGGATCGGACAGGGCAACCCCCTTTGTCGCAGGGCTGTCGCGCATCACGACTTCGTCACCGGAACGGATTGGCAGGGACGAGCCAGTACTGCCGTCGGAGACAGGACGCAGTTCGCGCAGTTCCTCCGCGACCTGTGCCTTGGTTTTCTCCACCCTCTCATGGGCCAGGCGGATCGCTTCTTTCGAAGCCTGTTCCTCCCTGATTCCACGGATCGCCTCTTCGACTGTCGCGTTGGCCTCGAGGAGAATCCGTTCCGCCTCTTCGAGCGAGTGGCGCTTCAGCTCTTTGGCCTCCTGTTTCATGGCCTTGAGTTTCTGCTCGTACTCCGCCGCGAGCGCAGTGGAGCGTTCTTCCTGCTGTTCGGTGCGGCGCAGGCGGATCCCGAGTTCCTGCGACTGCCGCTCCACCTCCGCGAGCAGCTGCTCGAGGGCGTCGGACTGCGTACCGCCGATGTCCCGCGCCCGCGCGATGATGGAAGGATCCATGCCGTGACGGCGGGTGATCTCGAACGCGTAACTGCTGCCGGGGAGACCCGATCTGAAGACATACGTGGGTTCGAGCGTATGGAGATCGAATTCCATCGCCGCGTTCTGCATGCCTGCCTGTTCATGCGCGAAGGCCTTGAGCATTCCATGGTGCGTTGTCGCGATGACATGCGCCCTGGCGTGGGTCAGCCGCTCGAGAATCGCGGCGCCCAGGGCGCTGCCTTCCGAGGGATCGGTGCCGGTACCGATCTCGTCGATCAGGACAAGAGACTTCTCCCCGGCGTCATCCACGATGCGCGCGAGTCTGCTGATGTGCGAGCTGAACGTGCTCAGATCGTTCTCGAGCGACTGCTCGTCTCCGATATCCACGTGGACGTCGCTGTACACCGGGAATTCGCTTTTCGCATCGCAGGGAACCGGTATCCCGCTCTGCACCATCAGCACCATCAGGCCCACGGTCTTCATCGTGACGCTTTTTCCGCCGGCGTTCGGACCGGTGATGATAATCGTCGTGGCGTCCTCACCCAGAACGAGATCGAGCGGGATGACATCCTTCATTTTCTTGTGGAGGAGAAGCAGCGGATGCCGGGCATGCTGGAGCGAGAGCGCACCGTCCAGTTTCACTTTCGGGCTGGCTCCGAGTACCGCATGCCCGTATCGCGCGCGCGCATAGAGGCTGTCCAGCTCTCCGATCAGCGTCGTTGAATGGAGCAGCTGCTGAACGGCATTGCGGAGCCGATCGGTCAGATCGGTCAGGATCGCCGCTACTTCGCGTATCTCCGCGAACTGGAGATCCCTGATCTCATTGTTGAGATCCAGCGTTTCGGTCGGCTCGATGTAGACGGTCTGGCCTGATGCCGACGAAGAGTGTACGAAACCCTGGATCTGCCGTTTGTATTCGGTCTTAACCGGCAGCACCATTCTTCCGTCGCGCATGGTGACAAGTTCCTCCATCACCATTTCGTCTTCCGACACCCGCTTGAGTATGGCCTCCATGCGGCGTCGCAGCTGGCCGCTTTTCTCGATGATTTCCCGCCGGAGCATGCGCAGCTCCTTGCTGGCGGTATCCTTCACTTTTCCCTCCTGATCGACGACTCGGTCGATGTGAAACTCGAGCAGTTTATCCTCGTGCAGGGTTTCTGCCAACTGCCCGAGCAGCGGGAAACGCTCGCTCCGTTTTGCAAAGAAGGACTTGAGCTTCCGTCCGGCGATGAGAAGGCGGAGGATTTCGAGAAAGTCCTCGGACGCGATCATGCTTCCCGCCTTGGCCGCGCGGTGGAGAGCCGGGCGCATGTCCTCGAGCGCATCGAGCGGCGGTGCATCATCGGCCTCGATCAGTGCCTGCATTTCATCGACGCGGGCGAGCTCGTCACGGACAAGCGCGAACATCGGCGAGGGTGAGAGCTGCTCCACGCGCTCCCGGCCGAAGAGCGATGCGCAGTGGCCGGCGATGTGCGTGCGGAGCCGGGCGAACTCGAGTTTCAGGGAAGCGTCAGCGAAGGGGATATGGTCCTGCACGAAATAACTCCGGAAGTGTCACGGCGATCTGCCGCGGCGCCTTTCAATGCCGACGCAGCGGATCCGCGGTGTTCAGGGTGAACGTAAAAAAGGAAAAAGGCAAACGTCTGAACGACGCTTGCCTTTTTCAAACAAAAAAGAGACGTGTCAGAATTTGACAAGCGCCGAGTAATTGATGCGCAATGCATCGGCACGGCGGAGCTCCTGCTGGACGTCGCTGACGATACCCATTCGGGACCCCTTATCGATGCGCAGGGACATGATGATGTTCGGATTGTTCATGCGCTTCTGGTATGCGATGTTGCTGATCGCATCCACAGGGAGAATGGAGTCGTCGATCTGGATGCGTTCGTCTTTCCCGATCCAGATATACGACAGCAGTCGCTTGTTATCGATTTTTTCCAGCGCGACGGCTTCAGGCAGCGTGAATTCAACCTGGATATCCACTTCTCGCAGCACGGTGGTGACCATGAAGAAGATGAGAAGCATGAAAATGATATCCGGCAGCGACGCAGTCGGAATCGTCTGCTGTGTCTGCGCTATTTTCTTTTGAAATTTCATGTGCGGTCTGCTCCTGCTTGATTACCCTTCTGCCTGGGTCGGTTCAGCAAGGGAGATACGCTGGGGAATCGCCTTGCGAATATCCTGGATCTGCGATTCGGTGGCTTCGTCCGCCGGAACGCCGAATTTTTGACGAGAATACTCGTCGCGAAGCTCTCGGTACGCCAGCTTGAGCTGGTCCATCACGCTGATGTAGATGTTATACGGCGTGTCGCGCACGGTCTTATAACTGATGATCAGCTTCGGATTTGCCTTTATCCGGGCGATGATTTCCGGTTTGATCTGGGGTACACCGATGATCTTCTCATCAAGGAGCACATCCCCCACCTCGTTGACCAGGAGGTTCGCGATGTTATCGGACTTCACCTGCACCTGCTCCGCATTTTCCACCCATGGAGGCAGCACGAGATCGATACCGGTGTCGATATCGATCGTGGTCGTCACCAGGAAGAACAACAGCAGCAGAAAGGAAATGTCCGCCATCGAGCTGGTGGGAATTTCAACAGGCGGTTTCTTTCTCTTTCGAAACATGTGAGATACTCCTTCGGAGTTGGATGAAAAAGGAAGGTGGCTTACTTGCTGACCTTCTTGCCTCGCGTAAGGAGCACGAGAG
Organism: Bacteroidota bacterium; assembly: GCA_003246455.1. Taxonomy (GTDB): domain Bacteria; phylum Bacteroidota; class Ignavibacteria; order SZUA-365; family SZUA-365; genus SZUA-365. The sequence goes on from QKAF01000015.1 coordinate 15,293, forward strand.
AATCAATCAGTTCGATCGAGCTTTCTTCCATTTCCACCACCAGCTTATCGATGCGGGAAACGAAGTAGTTGTAGAACACCTGGAGAATCATTGCCACGATAAGACCGAAGAGCGTCGTGAGCAGTGCGACGGAGATACCGCTCGCCACGATTTCCGGCGAAATGTTCTTCGCTGCAGCGATGGAGTCAAATGCCTGGATCATTCCCTGCACCGTACCGGTGAACCCGAGAAGCGGAGCTATGGAGATGAACGTGGAAATCCAGATCATACCGCGCTCGAGAAACGACATTTCAATCGAGCCGTAGCTGATGACGGCTTTCTCGGCGGCTTCGATACCTTCATCGGCACGCATGAGACCGGCCTGGAACACGCTGGCGATGGAACCGCTGCTCTTCGAGCAGACTTCGATCGCACGATCAACGCCGCCTTCGTCAAGACCCTTCTTGACGTCGACGATGAACTTCTTCGTGTTGACGGAAGCGCGTGCGATGGAGATGAATTTGAAGATCACGAATGCGAGGCCGAGAACCAGGCATGCGAGAATCGGCCACATGAATCCGCCGCCCTGATTGAATTTTTCAACCAGATAATTGACGACGCCAGAGTTGTCACCGGCTTCCTGAAGGAGCAGGAGGAAGGTTCCAAGAACATGCTGCATGTTAATATGCCTCCATTAAAAAAAAATATGGGTACAGATTTCGATCGATGGCATCAGATACCCTTCCGTGCCTCACCGAAGCGGTGATGCATCGGAAGTGCTGTGACTCTGCTTCGGCCTGTTTTGTCCGGCTCGAAACATCATATCTAAAATACGCCTCCCTCCAGCGAAACTCAAGCAGGTTTTCATGTAAAATCACATCCCCGGCTCCGCAATTCACGGTCGGAATCCCCGTTGCAGACCGCGCGTCGGGCCCTATCCGTCGTGGCGCGGTACCTTCAATGCGTCGGAAAACATCTGTGCGACGATGTGGGGCCGCGTGATCGCGGAACCGACAACCACGGCGTGCGCGCCCAGGTTGATGGCGTGGCCGGCATGATCCGGATTCCAGATCCGGCCCTCCGCGATGACCGGGATCGTGAGTGCGTTCGAGAGCTCGTGAATGAGCGTGAAATCCGGCGTGTGGTAGTCCCTGGCGACCGTGCCCGGCGTGTAGCCCGCGAGCGTGGTCGCCACGAGATCGGCACCGCTTTCCGCGGCGCGGATGCCTTCACGGAATGTCGCGACATCCGCCCAGAGCAGCGCTTTGAAGCGCTTCCGGACCTGTTCGAAGAACAGGAATCCGTCACTGCCGTCGGGACGCTTCCGCTTCGTGCCGTCGATCGCCACGATATCGGCACCTGCTTCGAACAGGGCTTCCACATCCGACATCCCTGCCGTGATCAGTGCCGAGCCGTCTTCGTAGCTGCCCTGGGTGAATCCGATGATCGGCAGTCGTGTACGCGATCGGATGCTGCGCACGTTCTCCACGCCCTCAATGCGTATTCCCACTGCCCCGCCCCGCTCGGCCGCTCGCACGAAATACGCGAGCAGATCCGGCATCGTCTCCTTTTCCTCTTCGTCGACATGGCAGGAAACGATCAGTCCGTGCTGAAGCGCCGTGATTTTTTCATTGACAAACGACATGCGAATCTCCGGTGAAAGGATGTGCTATGCGATGGCCCGAAGGAGCGAGGCTCCAGCCCAGACCGCGGCCGCTAGCAGCAGCCAGAACGGCAGCTGCTGGAAGAACAGGGTGCGATAGCGGACGCCGTGGACCCGGAATCCGAACGGAAGCAGCAGCATGCTCCACGGAACGGAAATCATGGCCGGAATGCCCAGTAGCCAGAACGGAACAGGCATGAACTGCCAGGGTGACGGATTCGTCGAAAACAGGATCAGTCCGAACACGCCCAGCTGTACGGGGAGAATGACGACCGACGCCCACATGACAGGTGTGAGGCTCCAGGCAATCCAGGCCGCTGCGTCCCTGTACCGAAGCCGTACTCCGGAGCCGAGCCGGAACAGCAGCCGCAGCACCAGGGTCGCACCCGAGAGCAGCATCAGTCCGACAACGGGCCCCGCCAGCAGGATGCCCGTCACCACGTACCCGAAAAGGATGCGACTGTCGCCTGTCCGCGCGACGAACAGCATCGCCGCAAAAAGGATAGGCCCGCAGAGAGCGAAGAGCAGATGGGTGTAATTCTTCTGCTCGCTGCGGCCTATTCGGAGGACTGTACGCCCCGGCTGCTCGAGCATGCCCCAGAGCGTGGAAAAAAGGTCGAGCGCGGGAACCCGGTCCCGGACAAACGCCCCACAGCCGGAGCAGCGGCTCCGAAGCGTGAAGTTTTCCGTCCCGCAGGAAGGACACGGGTCCGTCCACGCCTGCAGGTTGTCCGGCTGCATACTCACCCGTCTGTTCCAGAACGTCCGGGTTGTTCAGTCACGTTTTACTCTCCGTGACAGTTCTTGTACTTCTTCCCGCTTCCGCAGGGACAGGGATCGTTTCGCCCGGGGCGTTTTTCGACGCGGATCGGCTGCTGCTTCCCCGCCGTCGCCTCTGAAGGAGCCTCGTGGCCGGGCATGGCGGGCTGGTTGCCGCTGAAGCCCATGCCTTCCGACGACTGATGGCTCGTGACCAGATCGGAGACGCGCGGTCCGCGGGGACGCTGCGGCATCTGCTCCCGGACAGGATACAGACGAAACACCATGCCGAGCACCTCACGGTTGATCATTCCGAGCATCTGCACGAACAGGTCAAAGGCTTCGCGCTTGTATTCGATAAGCGGATCTTTTTGCCCGTACGCCCGCATGTGGATGCCTTCCTTCAGGTCGTCCATTTCGCGGAGATGCTCCTTCCACCGGACATCGATCACCTGCAGAATGGCCATGCGCATGAGCTGCTGCATGAGATCCTGCCCGAGTTCTTCTTCCTTGCGGCGCAGGAACTCGACGGCGTTCTTCACGATCTGATCGCGAAGCTCCGGAGCGCCCGAGATCGTGAGCCGCTCCTTGTCGAGATCGAGGTCGACGACCAGGTTGCGCCGTACTTCCTCGCGGAGGGCGTCCATGTCACCCGCTTCCCAGTGCTGATTCGCGATGTCTTCCGCGTACTGGTCGATCATCTCGAGAATCTCGTCCTTGAGGTTCTCGCCGATCAGGGCCTGCTTGCGACGGGAATAAATGACCGTTCGCTGCTGGTTCATCACGTCGTCGTATTCGAGCAGCCGCTTGCGGATTCCGAAGTTGTTTTCCTCGACCTTCCGCTGGGCACGCTCGACAGACTTGGTGATCATGCTGTGCTTGATCACCTCGCCTTCTTCGACGCCCAGCCGCGTCATCACCGAGGCGATGCGGTCGGATTTGAACAGTCGCATCAGGTCGTCTTCGAGCGAAAGGTAGAAGCGCGAGATGCCCGGATCACCCTGGCGTCCGGCGCGGCCGCGCAGCTGCCGGTCGATGCGGCGCGCTTCGTGACGCTCCGTGCCGATGATGACGAGGCCGCCGGCTTCCTTGACGCCCGGTCCGAGCTTGATATCGGTACCGCGTCCGGCCATGTTGGTGGCGATCGTTACGGCGCCCGGCAGTCCGGCATTTGCGACGATTTCCGCCTCGCGGCGATGCTGCTTCGCGTTCAGGACGTTGTGGGGGACACCGCGCCGCTTCAGCATGCGGGAGAGCGTTTCGGAAACTTCGACGCTGGTCGTGCCGACGAGCGTCGGCTGACGGTTGTTCCGGCATTCCTCGATATAATCGATGACCGCGTTGTATTTCTCGCGGCGCGTCTTGTAGATGTGGTCTTCCTGGTCGTCGCGGACAATATCCTTGTTGGTCGGAATGACCATGACGTCGAGTTTGTAGATTTCGTAGAATTCGCCGGCTTCGGTTTCCGCCGTTCCCGTCATTCCCGCCAGCTTCTTGTAGAGACGGAAATAATTCTGCAGCGTGATCGTCGCAAGTGTCTGCGTATCCCCTTCGACCTTGACGTTCTCCTTCGCCTCGATGGCCTGATGCAGACCTTCGGAATACCGTCGTCCGGGGAGAATGCGGCCCGTGAAGGTATCGACGATCATGACCTTGCCTTCCTGCACGACGTACTCCACGTCCTTCTCATAGAGGCAGTATGCCTTCAGGAGCTGATGCACGGTGTGAATGCGGTCGCTGCGCTCTGCATACAGCGACTGAAGCTTGTCCTTCTCCCGCTGCAGATCCTTCGGGTCCTTGTTCTGCCCCTCGAGCGCGCTGAGTTCGGCGGCGATATCGGGGAGGACGAAGAAGTCGGATTCCTCTTTCGAAGGGGCAAGAAACGCCCGGCCTTTCTCCGTGAGATCGACGATGTACGTTTTTTCGTCGATCGAGAAATAGAGTTCGTCGATGATTTCCGGCATGCGTCGCGCGTTGTCGGCGCGATAGATGTTTTCCGTCTTCTGCATCAGCGTCTCGTTTTCGGGATCGCTGAGAATTTTCAGAAGCTTCTTGTTTTTGGGGAGTCCCCTCTGCGCGCGGTAGATCAGGACGCCGGCTTCGTCGCGCTTCCCTTCCTTCATCAGCCGTTCCGCGTCCGCGAGAATCTTCGCGATGAAGGCGTTCTGCGCGTTCAGGATGCGGTCGACGCGCGGCTTCATCTCATCGAACTTGTGATCCGTGTCGCCGACCGGACCGCTGATGATGAGCGGGGTACGCGCTTCGTCGATGAGCACGGAGTCGACCTCATCAACGATGGCGAAGTTGTGTTCCGGCTGCACCATCTCGCTCGAATCGATCACCATATTGTCGCGCAGGTAGTCGAATCCGAACTCATTGTTGGTGCCGTAGGTGATATCCATGCCGTAGATTTCGCGCCGCTGCTGCGGGCTCATGTCGTTCTGAATACACCCGACGGTCAGACCGTGGAACGTATAGACCGGGGACATCCATTCGCTGTCGCGACGTGCAAGGTAGTCGTTGACCGTCACCAGGTGCACGCCCTTGCCGGTCAGCGCATTGAGGAAGACCGGGAGAGTCGCCACGAGGGTCTTTCCTTCACCCGTCGCCATTTCCGCGATCTTGCCCTGGTGAATGGCGATACCGCCGATGAGCTGCACGTCGAACGGCACCATGTTCCAGGTGACCTTGTTGTCAACCACGATGTATTCATGCCCGACCAGTCGACGGCAGGTATCCTTGACCACCGCGAATGCCTCGGGAAGTATATCATCGAGCACATCCTCGCTCGTTTCGTGCAGCTCCTCACGGAGTTTCTTGAGCTTTTCGTGGAGACCGTCACGGTCGATCCCTTCCTTGTCCTCGCGAAGCTCCGCGAGTATGTCCTGGATTTCTTTTTCGATTTCCGCGGTCGCTTCACGGATCCTGTCGCGGAATCCCTGCGTTTTCGCACGGAGTTCGTCGTCGGTCAGTGACTGAAGCGTTTCATAATGCGCATTGATTTCATCGACGATGGGCTGGACTTCCCTCACGTCGCGGTCATGCTTGCCCCCGCCGAAGATACGGGATATGAGATTCATCATTTGTGTCGTTCCTGTGAATGGTGAAAGGAGATGCTTTGTGAAACCGGGAAGGAATCACATCTCCGCGGGAGCACGGATGGGACGAGCGATCAGGAAACGGCACACCGGGAACGGAGAGGCCGAATGCACTTCGAAGCGGCGCTTCGGAAGCGAGTACCGGGACCGGTGCCCCGGAGGAAGGGTATTCGTGAACAGCGGCTGCGTCTGCCCTTTGCCCAGCACGCGATGAAGGCGCGCTTCCGGTATGACGGCTTCGATGATCTGTCTGACCGCTGCCAGCTCGGCACGCTGCAGCACGGCGGGATCCGTGTTGAGAACCGCCGTGCAGAAGAGCGAAAACGTGAAGACAAAGCCGGTCATGACAGAATGCGCTGTTTCAGGTAAAAAATAAAAGTACGCGATTTGGGGAGTTCAAACAAGGCAGGAAAACAGCGCGGAGAATGCGATCCCGGCTTCAGGTCCGAAGCCGGGAGGAAAAGGCGCCGCGCCGCAATCAGGGAATGATCCCCGCGCGCTGGAGTTCCTCGCTGAGGGCGATCACGCGGAGATTTTCCCATTCATACTCCGCGGCGGGGTCTTCGACGAAATGGAGCATTCCATACGTCCCCGGCTTCCCTTCGACATATTCCCGCGCGGTCGCCGCAGTCGTGACCCACTGCCGCATGGAGGAATGGTCCACGTCGTGGTACGCGCAGACAAAACCCGCGGGAGGAAGCTTGCTGCCCGTTTTGAAGAGATCGAGCGGAACCCTGACCGTGAAGGTGTAGGTATGAAATTCCCCGGCAACCGGAAGACTCGAAACCGCGACGCCGGTGCCGATCCGGCGGGCGATCGCCTCGCCGAGCAGTTCGACGACCGGGGTCCGCTTCTCCCCATCCCCCATGAGGATGCGGATACCGAACTGCGTGCCCGGCGAGTAGGTCTGTGGAGATCCATCCGGCCGAATCCGGTTTTTCCGGCTCAAATCGAAATGCAGATCCAGATGGTCCGCGGAATCCGCATCCGCACTGTAGAGGAGCCGGTCGTCGTGAATGCGGATGCGGAAGACAACCGAACTGCTGTCGTACCGTGCCGAACAGAAGAGGCTGCAGTCATCCGGTCCGTACCATGAACTTCCGCCGCTCGAAATCATCAGTCCGCTCGAATCACCGACGAGAAAGCCCATGCCGTCCGGGAGACTGAGATCTTCAGGGTATACGGGCAGGTCGTAATACTTCTGTCGGATGAAACTGCGGTGGCTGTTGCTCCCGTAGTAATGCTCATCCGCGATCAGTGTTTCGTAGGAATAGCTGCGCTCATATCCCACGTTGGTCTCCCGCCCTCCTGTGCGCATGCGATGCGTCGTCCATTCGGAAACGCGTCGGAAGTTTCCCTCGGTGGCCGAGTACCCGGTGATGCGCCAGGAGAATTCGCCGGTTTTTTCCGTGACGTAACAGACCCCCCGATCGATGGAGAAACCGACCTCGATCGGCTCGAGAATATAGCGGCGCGTCAGGGTGCGAAGAAGCCGGAATCCCGCACCCTCGTTCAGGAAGAAGTACACATCCAGGGTTTTCCGTGCCCCTCCTGCCGGCATGGCGGACAGAACCACATCCATCCCGTCGTCCCCGGAATACTCCCCGATGTCATAGCCGAATATTTTGCACTTCGGCGGGAGATTTGATAGTATGGTGGCGATTTTCTCCTGAGAGAAAATCGTTCCCAGGGCCGCAGCGAGCCCGGCAAATTCAAGACTGTCGGAACTGCTGGGCAGAGGCACGAACGCTGCCGCCTCGGCGGTTGCGAGGGGCGATGCCTGCAGGGAAACGCCCGGCAGAGATTCGAACAGAAAACACGTCACTACGATCTGTATAAGCACCCGGATGCGCATGAAACTCCGTCTCTTACTTCTGGCTGTTCTGCTGTTGCCGCTGACGCGGACCGTCGGGCAGCAGTCCCCTGCTCTCACGGCCCTCAGGAGCGCCGTGCAGGAAGAAATCGATGGACCGCTTTTCACCGGTACCGTCGCCGGTATCGAAATTGCCGAAGCCGCGAGCGGGAAAATACTGTATGCGCGGAATTCTTCTCTTCTTCTGCGTCCGGCATCCAACGCGAAACTCTTCACGTCCGCGGCTGCGGTACTGGGACTCCCGCCGGCATTCGTATTCGAAACGCGACTCGACGCCACTGATTCATCGATGCATACCATTGTCTGTTCCGGCGGCGGCGATCCGCTGTTCACCGAACAAGATATTCAAAAACTCGCTGAAATCGCACAGCAGGCCGGCGTGCTTCGTGTCGATACGCTGCTGCTCGACGGATCGCTCTATGCAGACGATTATTTCGGAAAAGGCTGGATGTGGGACGACGAAACCGATCCATTCATGCCGTATCTCTGCGCGTTCCCGATCTCAGGCAACACCGTGACAGTTCGCGTGAAGAAATCCTCGAAATCGGTTACTGGACTGGATGTTACCACATCCCCCTCGAGTGAACTCTTCCGCTTTGACACGGCGGAATCCGTTCGCAACATCCCATTCCGCATCGAGCGTTTCCCACGGAGCAATGATTTCCGTATCCAGGGAACTCCGGCGCCCAATCGCAGCGCTTCCGAACGCTTCAGCGTCTGGGAACCGCAGCGGATTTTCGCAGATCGACTGCGTCAGGCGCTGATCGATACCCGGCTTGCGGATTCGGCTGTCATCGTTCGCTTCGTCGACAATGCGAGCAGCCGCCACGGGACAACATCCACCATTCCGATCGGGTCGGTGAGACGCCCTCTCGACGCAGTGCTGGAGGTCATGAACAAGGACAGTGACAACCTCTGCGCGGAAGCGGTGCTTCGCGCACTGAGCTTCGGGTCCGGTCGTCGACGGACGGCAGTCTCGGCGGAGGACGGCCTGACGGCGATGCGCCAGATCCTTGCAGCCGGCGGCGCTGCAACAGACGACATCGCCCTGCTCGACGGGTCGGGGATTTCGTTTTATAATCTTGTAACACCGGAAGCGACCGGCCGCGTGCTCCGGAAGCTCGCGGCCTCTCCGGCATACGAACGATTTCGCGGGACACTTGCGGTCGGGGGTGTCGACGGAACCCTGCGGAGCCGCATGCACGGACTTCCCGCAGCGAAGGTATTTTGGGGTAAAACAGGAACAGTGCGCGGAGTCAGCGCACTGTCGGGATATGTTCAGGCGCCCGGGGGGCGCCTGTTGACGGTTGTTCTTTTCATGCAGAATTTCGTCGGGAAACCCGCCCCCTACCGGGCGGCGCAGGATCGCCTTGTGAAATTCTGTTACGACTACAGTGCATCATTCGCTGCACCGCAGAAAACTGCGACGAAGGCTACACAGCCTCGATAAGGGTCTTGTATTCCGTTTTCCCGTCCTTGATGAACTCATCGACGATACGGTTGATGAGCTGCTCGGTGATCTCGTCGGCATCGTCCTCAAGGGCGTCATACTCCTCGAGGGAATCGCAAAAATAGACCTCATTGAATGTATTCGGCCGCGTTTTGCTTTCGAACACGGAGTATTTCTTCCCGCGTTCGTTGGTGAGATAGTTTTTCAGTTCCCGGACGGTTTCCAGGTATTCTTCTCGCTTCTCCTCGATGATAGGATAGGAGATTGAAAAAATCACTGTGGGCATTGAGGTCTCCATGTGAACTGATACGAAAAAATCCTGGACAGCGAAACCGTGTTCCGCCGCATGACAGGAATCCGTCATGCGGCGTGAGAACACATTACTTCAGAAGCGGGAGGGTTCGGGGTCGAACGTCACGGCCTCAGCGGCTGCGCCGGTCTCCGCCTCTTCCACCGCGGTCTCTTCCGCCACGGTCGCGACCACCGCCGCGGTCGCTGCGGGGTTCGGGTTCGACATATCCCTCAGGCGGTTCCATGAGCGCTTTCCGGCTGAGTACGAGCTTGCCGTTATCCTCGACGCGGAGCAGTTTCACGGTGACGACATCACCGACTTTCAGCACTTCCTCAACGGTATTGAGGCGGCGGAAATCGATCTGGGAGATATGAAGCAGCCCTTCCTTGCCGGGAAGGATTTCCACAAACGCACCGAATTCGGCGATGCGCTTCACGGGGCCGGTATACACTTCGCCCGCCTCGGGCATCTGGGTGATGCGGCGGATGAGGTCGACCGCTTTCTCGCTTGCTTCGGAATTCACGGACGCAATGATGATGCGGCCATCATCCTCGATGTTGATTTCCGCACCGCTCTCGGCGACGATCGCCTTGATATTCTTGCCGCCCGGTCCGATAACCGCACCGATGAGATCCACCGGAATGTGAATGGTGGTGAGGCGCGGCGCATAGCGGGAAAGCTCCGGACGCGTCTCACTGATGCCATCCTTCATCTTCCCGAGAATGTGCATGCGGCCGTCACGGGCCTGCATCAGGGCGCGCTCCATGATTTCGAAGCTGATTCCCTTGATCTTGATATCCATCTGGTACGAGGTAATGCCATCTTCGGTACCGGCAACCTTGAAGTCCATGTCACCGAGGTGATCTTCGTTTCCGAGGATATCGGTGAGTACGGCGACCTGATCGCCTTCCTTGATGAGCCCCATCGCGACACCGGCGACCGGCTTCCGGATGGGCACACCCGCGTCCATCAGCGCCATGGATCCCGAACAGACGGTCGCCATGGAAGACGAGCCGTTCGACTCGAGGATGTCGCAGAGCAGGCGGATGGTATACGGGAATTCCTCTTCGGACGGCAGCATGTTTTTCAGCGCGCGTTCCGCCAGGTTTCCGTGACCGATTTCGCGGCGGCTGGTGAAGCCGAAACGGCCCACTTCACCGACGGAGAACGGCGGGAAATTGTAATGCAGCATGAAGCGCTTGCGGAATTCCTCACGCAGCCCGTCGATGATCTGCTCGTCGGATTTCGTTCCGAGGGTGCAGCTCATCAGCGCCTGGGTCTCGCCGCGTGTAAAGAGCGAGGATCCATGTGCGCGCGGAAGAACCGAAACCTCACAGCTGATCGGACGAACGTCCGTCAGTCCGCGTCCGTCGAGCCTCTGCCCCTTTTCAAGAATCGTGCGACGCATCGCGTCCTTCTCGAAATCGTGGATGAGATGCTTGATGACGCCTTCCTGCTCGGGATATTCCTCTGCAAGCGCCTCGGCAACTTCGGTATAAATCGCCTTGGTCGCGGTGGCGCGCTCTTCCTTCGCAAGCACGGTGCCCGCGAGGTCGAACAGGCGGTCGTAGCACAGCGCGTGGATGCGATCGGAGATTCCTTCCGGGAGTTCCTGGGTCACGACTTCCATCGCCGGTTTGCCGGCTTCTGCCGCGAATTCCGCAATGCCCCTGCAGATCTGTCCGATGTACTCGTGTCCGAATTTCAGTGCTTCGAGCATGTCGCGTTCGCTGATTTCTTCCGCCTCGCCTTCCACCATGAGGATGGAATCCTCGGTGCCGGCGAGAACCACTTCGAGATCCGCGTCATTGAGCTGACTGAAGGTGGGGTTGACGACGAACTCACCGTTGACGCGCGCGACGCGCACTTCAGCGATGGGCCCTTCAAACGGTGCTCCTGCGATCATCAGGGCGGCGGAAGCAGCCGTCGCGGCGAGGACGTCCCCGTCGTTTTCCTGATCGGAGGAATACACCGAGGCGACGATCTGCACCTCGTTGCGGAAATTATCTGCAAACATCGGGCGGATCGGACGATCCATCAGGCGCGCGGAAAGCACTTCCTTCTCCGAAGGCTTGCCTTCCCGTTTGAAAAAACCACCAGGGATTTTTCCGGCAGCAGAAGTTTTCTCACGGTATTCGCAGCTGAGCGGGAAAAAGTCGATTCCTTCCCGCGGAGTGTCCGCCAGAACGACCGTCGCGAGCACCATCGTATCGCCGAGGGTGATCATGACCGATCCGGAGGCCTGCCGTGCGAAGCGGCCCGTTTCGAGTGTTAATGTCCTTCCGCCGAGGTCTATTTCTTTTTTCTTCATCATATCCTTGTTCTCTTTTGGGATGTATCCCTTGATGGAGTCGTATCGACTGCGCGATTACTTGCGCAGCTCAAGGTCCTTGACGATGGAGCGGTAGCGGGTGATGTCGACTTTCTGCAGATACGCGAGAAGGCGACGGCGCTTACCGACCATCTTCAGCAGACCACGACGGCTGTGATGATCTTTCTTGTTCGTGTCGAAATGGGACGAGAGCCCATTGATGGTTTCAGTGAGGATCGCGATCTGGACTTCCGCTTTTCCGCTGTCCTGCTCGCTTGCACCGAATTTCTTGATGAGTTCCTGTTTGCGTTCTTTCGTCAGAGGCATGGTAGTGCTCCTTGTAATACCAGTTATGCGTTAATCGTTAGTTCTATTGTATTCACGTTTGAAGTATGCCCGTGCGATATCCACGTCGGATTGAATCTGCGCGGTCAGCTGCTGCGGAGAGTCGAATCGGATCTCCTCCCGGAGCCGTTCGAGCAGTTCCACCTGCAGGTGCATTCCGTACAAATCGCCGGAAAAAGTAAAAATATGAACTTCCAGCGAAATATGCATCTGTTCCGACACGGTCGGACGCCGGCCGATGTTCATGATGCCGTCGTAGCGCGTGCCGTCGATCTCCACCTGAACGATGTAGACGCCGTTGCTTGGCAGCAGCTTGTTTGATGCGCGAAGCTCGAGGTTCGCGGTAGGAAAACCGAGCTTCGATCCGAGTCCTTCACCGCGCACGACGATTCCGGAAAGGCTGTACGGCCTGCCGAGAAAATCGTGCGCTCTCGCGACATCGCCCTTGCCGATCGACGCGCGTATCGCGGTGCTGCTGACCTTCACACCGTTCATCAGCAGTTCGCTTACGACGACGACTCCGACACCCTGGGATTTGCCGAGACGCTGCAGCGCTTCCGCGTTTCCCGCTCGGCCCTTGCCGAACGCATGGTCCACACCGACCACTACCTGGGTTGCGTGCAGGCGGCGAACGATGTATTCCTGGAAAAACGTCGACGCATCCAGCACCGAGAGATCGCGGGTAAACGGCATCACGATGCAGGCGTCAAGACCTGTGTCCTGCAGCAGCGCGAGCCGTTCGTCGATACTGGTCAGCAGGTAGGTGGGTTCGCCCTTCCTGCCGATCACTTCTCTGGGATGCGGATCAAAAGTCATGAGCACCGCTCTCCCGCCGATTTCCGCCGCAGCGGCATTTGTTCGCTCGATGATACGACGGTGACCGCGATGCACACCGTCGAACGTGCCGAGCGTCAGCGCCACCGGACGTCCATGAGGAAACGCGTCAAGACTATGATAGACCTGCACGCTGCTGCTCCTCTCTCCGGTCGCGAAGCAGTCCGGACGTGGATGCTTCTTCGACGATCTGTTCAATACTCCACGCTTCCTCCGCGGAGAATTCTCCGATGAAGGTGCGCCGCAATTCCGTCAGATATGCCCCGCAGCCGAGTTCCTGTCCGAGATCGTGTGCCAGCGTTCGGACGTACGTGCCTTTCGAGCATCGGACTTCGAATGCCACGTCGGGCAGCGCGACGTCCTCGATACTGAAGCGGCTGACGGTCACCGAACGCGGCTGCCGTTCGACCTCCACGCCTTTCCTTGCCAGCTTGTAGAGACGCTGTCCTTCGACCTTCACTGCGGAATACATCGGGGGCAGCTGTTCGATTTCCCCGACGAACGCCGCGGCGGAATTGCGGATACGCTCCTCGTTGACGTCGTCGATCGGCTTTTCTTCGACGGGCTCGGTCTCCGCATCATAACTGGGGGTTACCGCGCCGAGCCGCATCCTCCCTTCATAGACCTTTCCCAGGGCCTGAAACGCATCAATCTTTTTCGTGAGATTTCCGGAGCAGAGGATGAGGAGTCCTGTCGCCATGGGATCGAGCGTTCCGGCATGCCCGACTTTTTTCACGCGCAGTGCCGAGCGAACCTTCTTGACCACGTCGAACGAGGTCCAGGTCTTTGGTTTGTCCACGAGCAGCACACCGCCGCCGGGGGAACGAAACTGCTCGATTGTATTGAAACCCTGCGGCTGCGTCAACGCCCCTGCTCGTCCTCGTGAATTTGTCGAATCAGCTCTTCGATGCGCTCGGCTTTCTCAAGCGACTGGTCGATGTAGAATCGCAGCTCCGGGGTGAATTTCAGACGCACCGCGCGGCCAACTCCCATGCGGAGTTCCTTCGCGTGCTCGTCGAGAAAGGCCATGACCTCCTCGTTGGATTTCCCCGATCGGAAATGGCTGACGTAGATCTTCGCGAGACGAAGGTCCGGCGTGACGATGACTTCCGTCACCGTGAGCAGCCCGTATCCCACGGTCTCGATGCGCGTGGTCAACGCCTCGCTGATTTCATGCTTGATGAGCTGCGCAACGCGCTCGGTACGTATCGACATTCCTTATTTCGCCTGATCGAGAGAACGCTTGACTTCGACGGTCTCGAACGATTCGATAACGTCACCAACCTTGATATCGTTGAATCCGACAAGATTCAGACCGCATTCGAAACCGCTGTCCACTTCACGAACGTCGTCCTTGAAGCGTTTGAGCGAGTCGATGCCGCCGGTAAACATCACGATGCCGTCACGCAGCAGCCGGATGCGGCTGTTGCGATGGATCTTTCCGTCCTGCACGTAGCAGCCCGCGATCGTACCGACCTTGGAGATCTTGAAGACCTCGCGCACCAGGACCGTGGCCGTGACCTTTTCCTTGATATCGGGACGCAGCATGCCTTCGAGTGCGGCGCGAACATCCTCGATCGCATCATAGATGATTTCATACAGCCGGATATCGACATCTTCCGCCTCGGCGAGCTTTCGCGCGTTGAGGTTGGGGCGGACGCGGAAACCGATGATGATGGCGTTGGACGCGCTGGCGAGCAGCACATCGGACTCACTGATGGCACCGACGCTCTTGTGGATGACATCGATGCGGACTTCCTGGTTCGAAAGTTTCAGCAGCGAATCGCTCAGTGCTTCGACAGAACCGTCCACATCGCCCTTCACGACGATCGGCAGATCCTGGACGCCGCCGAGCTTGATGTGCGCGGAGATATCGTCGAGCGTTTTGCGGCGGACGCGCCGGAAATCGGACTCCCGCTTGATCTGCTGACGATTCGTCGCGACCTCGCGCGCGGTACGCTCTCCGTCCACAACGACAAAGGCGTCACCGGCCTGCGGCGATCCGTTGAAGCCGAGCACCTGCACAGGCGTGGCCGGGGAGGCGTTTTCGACTCTGTTGCCTCGTTCGTCGAGAAGCGCGCGGACCTTGCCGAATTCATTCCCCGCGACGAAGGAATCACCGATCGCCAGCGTTCCTTTCTGCACGAGCACGGTAGCGATGATACCCTTGCCCTTGTCGAGCTCGGACTCGATGACCGTGCCGCGCGCCTCGCGATCGGGGTTCGCTTTGAGATCCAGGATGTCGGCTTCGAGGAGGATGCGTTCGAGCAGTTCCTCGATGTTCGTTCCGGCCTTAGCGGAAATGGGCACGCAGCCGACCTTTCCTCCCCATTCCTCGACGAGGAGTCCGCGGTCTGCAAGCTGCTGCTTGATCTTGTCCGGATTCGCTTCCGGCTTGTCCATCTTATTGATCGCCACAACGATCGGGACTTTCGCCGCCATCGCGTGACTGATAGCTTCGATGGTCTGCGGCATGACGCTGTCGTCGGCTGCGACGACCAGAACCACGATATCGGTCACCTGGGCACCACGGGCACGCATCGCCGTGAAGGCCTCGTGGCCCGGTGTATCGAGGAAGCTGATCTTGCGCTGGTTTTCGAGCGTCACGGTGTACGCACCGATATGCTGGGTAATACCGCCGCTTTCTCCCGCGACCACGTTGGTCTTGCGGATGAAATCCAGCAGCTTCGTCTTTCCATGATCGACATGACCCATGATGGTCACGATCGGCGGACGCGTGACGAGGGTATCTTCCGGATCGTCGTGATCGGAGAGTTCGTCGTCGACATACTCCTCATGCTTCTGCACGTCAAATCCGAATTCCGACGCAACCAGTTCGATGGTCTCCATGTCGAGCCGCTGGTTGATCGAGGCCATCACGCCGAGTCCGATCAGCGACGCGATAACTTCATTGACGCCGACATTCATGAATCCCGCGATTTCACTGACCGTCGCGTATTCATAAATGCGAAGCACCTGCTTCTCGCGCTCCTGCTGCTCCGTCTCGCGAATCTGTTCTTCTTCACGGCGTGCACGCTTGCGCTTGCGCAGGGCCGACCGCTGGGAGACAGGACCGAGATCCGACATCGAGGCGATGGTTTTCTTGATCGCACTCGCGACTTCGGCCTGATCCACCTCGCGAGGACGTCCCTTCTTCCCACGCTTCTTGCGTGCGTCCGCATCTGCGGATTCGTCCGTTGTGCCAGGCTTGACGACTTTCTTTTTCTTTTTCTTCTTCCGGCGGAGCGCTTCTGCGTCCGTTCCGGCAGCTCCCTCTTCCTTCTTCGGCTTTTCGGCCGGAGTGTCTTCGAGGTTGATTTTTCCCTTGACGGTCAGACCGCGCATTTTCGGCATGCTGGCTTCGATGCTCAGGTCCATGTCGTCTTTCTTCGCCTTTTTCCGCGGCTCCTTTTTCTCCTCCGCTGCAGGCTGCTGGACAGTCTTGACAGCCTCGGATTCGGCAGAACCCGCGTCGGCGTCTGCTTCGGCGACCGCGGATACATCCTCGGCGGGAGCCTTTTCGGAAACAACTTCCGCTTCGACGGCTGCCGGTTTTTCCGCTTCCGCTTCGACTGCAGGCTCTTCCGATTCCGGTTCCGCCTCCGCCTCGAGCACCTCGGGTTCCGCCTCCGCGGTAATCGCTTCCCCGGTTTCGGCCGGAGCTGCTTCCGCTTCCGCGGCCTCGGCGACGATCGCCGGTTCGACATTCTCCGCGGGCGAAGTCTCGACGACAGTTTCCTCGGCGGGCGCCGATTCCGGCTTCTCCGCCAGCGGCTGCTCGGCGAGATCCTCTTCCGACAGTTCGTCCCCTCTGCGTTTGCGGTCGACTTCGTCGAATTCCTTGCGTTTCCGGGCGTGGCGCTCGGCGTCGATCTTTTCTTTCTTGTAATGCTTCTCTATCAGTTCGAGCATCTCCTGATCGATGATCGACATGTGATTCTTGACCGCATATCCCTTTTTGGTCAGGAACTCTGTCAGTGTATCGTGAGAGAGATTGAACTCTTTGGCAACCTTATAGAGCCGCGTTTTACTCGTTTTATCCGTCACTGCCATTTCGCCGGTATTGCGTTAAGAAAAATGAATCAATTCGAGGAGTTATTCCTCTTCAGCAAACGCCTTCTTCATTTCGACGACGATATCGTTGATCTGCTCGATGCTGATGCCGGGGATCTTCGCCAGAAGATCGGACACCGGGGCGAGAATGATGTCGTTCGCCGTGTGATAGCCCGCGTTCACAAGCTTGTTGATGAGTTCTTCTCCGAATTCGGGGATGAACTCGTTCAGGTCGATCTCGTATTCCGCCATGGTCTTGGTGATTTCCTCACCTTCCTTGACGATCTCGATGCGGAATCCGGTCAGCTCGGAAGCCAGGCGGATATTCTGTCCGTTGCGTCCGATCGCGAGCGACGCCTGTTCGGTATCCACGTGCACCTTCGCGGTACGCGTCGGACGGTCGATTTTCACCTCGATCAGCTTCGCCGGTGCGAGTGCGCGCTGGATGAACAGATGCGTATCGTCTGTCCAGTTGATCACATCGATGTTTTCATTGTTGAGTTCGCGAACGATCGCGTGGATGCGCACGCCTTTCATGCCGACGCATGCGCCGACGGCGTCGATGCGGTCGTCATGCGATTCCACCGCGACCTTGGCACGTTCTCCCGGCTCGCGCGCGATCTTGCGAATGGAGATCACGCCATCATAAATCTCGGGGATTTCCTGTTCGAAAAGCTTCTGGAGGAAAAGGGAGTCCGCACGGGAGACGATAACCATCGGCATCCCGCTGCCCTTCCGGACGACTTCCTTGATCACGCAGCGGATCACATCACCCTTCCGATAGCGCTCCTTGGCGATCTGCTCCGACTTCGGAAGCAGAAGTTCCGTGCGGTTGTGGTTGATGAGCACATCGTTGCGTCGCACCTGGTAGACGTCGCCCACAACGATATCGCCGACCTTGTCGGAATACTCGTCGTGAATGAGATCCTTCTCGATTTCCTTGATCCGCTGATTCAGGTTCTGCTTCGCGGTGGAAACGAGGCGACGGCCGAATTCCGCCAGATCGATGATCTCGACGTATTCTTCGCCAACCTCGAGTTCCTCACCCGACTTATCCCGCGCCACGGTCAGTTCGACCTGCGTCGTGGGATCCTCGACCTCGTCGACCACCTCGCGGATGAGAAATATTTCAATATCGCCCTTGTCCATGTTCACGACGATCTCATAGTTGGCCTCGAGACCATACTTCTTCTTGACCATCATGCCAAAGATGTCCTCGATCACCGAGACCAGGCGATCGCGATCGATGCCTTTCTCGCGCACCATCTGGCTGAACGAT
Source organism: Bacteroidota bacterium (assembly GCA_003246455.1). Taxonomy (GTDB): domain Bacteria; phylum Bacteroidota; class Ignavibacteria; order SZUA-365; family SZUA-365; genus SZUA-365. The sequence continues at coordinate 33,229 of QKAF01000015.1, forward strand.
TCGACGATTTCATTGTTCATGCTGCGGCTCATGATGCTCTCCTACCTTCAGCAGAGTGTATACGGTTCATTTATCAGTTATCCTACAGTATTGCCTGGATCATGGCATGCCGGATCCTCTCGAAGGGGACCGGCAATGCGCCTTCACCGAGGCTGACGAGCAGCTGCTCGTCGGTTGCTTCCAGAATTTTGCCGGTCACTTCACGCGTCTGATCTCCGTCGGCGACGGTCAGCGCGACGGTGCGCCCGAGATGACGGCGATACTGCCACGGGTGATGCAGCGGCCGATCGAGCCCGGGAGACGAGACAACGAGCTGATACGCGTCGGTAATCCAGTCGTTTTCATCGATCATGTCACCGATACTGCGGCTGAGCGCGGCAAGCGTGTCGGCGGTAATTCCGTCTTCCGTATCCGCAAAAACCTCGAGAATCCGGCGCCGTCCCTGCGGACGGAGTGCAAGCTCCACGAGATGCGCCCCGCCGGCTTCGACGAGCGCTTCAATATGCGATTTCAGGGACTCGATATGCTGTTTCTGCGATTCCGTATTTCAAACCGGCTTATAATAAAAAATGCGGGATTGGCCCCACATTCAAGACTCATAAATATAGATTAAAAACTTCTCACTTGCAATTGTCCCGTGGTCTTTTTTCTTTTGGAATCTCGTATTTTTACCCCTATCAGTTCGCAGATCACTCGAATGAACGCAGACAAGGACAATGTCCGGCATATCCTCACCAACCGGCGCGCGCGGCATGAATACCTCGTGCTCGAGACGCTCGAGGTGGGGATCGCGCTGCGCGGCACGGAGGTGAAATCTGCGCGCGCGGGCAAAATCAATGTCCAGGATGCATACGCCGGCATCGAATCGGGCGAGCTGTATCTCTTCAACATGCATATCAGCCCTTTCGACAAAGGCAATATCCACAACCACGACCCCATCCGCGTTCGGAAGCTGCTGGCGAAAAAGAAGGAAATCCGGAAACTGGAGCAGAAGGTGAACGAGAAAGGTCTCACCCTCATCCCCCTCCAGATCTACTTTCTGGGCCGGCACTTGAAGATCGAACTCGGTGTGTGCAAGGGAAAAAAGACGTATGACAAACGTCACGCTCTCAAGGAGCGCGACACCAAACGTGAAATGGAACGACAACTGTGAGCAAGATGACTTTTCCTCCCCTGAACGAACAGATGGACCTCATCCGGCGCGGCGCGTCGGAAATTATCCCCGAAGAAGAACTGGTCAAGAAACTCGAGTATTCGATCGCGAACGGGAAGCCGCTGAACATCAAACTCGGGTGCGATCCCAGCCGCCCCGATCTGCACCTCGGCCACTCCGTCGTCCTCCGCAAGCTGCGGCAGTTCCAGGAGCTCGGTCATCAGGCCATCCTGATCGTCGGTGATTTCACCGGAATGATCGGTGATCCGACCGGCAAGAACAAGACGCGTCCGTCGCTCACGCTTGAGGACACGCGGGAGAACGGCCGCTCGTATTTCGAACAGGCGTCGAAAATTCTCGATATCGACCGCGTCAACATTCGCTACAATTCGGACTGGCTGGCGCCCATGACCTTCGAGGACGTGATCAAGCTTGCCGCGCGCTATACGGTGGCACGCATGCTGGAGCGCGACGAGTTCGAGAAGCGGTACAAAAACCAGGAAGCCATCAGCATTCATGAATTTCTCTACCCCCTCGCGCAGGCGATGGACAGCGTCGCCATCCGCTCGGATGTCGAACTCGGCGGCACGGACCAGAAATTCAACCTGCTGGTCGGCAGGGAAATTCAGCGGGAATACGGGCAGATTCCGCAGATCATCCTGACCATGCCCCTGCTCGAAGGGACGGACGGCGTCGAAAAAATGAGCAAGTCCCTCGACAACTACGTGGCGTTCAACGACACGCCGGAAGACATGTACGGCAAGACGCTTTCCATTCCCGACCAGATGATCCTCCCCTGGTTCCGCCTTGTGACAGACGTTCCCGCCGAGCGGATCGCCACGATCGATGCGGAGATGCAGCGCGGGCAGAATCCGCGGGATTTCAAGCGCGAACTCGCCCGGGCCATCGTTTCGGCGTATTATTCTCCGGAAGCCGCGGAACAGGCGGAAGGACATTTCGACCGGGTGATCAAAAACAAAATGGCTCCCGAGGAAATTGATGTGTTTGAGGTTCCGCGTAACAGTGATACATTGCTACTCGATGTGATTTTCGAAGCGGGCATGGTACAGTCCAAAGGTGAAGGCCGGCGGCTCATGCAGCAATCCGCTGTCAGCATCGGCGAAGAACGCATCACGGATCCGACGACTCCCGTCCCTTCCGATGACGAAACCGTGGTCAAGGTCGGCAAACGCCGATTCATCAAAATTGTACGTATCTAATTTTCCTTACTCACATCTCACCTGATTCCCGGAGGAGCAGCATTGTTCGTACCCAAGAGGATCTATTTCACCAAAGGTGTCGGTCGCCACAAAGACTACCTGCAGTCGTTTGAGCTCGCGTTGCGCGATGCCGATTTGGAGCAGCAGAATCTCGTCACGGTTTCCAGCATCTTCCCCCCCAACTGCAAGATCATCAGCAAGAACGTCGGCGCGAAGGTCCTGCAGCCTGGCCAGATCACGTTCGTGGTGATGGCGAGGAATGCGACGAACGAAGCCAACCGGCTGATCGCGGCAGGAATCGGCGCGGCGATTCCGAACGACGGCACGACGTACGGCTATCTCTCCGAACATCACCCCTTCGGTGAGACGCAGAAGGTCGCCGGCGAATACGCGGAAGATCTTGCCGCCACGATGCTCGCCACCACGCTTGGCGTGGATTTCGATCCCGACTCTGCCTGGGATGAGCGCGAACAGGTGTACAAGGCAAGCGGAAAAATCTTCAAGTCCTTCAATATCACCCAGTCGGCGGAAGGCCGGCTCGGACTCTGGACGACGGTCGTTTCCTGCGCGGTGCTTCTGCCCGAATGACGGCCGAAAGACCGGTCTTCAACGCCCCGGATATGAAAAAGGCTGCTCCCCATGGAGCAGCCTTTTTTTCATACTGTATTCGCCCTTCCTCCGCCGTATTCCTCACGACTCGATAAATTCCACGTTCTCCCCTTCAAAGCTGCGAATGCTCGCACGCAGATGCTCCGGCACCCGGGCCGGGAGATCCGTATTAATGTCGACGTGCACGAAGACGTGTTCCGCCCGCGCCGCGGGAGTCCCGTTTTCCTTGAGGGCCACGTGCTCGAAGCAGATGCTCGATTTCTTCACGTAGGCGATGCGCGTGAGAATGGTGAGCTGTTCGTCGAATACCGCGGGAGCGTAGTAATCGCAGGTGTTCCGGACGATGAAGAATTTATCGTGCGTGACGAAGATTCCGTCATCCACCGGGAAACCCATGGTGCGGATGTACTCGAATCGCGCTTCCTCGAAAAAGTAGAAGTACCGCAGGCTGTGCACCACGTTGAGACGGTCGACATGATGGAAGCGGACACGGCACGGATGACGGTGGCGATATTTTTCGGGATTGAATTCCATGGTCAGGCGAATAATGTGGTGAAAATCGTGATGGCGCGATCGAGCGCGTGGTCGTCGAGATCGAGATGAAACACGGCGCGCAGCATGTCGCCCATCCCCATTCCGATCTCGATTCCCGCTTCGTGCAGACGCGCCTGCGCTTCCGTGGCGCGGATGTCAGAGGTGCTGAAGTCCAGCAGGACCATGTTGGTCTGCACGCGCTCCCTGTCGATGCGGAAAGCGCTGCTTGCGGAAAGCGCTTCGGCAAACTGCCGGGCCCTGCGGTGGTCATTTGTCAGCAGCGGCAGGTGATGTTCCACCGCATGGAGCGCCGCGGCGGCGAGCATGCCGGCCTGACGCATACCGCCGCCATAGATTTTCCTGTACTTGTGCGCGCGCGTAATCAGATCCTGCGGCCCGAGCAGCATCGACCCGACCGGCGCGCCAAGGCCCTTCGAAAAACAGATCGAGATGGATTCGACCGCTGCGCCGTACTCTGAGAACGGCGTTCCCGTGGCGATGTGCGCGTTCCAGATGCGCGCACCATCGAGATGCAGCGGGATTGCATTTTCACGGCAGAAGGCATGAAGCGAGTGCATTGCGTCAATTGGATGGAGGGTTCCTCCCATCCGGTTGTGCGTGTTTTCGATGCACACCAGCGCCGTCCGCGGATAGTAATACGCATCGGGCCGGATCGCAGCCGCAACGCCTTCGGAAGCGAGCATCCCCTGCTCGCCCGCGACAGGATGGAGCTGCACGGCGGACATCATCGACGGGGCGGCGGTTTCGTAATTGAAGATATGGGACTCTTTTTCAACGATCACTTCGTCGCCCGGCGATGTCCACGCCTTGATTGCCAGCTGGTTGCTCATGACACCGGTCGGCACGAAGAGGCCAGCCTCCTTGCCGAACAATTCGGCCATTTCATTCTGCAGCCGGTTTACGGTCGGATCCTCGCCGTAGACGTCGTCACCGAGGGGAGCATCGCACATGGCGCGTTTCATCGCCGCCGACGGCAGCGTGACAGTGTCGCTTCGCAGGTCGATCATGTGGTATTTCATTTTTTATAGTACACGGATATGAAGGCGAAGAGGAAAAAGAAACCCGTGACGACGGTCAGGCCCAGGGGCAGCCAGTCGCCGTGTCGCGTATAGAATGTTCGGTCGGTTCGGAGCGGCAGATCGGCGATGATGCCGGTCCGCGTGTAAAGATCCGTCTTGTCGGATATGCGTCCGTACGGATCGATGAAACAGCTGATGCCGTTGTTCGCGCACCGGGCCACCGCGCGGCGATTCTCGATCGCCCGGAGCACGGTGTACTGCATGAGCTGGTAGGGTCCCGAGGATTTTCCGAACCATCCGTCGTTGGTGATTACTCCGAACACCTCGGCACCGCGATCCGCAAATCCCGCGACGAAGGATGGATACAGCGTTTCATAACAGATCATCGCCCAGATTCCCGTTGTCCCCGAAGCGGTGCGAAGCGAAAAAACCGCGGTGTCGCTGCCCTGTCCCCAGTTGCTTATGCCGACGCCCCAGCTCAGCGCGTTCTGCAGAAACGGAAGTGCGTCGAGGTACGGGATGCGCTCGCTCAGCGGTGTCAGCCGCGCCTTGTGATACACCTGCGGCTGGCGGTCGCCTGGCTCAAGCAGCAGCGCGGAATTAAAATCGTGATAGCGGAGATCGGAGTCGGGAATCCTGCGGGCACTCCCCGGAGCGGTCTCCGGATTGTCGTAGAAAACGGTATGCGGGAATCCGCTCAGCAGGGGCACGCCGACACTGTCGATATGCCGGCGCAGCCAGCTGTACTCCTCGTAATAGGTAGCCTGAAGAAGGCGAAACGGTATGGCGGTTTCGGGCAGCAGAGCGACGTCGGGATGGAATGAGGCCAGCGAATCGTAGATCGACAGCAGGTTCCGCAGTTTCACCATCGGCGTCTCGCCATCTCCCCACTTGTCATAGGGATTGATATCCGGCTGTATGACAGCGATCCGGATCGCGGATTCGGCCGACGGTTTCTCATCGAGGACGATCGCACCGTGGATGCGCGGGAGGACGAGAAGGAGCAGCAGCACGGCGAGCGCCATGACGGGCCGCCGCTGCGGGAGGCGCCACTGCCCGCCCAGCCAGCGGCGAAGCAGGTGGAACAGCAGCGCATTCACCGTGACGATCCAGAACGTGGCTCCGAAAGCCCCTGTCCATGAAATGAACTGGATGCTCTGAATATCGTACGTCTGCGTGTTTGCGAGCAGCAGCCATGGAAACGACAGCTCCGGCAGATGCAGCAGCCATTCCCAAGCGGTCCAGAGCGCGGGCAGCGCGACGATGCTGAAGAGCTGACCCATGCGGCGCCGCAGGAACATGTATCCCAGGGCGGGAAGCGCGAATCCTATCGGAAGAATCAGGTTGACGAGCACGCCCGCGACCTTCAGCCACGGATCCTCGCCCCACCAGCCGCTGATCCACCATAGAGTTCCCGCACTTGCGATCAGGAACGTGACGTAGCTCCAGCGGAAAACCGACCTCCAGTCCGGAAGGTCCTCGAGCAGAAACAGGAACGGGACGAGTGCAGCAAACGCGGTCACGCCGCTGGGTACGGGCGGGAAGCCGAGAGCAAAAAGCAGCCCGGAGCTCGCGGCCAATGCCGTGCGGCTGCCCGTGCTGCGGCCGGTACCGTCGCCCTGCGTCGATGAATCTGTTCGCGTGATTATCTTCATGCCTCCGCTTCTCCATGCATGGATTTTCCGTTCCTGCCCTTCCACAGTTTCATTCCCTGCTCGTACAGGAAGATCACGGCAAGCGCGACAAGACTTCCGAGGACCGCGCCGCCGAGGATGTCGGAGGGATAGTGGACACCGACATACACCCGTGAAAACGCGACCAGAGCCGCCCAGGTCATGAGGTAGTATCGGGCCCGGGGATAAAAATGGCTGACGAGCACCGCCATCGCAAAGTTGTTCGTCGCGTGGGAACTCGTGAACGATTTCCCGCCTCCGCAGCCGACCAGCAGCCGCACGTGCTCAAGCACGTGACAGGGCCGCAGACGATCGAACAGGGGCTTGACGAGAAAACTGCTGATCTGGTCACTGAACACGATAGTCAGCAGAAGCAGTGCGACCGTGATGACTCCCCGCTTTTTTCCGAACCACATCAATGCGATCAGCGCCACCGCGTAGATGACGTAGAAGTTCTTGATCTCTGTTATGAAAACGAAAAACCAGTCACCGACAGGATTTGCAAGCGCTTCGTTTCCCCATCGAAAGAACATGAGATCGATACTGTAAAGCCATTCAGCCAAATCTGTTCCTGCGCCTGTATTAGTCCTGAATATCGCGGTTCGACCGGCGCTTCAAATACCATGCCCTGCCGGCCCACACAAGGATCGCAAGGGTGATGACGATCGTCACGATCTTGCTGTACGACGAGAGATACTCCCCGATGTCACGCCAGTTGTCCCCGACGAGGTAACCGAGATAGAGGAGAATGCTGTTCCACACCAGGGCGCTTACCGCCGAGAGGACGGTTGTCACTGCCAGGTTCATCTCCGCGATACCGGTCACGAAGCTGATTACCGCGCGGGTTCCGGCCAGAAAGCGGTTGCCGATCACCACCCAGTACCCGTATCGGCGGAACCACGCTTCGACCTTATGGACCAGGTCGATGGAAATGAAGGGCAGTTTCCCCGTCTCGAGCACCCGGTCGCCGAACTGATCGCCGATCCAGTACATACTCATGAAACCGAGCGTGCTGCCCGCTGTTGCAAGGAACAGGGTGAATATGACGCTTCCGGTTCCGATGGCAACGAGAGAACCGGCAAACACGACGATGACGTCGCTCGGGAAAGGCGGGAAGATATTCTCGATGTAGGCGATCGCAAATATCGCGACGTAGATCCAGAGGATGTCAACCTGCGAGAGATATGCGATGGTTTGTTCGAGCATCTGGCGGGTTCAGTCTTTCTTCGTAATCAGCACCGCGGCATGTGCTTCCACGCCTTCTCCCCTGCCCACGAAGCCCATTTTCTCCGCCGTAGTCGCCTTGATCGAAATGGCACCGAATTCCAGGCCGACAGCCTCCGCGATTCGTTTTCTCATTTCCGGTTTGAACGGAAGGATTTTCGGCCGCTCGAGGATAAGCGTTGCATCGATATTGACCGGGGCATAGCCGCTCTCGTCGATGAGGGCAATACATTTTCCAAGCAGGTCGAGACTCGAAACGCCGCGATATTCCGGATTCGTGTCGGGAAAATGTTCCCCGATATCTCCCAGCGCCGCAGCGCCCAGCAGCGCATCGCATATGGCGTGCAGGAGAACGTCACCATCCGAGTGTGCCACGGTGCCGAAATCCTCGGTAATCGTCACTCCGCCGAGGACGAGGGTTTCCCCGTCTGCCAGCTGGTGGACGTCGTACCCGAGACCTATTCTGAACTGCGTGCTCATATGCTCCGGATGTCAAAACTGTCATACATTTCCGTGTCGTCCTGCCAGTCCAGCCTGATATCGGACACATGCGCGGATCGGGGTCCGATGCGCAGTGCGCCGAGAAAGACATCGAGCATCCCTTCCTTCGCCTGCGCGACGACTTCCACCTCTCCCGTGTACAGATTGCGCACGAAGCCGCGAACGCCGAGTTCGCGCGCCTTCTGCATGGCGAAGTAGCGGAAGCCCACTCCCTGCACCAGTCCTGATATGACGACATGCATGGTCTTCATGGGACGGTGGCAAAATACAGTCCCGACGAGTAAGGACAAAACGTCTTCGGCCTGTTGGCGCGCAGGTGATTCGCCATGTTCTCGAAGGCAGAAATCTCCGAACGGGTTTCAGAACTCGACGTCGCTGTCTATCTTACGGTTTGCACGATCATTGACAAAGCAGCTCATGCAGAGAAGAACCTTTCTGAAATCCACGGCGGCTCTCGGCGCCGCAAGCATGCTCCCCTGGAAGAGCAGTCCATCGACGGCGCAGACTGCGGATCCGCCGACGGACGACTGGCTGCAGGCGGCGATCGACGAGGCGAGTCAGCTGGGCGCAGGTCATGCGGAAGCGCTCTACCTCGCCCAGCGCCGCCAGAGCACACAGATCCGCAAGGAAGATGTATACTCGATCACCGACAGTGACGAGGCAGGCATCACCCTTCGCGTGCGTTTCGGATCCTTTATCGGCACCGCCTCCGTCCCTTCCGCACAGAGGGGCTCGCCGAAGGACCTCGCACGGCGCGCGGTGGAGTCTGCACGCCTCCAGGGCGGCCTGCTGAAGCAGGATGAGCGCCTCAAGGCAAGCGAGTTGTTCGGCCGCCTCGATACCCTTCCTCGGGTGCCGTTGGATGTGATCCGGGATGTCTGGCAGCCCGAGGGAGTCGAGGATCCGTTTCTTACCGATCTCGGGGAACGCATTGATTTCCTGAAAAACCTGAACAGGACCGCCCTGAAGATCACGCAGATTCCGTACGCGGTATCGAACCAGTTTCTCAACCGCAGGAGAAGCATCTTCGTCGACTCTCTTGGAAACCGGAAGGAACAGGAACAGTTCGCGACATATGTCAATTTCGCGGTCACTGCGTTCCATCAGCAGAAGCGACGCATGGACACCCGCACGAGCGAGCGGGAGGCGCAGGCTACCGGCTGGGCGGGAGCCACGGCGAACATGCAGTCGGAACTGGAAACGGCGATGCAGGAGGTCCTGCGCACGCAGCAGGCAGATCCGGTAACGCCGGATACCTACGATCTCGTCATCCATCCCACCATGCTGTGGAATCTCTTCCTCGAAACGCTGCTTCCCCATTTTGACGCGCGTCAACTCCTCCGACTCGACGGTCGCAGTTCCGGTGAACGCTGGATCACGCTGTCGAATCTCGGCGAACGTCCTCTCCGTTCCGAAGCGCTGGTACTCAACTGGGATACCGTTCTCCCAGGCGGTCTCGCGAGCTGCCGCTGGGACGACACGGGGAAACGAACCTCAAGTTTCATTCCCTTTCTCGACAGGACAGGCATCGTGCAGAATATCCCGGTTTCGCCCGATCTCGTCGCTTACGACCAGTCCTACTCCCTCGGGTTTCCCGGTTTCGACTTCAGCCGCGCCTCTGCCTGGCATACGCCCGCGACCATGGCGATGCCGAATATGGTTCTGCAGGGCGGTCGGGACGGGAAAAATCTCGACGACCTGATCGCGGGCGTGGACAACGGCATATTCGTAAAGGGCCGCGGCACGGTGCTGACGAATCCTGCGAAGTCACTCTTCCGGGTCCGTCCGCAGGCAGCGTGGGCGATCAGAGGCGGGAAAATCGCGGAGATGCTTCGCGATGTCGAGATTGAAACCAGCACCGCGCAGTTCTGGAACGCCCTCGAGGAGGCGGGACGCAAGGAAGATACCTTCCTCGGCGGGGAGCTCTTCCCCCAGCGTGCCTACCCGTTGTGGGACACGCCGTTCTCTATCGCGACCCCTCCGGCTCTTTTCCGCCGCATCCCCGTATATCGCACGGAGGGACAGTCATGATGACGCGCAACGAATGCGAAGCCCTGCTCGCGATCGCAGTCCAATCCTCGGATGTCGACGAGGTCTTCGCAACGCTGAACGCGACGGACAGCTGCTCGCGCAGCATCGCGGGACGCCTGCTCCTTCCGCCGCACCGCATGCGGAACACAGAAATTACGGTCACCGTCCGCAAGGGGCGCCGCTATGCCATGGCAAGCGGCAACGTGTACGATGAGACAAGCGTGCGCGACCTCGTGGCCCGCGCCGGACGCCATGCACAGTTCATGCCTGAGGCTCCCGAAATTATCCCCTTCCCGGGAACGGTCGACAGCGCGGAATCCCCGATGTACCGTGAAATGGATATTTCCCGTGGGGTGGACGGCTTCGAACGCGCACTCGAGACGTTCCTTGTCGAACCGTCCTTCGACGGAATGCGGGTATTCGGCAGTGCCACCAGCGCCTCCTCCTCCCTTGCGCTTGCGTCCTCCGGCGGGCTCTTTCTCTACCAGCCTTCTTCCCTCGCCAACGCGCATCTGCGATGCTTCTCCGACGACGGAATGAGCACCGGTTTCTCGGAGCGCTATGCCGTCAATCCGGCGGACCTCGACCTGCGTGAAGTGCTCGAGTCCTCCGCCCGAGGCTGCGGGCAGTGGCGGAATCCCTCCGACATCAAGCCCGGCCGCATCACCACCGTGTTCGAGCCCCGGGCGCTGGCCGACCTGCTCCGTCCCCTCCTGCAGCAGTTCTCGCGCCGCGCCATCGAGCAGGATCAGAGCTTTCTCCGACGGCTCGACGGCACTTCGTTCCTCGGCACCAAACTCTTCCACGAGAGCGTGAACTTCCGTTCGGATCCGTTCGACGCGCGTGTTCCCTCGATGCCCTTCACATCGGAGGGACAGTCCGTGCACGCAGAAGACTGGGTTTCGAACGGCGTGATCGCACAGCTGGTCACAGATCGCTATGACGCCAGGAAATCTGCTTCGGCGGAGGTCGCGCCTCCCACCAACCTGATCATGGATGCTGCGGCACCGGTCAGCGATATCGTCGCGTCGACCGAATACGGCCTGCTTGTCAGAGGATTTGCCAATCTGAATATCCTCGACCCGAAAAACTGCCTGCTTTCCGGCTCGACACGCGACGGGGTATTCCTCATCGAGAATGGGAAAATCACGAAACCCGTGAAAAACCTCGTCCTGCGAGAAACCCCCGTGTACCTGCTCAAGGAAATCCTCGCGATGGGGCATGCGGAGTTGACATCGACGACCGGCAGCTACTTCCCGATGCTGCTTCCGTCGATCCGGGTCAAGGATGTGATGTTTACTCAGCTGAGCGGGCTGGTCTGATTACCACACCGTAGATCTCGGAGAAGAGCAGTCCCGCGAACATGATTCCCGCACCGAGAATCTCGATGGCGGACATCGATTCGGTGAGGAGAAAATACGCGATGATGGCTGCGAAGACGGGTTCCATCGTGAAAATGATGGCCGCCTTGGTCGGTGTGGTTTCACGCTGATACTTCGACTGCACGAACAGCGCGATCGTGGATGCGAAGAAGCTCAGGTACAGCAGTGCTCCGATGGCGGTTGTCGAAAACACGGCGGAATGCGCGTCGAGGAACGGCGAAGCCGCGAAACCGATCACCGCTGTGGTGACGAACTGATAGAACACGATTTCCCGGTGAAAGCGCTCTCGCGTAAACACGTCGAGATAGACGATGTAGAATGCGAAAACAACGGCGCAGAGCAGGACGAGCACATCGCCGGTGTTGAACGCTCCCCCTGCGGGCGAGGTGAAAATATACAGTCCGGCGCCGACGATGACGACCGAGATGGCATTCCCGAGCGAGGGCAGGCGGCGTTCGATCGCGAGCTGCACCAGCGGGGTGAAGACAACCATGGTGCCGGTGAGAAATCCCGCCTTCGATGCCGTGGTTTCAACGAGACCGATCGTCTGCAGGGCGAAACCGGCCCCGAGCAGAATCCCGAGGACGATGCCCGCGCGCAGCGTCGCGGGCGTTGTTGCTTTGATGTCGCGCCATGTATAGATTCCAACCATCACCGCTGCGAGAACGAATCTCGTCCCCTGGAGCATCAGCGGCGGGAGATCGACCAGCGCGAACTTCGTCACCGTAAACGTGGACCCCCAGATGAGCGTAATGGATAGCAGGTACCTGTCGGCCTTGGGAAATATTCTGTGTTCCCTCTGTGTCATCATTCTCCTGTCTGCCGCCGCCGGCTGTGATAAAAAACAAACTCCTTCGATTCCGGAAGAGCGGTTTCAGCAAATATACGGTGATATTCTTTTCCTCGGGGAACTCTACCGCAACGACTCCACCGCTCTGCGCACTGCGCTTGATTCCCTTCTCGAGGCGAACGACATCGATACGTCGATTCTTTTCGCCACCGCCCGTCAGACAGCCGTGGACAGGGAACAGAGTGCGGAACTCTACCGAGTAGTCATCGAACGTTTCGAGAAACGTTCGCAGCCGCAGGACTCGCTTTCTCCCGAAGCGAAAGCCGCGGCTGATTCGATCAGCACCCCGGTCAAGCCCCGGGCGCCTTACCTGAAGTAGCCGACGCGAGTCCTATCCTTTCCGTTCCAGTCCGTACTTGTTGATTTTCTTGTACAGGTGGCTTCGCTGAATGCCGAGTTCATCCGCGGTACGGCTGACATTCCAGTCGTATCGCTCAAGCTGCCGCCGAAGGAAGGTTTCCTCCGTCACGTCCTTGAATTCCTGGAAAGAGACATCCATAGGGAGTTCTCCGGCCTCGGCATCGGCTGCGCCGTAGACCAGCCGGCTGACATCCGCGGGCATGATGGTTTCCGGAACCATGATGGCGAGCCGTTCGACCGCGTTGCGCAGTTCGCGCACATTCCCGGGCCACCGCATTTCCTGGAGCCGCCGCACTGCATCGTCATCGATGCTGCGTGACGGAAGTTTGTTGCGCCTGCAGGATTCGGAGAGGAAGAAATGAATCAGTGCAGGAATGTCTTCCCGGCGCTCGCGCAGGGGCGGAACGTGAATGGGGATCACATTGAGGCGATGAAACAGGTCCTCGCGAAAGCGCCCTTCCCGGATTTCGAGCGGCAGGTCCTTGTTCGTCGCCGCGATGACCCGCACGTCGACCGCGATGCGGCCGTTGCCGCCGACACGTTCGAACGTGCCCTCTTCGAGAACGCGCAGGACCTTCGCCTGTGCCGAGGGACTCATGTCGCCTATCTCGTCCAGGAAGAGCGTCCCGCCGTCGGCCTGCTCGAATTTCCCGATCCTTTTTGCCGCCGCCCCGGTGAACGATCCCTTCTCATGTCCGAACAGTTCACTTTCGATGAGTTCATGAGGAATGGCCGCGCAGTTGACTTCCACCATTTCTTTTTCCGCCCGGCCGCTGCTGCGATGAAGCGCCCGTGCCACCAGTTCCTTGCCCGTTCCGTTTTCGCCCGTCACAAGCACGTAGGCCTCGGTCGGTGCGACGCGCCGTATCGTTTCCCGCAGCGAACGGATCGACGCAGATGACCCGATCATTTCGTCGGGACCGTGGATTTCCTCCCGCATGCGAAGGTTCTCGCGCAGCAGCGATGACTGCCGGATCGCGTTGCGGAGGGTGATGAGGATTTTCTCCCTGTCCGGAGGTTTCGAAAGGAAGTCGAACGCCCCTTTCTTCGTGGCTTCGACGGCGGTTTCAATGCTCCCGTGCCCGGTGAGCAGGATCACCGGCACCTCCGGGAACTCCGCTTTCATGCGTTCAAGAGTTTCGATGCCGTCGAGACCCGACATCTTCACGTCGAGGATCACGGCATCCGGGCGCATCGCGGACATCCGCTGCAGGCCCTTGATACCGCTCTCCGCTTCATCGACGGAGAAACCTTCGTACTCGAGCGTCATCCGCAGCATTTCCCGGATGCTCTGTTCATCGTCAACGATGAGAATGCGTTGTGTGTCCATGGATCGATTCATCGGACTGTTTGAATATTTCTGAGGGGAGAACGTCTTCGTGCCGCTGCAGCGCCATGGCGAAGTCCGCACCGAGGCGATTCACCATGATGTCACGCGGGTCACGTGAACCTTCCAGTTTGAATATCTCTTCTCCCGTTTCCAGCAGCTCGCCTGCCGTCTCCACCAGTGCCGGATTTCGTGTCACACACTGAAGCCAGGCGGATCCGAAGAAATGCGGAAGCTTGTCGCGATCGAGCGAACGCGGAGAGTCCCGAAGCAGCAGTCCCGGCAGATTCTCCATGCGCTGCTCGAACGCCGCGTGCGACTCGGTCGAAACGGGGACGGTGATCCCGAAGTTGAACAGCGGAATCCGTGCCGGAAACGTGTGATACGGCAGCGTCGCGAAACTCAGGGCGAAGAGGGCCAGGTACGGATCTCCTTCGGCAAGATACACCGCGTGAAGATAAATCGCATCCAGCCGCCGAAGGTCTCCCTCCCTGCTGCGGGGATTCAGCGGCCGCTGGGCCGCAATGAAGGATCGCAGGTCGTAGACGAGACTGACCTGTCGCGGAAGAATGATGCGGCGGAGGGATGTCCAGAAATCGGCGGGCGCCGGACGAAGCTGCTCGACTGCTGAAGCGGCATCAAGCCCGGTGCCCGATGTCGAATCCGGGGCACCCTCTGCCTGCTGTCCGGAGGCGGTGGCTGCGCCGGAGAGAAAGAGGAGTACAAACGCTATACTTCTGCCCCGGGACATTACTCTCAGGTCTGGATCACACCGGGATTGAAGCGCGGTATATCAGGATTGTTGTCTGCGATCTCAATGCAGTAGCTGATGACATCCCGCGTATGGACCGGGTCGATGATCCCGTCGACCCAGAGCCGCGAGGCCGCGTAATACGGACTCATCTGCGTTTCATAGCGCCCCTGGATATTCCTGAGCAGTTCCTCCTGTTCCTCTTCACTGATGTGCCTGCCGTCGCGCTCCATCTGGGAGAGGCGAATTTCCAGGAGCGTCTTGCTGGCCTGCGCGCCGCCCATGACGGATATCTGCGCCGAGGGCCATGCGAAAATGAAACGCGGATCGTAGGCTTTCCCGCACATCGCGTAATTCCCGGCTCCGTAGCTGTTGCCGATGATAAAGGTGATTTTCGGCACGACGGAGTTCGCGACGGCGTTCACCATTTTCGCGCCGTCCTTGATGATTCCTCCGTGCTCGGCGCGGCTCCCGATCATGAACCCGGTGACATCCTGCAGGAACACCAGCGGGATGCGCTTCTGATTGCAGTTCATGATAAAGCGCGCAGCCTTGTCGGCGCTGTCGCTGTATATCACTCCTCCGATCTGCATTTCTCCGCTTCCGCTGCGGACGACGCTGCGCTGGTTGGCGACGATGCCCACCGCCCATCCATCGATGCGCGCGTAGGCGCAAAGAAGTGTCTGCCCGTAGTCCGCCTTGTATTCGACGAATTCCTGATCGTCCACGATACAGGTAAGCAGATCGTGGGTATCGAACGGTTTGGACCGGTCTTTGGGCATGATACCGTAGAGGTCCGCTGCCGGACGGCGCGGAGCGACGGCGTCAATGCGATCAAACCCGGCATTCCCCCGTCTTCCCTGTTTGGCAACGAGATCCCGTATCGTTTTCAAAGCCGTCTCATCGTCCGGCATGCGGTAGTCGGTCACGCCGCTTATCTCGCTGTGGACCCGTGCGCCGCCGAGCGCATCGTTGTCGATCTCCTCTCCGATCGCTGCCTTCACCAGATGAGATCCCGCGAGGAACACGGTGCCGGTGTTTTCAACGATGAGGGACTCGTCACTCATGATCGGGAGATAGGCGCCTCCGGCCACGCAGTACCCCATGATCGCGGCGATCTGCGGAATCCCCTTCGACGACATAACGGCATTATTCCGAAAGATGCGTCCGAAATGCTCCTTGTCGGGGAAGATTTCATCCTGCATCGGGAGAAACACACCGGCGGAATCCACCAGGTACACGATGGGAAGATTGTTTTCCATCGAGATTTCCTGGGCGCGGAGGTTTTTCTTCGCGGTGATCGGGAACCAGGCACCGGCCTTCACCGTCGCGTCGTTGGCGACGATGACGCAGTCGCGGCCGTGGATGCGCCCGATACCGAAGACGGTCCCGGCAGACGGGGCGCCGCCGTACTCGTCGTACATCTCCCAGGCGGTGAACAGACCGATTTCGAGAAACGGACTGCCGGGATCCAGCAGTGCATCGATGCGTTCCCGTGCGGTCAGCTTCCCGCGCGCGTGATGCTTTTCAATGGCTTTTTCTCCGCCCCCCAGCTTCACCTGTTCCTCCCGCGCATGAAGCACGCGCACCAGGTTCTTCATCACATCGCTGTTCAGATCAAAGGCCTGTTCCTGCGCACTGATTTTCTTCATGGTCATCGGGGTTCGCTGCTGTGGGACGTGTCACAGAAAATACATCAGTGACGATGGCAACACAAATGCTTGTTGTCCATTCCGGACACGTGTGGTATTTTCTTTTTTGCGGTGTCACACGCAGCAGCATACTATGTCAGAGAACGGTTGCGCCATCCTGGAAGTCAAAAATCTCACCACGGTCTTCGAAACCCGTGAGGGCAACGCGGTTGCGGTCGACGACGTGTCCTTCTCGCTGTGCCGCGGAGAGACTCTCGGGATCGTCGGTGAGTCCGGCTGCGGCAAATCCGTCACCGCGCTCTCCGTCATGCGATTGATTCAGCGCCCTGGGAGAATCCTCTCGGGACAGGTGCTGTTCGAAGGACGCGATCTTCTCGAACTGAGTGACAAGCAGATGCGCATGCTTCGCGGCAGCGAGATCGCCATGGTGTTTCAGGAACCGATGACCTCGCTCAATCCCGTCTTCACCATCGGAGATCAGCTCACAGAAGGACTGCTGTACCACAGCAATCGTCCGTGGACCGAGGCGTATGAAACCGCGGTCGACGTGCTTGCCCGCGTTGGGATTCCCGATCCTCACGACATCATGGTCGCGTTTCCGCATCAGCTCTCCGGCGGTATGCGGCAGCGCGTGCTGATCGCCATGGCGCTCGTATCCAGCCCATCGGTCCTGATTGCCGACGAGCCCACCACCGCGATCGACGTCACGGTTCAGACGCAGGTTCTGCGACTGATAAATGAGCTCAAAGGCGAACTCGGGATGTCGGTTCTGCTGATCACCCATGATCTCGGCGTTGTCGCCGAGACCTGCGATCGTGTCGCGATCATGTACGCTTCGCATATCGTGGAATGCGGCTCCGTCCGCGACATCTTCTACACGCCGCGCCATCCGTACACGGTCGGCCTGCTCTCCTCCATCCCCTCCTTTCACGAACCGAAGCAGCGCCTCACCATCATTCCGGGGCAGGTACCGCGACCGACGAACTACCCGGTCGGATGCAATTTCCATTCGCGCTGCGGGTACGCGACCGAAAACTGCGTTTCACACCAGCCGCAGCTTGCCGCGGTAGCTGCGGGCCATGCTGTCTCCTGCTGGAATACCGCCCATGTGACGCTGCCGGAAAACATCACCGCCCATCGGCGCTGACCCGCCGCCGGTCCTTTCGAAACCTCCCTCCTGCGTATCGAAATACGATTCCGGCCTCCCCCGCGCATCCAGCTGCTGCGGGTCCGCCGAATGTTGTTGATTTCGTTGGATTTTTCCACTAACATGCTATGATAACTGATTGCCGGTTCCCTGAAAAAGGCATCTCGCAGTAACGATTTCACGGTTTGATTGTCTCTCTGCTAATCGAGCCGGCCTTGAAGGGCCCTCCCATCAAATTTACCTGAGGATTTTATGACCCGAGCATTACTCGCGGCATTGCTGTTCATGGCAGCAATATCCCTGACGAACGCGCAGCACCGTGACGATGAAGGGATAGCCATACCATTGCCCGACGCCCAGTCGGTTCTGACTGCGGCGAAATACCAGGAATCGATGTCACTGTCGAAAGCGCATTACGCGTTCCGGCAGTTTGCCCTGGAAAACAAGGACTGGAATTTCCGTTACGACGCGCTTCGCGGCACTCCGCATCGTGCGTGGGGACGGGGAATTCCCATAGACGGATTTCCTGCCATCAATCTGATGAACGCCCCGCAGGCCGGACGTCAGTTCGTCGAGCGCAACGCGCAGATGCTGAACGTGAACCCGGACAATCTTCGCCTGCTGTCGTCGGAAATCGTTTCCGGCAAGGCGTATCAGAAGTACGCGCAGATCTACAACGGCGTGGAGGTACTCAACTCGCACGTCGATCTTCGGATCAGTGCCGATGGCCGCGTATTCATGTTCGGTTCCGACTACAACAAGGGCATCACGGTCGACGCCACGCCCTCCGTCGCAAAAGACGCCGCCAGGGAATTCGCGAAAGCCGGCCTCCCCTATTCTCCGTCCAATGACAACATCACCGGCGGCACTCTGTACGTATTGCCGCTGCGTTATACCGATCACATCGATTACCGTCTGGTGTACAATTTCCAGGTGCGCAGCGCGTCGGAAGAACTCTGGGATACATACGTCGACGCGCATTCGGGCGCGATCGTGTGGCGCCGGAACCTGATTACGCACCTGCATGGCGGCCAGGGGCCGAATGCCATGGCGAATGTGGTGAACGGACGGGTCATGGTGACGATTTTCCCGAAAACCTATACCGACAATGCAGTGGCCGTGCCGGCAAAGAATGCATACGTGTGGGTGGCAGGTAAAATGTATACGACCGATGATGAAGGACGCTTCAGCGCCGATCTCGGTACGAACACCACCGGACAGCTGATCGCGCGCCTTTCCGGACCATATGCCATCGCACGGCGTGACGACACGACCAGAACGTCCGGCGGAACTCCGGCGAACGCCGTGCAGAGCATGACGGTGGCCGCGGGCCAGCAGGTCGAAATCCTGTGGGACAATTCCAATTCCATTTCCTCGGAACGCAATTCCTTCTACCACCTCAATGTGGTCCGCGACTGGGCTCGCGCACTCGACCCCTCACCGAATCTTTCCAATCTCGACGCACAGGTCCCTGCGCTTGTCGAGATCGACAGCGAATGCAACGCATTCTTTGACGGACGGGGCGTCAATTTCTTCCAGTCCAGCCTTTCCTGCGGCAACACCGGCGAAATTGCTTCCGTCATCCAGCACGAATTCGGCCACGGCATTCACATCTGGCTGACGACAAAGCTCACCGGGCAGCCGCCGGTTGACGGCTCGATCAAGGAAGCCATCGCCGACATGACCTCGAACCTTCTCAGCGACGATCCGCGAATCGGTCTGGGATTCATGAAAAACGGCACCGACGGCATCATCCGCAATTCAAATAATACCCTCCGGTATCCGGAAAACGTCGTCAACGAGATTCACGATGACGGCATGATCCTTACCGGCGCCGTGTGGGATGTCCGCAAGGAACTGGGCATCGAGCGCACCGCACGCCTGTACATGGATGCCATGTACGGCGCACCCGACGGCACATCGCTCGGCGAAGCCCTCGCCGATTATTTCATCGAATTCCTCATTGCCGACGACGACGATGGGGATCTCTCGAACGGAACCCCGAATTCCAGTGTCATCATCCCGGCGTTCAACGCGCACGGCATCCCGGGTTCCGCGATCGTGATCCTGCACGACGGCATGCCCGATCAGAACAGCGTTTCTGAACCCTACGAAATCACCGGCGTCGCCCGCATCGCGGGAAGCATCGACACGGACCTGCTTCGCATCAGCCAGGTCGATGTCGTCTATTCCCTCAATGACTGGGCAAGTTCGCAGCGAATGACCGTGAACTACAACGAAGCGACGCAGTCCTTCGTCGGCTCCTTCCCTCCGCAGAAGGCAGGCAGCATCGTCCGCTACTATATCGAGGTGATGGACAACTTCGGCAGCAGCCTGCGCGAACCCGCGGGAGCACCGACGAGCAGCTACCTCTTCCTCGTCGGGTACGAGAGCCGCTATTATCATGACGGCGAATCCACGGACAACTGGCGCGTGATTACCGATGCGGCGACCGGCGAATGGGAACGCGCGGTTCCGATTGGAACCTGGAATACGCAGCTCGGCAAAGAGGGAGAAGTCCCATACGTGCAGCCGAACGAAGATCACACACCGGGAACGGGCAAGGTGCGCTGCTGGGTCACCGGGAATGCCGCACGCGGTGCCGGACTTGGTGAGAACGATGTCGATGACGGACAGACGCAGCTCCGTACGCCGGACATCGATGTCACCGGTATGGTACAGCCGGTCCTCCGCTACTACCGATGGTACTCCAACAATGCCGGTGCAACACCGGGCACCGACTACTGGACGGTCAACATTTCCTCCGACGGCGGATCGAACTGGGAAATCCTCGAGCGGACGAGAGAATCAGACGCTTCCTGGAAGCCCCGCGTATATGTCCTGCGCGACATCGTCGATCTCACACCCCAGCTGAACGTACGCTTCATTGCTGCGGACGACGATCCGGGCTCCCTGGTCGAAGCAGCGGTCGATGATTTCGAGATTCTCGACATCAACCAAGCCCTCGTCGGTGTGGAAAACGAACCGGCCGCATACACCCTTGCCCTGGAGCAGAACTATCCCAATCCGTTCAACCCCTCGACGACGATTGCATTCTCTCTGCCTGCTTCCACGCCGGTACGGCTCGTGGTCATCAACAGTCTTGGCCAGGAGGTTGCAACCCTCGTCGACGCACAGCTTGACGAAGGCCGGCACGCGGTATCCTTCGATGCACGCGATCTGCCCTCGGGACTCTACCTGTACGAACTCCGAACGAACAGCACCCGTCTCACGCGCAAGATGATGCTCGTCGAGTAATCCTCGCTGTTCCTGCTTTTGAGGCTGTCCTGCCCCTCGGGCTGGACAGCCTCTTCTGTTTTGTCTCCTCGTGCAACTTTCATAGCTTGGGGGAATGAAGCACTTCAAAAGAACTCTGCTCGCGCTCGCGCTGCTGTCTTTCGTCGTCCAGGCGTGCGGCGACAGCGGCGGAGAAAAAAAGGACACTACGATGAGCGGTTTTTCCCCGCCGTCAGACACACCGGTTTTCGACGGCAGTCGGACATTCGCCTATCTCGAACAGCAGGTCGCGTTCGGGCCGAGAGTGCCGAACTCCCCTGCCCATGAACGCTGCCTCGAGTATTTCGTACGCTTTTTCGACTCACTCGGCCTGCCCGCCGAACTGCAGCGTTTCGAACTGCCGGGGTACAAGGACGAACGGCTTGCTCTGACCAACGTTATCGTACACATCAATCCTTCGATCTCCAGGCGTATCCTTCTGGCCGCGCACTGGGACTCACGGCCGTGGGCGGATATGGAGAAGGACCCTGATCGCGCACTGCGTCCAATCCCCGGAGCGAACGACGGTGCCAGCGGTGTCGCCGTGCTGATGCATCTTGCGGAACTGATGAAGGCCACACCGCCGAGCATCGGTGTCGACCTCGTCCTGTTCGACGGCGAGGACTACGGCCGCGAGGGTGATGAATCGATGTTCCTTCTCGGCGCCAAATATTACAGTGCGAGCCGCGGGACCGCCACGTCGGAGATCCTCTTCGGCGTGCTGCTCGATCTCGTCGGAGACCGGGACGCGGAGTTTCCGAGGGAGGAACTCTCGCAGCATTACGCGGGAGACGTACAGACGATGATCTGGGACGAGGCCGCACGTCTTGGCCTGGACCGCTTCTCCGCCCGGCAGCACTCCGCAATTCTTGATGACCACGTTCCTCTTAACAAGGTTGCCGGAATCAAGACTGTGGATATCATCGATGCCGCGCTCGTTGGCGGCGACCCCTCATCCGCCCGCCGGCAGTACTGGCATACCCTCGGAGATACTCCCGAGGTGTGCGCCCCTGAAACGCTTCACGACGTCGGCCGACTTCTCGTGAGCATTATTTACGGATTTCATTCAATTTGAGACGATGAAACGAAACAAACGTTTTCTCCGCGCCCGCTTTCAGTCCACCCCGCATGATTCGCAGATCCAGGGAATGCTCATCACGCATGATCCGCTCGGATTCCTCGAAGAAGATCAATGGTGGGAAGTGTATTTCGAAGAGGGCCAATGGCCAACGGTCGAAGCCGCACTTCTCCATCGACTCGAACAGGAAGGTCTGGAAGCGGCATACGAGCTGGAGACTTTCGACCAGCAGAACTGGAACCAGGAATGGGAAGACAGCATTCAGCCGATCAGAGTCTCCGACCGTTTTCTGATTACCCCGTCATGGCATCCCGTGGAGAGCGAGGACGGGGTGACGGTTCTCGTGATCGATCCGAAAATGTCATTCGGAACCGGGTACCATGCCACGACACGGCTGATGCTACGCCTGATGGAAGGGCTGCTGCGCGACGGCGATCGGGTTCTCGATGTCGGCACCGGAACGGGAGTGCTTGCAATCGCCGCCGTGATGTGCGGCGCACGCGAGGCCGATGGTGTCGACACCGATGAGTGGTCGTATGACAATGCACTCGAGAACGCGCAGCGAAACGGTGTCGCCGACCGCTGCTACTTCCGTCTCGGATCCATCGAAGCTGCATCGGGACAATATGACCTGATTCTCTCGAATATTACCAAAATCGACAACCTTCAGCTGCTTCCCACCATCATCCACCATCTGCGGCCGGAAGGACGGCTCGTTCTTTCAGGATTTTTCACGCATGACGCCGCAGACCTCCAGATGGCGCTGGAGAACCTCGGGCTTCGCGTCGTGGGCGAAATGACGGAAGACGAGTGGAGTGCGGTCAGTGCGATTCGGGATATCGCATGAGAGTCGCATCGATCGATATCGGAACAAACACCATCCTGATGCTGATCTCTGACGTCGCCCCGGACGGCACGATGCACGTCGTATCCGATCAGCAGGTCATCGCCCGCGTCGGGAAAGGGGTTGACCGCAGCGGTGCGATCGAATGGGACGCGTTCACACGAAGCGAGAAATTCCTCGCGCGCTATCTCGAGGAAGCGGGCAGCCAGGGAGTCGACCTCATTCGATGCACAGGAACGAGTGCGCTGCGCGATGCGCGCAACGGGGAGGATTTTCTCGATTACATGTACCAGAAGCTGAACCTGGAAATCGAAATTCTCAGCGGTGCCGACGAAGCCCTCTGGACGTACGGCGGAGCAATCTCGGGCTTCAGCGCACGCGACTCCGCATACGCGGTGCTGGATATCGGCGGAGGGAGCACAGAACTGACGGTCGGCCGCGGCTTCCATATCAACGAGCGCCTGAGCCAGGATATCGGCTGTGTAAGGCTGACCGAGAAGATACTCCACCACACTCCACCGACGGACATTGAAATTGCGTCCCTTTTCGAAGTGATCGACGATGCCGTTATGAAATTTCCGCGTTTTGATGCGTCAGAAACCACGTTCGTGGGAGTTGCGGGCACTGTGACCACGCTTGCGGCCGTCGAGCAGAAGCTGGAAGAATACGACGGAGAAAAAGTGGCGGGGTTCGTCCTCACCCGAGAGATGATAGACCGACGCTTTCGCCAATTCCGTACGATGACGAAGGATGAACTGCATGAAACACTCCGCATCGATCCGGGCCGGGCGGATATCATTCTCGTTGGTGTCGCGATACTCAAGCGGCTGATGGAAATGCGCGATATTCACGGCATCGTCGTTTCCGAGCGCGGTCTCCGCTACGGGATCGTGATGCGGGAATGGGAGCGGGGATTCGAACGCGCCAGCATCTCCTGAACGACACGGATAAAGATACCGATACCCTCCCGCATCTCTTCTGCCGCGGTATGGCCGCCGAATGAAATCCGCACCGTTGCCGCGGTCTCGGCGTCCTCCCTGCCGATGGCCCGGATGACGTGCGAGGGCTCGATGCTGCCGGCCGCGCATGCGGATCCGCTGGAGATCGCCAGTCCTGCGAGGTCGCAGTTCATCAGCAGCGCTCCCCCTTCGATATCGTAGTACTCCGAAGGCAGGGTGACACTGAGAATATTCGGCAGGGTTGCCTCGTCTCCGCCGTTGAAATGCAGTGACGGCAGCGCCGCATTCAGCATCGCAACAGCCTCTGACCGCAGGGAACGCCACCGTGCCATGCGGTCGGGCATCTCTTCGCGTGCCAGGGCTGCAGCGGTTCCAAAACCGACAATGGATGCGACATTCTCCGTTCCTCCCCTGCGGCCGCGTTCCTGCCCCCCGCCGAACTGCAGCTGACCGACTCGAAGTCCCTTGCGGACGTACAGCGCACCAACACCTTTCGGCCCATGGATTTTATGCGCCGAGAGGGAAAGAAAATCCACAGGCACTGCACGGACATCCAGCGCCAGTTTACCGCCGCTCTGGACAGCGTCACAGTGCGAAAGCACTTCATGCCGCTGGAGGAGTTCCACCGTCTCCGCAAGGGGGAGAATGCCGCCCGTTTCATTGTTGACATGCATCAGTGTGCAGAGTGCTGTCCGGGGTCCGATCATCGATTCGAGTTCCCCGATATCTGGCACTGCCGCGCCGGTCACGGAGAGCAGCCGCGTCACCGCTCCCCGCCGCCCTTCCTGCATGCAAGCCGAAAGAACGGCGTGATGCTCCGCGGGGGATGTGATAATTTCATTCTGCCCCGCTCCCGCGAGCTCCATCGCGAGTCGGATCGCCTCATTGTCGCTTTCCGTCCCGCCGCTGGTGAACACGATATCGCCGGGCGTCGCATTGATCAGCGCCGCCACCTGTTCTCGTGCGTGCTCTATCGCAGCTTTCACGACCCGTCCTGGACCGTGGATGCTGGAGGGGTTTCCGTACTGTTCCCCCAGAAACGGCAGCATGGCTTCCCGGACACGCGGATCCACGGGAGTGGTCGCCGCATGATCGAGATAAATGTAGTGCTGGTCAGGATGCGGCATCAGGATTCCTTTCTGATTGAGACATCGCCCGCAAGGAAATACCGGATACTTCCGTCGGACAGTTTGATGCAAAGCGAGCCGTCTTCCCCGAGGTCCACGGCGATCCCCTCCGTCCGCCTCCCGTTCTCGTCCGCGATGACGTTTTTTCCGAACATCGATGAAGCGGATTTCCACGCGGTCATGACCGGGGCGTTGCCCTTTCCCTTCCAAAGACTGTAAAGTTCGTTCATTTCGCGGCAGACCGCGGAGAGCACATCGTCCGTGGCAAACGGGCGGCCCGCTTCCCGTGCGAGCGAGGTCGGCTCCGTGCGATAGCTCCCGTCGAACCGCACCTGGTTCACATTCAGACCTATCCCGACGACGACCCAGGATTTCTCTCCGATGCGTCCAGACTCGACGAGGATACCGCACAGTTTCCGATTCCCGACCAGGATGTCATTCGGCCATTTGAGATCCGGTTCAATCGGGGACACGCGGCGCACGGCACGGCACACCGCCAGTCCGGTCAGCAGCGGAAGTCCTCCCCATTCCTCCATGGGGCGTGTCGGGTAGAGGATGATGGAAGCGAGAATATTCTGCGCGCCGGCCGAAAGCCATTGACGATCAAGTCTTCCGCGTCCTGCGGTCTGGGACTGCGCGGTAATGACCGTGCCCTCGGGAGGGCCTTCCCGCACGAGATCCCGGGCGTAGCGGTTCGTGGAATCCACGACATCGAGGCGAATATGACGATTTCCAATCATCGAGTGCATTCCTGCTTCGTTCCTGTAATCATCGCGACGCGTCACGGCCGGGTGATGCTGTAACTATCGCTGCGGACCCGTGTTCAAACGGTGGTGCCTGTCGAAATCTAGGCATGCCCCTGATGCCGATCAAGTTGCAACAAATCGCGTTCTTATGGCTTTCCGCCTTGATTTTATAGCACTATTTGAAGTAGTTTCCAAGATGAAAGAATTGATTGTCTTCGGGGCTCCGCCGGGCTTCACGCATATTCATGACAATCACCTCCGACGCAACAATTTCCAGATACAAGACGAATACAGCTGTTTTTCTACTTAACTCCGAGGTACTCTATGCGAAGAGCTGTTACCGTATTTCTGCCTCTGTTGTTTATCCTGCTCATGGGCGGGGTGCTGCAGGCACAGCCATTCGGCGCGGTGATCTATGTCGGCGACAATTCCGCCGACATCTATATGGAAGATCTGACGAATTCGAATTACTCGAAGGTTGAGTTTTACCGCGGCGCAAAACTGCTCGGGACGGTCAATCTCAACGCGGGAGACGGCGGTATCATCACCGACTACAACCTCTCGAAGGGAAATGGCTATCAGTACCAGTACCGCGCGTACCGCACCGCGGGAGGTTTCCAGGACGGCAATCTTCTGAACGGTTTCTTCCTGGGCGGCGACATGCGCGGACTCCTTTTCCGCCCTGATACGCTGAATATCCAGACCGACCTGGTCGATACAATTTTCGTCTACCCGGGCGGCGATCTCCACTTCGCGAAGAACGCAGACATCTCGTGGATTCTCGTGACCACAGTCCCGGGAATCAAGGTCTATGGCAGTTCGGATCCCGCGACGGTGTGGCACGGCATGGTGAGTGCCTCCGGCGGTCGGCTCAACGACATCAACATCGACTGCTACGGCCAGATCGGCCCGCTGAAGAATTTCACCTTCGTCGGTTCCGATGTGGTCATCCACAACACGGAAACGGAATCGCGTTTCGATAATGTCACCACACAGATGGTCACCGCGAACCAGCGGAATGACTACGTGTACATCCGGCATTACGGCAACAAGATCTTTGCCGACAACTGTTATCTGACACAGGAGGGCCAGATGTGGGGTGTCCAGCGCGCAGACAACTGCAAGCTGGACTGGAACTCCACCATGGTCGTCAGCAACGTGACGAACACGGAAGTCAACAAGGGACAGCTCACCATCAGCCCGTCCGGAATGCCGACATCCATGGAAAACTGTCATATCATTGACGGAAACGTGTCGCTCAGCAACAAAACGCTCGTGCGTTACAACACGCTCGAGAATTTCGCGACCCTGAATATCTCCCCGTTTGCCGGCGGTTTCGATCCGGCGGACATCAAGGATGTCCACGTCAATTACAACCATTTCGTTCGCACGAATGACGCGATCGGAAACATCTCGAACTTCCAGGCCGATTCGATCGACGCGCGCTACAATTTCTGGGGACGCTGCGAGGGTCCGAAATCCGGCGAACGCGCGACGATGGGAAAAGTCTTCCTCGATCCCTTCCTTCGCGTGGAATATCCTCAGTCCAGCTACTGGGGTGAACTCATTGCAAGCAAGAAAAAGATCATTGCCAACGGCGAGGACTCCATTGTCTTCACCGGCCACTTCTTCAACGTCATCACGGGAGCGGACTCGGCAGGCGTGGTCGTGCGCTATCGCGTCGAAGTCCAGGGCGACACGCTGTACAACAGCTCCGCCGTCACCGACGCCCAGGGCAACGTTACCTTCGCCATCAAGGTCCCTGCGAAGTATGCCCAGGTTACCGGCATGGCCGCCTACATCATGACCGACCTGCAGTGTATCGAACAGTCGTTCTTCCTGACGATCGAGAAGCAGACCGGTCCGGATCTCGAAGTGTTCGAACCGGAGCTCGTCCAGGTACTCAATGCTGAGAACTCCATCGTTCCGCACAAGGGCTTCGCCGTCAAGGCGACGATTCTCACCTCGGAACCCGTGACGACGCCGTTCAAAATCGTTGCGGAAGCCAACGGACACAAGTACGAGACTTTCTACATCCTCGATCGCACCAATATCGGTGTGAACTACAGCATGGAGAATCCCCTCACGGAGATGATCATGCAGACGACGAAGCCGGTCATCGTGGTGTTCTTCGTGGATGAAACCGGATTCGACGCCGGAAACGTCGAAGTATCCGTGACCGTCGATCCTGCCGAGCCCGGCAACTCCAAGGGCCGCATTGTGGAAGCGAACGAGTTCAACAACTCGAAGTCCGCATTCGGCGTGGCCAAAAACACCCAGTACGGCAACGAGGGCGATGCGGCGTTGAACGTCTTCGTCCAGGGCGCGGAAGGCTTCGGCAATCCGAATCGCATCCAGAGCTGGGCCGATTCGACCGCCAGCTTCCTCGAGGCCGCATGGCCGATGGAAGCCGGACAGGCGCACTTCACGACCGCCGGCAACATCGCGGACTACGGCTTCATCGGCGCTGCCGACACGCTGCTCCAGGAAACCTGGCAGCCCTTCCTCGTCAAGGCCTACAAGCAGATGGTGCTCGCACGCCCCGCAAACGACCGTTATATCATGGGTGTTCCGGCGGACTGGTTCGAGACGCGTCTCGACAAGCAGGAATTCAACCACGGCGCGTCGCAGACCCTCTCCTGGTCCGGTATCTGGGACTTCATGGTCGCCAGCGCCGACCACTGGAAACATGCGGCGCACTCGCTCGGACATTCTTTCGGGCTTCGTCGTCAGGATCTTGATCCCGACAACATCGACATGAAAGAACAGTATCACGAAAACTTCATCGGCGTCGATGTCGTTGATGGATACGATCTCCGTTTCGATCGGATCGTGAGCAACTTCCTCGACAACAAGGTTTCGCGCCGGATGAAAGCCAAGTGCTTCATGGGCGGAAGTCAGCTTCCGGACATCACCTCCTTCGATTATTACATCTGGATCAACGATCTCGAGTACAATGCCCTTCTCGGCTCCGTGTCGCAGTTTGCCGGAAAGAAATCAACGCTGAGCAAGACCGGCACGATTGACAAGGCAATCTTCATCGAAGGTTCGATCGACAGCACGAGCCGCGCGATCAGCTTTGGTCCGTGGACCCGCATTGCGGATGCGACGCCGTCTTCGATGGTCCCCGCGGCCTACGCGACGCATACCTTCAAGGTGCTCGACGCCGGCGACCAGGAAATCGCCAGCTATCTGTACCGTCCCACATTCCGCGCTCTCGGTCTCGATGAAGTCGATTCCCAGACTGCGGACGACCCCCGCATGGAAACCGAGTACTTCGCATTTGTCGTCGCCTGCCCTGACAACGCGCGTAAGGTCGTGGTCGAGGAAGGTGGAAATGTCATCGCGGAGCGGATTATTTCGGCGAACAAACCCGTCGTCACAATCAACTTCCCCACCCAGGGTCAGGACCTGAAGGTCGAGAAGTTCGAAGCCAGCTGGAGCGCGACCGACCCGGATGGCGAGAGCCAGTTCTGGTACACCGTCTGGTTCAGCACTAACCGCGGCATTACGTGGACAATGCTGCAGTACGAGAATCCCGCAACTGTCGACTCCATTCTTGGAACGGCAAACCGCACGGGATACATGCTGCGGGTCGTGGCGAACGATGGTGTGAACACATCGGACACCGTGGAAGTCGAGTTCAGCATTCTTACCTCGGCCGGTCGCGTCCCGACTGCGTCGGAGTTCCAGCTCGAACAGAACTACCCGAATCCGTTCAATCCGAACACCTCGCTCACCTATACGCTCCCCGAATCCGGCGATGTTTCTCTGACGGTGTATGACGCACTGGGCCGTCCGGTGTCGACCCTCGTCGAAGGATATCGCGGTGCGGGAACGCATCACGTCGATTTCGATGCATCGGATCTGTCAAGCGGGACCTATGTCGCAGTGCTGCGTTCCGGCGGAAACGTCGCGAGCATACGCATGACACTGGCTCGCTGAGCCCGATAACATCTGTTGAAAAAGGCGGCTTCGGCCGCCTTTTTCTTTTCTGTCCGTGCAACTCTGTCGTCCGGTTTCTGCCGGGATGCAATCCCGATCCACTCCCTACTTCCCTTGGATCAGATCGAGGAGAAACTTGATGATACCGAGCACATTGACCTGCGGACCATATCCCCCTTTGTTCGTCCAGCCCATCACCGGGTCATAACTCTTCCATGCGGACTCAACGGCCCCGCGCTGCGTATCCCAGGTCTTCGGGATTCCGTTCTTGAAAATCTGATCGAGTGCCAGATCGATCGGCGGAAGGGAATCTCTCGGCAAGCCCGCGCCTGCGATCATGTCCCGTACGACGAGATTCTTGTATTCCGGGTGACTTTCCAGCAGCTCGGAGAGGATATCCAGCGCTTCTTCCGGACTCAGATCACGGTCCAGCACGTGTCGAAACGTCATGGTGCGCTCCTTCGTCACCGAATCACCGGGGGTAGCCGCTTGCACGACGAGCGGTTCATTCTGGGCTGCCGGCGGGGTCACCCGCGTCCGCGGAACCGCCGGCGGCTGTGGGACGATCGGAGCGCGCTGTCGCGAATGCTCTCCTGTTTCCGCTTTCCGTTCCGTTTTCTCCGGCGGCCGGTCCGGAGGCGGTTCCGCAATGGGGCGCCCCTGGAACCAGACATGGACGTCCCTGTCCGCGGAATCCGGCTGCTGAAGGTGAATAAACACTGCGACGAGAAGCACGCCCAGATGCAGCGTGACGGTTGCGACTATCGCGAGGGTGTTTCCTCCGTATGCCGGGAATCGCTTCATGCCGGAAATCACGCGCTGAAGGAACCCGTTCCAAAGATCCTGTCTCCGGCGTCACCCAGACCGGGAACGATATATCCCTTCTCGTTGAGTCCCCGATCCAGCGCTGCGGTGTGAATGATGATATCCGGATGTTCCTGTTCCATGAGCGCCGCACCTTCCGGCGCAGCGACCAGCGCAATGAGTCTGATCCGGTGCGCACCCTGGCGCTTGAGGATTGTCGCCGCAGCTGCCGCACTCCCGCCGGTCGCCAGCATGGGATCGAGGATATAGACGTCGGCGTCGACAAGCGCCTCGGGGTACTTCGCGTAGTATTCGACCGGCTGCAGGGTCTCCTCGTTCCTGTACAGGCCGATATGACCGACATGCGCCTCGGGGATGACTTCGAGGAAGGCATCGGTCATGCCCAGTCCGGCTCGAAGCACAGGCACAAGAATCACCGGATGCTCCAGAATCCAGCCCTCGGTTTTTTCCATGGGACTCTCGACGGCACAGTCCCTGAGCTCGAGATGGGCCGTGGCCTCCGCGGCAAGCAGCTGGGATACGCGATACAGCGCCCGTCGAAAGGCGTCCGGAGGCGTATGACGGTTACGCAGGACGGTCAGGTCGCGCGCAATCAGCGGATGTGTGGATATGGACAGCATGACGGCCTCTCTTCAGTTCGGGTAAACCACATGAACAGAACTTACGGCATCGTGCTCCGTGCGGCAAGCGGCGACGGAATTTCGCACCTTGAAATACGCTGCAGCATTTTTCCACAGGGGGAAAAATGCTAGATTCGTAGCATGGGTACAGCAGTCGTACAGAATGACAAATCGATGATGTCGGCCGAAAAGCGCCGCGTGGCGATGACCTCCGTTCTCGCCGCCGTACTGCTCACCACGATGAAACTCGTCGTCGGGCTCTGGACCGGCTCGCTCGGCATTCTCTCCGAAGCGCTGCATTCGGCACTTGATCTGCTCGCCGCGCTCATCACCTTTTTTGCCGTACGCGTGGCGGACAAACCGCCGGATGCCGACCACCAGTTCGGCCATGGGAAGGTGGAGAACCTCAGCGCGCTCGCGGAAACGGTCCTTCTGCTGGCCACATGCGGGTGGATTCTGTACGAGGCGTATGACCGCCTGATTGCCGGCGGCGTGCACCTGGACCTGAACGTATGGGCCTTCGTCGTGATCATCGTCAGCATCCTGGTCGATATCGGACGCTCGCGCGCATTGATGCGCGTCGCAAAGAAATACAACAGCCAGGCGCTCGAGGCGGATGCCCTGCATTTCAGCACGGACATCTACAGCTCCCTGGTCGTGCTTGTCGGACTCATCAGCGTCCTGGTCGGTTTCCCGGAAGCCGATGCAATTGCCGCCGGGATCGTCGCGGGCATCGTCATCTGGATCAGTGTCCGCCTTGCGAAACGCACGATAGACGGGCTGATGGACCGCGCACCGGAAGGCCTTCGCGCCACCATCGAATCCGCGGTTTTCGATGTGAACGGGGTTGAGAGCATTCGCGCGCTTCGCATCCGCGGTGCCGGAGCGGAAGTATTTGTCAACCTCGTTATCGGCGTGCAGCGAACGACCTTCTTCGACCAGGTACACGGGATCGTCGACAAAGTCGAGGAAAATCTTCGGCGGGCAGTGCCGCGCAGTGACGTCATTGTCCATGCCGAGCCAGTCGTCGGAGTCAGGGAGAAGCTGTCCGATAAGCTTGAATGGCTCGTCCGTCAGTCAGGGCTGTCGGCTCACAACATCACCATCCTCTGGGTCGATGAGAACTATGTCGTGGAGTTTGATATCGAGTATCCGCAGGGCACGAGTTTTGTCGAAGCGCATGAACTGGCGGGCGAGGTCGAACAGCGGATCCGTGATAATGTGCCAAGCATTTCCGACGTGCACATCCACCTGGAAGAGGAAACGGTCAGCGTACTCTCCGCCCGCGAATGCACCGTGGGAGAAGATGCCTTGATCCATCAGGCGAGAGAGAAGGTCCGCCTGCATCCGCAGGTGCTCACCGTGTCCTCGATGTCCTGCCTGGCCACCGAAGACGGACTGCGGCTGTCAACCACGTTTACGCTTCCCCCCACACTCTCCCTGCGGGAAATGCATGGTATCGTCGATGCAATCGAGAGCGAGCTGAAAGGGCTGGATCAGCGGATCATGAAGGTATTCATTCACGCCGAGCCGGCCGGCTGATCGCTGCTCTTCGCGAGACACCCGTATTTTCCGCGATAATACAGCAGCGGCGGCGCATCCTCCCGCAGCGTCTGCATCTGCAGGACCTCACCGAGAAAGATCGTATGATCCCCTCCTTCAAAGGTCTCGACGACCTTCACCTCGATAAACGCCAGGGACCCATCGATGACGGGACACCCGCTCTCCGTCTCCCATGTTTTGACATGATCAAAGCGCTCCGCGGGCGGTGCGCCGGAGAATATTGTTGACGTGAGCCGCTGGTCCTCTGCGAGGATGTTGACGACGAAGAACCCCGTTTCACTGATATACTCATGTGATGTCGTATTCTTCGCGATGTTTATCTGAATCAGCATCGGGTCGAGAGACACCGACGTAAAGGAATTGATCGTAAGTCCGAAATAGCAGTCCTGCCTCTTTGTCGTGACGACAGCGACGCCCGTGGCGAATGCTCCGAGGACCTGTCGATACAGCATGTTCTGTTCAGTCATGGAATAACCTTCAATCGTGAGACTGTAAAACACGCGAACACAGCGATTAAGTGCCCGCATATGAAGAAAGCCCCGGCATGAAGATGCCCGGGGCTTTCGCAGTATCACGACACGGGGATCAGAGGTCGAATTTGATTCCCTGTGCCAGCGGCAGAGTTTCGCCGTAATTGATCGTGTTCGTCTGCCGGCGCATGTAGGCCTTCCAGGCATCCGAGCCCGATTCCCTGCCGCCACCGGTTTCCTTCTCTCCGCCGAAGGCGCCACCGATCTCGGCGCCCGAGGTACCGATATTGACATTCGCGATGCCACAGTCCGAACCCCAGTGAGAAAGGAATGCTTCGGCTTCCTGCAGCTTGTCGGTGAAAATCGACGACGACAGCCCCTGCACGACGTCGTTCTGGATTGCGATCGCATTGTGAACGTCGCCGCTGTACTTGATGAGGTACAGGATCGGGGCGAACGTTTCTTCCTGGACGATCTCGAACGAATTCTGCGCTTCGACGATCGCGGGACGGACGTAGCAGCCCGATGCGTACGCATCACCTTCGAGCACCTCGCCGCCGTAGATGAGCGTGCCGCCCTCTTTCTGCGCCATTTCGATGGCCTTGACGAACATCGCCACGGCGCCCCTGTCGATCAGCGGACCGACGTGGTTGCCTTCGTCCATCGGTGTCCCGATCCGGAGTGACTGGTACGCCTTGACGAGGGACTCCTTCACCTGGTCGTAGATATCCTCGTGAATGATGAGACGGCGCGTGGTCGTACAGCGCTGTCCGGCAGTGCCCACGGCGCCGAATACGGCAGCGGGGATCGCCATCTTCAGATTTGCGTTCGGTGTGAGGATGATCGCGTTGTTTCCGCCGAGTTCGAGGATGGCGTTGCCGAACCGACGTGCAATCACCTCGTTGGCATGGCGGCCGACGCTTGTCGAGCCTGTCACCGAAACCAGAGGAATACGCTTATCGTTGAGCATGCGCTCACCGACCGTGGATCCCTTCCCGATGACGAGGGAGAACAGACCTTCCGGCAGATTGTTCTCGCGCAGCACCTCGGCGATGATGTTCTGACACGCGATCGCGGTAAGCGGCACCTTTGACGACGGTTTCCAGACATTGACGTCGCCGCAGACCGCGGCGATCATCGCATTCCACGACCAGACCGCTACGGGGAAATTGAATGCGGAGATCGTCAGGACGATGCCAAGCGGATGGTACTGATCGTACATCCGATGTTCCGGACGCTCAGAATGCATGGTGAAGCCATAGAGCTGACGGGAAAGACCAACGGCGAAATCGCAGATGTCAATCATTTCCTGAACCTCTCCGAGACCTTCCTGGAGGGATTTTCCCATTTCGTAGGACACGAGCGCACCGAGCGACGCCTTGTATTCGCGAAGGCGGTTGCCGATCTGGCGAACGATGTCCCCGCGTTTCGGAGCGGGCACGGTTCTCCAGCTGACGAACGCTTCCTGTGCCTTCGCGATCACGGCCTCATAATCCGCTTCCGTCGCCTGATGAACCCTGGCGATGAGCTTGCCGTCTGCCGGGGAATGGATTGCAAGTTCGCCGCCTTCGGCGTTCTCGAGCCATTGCTGACCGGTGGAGGCACCGTAATTGATTTCTTTGATTCCCAGTTTGCTGAGGAAATCCATTGCTACCCTCTTCCTGATGATGAAGATAATGGTTGAGTGGCTTGTATGAATGAGAGTACGTGCGCGATGGAGATCCCGCGCATGCGTCCCTCGATATCGATCTGAATGTCTGCGAACAGGCGGAAGAAATAATCGTTCACTGCCGAGGAGATGTCCGCGTCGGATTTCGAAATGTCGAGGTGGAAAGCTTTCCGGGTCTCGACGGCGCAGTAGACTTCCTGCAGATGGATCTTCTCCGGCGGACGGGTCAGCGAGAATCCTCCGCTGAGACCGCGTGTGGCATGGACGATGGACTGCTTGGCAAGCATGGAGAGAATGCCGCGAATGCGCGTGGCATGGATCCCGGTTGCCCTCGAGATATCCTCGCTGCTCTGCGGTCCCGAACCGCTCCTCGCGAGGAAGCAGAGCGCCTGAACGGCGCAGGTGAGTTTGGTTGAAGCCGACATGCGTCTGTAATTGTTACAGGTCCTGTAACAATTTACGCAGACGGAGCATCACGAACAACAGGATAAAAGTCCCCCCTGTCCGTGATGTCGTTTTCCGAAGATCAGATCACGCCGGCGAGCAGTTCTTCCATCGTCTTGATGAGAACCGCGTGGTCGACCGGTTTCGAGAAATAGCGGTTGCACCCGGCAGCGAGACAGCGCTCGCGGTCGGACGAAAAGGCATGGGCAGTGACGGCGATCACGGGGATTTTCCCATACCGTGGAATCTTGCGGATGTCGCTGACGAAGTCGAGGCCGGATTCCTCACCGCCGAGAGACACGTCGGCGATGACGATATTGACTTCGCGGTTCATGATGATATCGTTCGCTTCCGCAACGCTCTCCGCGGTGAAGACGTTGTAGTGTTTACGCAGCGTGATCTTCATGAACTGGCGTGTATCCGAATCGTCTTCCACCACGAGGAGATTCGGGAGCTTTCGCTCATCGGAAGGCGGCGCAGGCACCGGCGTCACCCGTTCCTTCTTCACGAATTTCGACACTTTCGGAAGATTTTCGCGCGAGACGATCAATTCCTCAGGGAGCGTGATCGTGAAGATCGAGCCGACACCGCGCGCGCTCTTGACGGTGATCCTACCGCCGATCTGCTCGAGATACCGCCGCACCAGGGCGAGACCGAGCCCCACGCCTTCGAAGGCGTGGCCGGGGGAATCGTTTGACGGCGTGGAGATCTGGAACATCTTCGTCTGATACTCTTCGGATATTCCGACCCCGGTATCCTCTACGTCGATCGCCAGCTCGCCTGTATCGCGCTGATAGAGCCGCACTTCGATGTATCCCTTCCGGGTGAACTTCACGGCGTTTTCGAGCAGGCTCTCGAGACTGCGCGCCAGGAAGGTTTCGTCGGCATGCACTTTGACGTCCC
Organism: Bacteroidota bacterium; assembly: GCA_003246455.1. Taxonomy (GTDB): domain Bacteria; phylum Bacteroidota; class Ignavibacteria; order SZUA-365; family SZUA-365; genus SZUA-365. The sequence goes on from QKAF01000015.1 coordinate 69,152, forward strand.
CGAGCTGGTTGTCGAAGGAAAGCGCGAGCGTTTTCTTCTCCGCCAGCGACTTGATACCCAGGATGCTTTCTTCGACAACTTTCCTGACGGAAACTTCGCTGTCCTGAAATTCAATATTCCCCGTCTGCAGTCGGGAGATATCCAGGATGAGGTCGATGGACTTCGTCAGTCTCTCCGCCGATTCGAAGACGAATCCGAAGTACTTGTCCTGATCCTGCGTCATCGAGCTTTTCAGCTCGGATGAAATGTGGTTCAGGTACCCGATCATGATGTACAGCGGAGTCCGGATTCCGTGGGAGATGTTCGCGATGAAGGCATCTTTGAGCTTGTCGGCTGCCTCGACGCGTTCCTTCGCCGCGATGAGGGACTGCTCGATTTTCTTTCGCTCGGTGATGTCGCTTTTGATCGCGATGAAGTGGCTGATCGTCCCGAACTGATCCTTGACCGGGGTAATGGTCTGTTCCTCGTGATAGCGGCTGCCGTCTTTTCGATGATTGACGAATTCCCCTCGCCAGACTTTCCCGGCAAGAATGGTATCCCACATCTCCGTGAAGACCTCGTTCCGCGCATCACCGGGATTGAGGGTGCGGAGATTTCTCCCGAGGGCGTCATCGAAGGTAAATCCGGTCAGTTCCGTAAACGCGGGATTGACCCAGATGATGTTTCCCTCGTAGTCGGTGATCACGATGGAATTCGCAGCGGCTTCCAGCGCCGCGCCCTGCAGTTTGAGCTGCGATTCGGCGTCCATGCGATCGGTGATCTCGCGCACGATGGTCACCGTCTGTTCCATGCCGCTCGGCGCGATACGGGCTTCGAAGTACCGCATCTTGTCCATGAACGGGATCGAGTACTCCTGCACCTGCACTTCCCCGTTTTTCAGTGCGGCGTCGAAATACGGTTCGAACTGCGCCATGAGCGACCAGGCATACTGCTCGCGGGTCATATCCGACTTCAGTTCCCCGGGGGGAATAAGCAGAACGGGATCGGGAGAATAAATGCCGCTGCCGTCACGAAGAAGCATGAGATCGGGAAGTGCACTGAGCACGGCGCGCTGCCGCGATTCCGACTCGCGCAGGGCTTCTTCCACCCGGCGTCGTTCGTCGACTTCCTGATTGAGTTCCGCCGTTCGTTCGTTGACCCGCTGCTCGAGCGTCAGGTTGACGGTCTCGAGTTCATCATACGCGCCGCGGAGATTGTTGACCATCTGGTTGAAGGAGAATGCCAGGTGGCCTACCTCGTCCTGCGACGAGACATTCGCGGTTTTCACAAGATCACCGCGCGCAATCTGCTCGACGGTCTGCACCATGCTCCGGAGCGGATTCGTGATGACCGTGGAGACGCCGATAACCGTCGCGACGCCGATAAGGAAAATGATAAGGCTGATCAGCGCGATGGTGGTCTTGCTTTCATCGATCCGATGATTGACGTCGCGCGTGGAAAGCCCGAGATACACCATGCCGATCGTCTGACCGCCTGCACGTATCACGCTGCCGGCTTTGCATACGCCGGCGACGGGGCCGAACGGTGTATCCGTTGCCGTGTAGGCGACCTCCTCCGCGATCGGTTTGTTGATCGCCTCGACGACGTTCCCCTTGGAGTCGACGACGACCGCATAGATGAGCAGCGAATCCTGGCTTGCGGTGTTGAGGGCAACCTGCCGCTCCTCGATGGAATCCAGCGAGCCCTGTTTTCCCATGAGCATCGCGGTCGTTGCCGAGAGGGTCTCGGCACGCCGGAGAAGATTCTGGTTGTCCTGATCTTTCAGCCGCGCGGGGAAGAATATGAAAATGAAAATCGATATCGTCCAGAACAGCAGAGATATGACCGCTGTCAGCTTCGCGCGAATGGAAAGATTCGCAAATATCTTCATGGTTCAGCCTTCTACGCTTTCACTGGTGCGTCTAAACCGCTTCGATGAATTCGAGTCCTACTCGCCCCGGCTTTCTTTTGCAGATTCAATCTGCCGGAGGAGGCTTTCGCGCAGTACGTTCAGTCGCTCGGATTCCTTCTGGAGGGCGTCCTGGTTCGAACGAATTTCCGCCATCTTTCTTTCCACGCGCTTTTCAATGGAGGGAACGATATCGGCGCGGAGGACGATGATCAATTCCTTCTTATCTACCGTCAGTTCCTCGTACCCGAAGAGATACTTCAGGCCGAACACCCACCACGGAAGGTCCTTCAGGAACGGAATACCACGGCGGAGACTTTTCGCCTCATTGGTGACGAGTCCGCCTACCACGGTCTCTTCACTGTCTATCAGGATGACCGAGGTCGAGGCGACGGTCTTGTTGATCACGGAAGAAACCGGATCAGGCTGAAAGCTGCTGCGCTCCGCCGTGATGTCGAGCTTGACGAATTCGAGGGAGTCCTTGACGAGCACCGTCGGCGTGACCTCGATGATCGTACCTGTGCTGAAGAATTTTTCAATCGTGTTACCGGAGAAATCCTTCTGCTTGATCGAGAAATCCTGTCCAACCTGGATGCGTCCCTTCTCTCCGGATCGCACCGTGATGTTGGGACTCGAAATCAGTTCTCCAAGATTCTCCGACTGCAGGGCCTTGAGTGCCGCAAGCAGCTCCGCGGTCCCGTTGCCGATCGCGAGAGTCGATATGTTTCCCAGCTCGATCGTGGTCGCCCCCGAGCTGCTGCCGTCGTCCTGCACGGACAGCATCGACGTCCCGGTGGAAGACATCTCGACACCGATCTGCGTCGACGGCGTGGTATTGGTCAGGAACCAGTCCAGGCCCAGACGTTCGAGCTCTGTGCGGTTCGCTTCGAAAAACACTGCGGAAATCTGCACGTCGCGGGAAACGAGCGCCTGGTCGATGGCGGCTTTTCCGGTATCGGATTTCGCCGTCGATTTCTGGAGTTCGAATACGCGGATGTAATCCTGTCCTTCTTCGAACCAGTACCCGCTCGCCTTCAGTACGAGTTCGAACGCATCCTGCCAGTACATGTGCGTGATATTGATCCCGACTTTATCCCGGCTGCTGCCGTCGAAAATGACCGGTTTACTGCGGAATCGCTTGCTGGCGGTGTTGAAGATCTCCATCGCCTGATCGAATGTCGTGACGGCGTCCATGGAGATCAGCTCTTCGGGAGCGGTATACTGTCGTACCGGGAGCCGGTCCTGCGCCTGGGAGATCAGTGCCGGCAGAAAGAGCAGCGCGATGATGAGGAAGTATCGTTGTTTCATGTGATCACCTAATTTTTTCGTTTCGTGCCGAGATACTGGTTCTCGAGGCGTAACGTCAGGATATAGCGTTCGATGATGCCGCCCTTGTTGAGCATGAACAGGACCTGTCGGCGCTCCGGCATGATTTTGGAAACGTAGCCCAGGTAAACTTCATCTCCCTCACTGAGCATCACGAGTTGATTCTTCTGGTCGCTGATGAACGCCCTTCCCTTCATGATCGCCAGCAGCGTCGAATTTTCGACGTTCGGAAGATCGAAGGTGTTCGGCGGAATTTCCGGAATGACAAGCGAACGGAACGGATCGTATGAGATCGGCGGAAACACCGTCGATGCGACCGACGGGGTGTCCAGCGAATCCGCAAACGGGAGCTGCTCCGAATAGTACGCCAGCACGTCGATGTCGAACTGCACGGTATGGGTGATGCGGCCGTGCTCGTCATCCACGGAGTGGACCTCGCGTACGTCGAAGTTCCGCAGTTTCATCAGACGCGGACCGAACTCGAGGAACTGCACCAGTCGCGCAAAGCTCTCGAAAGAACCCTGCCCGGCGAGATGATAGCGGGTGTAGCCGCAGCCGTTCTGCTGGACCTGTTCCTGTGTGAAAACGTTCAGATCCAGTTCCGGGCTCTGCGCGAGGATTTCATTCAGATAAATATTCGTATTGCTGGCGGACTCTTCCGTCGCGAGCGTCTTGGGACGCTGACGCCAGGCGGCGTTCAGGATTTCCACCCGTTCCTGCACCTGGACCAGCCGATCGAAGAGGTCGTCCGCATCGCCCAGCTGCTGCTGGATGCGGTCCCGTTCCGCCTGGAGCTCGTCGATACGGGGCGCCTGATAGAAATAAATGTAGGCGGCTCCTCCGCCTCCGATAAGGAGGATGAGCACGGCCAGGATGATGCTGTTTCGTACGGCGTATGGCATGGGCTGTCCTCTAGTTCTCCTTGGTCGCTGCGGCCGGTGTCTTCGCTGCGGGCGTCGTCGCGGTATTTCCGGCGGCTGGTGCGACATCGCCGATTACCGTGCGAACCGAATCGTGCCAGCGTGCCGCGCGGGAATTGCTGTACGGGTACGTGCTGTCCTGCTTCAGGTGAATATCGTAACGGAACACCTTCGCCTCGCCGATCTCCTGCACAGTGACCTCACGAAGCCGGGTCACGCCGATCGACGTGGAGAACGTGGGAATGCTTGCACGCTTGAACGCATATCCCACGATCGCGAGACCGCCCGTTTTATCCATCGTCATCTCGCTCACCCACGCGTCGCGCAGCGCATCCGCCCCCCTGGCGAGCGTGTCGAGCGTTTCCGTCCATGCTTCGGCATTCAGCAGCAGGGTGTCGAGAGTGGTTGTCGCAGTACGGATCGCCTTCGACCTCTGGTCGAGTTCGGTAATCTTGTTGACGACGATTTTCTGTTCCTCTATCTGCTGCCGGTCGAAATCCAGGGCCGAGGAGATGGTCGCCAGTTTCGATTGTTTTTCCAGGCCGACGACAGTCAGCGCCGTGACGGCGACGAACAGCAGCAGAAGCAGCAAGACGCCATGCCAGGCAAGGCGGAATCGCTTCTGATCTTCGCGAATGCGCGCGGGCAGAACATCGAGGCGATAGAAATGCGGATTTTTCGGCTGGAGGGCCTGCCATGCGAGGGAAATCGGCACGAGGTAGTTGTTCATCTCCCGGAGGATGTCCTTGTCATCGGAGTGACCGATGCGCAGGCGCTTCAGGGAATGAAACACCACCTCGGGGTTGTTCTCGAGAATTTCCTCCTTCAGCCCGATTTCCTCGGCCTTGCCGCTGAGAACCACCTTGTCCGGATTCAGGTAGCCGGCTCCTTCCGCGGTGAGTTCGATGCGGTTGTACAGCGTGGAGACGAGATGCGCATCGTGCGCGCCCTGCTGGATGGCCGGAGCGATGTACTCGATATCGTGGCCACGCATGACGAAGAAGTGCGTGACGTCGTCGTCGACATGGATGACGTGCATGATTTCGTCCGCTTCCGCGCGGAAGTGCACGCGCACCATGTTGATCAGTGCGACTTCGTTGCTCGTGATGGAGTCGAGCCGCGGTCTGCGCTTCTGTCCGCCCTGGGCGGATGTGCAGATATCCACCATCGGCGAGTCCTCGAGTCGAGCGATCGCCAGAACCTGTTTTTCGCCGGCCTTCTCGAGGGCGACGGCGCGCTTCTGCAATTCGAGATTCAGGAGCTTGCCGACCTCTTCGACGACGCGGGTGCGGACTTTCCCGGGGGTGTCCTTCTTGTCGACGGGAAGGATGAACGTCCGGACGTACGGCACTTCAAGACCGAGCGTGAAGTTGGCATTGGGCACAAAATGCGTGGCGATGAATTCCCGGATCGAACTGAGATCGATACCGGAATCGCCGTCCCCTTCGGCCCCTCCTCCTCCTGCGGCTTCGTCGAATGGATTATCCGATTTCGGAACTCCTTCGTCATCCAGGCCGCCGCCGGTGAACTGCTTGACGGGCAACGGCATCGAAGCGAGATCGAGGACGTTCAGCTTCGTACCGGTGCGGCCGAGCGTCGCCAGACGCAACATTGCGCCCTCGATGGAGATTCCGATACAGATTTGCTGTGGTCGTACCGCTTGACTCATACGCGCTCTCGGCCGGACAGCATCAACTGATCTGCTTGTTGATCAGCTGCCGCAGCCGTTTTTTATTGTTGGCGAAATTGATGGCTTCGTCTATACTGATGATGTTGCTCTTGAACAGCCGGAACAGGTCCTGTTCCATGGTGATCATACCGAGTGCTCCGCCCTCGGTGATCATCTGGTAGATCTCTCCGGTGTTCCCGTTCTTGATCGCCGCCCGTACGGACGGGGTCACGAGCAGGACTTCCTTGGCAAGCACCCGCTTGCGATCAAGCGTGGGGACAAGCTTCTGAGAGATGACCAGCTTGAGGACATCCGCGAGACGGTTGCGGACGCGATCCTGTTCCTCCGGCGGCACTTCGCCGATGATGCGGTCGATGCTTTCGACAGCGGCGGAAGTATGCAGCGTCGAAAAAACCTTGTGACCGGAGTCCGTGATTTCCAGCGCCGACATGATCGTCTCCGGGTCGCGCATCTCACCGATCACGACGATGTCGGGGTCCTGGCGCAGCGCCTGTACCGTGCCGTCCTTGAACGACATGACGTCTCGTCCCACCTCGCGATGCCGGACGACGGATCGCACGGGAGAATGGACGTACTCGATCGGTGCGCCAATGATAATGATGTGCGAATCGACGGCATTGTTGTTCGCATCGATGATCGCATCCAGCGTCGTGCTCTTTCCGGAACCGGTTATTCCCGTCACCAGGATCAAACCTTCCTTCGTGTTTTTGAGATTGACGACGTTGGTGATATTCGGATGGAAGTTGTAGCTCGCGTACGGCCGGATTTTCGCGGTGATGGCGCGCATGTTCATTCCGAGCGCATCGAGATCGAAATACGCCGTTCCGCGGTAGCGGAAGCGCTCCCCGTTCTCCTCGACGTGGTAGGAGAAATCGAGACTGCGGCGCTCGAGCAGCGTTTCCCGCTGCCGGGGCATGACGAGGGACTGGATGAGCACGTCACAATACGGAGACTCCAGCCGCGGAAGATCTTTCTGCGGCAGCTTGCTGCCGTGAACGCGGAACCAAATTTCCCCGCGTGTGCCGAAGCTGCCGACGTCGATATCCGACGCCTCCAGATCGCGCATGCGTGCGATGATTCGCTCGTAAAACATCCGGAGGACCTGTATCGCCTTTTCATCCAGCGATTCGATCTTTTTCTTTATGAACTCCTGTTTCTCGGTTCCGAAATAGTGCGTGGGCATGTCCTTGACGACGAAGTCCATGACCTTCATCGCATTCGACAGGATACGCTCCGGAATAACAGGTTCCGCAGGCACGCGGACAGCGTCCTTCCTGATTGATGTTGCAGAGGTGGTTACGGGGTCTTGACTCATAATGCCTGCTGTCGGGTGTTCACAGATTCAATTGAGGTTCGGTGCTCTTTGCTAAACCTGTGCTTCACCTTTTTAACCGGATGCATTGAAATATAATTATTTAATTCTCTCATGGGAAGCACAGGAAGAAAAAATAGTGCAAAAATTTCTCCGGGTTATTCCCAGTATTTGAAGACCTCGACGCCCAGCAGACCGAGGTTTCCGAGTACGGTCATGAGCGTCGTGTAGCTGTACGCAACCGAGGGATTCCCCGTCACGTTCACATGCGTGACTTTCGTCGGATCGGTATTGCCGACCCATACGGTGCCGAGGATTGCCGGCGTACCCGTACCGCCGAGCGACAGGATGACATCTCCCGACATCGCGAGAATAATGCCCTTCCACTCGATTTTTCCTTTCATGATAAGCTGACCGTCAACCACGAGAATCCCCGCTCCCGAGATCGTCCCCGACCAGCTGAGGTTTCCTGGGACGTACACGATTTCCGGCTGACTGATCGTCCCGTAAACCGCATTGTTGGAGTAGGTACCCGCTGGGATCGTGATGGTCCGGCGGTCGCGGTAGAACTGATGAAGCTGTGTGAGGTTCGATGAACTGAACGAACCAACGCTGCCCACACCGCTGGCACCGATCACCCTGCTGGCAATTGATCCTCCGGACGCGGAATCGAGCTGCTTCTTTACGTCCGCGACCGATTCGTCGGTCTGCACGCCGATTCCTTCCACTGCGGGATAGATGCCCGGGCTGCCGTCGAGGTTGTGATCATGACCGTCAATTAAAAACGCCTTTCCGTCACTGGTTACTTCAACGGAGTCGCCGAAGACCGTCAGCGCGCTTTCGACCGTCGGGAAAATCGAGCTGAGTTTTGCCTCCAGCACGGAATTGTGGCTGACGCCGTTGATCGTTCCGACCGCGGTAATGCGCACCGTATCGAGGCCGATGTCAATGATGCGGACGGAGACCGTCCCTCCCACAACCGGGAAATTGCTGTATCCTGTCCGCCACGTTTTCTGCTGCCGCAGCTTCGAGATGGCGAGGTTGATTCCGCTTCGAGTCACATTAAGCGCCTGTTCCCGTTCGAACAGACTGGCGGTGGTCTCGTTGGAGTAGTCCCAGGCGCCCATGAAACCGAGCACGGACACGCCCACGAGCAGCGAGGATAATGCGACGATGATGAGTGCTTGCTGACCCATGGAGCTTCTCCGTTTTACAGATTCTGGGGGGTAATGGTGAATTCGTTCAAGGAATACTGATACTCCCCGTTCACCTTCATGTCGCTTTGCATGCGAAGGCTCACACCGATCGCCATGATGCTGGAAATGCTCGTGGTCTTCGTCATCGCACCGTAGGTATCGGTGGTGAAATAGTTGAAGCGGAAAGCCGTCAGCCCGAGATCCTGTCCGCGCTGTTTTCTTCCATTGACGATCCGGTACAGCAGCGACCCGCTTTTCTCGCTGATGAGGGCGCTCGCCGTTCCGTAATAATACCCTACGGTATCGAGCTTCCCGTCATTCTCGAGGTCTGCCCGGAACACGAAGCAGTTCTCATCCGCGCGCAGGATCGGAAGTGTGTCGCAGCCGTAGCCGACTTTTCTCAGATCGAAACGCATCGTTTCGGTCACGTCGCTCATATCGGTCTGCGCCGTGATCTTATTCGTGCTCTCAATCTGCGACTCGGTGCGTTCCCCCATGAAAAAGGAGAAATTGAGAATGATCATGCCTGCGATGATGACCGATCCGATGATATCAAGGTGACTGCTCATGTTAAAACGCCGCGATATATGACATGGTTACTGTGTCGGGAGAAAATTCATTGGAGACGGTGACGGTCACGAGCTTCGAGAACGTGCGCGTGGTCGTCGGAATGGATGGCGTGGTGGGCTGGACGAAGGTCACCCGGACGGAAACCGTGTAGCCCCAGGTATCCCAGAGACATTTCGGCGTCGTGACCGTCGGTGTCGTTCCCGGGGCGGGACTGCGGAAGACCGAACCGTGAAAGTCGTCGACGTCGGGGAATCCCGGATATTTTTCGGTGTAGGCTGGTCCGCAGCTGCTGAGGTCGGTGACCCTGACGATACTCGTCGCCGTCAGCTTCTGATCGTACACCTTCGATTTGATCTCATCGATCATCGAGCGGGCGATGGCCACCGCTTTCTGCGTGTATTCGTTGCTGTCAAGCACGTCCTCGTTCTGGAAATTGGCGGCGCGGAAGTTCAGCATCACTATTCCCAGCAGCATGAACGCCGCAATCGTGAGCATCATCTGTCCTGTGTTCATTCCTGCCTCTGTTTATCACGCATTGACCGGTTACCTGTTTCGCTCCGCGGCACCTTGCACGCGGCGACACGCTCATTATTCATCAGACATCGTTGCGGCGATGACCTCGGCAACGGAGGTTACACCTTCCTTGACGCGTTCCCGCGCACTCGCGCGCAGGGTCAGCATTCCCTGACTGATCGCGATGGTGCGGATCTTGTCTTCATCGATATCGTCGCCGGAATCGAATACCGCCTTGCGGATTTCTTTCGAGAAAAACAGCGACTCGTGAATGGCCGCGCGTCCCTTGTAGCCCTTGATGCAGTGCTGACACCCGACAGGTTCAAAAAATGTCGTGGTTTCAATTTCTTCCGGTGTGAAGCCGACATTGAGCAGTTCCGCTTCATCGAGATCCCGGGTCGGCCGCTTGCACTTCTGGCAGAGCCGGCGCACGAGGCGCTGGGCGACTACGAGGTTGATGGCGTACGCGATGAGGAAGGGCTCGATACCCATCTTGAAGAGTCGGGTGACCGCGCTGGGGGCATCGTTGGTATGAAGCGTGGAAAATGTGAGGTGACCCGTGTTCGCGAGCTTGATCGCGATGTCCGCCGTCAGCTTGTCACGCATCTCACCGACCATCACGATATCCGGATCGTGTCGCAGAATCGCGCGGATAGCCTGTTCGAAATCCACCTTGTGGGATATCTTGATCTGCCGCGCGCCGTCGATCACGTACTCGACCGGATCCTCCACCGTCAGGGCATTGACCTGTGGCGTGATCACCGAATACAGCGCGGCGACGAGCGTCGTGCTTTTGCCGCTTCCGGTCGGACCGGTCAGGATGATCATTCCCTGCGGTTTCGAGATCGATTCCTGGAACCACTCGAAGGCCTTCGGCTGAAATCCGATCTTGGAAATATCCTTGATCACCTTCCTGCTGTCGAGCACGCGGATGACGATGCTCTCGAACTTCTGCGCGAACTCGGAGCCGGCGATGGGAAGAGCCGACACACGGAATCGGATGATGACGTTGTCGATCGTCCGCTGGATGAAACCGTCCTGTGCGGCATCACGCTCGAAGCGATCGATATTCATGCTTCGATCCTTCACCACGGCCAGCACCGCTTCCGGACGCGTTCCTTCGACCTTGTTCCACAAGGCCAGCTTTCCATCGACGCGGAAGTGGAACTCCGTGACCAGTTTCGTGGTCGGGAAGATATGGATATCGCTCACGCCCGTCCGTACCGCCTCGACCAGGCAGCCCTCGAACAGGTTGACCAGCATGCTTTTGTTGATTTCCTGGTCGAGCTCCGCTTCGTCGATGCCGGATTCCATGTCCGACTCATGCAGTTCGGCTTCCATCTCCTTGATGCTCTCGAGGAAGATGTTGTCGCCGCGGAGAATGTTGTCGAGATGGGGCTGCAGCGCCTTGAGTTCCGCGTAATAGACTTCGTACTTCAGCGCGCGGAAATAGCTGGCGATACGCGGAATCTCCCGATGGATCGGGACCGCGGACACGAGGACGAGCTTGTCCGGGGTACGGGCGTCGAACTGCAGAGGCAGCGTCCGCGCCTTGAACAGCATGGATTTCTGCTCCGGCGTCAGTGAATCGACCATCTGCTTGATGACACTCAGACGGCGTTCGGTCATCGCCTCGTCGATCTTCAGGGTTTTGAACGCGTAGATCCGCGCGACCTCCGAGAAGACCGTATGATGATCGAGCGCGTACTCATCGACGAGTATCTCCGCAAGGCTGCGATGCTTGTGACCCGCTTCCTTCTCCTTCGTGGCAATCGCCTTGGACACGGTTTCCCGGTCGACGATCCCCTTGTGGAGAAGAGCGATGCCGACTTTATCGATTTTCCGTTCCAGTAAGGAAGCTGCGGCATCCATGGTAGATCCGTTTCAGATAGTGAGCAAATGGTCCGGTGGCGATAAGCATGTGGAGGTACCAGAAATCACCCATGCCGGGGGCGGATTTCGGTTTGATCACGGCCGTCTCCGAGGAGACGATGGTAATGGCCGTCATGACGATCATGATGATGAGGGCGACCCACAGCTGCATGAAATCCACGACCGACTTCAATTTGTAGGTGGTTTCACGCTCGTAGTAGTTCGCCAGCTGGAGAGCGGTCTCCCTGACCATACCGGTTTCGGCTCCTGCGTGAAAACGTGAGAGCGCGGTCTTCGTGAACACGCCGGCGGCTTCGAACGACTCGTGCAGACCCTTTCCGTGCTTGAGCATCATGGGGATGGTAATGAAGCGAATCTGATGCTCGAAGTACTTGTTCCCGGTCGCCTCCGCGGCGGTCTTGATCACGTCGATGTTCTCGCCCGAGCCGCTGTACAGCGAGTAGAACACACGGCAGAACACTTCGATCGCGGTTTTGTGGATCAGGCCGCCGAGCACCGGAATGCGGAAGGACTGCTTGTCGGCCCAGAGACGGCCCTTCTCGTTTGTGAAGAACATGAAAATTCCGACGCCGATGCCGATAATCGCGACAATGAAATAGAGGATATTCGCGACAATCCAATCCGACAGCTCGAGTGTCGCTTCCGTCATTGGCGGCAGCTCGATCCCGTACTTGAGGAACATGCGGGCAGTTTCCGGGAAGATGTACGCGACGTAAAAGATCGTCGCGAGAATCAGAAGCACGAGGGTGATCATCGGCATGAGCATGGCGCTTTTCATGCTCTTCTTGAATTCCATCCGCCGCTCGAGGAACTTCGCCGTCGAATCGTACATCTCCGCCATGGCGCCGCTCTTCGAGGCGAGACCGAGCATCTTCGCGGTGAATTTCCCGAGAATGTGTTCGTACTTCATGAACACACGCTCGCTCTCCGCTCCCTTGCGCAGATCGGTGTTGATGTCCTTGAGCGTTTCCTTCAGCACCTTGTTTTCGATGTCGTTCGCCAGAAGATTCAACACCTCGTTGAAGGGCAGCTTCTCACGCAGCAGATCCGCGCTCAGGCGGACGAAGGTGATCAGGTCGGCCACGGGCGGTTTGCCCAGATTGATATTCAGTTTCTTGCGGACATAGACGACCTTGTACCCCATCGAAGTCAGCGCATTGTCGACCTCCGCCTTCGAGTACGCTTTCTGTTCGCCTTCCAGGACTTTATCGCCCTTCTGCGCCTTGTATACGTACGACGTACGCTTTTCGAGCTTGTCGAGGCGAAATGCGCGTCCTTTCGACAGCTCCTGAATTTTCTTCTTCGCCTCGGCGGCGTTTCCCGCGGAAATCGTCCCCTGGATGATTTTCCCCGAGGGTCCGACGCCCTGGAATCTGAAGTCTGCCATGCTTTTTTCCTTTCTTATCCTACTTCCTGAGAGTGCCTGCAAGTGTTGAGATACAACGTGCATATGCCTGCACCCTCACGCAGTAAGTTAGGGCGCCATTCTTAACAGAGACTTAAACGGGGATTACAAAGCCGAAAGGATGCCGGGGGGGTAACGTGAAATGCGGCCGGGGATTTTTTCGTCATGCGGAAATACTAACCCCTTCAACAGGGGCGGGTTCACCATCCCGCAAAAGCCACGGAGAGACGCCGGGAAGGATCCGCCGGCCGCATGTCGACCAGGACCGTGACCGATTTTGAGGGATCCGTTGCGGACGTCGCGCGGATGCTGACGGTCATTCCTTCCGCATCGGCGATCGAAAAGACGCCGCTCAGATTGTGCCCTTCTCCCCTTGCGTCCGCTTCCATCCCGCAGTCGCGAATCGTGATGCCGTCGAAACTGTTGTTCCCTCCGCCGAGCATGGCGGGGGTCTGGAAATATCCCTGGGCGTTGGATGCCAGCTTCAGGCAGTCCTGCGCAAGCGCGTCCCTGCTCGACTGTTCCGCGCTCTGATCAAAGAAAAGCAGGGATATCGCCACGGCGATTCCGACAACAACGACTCCCAGGACGATCATCAGTATCTGCTGCGAACCCATGGCTGCACTCCTTCCGATCCTTCAGCCGAACCTGTGACAGCGTACAAAGACGCCGCTGCCCGTACGGACAGCGGCGTTGAACCGAATGCTATAATCAGAGAGGATAGTCCTCAGTGCTTACCAGGCCGTGTAGTCAACCGTCACGCGGGTCTCATCCGTGGTCTGTGTCATATCCACGTTGACGGTGACGGATTTTGTCGCATCGGTGGCCGATACGCCCGTGACGGAGAATGCATCAGCTGCGCCGGTGACGGTGTAGGTACCGTTGACGTTGGAGCCGTCAGCCGCCATACCGCAATCCTCGAGCGTGATACCGTTGAAGGAGTTGTTACCGCCACCGAGCATGGTCGGCTTGCGATAGAAACCCTGAGCGGCCGACGCGAGGCGGAGGCAATCCTGGGTGATGGCATCCTTGTTGGCCTGCTCTGCGTTGGTACCAAAGATATTGATACCGACCACAACTGCGATACCGACGATAATGACACCGAGAACGATGAGAAGAAGCTGTTGCGTACCCATAACAAATCTCCTGGAAAATGGTGAAGAGAGAGTGAATGTTTAGAAAAGGAACCTTGTTTTCTTACTGCGAAAATCTACTGTCCAAGTTATGCGGCAATTCTTACAAAGGGCTGAATTCTGAATTACAACGATGTAACATTTGGCGGGGAGTGTGACTGTCGTGGTGGAGCATCGTACGTATCGTCTCGCTGGCCTGATAAATGTTACAGAGGCCAATTTATAAGGCGAATCTTACAAACCGCTGAATGCTGCATTACAAGAGTGAAAGGTACGAACAGGCGGGAGCGGAAGGCGGGGCGAGCTTTTAATCAGACTATCGGGTATTATTCTTCTATTTGCCGATATTGCGTAGCGGGAGGCGCACGGTGAACGTACTGCCCTCACCCGGCACACTCTGGACATCGATGGTTCCCCCGTGATTCTTGACGATCCAGTGCACGAGGTAGAGTCCGAGCCCCGTGCCCTTTGTCCCCTGTTTCTCTGAATCGTTCACGCGGTAGAAACGCTCGAACAGGCGCGGGATGGCTTCATGCGGAATGCCGATTCCCGTATCCTGCACATGCACGGCGACAAAATCGTCCTCCCGTTCCATCGAAAGCCGCACGGTGCCGTTTTTTCTGTTGTACTTGACAGCGTTATCAATGAGGTTGAGAAGCACGCGGCGAATGCGCAGCGGTTCCGCCTCGATGAACGCGTCAATGGTCTCTCCCAGTTCGAATTTTATTCCGGTCTGTTCCGCAAACATTTCCGCTTCGTCGGCGAGTTCCTCGACCAGTTCGCGAAGATCGACCGGGGACAGTTCAATCGGACGCTCGCCGATCTCCGTCTTCGCGATGAGCAGAAGGTCGTCGAGAATGCGGGACAGGCGCATGATTTCTTCATGAAGACTTCCGAGCAGCTGCTGGTACTGATCGGGAGTCTTCGGGTTGCGGAGTGCGAGCTCGATCTCCCCGCGCATGATCGTCAGCGGTGTCCGCAGTTCATGCGAGGCGTTGGCCGAGAACGTCTGAATCTGTTCATACGCCGTCTGCATGTTCTTGATGGTGCTGTGCACCGTGTGCATCTTGTCCCGGAAATCCTCCTCCCTGTCATCGCCGTCTCCCGCCATGCCCACGCGAAAGGTGTCACGCTGTTTTTTCGGATGCAGCTCCTGGGAGATGATCCAGCCGATCGCCAGCGCGAAAAACAGGCCTGCGGGGATGAACAGGATTCCGATGCCCGTGAACGTCGATCGGTAGCGTTCGAGGACGCTGGCGTCAAAGATGTTGAGGGAATAGAAATGCTGCGTGAAGATCGTGATGACCAGAAGGAAGATCAGCACGAAGGCCCCGAAAATCGTCGAAGAATAGAGAAGAATGGCTTTCTGTCGCGCACCGAGCGTCATTCTTCTTCATCCTTGAGAATGTACCCTACCCCGCGGATGGTATGAATGAGCTTCACATCGAAGTCGTCGTCCACTTTCTTGCGAAGGCGCGTCATGTACACGTCGAGAACGTTCGTCCCCGTATCAAAGGTGATTTCCCAGATGTGCTCGATGATGGCCGAGCGCGTGAGAACGGTGTTCTTATTGCGAAGGAGGTACTCCAGGAGCTTGAACTCCTTCACGGTCAGATCGATCACGGTACCGCCCCGCTTCACGATATGCTGAATCTGATCGAGTTCCAGCGTATCCGCGCCGAGCACGTTGCTCGGTTTGTCCATCTGCGCGCGCCGCAGAAGCGAGCGGACGCGGGCGATGCACTCGGCAAGCGCAAAGGGTTTGGTCAGGTAGTCATCCGCCCCGATGTTGAGCACCTCGACCTTGCTTTCGAGCTGCCCTTTCGCGGTCAGCACGAGCACGGGGGTCGATTTCTCCTTGCGGAGTTCCTTCAGGACCTCGACGCCATTCATCTTCGGGAGCATGAGGTCGAGGATGATGACATCGTAGCTTTCCGTCATCGCCAGGAACAAGCCCTGCTCCCCATCCTGCGCGGTGTCGACGGAAAATAATTCTTCTTCAAATCCTTTTTGAAGAAACTGGGAAACCTTGATTTCGTCTTCTACGATAAGAAGTCTCATTGCGGCCGATAGTATGTTGAGTAAACCGCGGGTATTTTACGGCAACCACAGACAATTTGCAAATACGCCGTCCGATGAGGGACGGCGTATTCGCTGTTTTCACATGCCCGCGGCGAAATGTCCGGGGCGTTCTGTCCTTGGCCGATCGCGGGAATCAGTTCTCGGGCTGCCTCACCGGCAGGGCGAAACTGAACTGCGATCCCTTCCCGGGTTCGCTCTGGAGCCAGATCCGGCCGTTGTGCTTTGATACGATGCTCTCTGCGATGGCGAGTCCGAGGCCGGTGCTCTTCTCGTTGCCCGTCGGCTTGACGCTGGTCGTACTGAAGGGTTTGAAGAGACGACCCTGCTCCTTTTCGGGAATTCCCGGGCCGTGATCCCGTACAGAGAACATGACTTCCGCATCGTCCCACTGGATCGACACTTCGATGGCGGAACCCTTGAAGGAGAATTTGATGGCGTTGTCGATCAGATTCCCCATCACCTGTTCGATGCGGGAAGGATCGAAGAGAAAGTGCGGGATGGTGTCGGGCAGCGAGACGGCGATGTCCACCCCTTTGTTCTTCGAAGCGAAGGCGCTGCGCTCGATCACATTCCGGACCAGCTGGGCGAAATCCGCCATCTCCAGTTTCAGGTCCATTTTTCCCGTTTCGATTTTATGGACGTCGAGCAGGTCATTGATCATCTGCACCATGTAGGTGCTGCTGCTCTGTATCGCGGAAATGATCGTCCGCTGATCCTCTGATATGTTCTCGCTGTTTTCCTTCAGCAGGAAGTCGCTGTAGCCCTCGATCAGGTAGAGGGGATTCCGGAGGTCGTGCGCGGCCATGCCGAGGAGCATGTTCTTCTGTTCGTTGAGCTGCTTGAGCTGTTCGTTGCTTTTTTCGATTTCTTCCTGCACCGCCCGCAGCTTCTTGTTCGCCTGCTCGAGTTCCCGGTTCTTCTCCACGGCGTTCTCGTAGGTGGAAAGCAGAAGATCGATGATCTGGATGCGTTCCGAGGTCAGATAGTGCTTCTTGTTCGCAAAGTAGATCTCGATCCCCATGCCCGTGCGCATGCGCGTACGAACGTCCATGTTGATCAGGATGTACTTGATGCGCGAGAGCAGCGCCTCTTCGCTGTAGGGTTTGTTGAGGAAATTGTCGGCGCCGCTTTCCAGGCCGCGGATGATGTCCTGCGGGTCGGAGAGCGTGGTCAGCAGGATGACCGGAATGCTGCTCAGTTCGTCATCGGCCTTGATGCGGGTGCAGAACTCGTACCCGTCCATCTCCGGCATCAGCACATCGGAAATGATCATGGTCGGACGACGCTGCGCGATGGCCTCGAGCCCTTCCCTGCCGTTTGTCGCGAGACGGACCGCGTATTCCTGTTTCTCGAGAATGTACTTGAGTTTCAGTGCCTGGGTCGGGCTGTCTTCGACGACAAGGATTTCAATTCCGGTTGACATGTTATTCCTGTTCTGCGGTATTCGGGTGCACGTGGTATCCGTCGCCCGTGTCTTTGTTCACTGCGGACTGTGCCGCGGTCAGCGAAAGCAGCGCGTGACCGATTTCCTGCACCGGCAGCACGGAGCTGACCGCGGATAATTTGATCGCCTCACCCGGGATGCCATGGATGAGGGAGGTGTCCTTATCCTGCGCGATCGTTACCGCACCGGCCTGGTGGAGATGGAGCATTTCCTGTGCGCCGTCGTTACCCATTCCCGAGAGGACGATCGCGACCGCGTGCCCGCCATACGTCTCGTGGACGCTGGAAAACAGACGCGCGATGGAAGGTTTGAATCCGTTGATCGGCTCGTCGTCAGCGAGAAGAATACAATGTTTTCGGTCAACTGTCAAATGCACATCATCCGGTGCGAGGTACACGGTTCCCGCCGACAGCGGCGCCCCGTTTTCCGCGATCAGCACCGTGAGTTCCGTCTGTTCATCCAGCCATCCCGCCAGTCCCCGGAGGTACCCTTTCGCGATGTGCTGTACCACGAGAATCGGCAGCGGGAATTCGGCCGGCAGGTGTGAAAACACCTCCTGCAGCGCCTTGGTCCCTCCTGCCGAAGCACCGATGACGACGATATCGACATGCAGATTTTCCTTCCCCGCCGGGTGAAGGTCCTGCGGAACACGGGTCAGCGACTCGAGTCTCGCGCTGTCCCAGCGTCGCACCACCTTTACCTCGGACATCAGTCGGAGGCTTTTCGACAGCTGCTCGGCGAAAACCGGCTCGTCCGGGCTGCCCGTGTATGCCGGAAGGGTCAGCAGGCTGAGCGCTCCGGCGTCAAGCGCGCCGGCTGCCTCGAGTTCGTCGCCCCGCTGGTTCTCCATCGTCAGGACCACTAAGGGAACGGGATGCCCTTCCATGATGGCACGGGTGACTTTCGTGACGCTTTCCCAATCGTGCCCCCCTTCCACAGCCACGATCTCCGCCCCGGAGGATGCGAGCTGCGCGATGACATCCGTGATCCCGTACATGGTACGGACGATCTGGATGTCGTCGCGGCGTACGCACAGCTGTTCGAGACGCTGTGCCCATCCGACGGTAAATGCTATGGAAAAGACCCTCACCATGTCAAATCAGCCTCTCGATGACATCGATGAGGTTGCTTTGATCGAAACTGCTCTTGTTGATGTAGGCGTTGGCTCCGACGTCGAATCCGCGCTCCCTGTCTTCCTGCGTCTCAAGACCGGTGACGAGGATGAGGGGCGTCTCGTGCATCTTCTCGTCCTTGCGCACCGCCTCGGTGAGTTCGAAACCGTTCATGCGCGGCATTTCCACGTCGGAAACGATGAGATCGAAATGTTCCTCACGCATGTGCGTGAGAGCGTCGATGCCGTCGACGGCGGTTATCACTTCGTACCCCGAATTGACCAGGATGTCATGGAGGAGGACGCGTGAGGTAATCGAATCGTCCACGACCAGCAGGCGCTGGCGCTTCGTTTCCTTCGACGGCTGCTCGGACCTGCCCGGTGCGACCACACCGCGTGAGGCGTCGAAAAGGTCCGGAACCTGAAGGACGAGCACGAGTTCGCCGCTGCTGAGAAGCGTGGCGCCGGCGACCGTCCGAACCCGTGAAACCGGGGCAGGCAGCGGCTTGATCACGACGTCCTGTTCCCACAGAATATCGTCGACCTCGACGGCGAGCAGGTTGGATGAAAGACGAAGCAGAAGGACGATCGCCTGGGGCTTCTCCTCTCTCTTGCCCGCATTCTGGCCGGTCAGAATTTCTTCCAGCCTGCGGACAGTCACCGTCCGTCCGTGATAATCGATGACGGATTTTCCGTCCAGCTGGGAGAAGTTCTCGCGATGCACACTGATCCCGCGTTCGACGAACTGCAGCGGAACCACGTAGAGCCGTCCCTGGCTGCGGACCAGCACGCCGCGCGCGTTCGAGAGCGACAGAGGGAGTGAAATCCGGAACAGGGTCCGTACTCCCTTCTCCGTCTCGATCTCGATTTCTCCGCCGAGCGAGAGGATGTTTTCACGAACGACATTGAGTCCGACGCCGCGACCGGAGAGGTCGGTGATGATCGGGCTCGTGGTGATGCCGGAAAGGAAAACGAGATCCAGCGCATCCCGGTCGGTAAGCTTGCGGGCCTTTTCCTCCGTCAGCAGTCCGTCGGCGACGGCCTTTTTCTTTACACGCTCGATGTCGATGCCGCGTCCGTCGTCTTCGAGGAGGACCTCGATTCGATTGTCCCGCGCGGTCTGGATTGTGAGGGTAATGTTCCCCGTCACGGATTTCTGTGCCTTCGCCCTGGCCGCGGTGTCCTCGATACCGTGATCGAGGCTGTTGCGCAGCAGATGGAGGAGCGGGTCCTTCAGTGCCTCGAGTATCCGTTTGTCGATGCGGATTTCATCGCCCTGCACCTGGAAGCGGACCTCCTTGTTCAGATCGCGCGCGAGCTTGCGCACCATCGGCGGCAGCGGGTCGGTGACGAGCGAGAACGGCAGGAGGAGAAGCTGCTTCGCATTCTCCATCATCACGTCGGACATGCTTTCCATGATGTACATCGTGCCGCGGCCGTCTTCGAGATTCTTCCCCACCGCCGACTCGATACCTTCGACCTGGCGCGCGGTCCATTTCATGAAATTCTGCAGCTTCTCGTACTGCCCGGAATAGTAGTCCGCATCCCGTTTCCGGCCGACAGAGAACTGCGTCTCTTCCAGTACACTCTGACGCTGCTTGTGGTACTCGCGAATCCACTCGCGGCACTGATCCATAACCCGCCGAAGATCCGCGGCGTGTCGACCGAGCATGAACTTGATGCTGCTGAGTTCCTCTGTCTGACGGTAGAGCGACTCGAGTTCTCCGATCGGAACGCGTATCGTGTCCTTGACGCTGCGGAATGCCGTACCGGTTCCCGGCACTGCCATCCCGTCTTTTGGAGACGCCTCGTCCCGTTTCGCTCCCGCGGGCGCCGGTGCGGCGGTTTTGGCAGTGTCCGCGAATTCCTTCACCGGCTCCGCGCTGCTGGTCGCTGTGATATCGAGCGGCGCCTGAGCCTGATCCGGCTTCCCTGCCGGCGTTCCGGCACGCAACCCTTCATTCTCGGAAATGCCCGACTCGGACGTCCCGTGTGTCGGCGTGGACGACAGGCGGTGCGTCCCGTTGCCGTTTGCAGGCGCCTGGTGTCCCGCGAGGGATGAAAGTCCTGGAATACGATCGAGTCCCGGAATGGTCGGGAGTCCGGGAATCGACGAAAGGCTCCGCGCCGCCGGCTGCTTCGGAACTACATTCACGTTCGACTCAGCATCCCCACTCGACGAGGCTTCCCCGCTCGAAGACAGCGTCGAGTCGGCGGGATGGTTCGATGCGGAATTATCCGACGGCAGCGCATCCTCCGGAGAATATCCTGCTGATCGCGGATCCGATTCTGATATCGTCGGCGCTGCGCCCCCGGCCGCGCTGCGTGCTCCGCTCTTGCTGCTCAGTTCCTTCAGTGTCTCGACGATCTGCTCGAGGGGCTCATACGTCAGCGGGAATTCCGCATCGCTCGTGAGCATTTCTCCGAGCAGGTCCACGGCAATGGCGCTTGCATCGAACTGCTCGCGTGTCGCGAGATTGGGATCTTTCTTCCAGATGGAAAACAGGCTTTCGAGAGACTGGCAGACCGCTTCGATATCGGCACGGTTGATCGCGCGTGCCGCGCCTTTCAGACTGTGGGCTTCGCGGAAAATGAGCTCGATCACTCCCTGGCGCTCACCGTTGGCGGTGTGCTCCAGATCGCTCAGGCATTTGCTTATCGTGCGGAAGTGTTCGTCCGCTTCTATCGCAAATGCTTCACGCAGCTTTTGAAGAAATTCGACTTCGTTCATGACGCTGTTGTACCGGGAGTGAATCAGAGTTTGTACCGTTCGACGAAGCGCTGCAGACGTGTGCCCAGCTCCTTGAGATTCTGCGCCGTCAGTTCCACCTGATGGATCGATTCCACGTTCTGCTCGCTGGCGGATTTGATATGCTGAATCGCCGTCGTGACCTGGTCCAGCCCGACGACCTGCTCCTTCGCCGACGCGGCGATCTGAAGCATGGATTCCGCGGTTTCGTTGATTCCCGTCATAACGGTCTGAATCGCGCTGCCCGACTGCGAAGACAGCTGCGCACCGTCTTCGGCCAGCTTGGTCCCGCGTTCGGCGACCATGACCGCCGAGGCCGTCGCCTTCTGCGTATCGATGAGAATGGACCGTACTTTCGACGTCGCCTGCTTAGACTGTTCCGCGTGATTACGGATTTCCTTGGCCACAACCGTGAAGCCTTTCCCGTACTCGCCGGCTTTCGCCGCTTCGATCGCGGCATTCACCGCGAGGATGTTCGACTGCTCCGCGAGATCATTGACCGAGGTCACGATATCGCCGATTGCCTGCCCCTGCTCGGACAGTTTGATGATGCTTTCTGCGATGCCGCGCATCTGTTCCCGGATATTCTCCATGCTCTGAATGCTCTTCCCGATCGCGTCGACACCGTCATGCGAGATGCGCAGCGTCTGCTGCGTATTGTCGGAGATCATCTTCGCTTTCTGGTTCGACAGCTGCGATGCCTGTTTCACCTCCTGAAGCGTGGTCGCCGTTTCGTTGACGGAGGATGCGGTCTCCCGTGCGCCTGCCGCGATCTGCACCATCGTTGAGGACAGCTCGGCGGTTGCCGCAGCCAGCACGTTGATGCCTTCGATCATCTCGCGGATCTGCGTGCGCAGGCGGTGCACCATTGTGGAGAGCGCCTTGCCCAGCACGTCCTTTTCCGAGAGCGGTGTGATCTCGACGGTGAGGTCGCCATCGGCAATGCGTGCGGCGATCTGCGCCTCGTGGTCCGAGTTGGCACGAAGCTTCTCGAGCGTCTTCAGCAGTTCCCCGACCTCGTCGTGCCGATCGGTCGTGATCGGAATATTCGTATCGCCCTGTCCGAGCCGCTCGGCGATTTCCGTTGCAAGACTGAGCGGGTTCGAGATGAGCCGCGATATCACGGAGGCGAAGAAAATCACCAGGAGGATTCCGATGCCGAAGATCAGAATCCGTCCCAGGAGGGCGGTATCCTCGATGGACTTGATCCGATCCTGCGATGCGTCGAACAGATTGCGAAGCTCATAGCTGAACAGATCGAGCGCATTCACGAACGCCATGTCGTTGTCTTCGAAGTCCGCGCGCATCAGGCGCAGTGCGTCGACGTTCTGCTGCTCTATGAACGGCAGCGCCTTGGTCGCGAGTTCTCCATACGCTTCATGCGAGCGCGTCAGTTTCACGAATTGCTTGTTCACGTTCTGCAGCGAAGCCGCGACCTCTTCGCCGACGAGCACCTGGCGCGCCGATTCGACAAGATTCGTCACCCGCGTGATCAGTCCCTGCACCTTGTTCTGCTGCTGAAGGTACTGGTCGCGCAGTTCGCTGATGTTGCCGCCGGCGACATCCGGACTCGCCTGAAGGCGCAGCCGGTTGAACATCATCCGGGCACGAAGGAACTCGCTGACCACCTCGTTGCCGGCCTGATTGAGCGGGATCTGGGTGTCCTGCAGAATCTGGTATTCCCGCAGCGACCGGTTCGACTGCAGGTTCTCGACCGCGATCAGCGCGAGAAGAAACGCGATGACCATGCCAAATCCGATGAACAGCTTGTATTTCGTTTTCAGGTTCGCAAACCAGCGCATGATCAGACCTCTTTTTCCTATTCCTTGCTGTCTTTCATTACCGGCCTGTCGTCTCCCGCGACAAGCTGGTCCTGAAGCACGACGCGTGCATTGAGAATTAATACGTTGCCTTTGGCGAGCCCGTGCAGATACGTCCGGGAACGCTCATGAATTTCCGACGGAAGATCCTGCAGTTCCCTTCTGTCGAAGCTGCGCATGCCCTGCACCGAGTCGACGAGGAACCCGACCTTGTAGCTCTCGTGCCGAACCATCAGCACCCGGTGCATCGTGGTCAGATCGGATGCCGGGATATTCAGGACGCGCTTGAGATCGACGACGGAGAACAGGATTCCCCGGAGACTGGAGATGCCGAGGATGGCCTTGTTCGTATTGGGAAGCGCGACGAGATTCTGCAGGGGGATCACTTCTTCGATCTCCTCGCACGCGACGCCGTAGAGGTCGTTCCCCAGCATGAACAGCACCACGTCCTGGCTCTCGCCGGCATCGGTATGCACGGGCGCGTTTTGTACGGCGAACGCTTTCGAGCGCCGGTGAAGCACGTCGGCATTTTCCTGGTCGGTGTCGAGCTTCTGCTGTTCGAGGCTCGCGCGGACGGAGCCGAGCAGTTCATGGATATGCTTCCACTGCTCCGGATCGTACTGCTGCGTGTATGTCGTATCGCGCATGCTCATCAATCAATGAAGGTGTGTATGACTTCGATCATCCGTTTCGCGCTGATTTCGCCCGGTTCGAGGATGCGTTCGAGGTCGCCTTCCGTCTCGATCAGCTGAAGGGCAATGCTGAAATGCCGCCGCGCCTTCGCCGTATTGCCGAGCTGATGATGCAGGGTGGCAATGGAAAAATGCGCGGGGATGAAGTCCTGATTCAGATACAGGGCGCGTTCATACGCCTGCAGCGCCTGCGTCGTCTCACCGTTTTCCCGAAGGATCGTCCCATGCATGTAGTGAGCGTGGGGGTCCATCTTGTTCAGGGAGATCGCCTGTTTCGCAACGACGATCGCGTCGTCGAGGCGGCCGGCATCGGCATGCTGACGGGCTTCGAGTATGAGGTGATGGACATTATCCGGAAGCTGTTTCTCCGGCTGTACGGACGGGGTCTGCTCCGCGGCTGCCATGTCGCGGACAGGCGTGGCGTCGGCGCGTGACGAACTGCCCTGGGGCGTGTCCGCCTGCGGCCGCGGAAACGCGGGCGTTTCATGCGCCGGTGCATCTGCCTTCTCGATGTGCTTGTCACGGGATGAGAAAAGCCCCGCGAACGGGTTGCGCAGTCCTTTTGGCGGCAGCGGCACCGATTCTTCCTTCTCCGTATCCGCAGTTTCCTGTTTCTCGTGACGGAACGTGAGAATCTGCGGGATATGCGCCTGCTTGCGGAACAGCGTGGCTTCCCCGAATCGGACGCCTTCAAAGCCCGGATTGTTGATCAGGGTTGTCTCCGTCAGACTCGGAATGAGCCACCCGCCTTCGGTCAGGGAGCGCCGGAAGCCCTGGATGATATTCTTGACCTTTTCGCGCGTGAAGTACATGAGGACGTTGCGGCAGAAAACGAGATCGAAACCGCCGGGATACAGCGCCGGGGCGCTGACGAGGTTGAGCATCTTGAATTCGGTGCGATCCTTGATTCTCGCCACGACCTCATGCCGGCCGTCATCCGTCTGTTCGAAGTACGAGGAGTGAATCTCCGCCGGGACGTCACGAAACGACCAGTCGCGGTATTTCCCCTCGCGCGCCCGTTCAATGGCGACCGGATTGACGTCCGTGCCGAGGACGCTGTATTTCCACCCTTCCTTCCCTTCGAGGAAAGAATCGAGAAGAATTGCCAGCGTGTACACTTCCTCGCCGGTGCTGCATCCGGCGCTCCAGATGCGCACGTGATTATCCCCCTGCGACTGTTTGCGCTCCAGCAGGGCCGGCAGGACGTGGTCGCGGAGAATCGAGAACACCACGATTTCGCGGAAGAAATAGGATTCGCCTATCGTCAGGTGCTTCGCGAGTGTGCGTATGACGTTTTCGTCGTGCTCGCTGTTTACCAGCCAGGCGAGAAATGCGGATGTATCCGTGAATCCGAGCTCACGGGCTGCCGGCTTCAGCAGACGAAGCAGATCGCTCCACTGATGCGGCTGATACCGGAGTCCCAGCAGCGTATCGATTTTCTGCATGACGCTGGCGAGATGGATGCCGGAATCGAGGTTCTGGGCTCGCGCTTCTGCGTTCACGAGATTTCCCCTTCCAGAGTGATGGGATCCGTGTGTAATTCCGTCGGCAGAACGACCTGCTCAGGTCTGCAGCAGGCGTCGATATCGAGGACGAGAACCATGTCCTCCTCCACGGAAACGACACCCTTGAACAGCAGAGCGCCGTTCCCCGTCATCGGATCGACGGGATGGCTCGCATCGAGTTCCACGAGATCCTCTACGGTCTCGACCAACAGGGCGATGGTCTGCCGGGTCGCACGAACAATGATGAATTTATGCTGCGGTTTCAGCAGCGTCACCTCCCTGCCGATGAGCACCGCCGTGTCGATGACCGGCATGACCTCACCGCGAAGGCTGATCATCCCGGCAATCGTCGATGCCAGGCCTGGAGCATGAAGAATCTCGAATGCAGGAACCACCTCGGTCACTGTCTCCAGCGGCACGGCGAGCAGTCTGTCGTGCGTCCGAAACATGAGAATGGTCTGTATGGGAGTTTCTTTCATGGTGTCTTGCAATGTCTGGTCGAAAGGTTCGCAGATGCGGATTGACGTGTGCGGTTCGACTGCGAAACTGCCTGCAAGATACCGTGGCATTCTTTCGGGAATCTGAATACCGGATTAATAAAATGTAATCGTAAAACAGGGAACTGATTGGCGAGAATTCGCCGGGGTTTGCCGGAGGGTGTGGGGAGAGGATTCGCTATGGGCGGGATGTCGGCAGCGGAATAGCGGGCGAATACCCTGAAAAAAGACCGGAGGCCGTGACGGCCTCCGGTTCATCGGAATTATTCGCCGCCGAGGCCGAGTCGATCGAATATCATGTCGACGTGCGTTGTGCCACGATTGACGTCGAAACACGTGTCGAGTTCCTCCGCGCTGAGCATCGCGGTGATTTCGGGGTCACTCCCGACGAGATCGCGCAGATGCACGTCTTCCTTCCAGACACGCATGGCGTGGCCCTGGACGATGCGGTAGGCGTCCTCACGCTGCATGCCTTTTTTCGTCAGCGCCAGCAGCACCTGCTGGGAGAAAATGAGCCCGCGCGTGCCGTTGAGGTTCCGCAGCATGTGTTCGGGATAAACGAAGAAATTCTCGACGATATGCTTCATCTTCGCCAGCATGTAATCGAGCGCGATGGTCGCGTCCGGAAGTATCACCCGTTCCACGGACGAATGCGTGATATCCCGCTCGTGCCAGAGCGCCTGATTCTCCAATCCCGCAGTGGCGTATCCGCGGAGCAGACGCGCCATTCCCGCGACGCGTTCGCAGGTGATGGGATTGCGTTTGTGCGGCATGGCCGAGCTGCCCTTCTGCCCTTTCGCAAAATACTCTTCGACCTCGAGGACCTCTGTTTTCTGCAGATGCCGTATCTCCGTGGCGAATTTCTCGAGGGATCCGCCGATGATCGCGATCGTACTGAGAAACTCGGCGTGGCGATCGCGCTGGAGGATCTGCGTGCTGATCGGCGACGGCGTGAGATCCATTTTCTCGCAGACGTATTTTTCCACGAACGGATCGATGTTCGCGTATGTCCCCACCGCTCCCGAGATCTTCCCGAACGAAATCCGTTCGATGGCGCGGTCGATGCGCTCCAGATTCCGGTTCATCTCTTCATGCCACATCGCCATTTTCAGACCGAAGGTCATCGGCTCCGCATGAATTCCATGAGTGCGTCCGATCATCGGCGTGTATTTGTA
The DNA here is from genome assembly GCA_003246455.1 of Bacteroidota bacterium. Taxonomy (GTDB): domain Bacteria; phylum Bacteroidota; class Ignavibacteria; order SZUA-365; family SZUA-365; genus SZUA-365. Next base: position 96,073 of record QKAF01000015.1, read on the forward strand.
CTTGCGCGCCTGCACGGCGATGGTGTCCCTGAGCGTGCGCATACCGTCGCGCAGCAGCAGTCCCGCGCGTCGTGCCATGGCCGACAGTGCCGTATCTCCGACATCCGAGGAGGTCAGACCGAGATGGATGAAGCGGGATTCCTCTCCGACGTTCTCCGCCACGTTCGTGAGAAAGGCGATGACGTCGTGATTGAGCGTCTTTTCCAATTCGTTGATACGCGCGACGGAAAAATCGGCGCGCTGCTGAATCACCGGTATCGCTTCTTTCGGGATCAGCCCGAGCTCGGACTGCGCTTCGCAGGCGTAGATTTCGATTTCCAGCCAGGTCTGAAACTTGGCCTCGTCGGTCCAGAGCGTCCCCATTTCGGGACGCGTGTAGCGTTGAATCATTGTCTCCTCTTATTCGAGTTTCAGATCGATTGTCTTTTTCTGATTGTTGCGCAGGATCTCGAGTGTGATGTCCTCGCCGCGCAGGGAGTAGCGGATGAGTCCGTCAAGAACGCCGATCGCATACACCGGTTCGCCGTTGGCCTTGAGGATGATGTCGGCCACCTCGAGGCCCGCGCGTGCGGCGACGCCTCTGCGGCTCGTGATCTGCGTGACGATCGCGCCTTCAGCGCGGTCGAGATTATATGCCTGCGCGATGGCGTCGTTGACCGGCTGCACCCGGAATCCGGGGATGAACTCCCGGTTGACCTTCCCGTCCTTCATCAGGATATCGACGATCTGGCGCACTCGGTTCATCGGCACTGCGAAGCCGAGGCCCACGCTGCCCTGATTCGGGGTATAGATGACCGTGTTGATGCCGATGACTTCCCCGAGGCTGTTGACGAGCGGCCCGCCGCTGTTTCCGCTGTTGATCGCCGCGTCGGTCTGGAGCATGTTCCGGTACACGCGGCCTTCATTTTCATCGAGAGTGACGTGCGTCGCGCTGATGACGCCGACGGTGACGGTGGCCTTCGCGCTTCCCGACATGAGGCCGAACGGGTTGCCGAAGGCAATGCTCCATTCACCGACGATGACGTCGTCCGAATTTCCGAGTTTGATGTACGGGAGGTCGTGTTCCACGTCGATTTTCAGCAGGGCAATATCCGTCACCGGATCGGTGCCGATCAGTTTCGCGGGTATTTTTTCGCGGTTGGTCATGGTGACCGAAATTTCTTCGGCGCCGCCGGCGACGTGATCGTTGGTCAGGATGTAGCCGTCCGGCGAAATGATGAAGCCGCTCCCGAGCACGGGGACCAGCGAATACTGATCGCCGTAAAACAGCCGAAAGAATGGATCGACGCTTCGGCGCTGCACCTGCGTCGCGTTCACGCCGACGACGGCGGGACTGACCATTTCAACCGCATGCGTGATCGAGTTCCGGCGTGAATTGGATATGTCATCGCCGACAGCCTTCGAGGATCGCTGGGTGGCGGCAGGATCTTCTCCCTGCCACGTGCGACGCTCGGCATTGCAGGCCGTCGTTGCAGCGAATACGAATACAAGCAGCAGCAGTGGTGCGTGTGTGATAAAGCGAAACATCCGTTTACCTGTCGTTTGTATGTTGACGATTCGTAACGATGAGTGTTTTCAGTGGGTCGATATGCTTGAGAAACACGATGCCGCCCAGGACGAAGAAGACCAGGGGGAGGGCCCACGGCTGAGGGACGGGAAAAAGGCTCGACCATGTGAAAATCTGACGCGCGAGCAGAACGACAAACGGGGAAAGCACAGTCGCGGCGATATTTCCAAAATGGACGTCGCGTGATTTCCAGAATCCCGCGAGCCAGAAAAGTCCCCAGAGAGCCACGAACAGCGGGTTGAACGCAAGCGCCGCACCCGCGGCGGATGCCAGGCCGCGTCCCCCCTTCCACCCGATCCAGGGAGAGTAATTATGACCGAGAACCACCGCACAGAGTGCCGTGCCGGCGCTGTAAAAATCACCGGGAAAGAACTGCGATACGAGCAGAACGGGAATCGCTCCTTTGAGCACGTCAACGAGCAGGACGACGAGACCGATGTACCGGGAGCGCGTGACCTCGTAGGCGTTGAGCGTGCCGATGTTGCCGCTCCCTTCCGTCCTCAGATCCTGTCCCCTCTTCTTCCGCACGACGACGTAGGCGGTGGGAAACGAGCCGATGAGAAAGGAAATCAGGGCAGCAATGGCGATATGACCGATCTGAAGCATTTGATAAATATACAAGTTTGGAAGGAGAGAATCCCGTGCATTACGCCTGCCCCTCCCCGACCGCGACCGCCGCTCCGGGCCGGTTCGCGTGCGGCGTCGAAAATCCTGATTCCATGCCGGGGAGGCCAATCCCGCTAGTGGCTTCCCATTTCAATACTTACGGAACTGTTTTTCATTGACAATAGCATATTGTTTTCATAACTTAGTGATCCACAATGAGTTACTGGAAGTTTGAAACGATGGGCAATAGCGGTAAGTGGATAGTCGGAATTCTGGCGGCCTTCGCGGGCATGGCCTTCCTGGTCATGGCGCTTGCGTTCTTCATGCTCGTAACCGCGGTAACCACCGAGGGCACCAGCGATACCGTCGAGGAAACATACGGCGGAACGGGCAGCGAACGCGTCGCCATCATTGAAATCGACGCCCCCATCGTTGACGCGGAAGACGTCATCCGGCAGCTGCGGAAGTACCGGAAGCGTTCGTCCGTCAAGGCCGTGGTGCTTCGTCTCGATTCTCCGGGCGGCGGCGTCGTTCCCAGTCATGAGATTTTTGAAGAAGTGCGCCGGGTCCGGAAATACGGGAAACCCGTGGTTGCCTCGATGGGGTCAGTGGCTGCGAGCGGCGCATACTACATCGCCTGCGGCGCGGATGTCATCGTCGCCAATCCCGGTACGATCACCGGCAGTATCGGTGTCATCAGCGAGTTCGCGAGTTTCCAGCCCCTGCTGGAGAAGATCGGCATTGAAAATACGACGATCACCAGCGGCGAGTTCAAGGATACGGGCAATCCGACGCGCCGCATGCGTCCGGAGGAACGCGCGTATCTGCAGCGTACGGTCGACAACGTGTATGCGCAATTCCTCGAGATCGTCGCGGAGGGTCGGCACCTGGAAGCGGATTCCGTTCGTCAGCTCGCGGATGGCAGGATTTACACCGGAGAGCAGGCGTTCGGCAACGGACTGGTAGACACACTGGGCACGTTGTACACGGCCATCCGCATCGCCGGGAACCTCGGGAAGATCAAGGGCGAACCGCGCGTGATGCGGGAGAAAGAGCAGGAAACCGTGCTCGATCTTCTGGTCGGCACGCAGGCGCGTCGATCGATCGAGCAAATGGGAACGCACATGCAGGCAGGCGGTCCTCTCGAATACAGAATGCATTATTAACAGTTCCAAAAGGTTGTGTCGTGACAAAAGCAGACATCGTCGATAATATTGCGGCCGCCACGGGCCTCACGAAAGTCGAGACCGAAGCCGTCGTTGACGGATTCCTCGCGACCGTGAGCCAGGCCCTCAAGGAGGGGCATTCCATTGAGATCCGTGGCTTTGGGAGTTTCAAGGTCAAGAAGCGGAAGGCACGGATGGCGCGGAATCCGCGAACGGGCGAAGAGGTCTTCGTCGACGAGCACTACGTACCGATTTTCAAGGTTTCGAAAGAATTGCGCTCTGGAGTCGATCAGAATCTGAAAGCGAAGGAATAATGGCGGAAGAGAAGAAAATCTGTGCGTCATGCGGTTCGCCGCAGCCTCTCGACGCGACAATCTGCGACATCTGCGGTCATGACCTGACGGTCGTGGAAGCCCCCGTACCGACGCCTCCCGCTGCCGCGGAGCCGTCGCCCGCGCAGCGTCCCGCACCGCAGCAGAAGAAGAAAAGCGGCGCGAAAGGCAGTCCGCGCAAACCTGCGCCTGCCGGCACCCCGCTCTTTTCCACGATGCAGTGGCTGGCGATTACCGTGGCATCGTTCATTCTGGGCGGTGTGATTACCGCCTCCTTCCTGCCGCAGCAGGGCACGGATTCCGCCGCGGGATCGGACAACGCCACGATGACGCAGGGCAGCCAGCCCGATCTTCAGACGCTCAACGCGGCCAAGGCGGCGGTGGATGCCAATCCGGAAGACCCGGGCACAATCCTCATTTACGCCAATGCCCTCCACGATGCAGGCATGGAAGAGCAGGCGATCGTCCAGTACAAATCGTATCTTTCAAAGAATCCCGACGACCCGGATGCGCGAGTTGATCTCGGAATTTGCTATTTTAACCTGCAAGAGTACGATGCGGCCATCGCGGAGATGGAACGCGCCGTGACCGCGCATCCCGAACATCAGTTGGGAACGTATAATCTCGGGATCGTATATCTCAACGCCGGGAACAAGGAAAAAGCCCGCGAATGGTTTACCAGGGCGCGCGACATGGATCCCGAATCGGCACACGGCAGAAACGCCGCACAGTTATTACGCGAGCATTTTTAACGTCGAAACACTGACGCGATACATTCACTATTTTTTCATCGATTCTTGATTGGAGGTACACGCTATGCCTTGCGGCAAGAAAAGAAAGCGCCATAAAATGGCGACGCACAAGCGCAAGAAACGTCTGCGTAAGAACAGACATAAGAAGAAAAACCGCTAAACGTTAAGCCATGGATAGACTCTGGTCTCCCTGGAGATCGCAGTACATTCAGACGTTTGGCACCGAACTGGAAGGCAAGGGCTGCGTGTTCTGCGAAGCCCTTGCATCTTCCGACGACGACGCGCATTATCTCGTTCGTCGTCATGAGCATTGCTTCACGATGTTGAACCTGTATCCGTACAACAGCGGTCACCTCCTGATCATCCCGACGCTGCATACCGCATCGTACGCGGACCTCCCTCTTGCCGCGTACCGGGAAATGACGGAACTGCTTCGTAACTGGATGCAGGTCCTGGACAAGGTCATGCACCCCCAGGGATACAATATCGGGTCGAATATCGGACGCGTTGGCGGGGCTGGTATCGATCAGCATGTGCATATGCACATCGTGCCGCGTTGGAACGGTGACGCGAATTTCATGCCCGTCATCGCCGACACGAAAGTCATCTCCGAGTCAATGGAAGACACGCTGCGAAAACTCCGCGAGGAGTTCGATGCCGCGTTCGTCTCTCCCACCACTCACGACCGCTGAATTCATTCATGTTTATTAGGAGCATCTATGTCTGACAACGCAACCCGCAACCTGATGCTGGGATTTCTCTCAGGCGCGGTGGTCGGTGGAATCGTCGCACTCCTGTATGCACCGAAACCGGGCAAGGAGCTTCGCGGGGAACTTCTGCAGAAAGGCGGCGAACTCACCGGGGACATCGAGGATTACCTGCAGGATGCCCAGGAAAAGGCCAAGATCATCATCAATGAGGGCAAGGAGAAATCCGGCGCGCTCATTACCGAAGCAAAACGGCGCGCGGACAGCCTGCTCAAGGATGCGGAAAACATCCTGAGCGGCGCGAAAAACCGGGTCAGCGAAGAAGGCGACCGCCTCAAATCCGCTGTCAAGGCCGGCGTCGACACCTACAAGGAAGAACGCGACAAACAAGCCCCCGCAACCGAGGCGTAAGAGAGGTTCCCATGGACGTAGTGCAGGACATCCTCCTGCTCGTTCTCCTCGCCGGCGGTATCGTCCTCGTGTTCGTTCTGATATCCGTCCTGCGAGCGACAAGAACGACACTCGAGAATATCAGCACGGATATCCGTCGCCTGAGCGATCAGACACTTCCGGTTCTTGCAAAGGTGCAGGAAGTTGCCGAGCAGACAGGCGAAGCAATGGCGGTCATTGCCGAAAACCGCGACAAACTCACCGCGGCTGCGGAGTACGTGCGGAAGGTGACCGAGAACATCTACCGACTCGAAAACATCCTGCAGGAGCAGGTCGAACCGGGAGTTGTCGGTCTCGCCAGACGCCTCGCCGGGCTGCGGAAAGGGATTGACGCGTTTCTCGAAAACTGGCGTACACGGCACTGAACGGCATGAGCGTGACGGCGACGACCACCGAGTCCCGGCTTGTTCTGCTGATCAGAACGATGCGGATACAGCAGTGGACAAAGAACGTTTTTGTTCTTTCTCCTCTGCTGTTTTCGCTGCATCTCCTCGATCCGAGCGCCTTGATGCATGCGGTCATCGGGTTCTTGCTCTTCTCGCTCATCGCCAGTTCCATTTATATTCTCAACGACATCGTTGACGCGGACGTCGATCGCTCACATCCGGTGAAACGGCAGCGGCCGATTGCTTCCGGGGCTCTCCCGCTGGGATATGCTTCTGCAGCCGTTGCGGTCCTCTTCGCAGTTGCGATCGGGCTCGCGATGTACGTTCACCGCGGGTTCGCCTTCGTGCTGATCGGCTATTTCGGTCTGAATGTCGTGTATTCCTACGCGCTCAAGCGCGCGGTGATCATCGACGTCATGACCATCGCCGCCTCCTTCGTGCTCCGCATCGTCGCGGGCGCGATCATCATCGACGTCCCGATTTCGGAATGGCTGCTGATCTGCACTTCCCTGCTCGCGCTGTTTCTCGGGTTCAGCAAGCGGCGGCACGAAATCACCGTCCTCGAAGCTGACGCGCATATCCACCGTCCCGTACTCCTCGAGTACAACACCTATTTTCTCGATCAGATGATCTCCCTGGTGACGGCCTCGACGCTCATCTGCTATATTCTCTACACGGTGGACGACGACACGGTCGCGAAATTCGGCAGCAAGGCACTGCTGTATACCACGCCGTTCGTTCTCTACGGACTCTTTCGCTACTACTACCTCGTGCATCAGAAAAAAACAGGCGGCGATCCGACTTCCGAATTCCTCTCGGATCTTCCCCTGCTCGCCAATGTCATTCTCTGGGCGGCATCCGTTGTCGTCATCCTCTATTTCAGATGAAAGTACGCTCATGAAAAGCAAAGTCGCAGTTCTGCGCACCACCCCGGAAACCGTCCTCGAAGACTATATCCGGCTGATGGAACTCGCCGGGATGACCGAAGCTCTCGATCGTTCCGCGACAACGATCCTCAAGGACAACATCAGCTGGCATTTCCCTTTCCCGGGTGCCAATACGACTCCGTGGCAGATGGAAGGCGTGGTCCAGGGACTGCGCAAGCACGGATACGACGATATCACCTGTGTGCAGAACAAGACCGTCGTGACCGACGCCTTCAAGGGCGAGGATCTCAACGGGTATGTGCCCATCTTCAAGCATTACGATATCCCCGTCCTCTTCAATTTCAAGGAAGAGGATATGAAGTGGGTGCGGTACGAACCGAAAGCCGACATGATCGCGCTCTCCCGCGTGTATCCTGAGGGAATCTTCATTCCCGAGTACTTCATCGGAAAGAACATCATTCATCTCCCGACGGTCAAATGCCACATCTATACGACGACGACCGGCGCGATGAAGAACGCCTTCGGGGGGCTGCTCAATACGAAGCGACACTACACCCACAGCTGGATTCATGAAACGCTCGTCGATCTCCTCGCGATTCAGAAGGAGATCCACTCCGGCGTCTTTGCGGTCATGGACGGCACGACGGCGGGGAATGGTCCGGGTCCGCGCACGATGTATCCGGAAATAAAAAACGTGATTCTCGCGAGCGCGGACCAGGTCGCGATCGACGCGGTCGCCGCGAAGCTCATGGGCTTCGATCCGCTCTCGGATCTGAAGTATGTCCGTCTGGCCCACGACCGCGGGCTCGGGACCGGAGATGTCCGGGAGATTGAAATCGTCGGTGACGACATCAGCGGTGAGAACTGGCATTTCCAGGTCGGCGACAACGGCGCCAGCCGCATCGGCGATATCATGTGGTTCGGACCGCTGAAGGGAATGCAGAAGCTGTTTTTCCACACGCCGCTCGTGCACCTGTTCGTCGCCGGCTCCGAGGTCTACCACGATTATTACCGCTGGCCGCTGAAAGACCGGAAGACCTTCGAGCACTGGCTCGAAGCCACCCCATGGGGAAAGATGTTCGTGGATTACCGCAAGAACGGGATCATGACTCCGCTCGCGTGAGCGTGAACGAGAACGTACTCCCTTCTCCGATCGCCGATTCCACATGGAGTGTCTGTCCATGCCGCGCGATCATTTCCCTGCAGAGCATCATCCCCAGCCCCGTCCCCTTTTCCTTTTCCGTTCCGGGCATGCTGTTGATCTGCGTGCCCGCTTCGATCGCTTCCTGTAGGTCGCTGCTCATCCCCAGACCCGTGTCCCGCACATACACGGTCACGAGCGACGAATGCGCCTCGCTACTGGTTTCCAGGTAGATCCGGCCCCCGCGAGGCGTGTATTTAATGGCATTCGATACGAGATTGCGGAGGACCGTCGAAATCATCTGTGCATCCGCGACAACCTCGAGACCCGTCGGAATGAGATTTTCCAGCGTCAGTTCCTTGTGCAGGATCTGCGTTCTGACGACAGCTTCGACGTTCGCCGCGACGGTATGCAGCGCGAAATTCCCCGGATTGAACGCAACGGTCCCGAGCTGGATACGGGACCATTCGAGCAGGTTTTCCAGGAGCGCATAGACGCTTTTGCTCGTTTGCCGCATCTCCCGGAAGAGCGGCTTGATTTCCGTAAGATCGAGTTCGTCGAGATTCTCCGTCAGATAGTCGGAGATGCTCATGAAGCTGCCCAGAGGACCTCGAAGATCGTGCGCAATGATGGAGAACAGCTTGTCCTTGTCACGGACGGTTCGCGCCAGTTCGAGGCGTGAGCGACGCAGCTCGATGTGGACGCGGGCCCGCTCGAGCAGTTCCCGACGCTGAAAGGGCTTCGTGATGTAATCCACCGCCCCAAGCTCGAAGCCCTGGACGATATCCTCCTCCGCGGTCTTGGCGGTAAGGAATACGACCGGGATATCCTTTGTCCTTTCGTCCGCTTTCAGCCGGCGGCAGGTTTCAAAACCGTCCATATCAGGCATCATGATATCCAGCAGAATCAGATCCGGGCTGACATCCGCCGCGATTTCTATGGCCTGTTTCCCGCTCGTCGCGGCCGAAACATCATAATGCGCTTCGCGCAGGAAACTGCCGAGAACCTGAAGATTCCGAGTGATATCATCGACGATGAGTATCAGAGGGTTTTTGTCATTCATGGTGTGCCGCCGTCAATCGTGATCCTCCGTTGTCGTGTGCGGAGGAGGTTCTTTTCCCTTATCGTGGATCACTGCGAGAATTCGGGGAAACTCCTCCAATGTAAGCGGCAGACGCTCCATATCAAAGCTTCGCACCTCCCGCACGAGTCGGTCGCTCCAGTCGATCAGCGGCTGGTAATGTGCAATCTCCGCGCGTTTTCGCAGGTCCGTCGCAAAGGACTCTATTTCGTGCATGATGTACGTCCGTTTGAGCCGCTCCCAGCGAAGGAGCTCCCGTCCGGACAGGTCACTGTACAGCGCGCGGAGATCCTCAGGCGAGACGGTGCTTTCGGCTTCCTGCGACATGCCCGTCACCGGTTCATCCGAATGCTGTTCGGCCGCGGCCGCCGACCGCATGTGATGCCCTTCACCGAAATCCATCTCCATCGTATCCGCGACGACGGAGACGGACGGCAGGGTGATTCGAAAGCTCGTCCCGCTTCCCAGGCGGGAATTCAACGTAATCTCCCCACCCATCATCTGAATCAGGCGCTGCGTGATCGCAAGCCCCAGACCGGTCCCGCTGTAATCGGTATTTCTCCCCCGGCTGCCCTGTCGGAAGGGCTCGAAAACCCGCTGCTGCTGCGACGGGGCGATTCCCACACCGGTGTCGCTCACTTCGATCAGCAGCGTACAGGAGTTTTTTTCCTGGGCCATGGTGCGGATCTCAATCGTGATGCGGCCGCGCTCGGTGAATTTCACCGCATTCCCGACGAGATTGAGCAGGATCTGCCGCATGCGCGTCTCATCGAGGTACAGGAGCTGCGGGACTCCGGGGTCGATCCGTACTTCGAAGCCGAGCTGTTTGGTGCTGACCTGGTAGGCGAAAAGCTGACGGATCTCATCGACGACACCCGCAATGCTCATCGGCTTGAATACCAGATCGAGCTTCCCCGCCTCGATCTTTGAGAGGTCAAGGATGTCGTTGATCAGCGTCAGCAGAGTTTTCCCCGAAACGGAAATGGACTCGAGGTAATCGCGCAGTTCCGCATCATGGATCCTGTCGTGAAGCAGTTCGCTGAAACCCAGAATCGCATTCATCGGCGTCCGGATCTCATGACTGATATGCGCCAGGAATTCCGATTTCGTTGCGTTCGCCCGATACGCCTCCGCCTCCGCCCGCTTGCGTTCGTCGATCTCGAGCAGGAGGTTCGAATTCGCGTGCTGCAATTCGCTGGTCCGCTGTTCGACCTCCACGGACAGTCTTCGTTCCTGCGTGCGCACACGCGTCATCCTCCACCGGAAACCGAAGAACACCAGGCCGGCAAGCAGCAGACCGACCAGGATTCGGAACCACCAGGACGCCCAGAACGGCGGCTCGATGATCAGCGTCACGGTCACACCCTGCCTGTTCCAGACGCCGTCGTTGTTCGAACCCTGAACGTGAAGGACATATTCCCCGGGTCCGAGTCCCGCGAAGCTGAGGAGCCGTTCGTACCCGAGCTCGATCCAGTCCTGGTCGTTTCCGTTGATCCGATACCGATACCGGTTCTTCTCCGGCCGATAAAAACTCAGCGCCGCGAACGTGAAGGTGATCGATTCCTCCGGATATTTCAGTCGGATCGTATCCGGTCCCACACCTGCGTTCCGGAGATGGATTTTGCGGTTTCCTGAACGTACGCCCGCGATGACGACAGGCGGCACCGTCTGGTTCTTGTAGATGCGGTCGGGATAGAAATAGGTGAGTCCCTGCACGCCGCCGAAAAACAGCTCTCCCGAAGCGCTCCTGAAGAATGCAGCAGTGTTGAATTCATTTCCCTGGAGTCCGTCCTGGGTATCATACGTCGCAACGACCCCGGCTTCTGCATGAAATTTCACGAGCCCGTGATTCGTGCTCATCCAGAGGTACTGCCTGTCGTCTTCAAGGATGCCGTAGATCACATCGTTCGGGAAACCGTCACGGCGCGTCAGTGATCGGAACGTGCCGTTTTCCCGATTCATTCTGTTCAGTCCGAACGACGTGCCGATCCACAGTATCCCCCGGCTGTCCTCGAAAATGCACCGCACCGAATTGCTGCTCAGTGAGGTCGTGTCACCCCGGACATGCGTGAAGCCGGTGACGTCGCCATTGAGTCTGTCGAGCAACATGAGTCCGGAGCGTCCGGTACCCACCCAGAGGAATCTGTTCCGGTCTTCCCAGATGGCGAAGACCCCGCCCTGCTGCTCACCGAACGACTCCCTGGCGACCTCGGTCGGCAGACTGCCCGCGTCTCGCGTGTCCCAGCGCCACAGGCCGTGCGACCCTCCGATCCACAGAGTGCCGTCCGCGGCTCGGGCAATTTCATAAATCGTCAGATCGCTCGGATCGCTGAGTCCGCCGGACTCGTCCCGCAGGGGGATCCGCCAGAACTGTTCCGTTTTCTTATCGAAACGGTACAGGCCGCCGCCCTCGGTTCCGAGGATGAGATACCGCTGGGGATCGACCGGATCCGGATGAATCACGAAGACATTATCCGCGTTCATTCCGGGAAAGGGTCCGTTTCCGGCCATCGAGCGGGGGTTTCGCCCGTAGACCGTCACCTTTCCGCTTTTTCTATCGAGCCGGTTGAAACCGCGATACCCGCCGATCCACAGAACCGAATCGCTGTCCTGATAAATCGCGCGGAAGCTGTGAATACTGATGTCCTCGCCGGCCCGCAGTCCGCGAAGCAGCAGATTGAATTCCTTGATTGCCGGCGCGTGCAGCGCGAGTCCCCTGCCGTTCATGCCGATCCAGACATTTCCCAGCCGGTCACAGTACAGCGTCCGTGTGCTGCTGCTCGGCAGCGAGGAAGGAACGAGAAGTTCCTCCAGCACGTGGGACAGGCGCCCATTGATCGTCTGGAGCACGTACAGTCCGTTCGATGCCGTGGCGACCCAGAGATTTCCCTCCGCATCCATGCGCATGCCCTTGATGAGGAGGTTGTAGGCCGGTTCCGCTCCGCGGAGGAGAGGATACGTTTTCCACACGCCGGTGCGTACGTCGTAGCGGTACAGTCGGCTGTCCTGCGCGCCCACCCAGAGATAGCGCGATCCCTCGAGTGTTATTCTGCTTACCCCGGTCACCCCTCCGTGCCGGTCGATCGAAGGAACGCGGATCTGCCGGACATTCCGGCTTTCCGGGTCAATGGCGAATAACCCGTTTCTCCCACAGGCGACGAAAAGCGCACCGGAACGCGTCATCGCCAGATCGGTTACCGCGTCAATCCGCGTGTCCGAGGACAGTTCCACTCTCATGAGTCTGCGGGACGCCGGATCGAATACCTGGACTCCCGCGTTTTCCGTTCCGATCCAGAGACGGCCTTTCCGATCAACCTGCAGAACGTTGATGACACTGCTTCGAAGCGCGGTCGCGGCGGAGTCTTCCCGGGCGAGTGAAGAGAACTTTCCCGCGTGCGGATCGTAGCGCTGCACACCCGCTCCCGATGTTCCGATCCAGAGATCGCCATCGGGATCCTCCGTCAGGGCGGTGACAATGTTTCCCTCGATGGCATCGGGGTTGACCGGATCCGGTCGAAAGACGAGAAACTGGTAACCGTCGAAACGATTAAGCCCGTCGTCGGTCCCGACCCAGAGGAATCCCCGGCTGTCCTGTATAAGGGCGTTCACGCTCCCCTGCGAAAGCCCTTCTTCGACGCGGAGGTGGTCGAAGCGGAAGCGATCATGCAGCTGGGCAAACAGCGAAGGACAGGTGATCGCAAAGACCACCGGGAAAACGAACCAGTACGTAACGCCTTTTCGGATCACGGGATTCGGCTGAAGAGTGGGTGGAATCAGTGAGAAAAAAGTAGTCCGAAATCTGCGAAAAACAAAGGGTGGCGAATCGCCACCCTGATATTCATGGAATCACTCCATAAAGAAGCTGAATGCGGACGATATCGGCGTCAAACGATCATGCTCTTCATGAAATCACGGGCGGAATATTCCTCACACGAAAAAATGATGTTCCGCTTTTCCTTCTGGCCTTCGGAAGTCAGCAGTTTGCTCGAAAGCGCGTTGAATTTGTTCTCGAGATCTTCCATCGTCATCGGCTCGCGCGGATCCCCCTTCGGATATTCCAGGTACTCTTCGAATACCTTTCCATCCTTCGTTTTCACCACCACCCTTGACGGCTGTTTGGCAGGGAACATCTCTTCGAATTCGACAGATGCTTCGCCCTTGATGCGGTCGATCACTTCCCAGATCCGGGGATCCTTCAGTTTTTCATCGGAAAACGACTGCGTCGTGATCTTGTGATCGACGAGGCAGGCGGCCACGCAGTACGGGAGCGAATGATCCGCCGTCTCACGGGATTCCGGGCGATACTTGTGCGGATCGAACAGGATGTCGCAGGCGCGTGCAATCGTCGTGATCCGGACTTCCTCGATCTGATCATACGAAATGTCGTTTTCGGTGACGACCTTCAGCGTACAGCTCAGATGCGTATGGGTGAGCGCCTCGGTGGGGAACGCCTTCATGCTGCATTCGAGGATCCTGTATGTTTCACCGAGTCCGCCGACGAGCTTGCCGAGATCCCAGTCCGGTCCGTAAACATCCATGAGACCTTCCTTCCCTTCGAAGACGGCTTCGGTTCCCGAATACCCCTTCTCCGCCATGAGCGCGGCGAAGACGCCGGTCTGCACGGCCATCGGATCGACCGTGTTTTTCATCATGGTCAGTTTCCCCGCGGTCGGGCAGCCGATCGTATGGTTGTGCGAACCGTTTATCCCGATGGCGTTGACCATCTGATCGACAGTGAGACCGAGCAGCTTTCCGGCAACGATCGGGGACACGAACTGCGTCAGCGTGGCGTGATGCCATTTCCGCTCGCGAACACCCGGAACGGCAAATTCACAGAGCCGCTGCTCGAATTCATACGCCAGAACGATTGCGGTGATGACTTCCTTCATGGAGGAATTCATCCGTTCGCCCATCGCAAGGGCAGCGGGGATGATGTCGGAGGGATGAGAAGGGTCTTCCTTCCAGTAAATATCGTTGAAGTCGAGAGCACGCACCATCAGGGAATTCACCAGCGTGGCGTTGACCGCGGGCATCTTATCTCCGAAGCCGATGATCGTGGCCTCCTCCCTGCCTCCCATCTCCAGATAGAGGTCGCGCATGATACCGACGTCCTTGGTCGCGGTTGCCCCGTATGCACAGCCGACGGAGTCGTAGAGATAGCGCTTCACCTCCTGGATCACATTTTCCGGGAGGTCTTCATAACGCAGACCCACGGCGAATTCCGCGATCTGCCTTGATATGCTCTTTTCCATTAATCGTCCTCTAATGCGATGAAAATGATGGTTACTGCTGTTCGTGGCGGATTGCTGTCGTGTCCCGGAGCCGAAAGGCGCCGGGCCCGGTCACGCTTGTAGGTTGCCGCTCACCCATGCCTCGAGTCCGCCGGCGAGAATCAGTTCCTGTGCGGCCGGACCGACCGGATCGATCGTGTATCGCACGCTGTCAACAATGATTTCCGACCGGCGGAAATCGACACGTGCCTGAAGACCCGTGCGCACCGTCAGCGCATCCGCGCCGAACCGCCGCTTCAGATCATTGACGAGTTCACCCGCTTCGAGCACGAGAAATCCGTTGTTGATGGCGTTGCGCGCGTACGTCTCGCTGAGCGATCCTGCCAGCACCATGCGGATGCCCCGGTACTTGAGCGCGGTCGCCGCCTGTTCCCGCGAACTGCCGGTGCCGAAATTGAATCCTCCGACGAGAATATCGCCTTCACGTGCCAGTCCCTGCCATGCGGGATCATAATTCTCCATGGCGACCTCGGCCTGCTGTTCAGCCGTGAAATCATCGTTGTACGTGTACTTGCCGGGGTATATCCCGTCCGTGTTCAGGTTGTCCTGATGGCAGAAAAGAAGTTCGCCTTCGACAACCTCGGGAAAGCCTTCGACGATGACCGTTTCCGCACGGTCGTCCGCAGGCCGCGTGTTGATTCGGATTCCGCCCGTGGGTTCCGCCGCAGGATACTCCATCGGCATGTCAATCGCACCCGCGATGGCGGAAGCCGCGACGACAGCAGGTGACGCGAGATATGCGAGGGAACTCGGGTCTCCCATGCGTCCCTTGAAATTCCGGTTCGTGGCCGAAATGCCGACTTCCCCGGCTTCCAGCAGTCCCGTTCCAAGGCCGATGCACGGTCCGCAGCCGGGCGGGAGCGCGATCGCGCCGGCATCGAGCAGCGCCTGCCAGTCGCCCCGCTTCTCACTCTCGCCCTGGACCTCGCTCGACGCGGCGGCAATGTAGAACTGTACACCGGAGGCGACCTTTTTCCCGCGGACGATTGCCGCAGCTTCGGCGATATCTTCCACCCGGCTGTTGACGCACGAAACCAGGTAGGCCTTGTCGATCTTGGTCTTCTTCTCCTGCATGACCGTCACCGCCGTCATGGTCTTCACATGATTGGGACCGGAGACAAACGGGCGGACACTTCCCAGGTCGAGCGTGATCTCCTTCGCGTAGAATGCGTCCGCATCCGCCGCAGGGAGATTCTCCTCGAGTTCGCCGATGCGCGATGCATTCATGCGCGGATGGATGCCATCCCCGTCCGCGTCCGAAGGCACCCCTTCCAGACCGCGGGCGGAAACGAATGCGGCGCGTGCCCGCAGCCAGGCGATGGTCACGCCATCCACCGGGAACACACCGGCCAGAGCCCCCCATTCCGTTGTCATGTTGGCGATGGTAAGCCGTTGATCCACATTCAGTTGACTTATTCCCTCTCCCTGAAATTCTATCGCATGGTTCAGGACTTCGTCATTATTGAAAAGACCGCAGAGAGTGATGATCACATCCTTGCCGGTAACACCCGGGAGCAGCGTACCGGTGAGTGTCACGCGAGCAACAGGCGGGACCTTCCACCAGGTGCGGCCCGTAGCCCAGATCGCCGCGGCATCGGTACGGACGATGGGTGTACCGAGGCAGCCGAGGCCGCCATACATGTTCGAGTGACTGTCCGATGCGACGACCATGGTACCCGGCCAAGCGTATCCTTCCTCGCACATGATCTGGTGTCCGATTCCACGACCCGCGGGATAGAAATCCACTCCCATCGAACGTGCAAACGCCTCGATCTTGCTGTATTTCTCCAGGTTCTTTTCGCTTGTGTCCTGCACGTTGTGGTCGAGCGTATTGACAACCTGACGCGGGTTCGCGATGCGGGTCGCACCGATACTTTTGAATTTTGGAATCACCGCACCGGTATTGTCATGCGTCATGACATGGGCGGGCTGGATGTAAATGTAGTCGCCGCTGTGCACGGTCTGCCCCGCGGTCAGACCGATGGTGTACTGCTGCGCAATTTTCTCAACGATGTTCTGTGCCATGATGAATTCCTCGCATCAGGCGGTTCGGGGTATGAACGCGCTGCCTCTGGCGTCTCCCGACCGGCGGTGTTTATTTGACGAGTTCGAAGTCGATGAAATCGGCGTGATGGAAAACAATGCTCTCAGGAAGACGTTTCTCGCCGGTCCCCTCTTTCGAATGGGTCGCGATGATGTGCATGACTTCGGAGGGAAGTCCGTGTTTGAATGCCAGTCCGACACCGCTGAACGGGTGACGGATGTGCTTGCCGTAATCGGATTTTACCGCCTGTCCGTCGATGATCTCGAATTCAAGCAGCTTGCCGACGTCCGCGAGCATGGCTCCGGCGATCAGATAGTCACGATTGATCGGCGTCTTGTTCTTCCCGTGCACCGTGTCGAGCACGTCGTCACAGGCGACGCACATCAGGCAGACGGCGCGAACGTGGTCGATGAAAGGAATCGAAACATTCTCCGCCAGGAGTGTGAAGGGAATCCGGCGGAGAAGTTCTTCCGTCCAACCGCGGAATTCGATGGCTTCCTGCCAGCAGTCGGTGACCTTGCCGCGCAGTTCCTGATCTTCGATGAGATTGATTTCCGGGAGCAGTCTCAGAACGAGTTCGCTCATGTCATCCTCTGATAAAATGTATGGTGTTGTTCATTCCGCATTGTCAATGACGACAATCGTGAGCGTCGCGGGGCCGTGCACGCCCGTCACGAGCACCTTCTCGATATCGGCGGTCTTGCTCGGACCGCCCACGATGGTCACCGCACTTGTCCCTTCCCTGCCCGTATGGGTTCTCAGCAGGCCGACGGTCTGCAGCAGCGAGGCGACAATCCGGTCGGCTGGCAGCAGGGCAATGTGCTCGACAGGCAGCAAAGATACGGAGCGGCTTTCATTTTCCGAAGAAGAAATGAGTATCGCACCCGAATCTGCGAGTCCCGCTTCCGCGACCGTTATGCCCACATCCGCCGCGGCGTATTTCCGACGTGCTTCCGGGTTCCCTGCCGCGAGTTCCTCTTCCCGTACGTCACGGAGCGTGCAGCCCTGCGCGTGAAGGACTTCACGCATGCCGAGACGTTCGAAGAGTGCGTCGGCCGACAGGATGCACGTCTTTCCGCCGCCAACATGTCTGCTGATGAAGGGACCGACGTCCGCCAGTGTCGCGACGCGAAACACCTGCGTCCCGGCTTCCTGTGCGCGGAGGAGGAATCGCTCCACATCAGCTCCCGCATTTCCGAACGCGAGTCCGCGAAGCCGTTCGTGCAGCGAGGCAAGCGACTGTTCCCTTTCGCCCTCATCTCCGGACGCGCCTCCACCGAGGGATGCGTACAGTCTTTCCCGTGCGCTCATCCTCTCTCCTCCCGTTCAGTTTTCTCATCCCAGAGCTGCCGGAAGGATTTCTCCGGCGGAGAGGGAAAGTCCCGGGTCGCGCCCCACAGGGGGACACGCAGGCTGCCCTCCCTGTCACGGAGCAGCGGCGCGAAAAACCGCAGCAGACGCCCGCTCAGATCGAACAGCGCGCGGCGTTCCGCGATGTGCTGGAAAGCGCGCATGGCCAGCCGCTCGACATACTTCCCCTTCCGCCGCGCAGAAATCCGCTCTCTCCATGTGAGCAGCAGATGATGCAGATCGATGCGGACAGGACAGATCTCGGCGCAGGCGCCGCAGAGCGACGATGCGAAGGGCATGGCGGCCGCCCGCTCCTCTCCCCGGAAGATGGGAGTGATGACGCTGCCGATCGGACCGGGGTAAATCGATCCGTATCCGTGTCCGCCGATCTTCTGGTAGACGGGACAGACGTTCATGCATGCCCCGCAGCGGATGCAGAACAGTGCGCTGCGAAGCTGCGGATCGGCGAGCATCCGTGTGCGGCCGTTGTCCAGGATAACGATATGCAGTTCCCCGGGACCGTCATGCTCCGCTTCGCGGCGCGGCCCTGTGAGCAGCGAGGTGTAGCAGGTAATGCGCTGGCCCGTGGCACTCCGCCCGAGCATATTGAGAAAAAGCGAAAGACTCTCGAAGTCGGGCAGCAGCTTTTCAAAACCCATGACGGCGATGTGAACCTTCGGCATGCTCGTACTCAACCGCGCGTTCCCCTCGTTTTCGACGATGCAGATGGTACCGCTTTCCGCGACGGCAAAATTCACTCCCGAAATCCCCACGTCGGCGCGGAGAAAATCCTCCCGCAGAATGCGCCGGGCGACTTTTGTCAGATGCTCCGGATCGTCGCTGTATGCGATTCCCAGCTTTTCGGCGAACAAACGGCCGATTTCGCCGCGCGATTTGTGCAGCGCCGGCGCGGTGATATGCGACGGCGGTTCTCCGGCGAGCTGGATAATATATTCGCCGAGGTCGGTTTCTATCGCTTCGAAGCCCGCACGTTCCAGCGCGTGCGTAAGATCGATTTCCTCCCCGGTCATGGATTTGCTCTTCACCGCAACGCGACGCCCGTGCTTCCCTGCTATCTCGCACACGAGTCGCGACGCGTCGCCCGCATCCGCGGCGAAATGAACCTGTGCGCCCGCGGCAGCGGCATTCCGTTCGAATTGCGCGAGGTAGCTGCCCACGTTTTCCATGACGTGGCGCTTGATGTCATGCGTAGCATCGCGCATGTTTTCCCAGTCCGGATAATCGTCGACGACGGCGGCGCGCTTGACCAGTGACGTCCTGGTAGCCCGTGCGATATTCCCGCGGAGCTGCGGGTCATGAATACGCTCCGCGATGAGCAGCTTTATGTTCTCGGGTTCGATGGGCGTGCGGAAGGCGGTCATACCGTCGCCCCAAGGATGTCCGCGATATGCATGGTACGGACGGTGCTTCCCCGCCGCCGGAGCATGCCGTCGATCTGCATCAGGCAGCTCGAGTCCACGCCCGTGACGACCCCCGCTCCTGTCCGGAGAATGGAATCCGTCTTTTCCTCTGCCATCGCGCTGGAGACGTCGGCAAATTTCACTGCGAACGTGCCGCCGAAGCCGCAGCAGACCTCGGCCGCTTCCATTTCCACAAGTTCGAGTCCCGCAACCGCCGCAAGCAGCTGCCGCGGCTGCTGCTTGATGTGCAGCTCACGAAGGGCATGACACGAATCATGCAGGGTCACCGTTCCATCGAAGCGCGCCCCGACATCGGTGACGCCGAGAACGTCCACCAGGAAGCTGGTGAATTCGTGGATCCTCCCGCGAACACGATCGGCCATGGCTGCATACTCTGCAGGCAGCGTGAGTGCGGTGCCGTAGAACTTTGCAACCATGGTCGTGCACGAGCCCGACGGCGCAACGATGTAATCGGATCCGTCCCTGTCGAAGATATCCAGGAATTTCTTTGCAAGAACAGACGCTTCGTGGTGATACCCCGTATTGAACGCCGGCTGACCGCAGCAGGTCTGTGCCGCATCGTAGCGTACCTCCAGTCCCAGGCGTTCGAGCACGCGCAGCATGTTCATGCCGGAACCCGGATACAGCTGGTCGGTCAGGCAGGGAATAAACAGGGATACCTTCACGCGCAAACCTGGTTGGAACAACAGAAGACCGTGCTTCAAACTTAGCACAATTCGTCCAAACCCCGAAGCCCGATTATTGCCGCGCTGCTCCGCGGTGCCGGAGCGTTTGTTCGAGCGCCGCGTTTCGGCAAGTCCCGCGGATTATCCCGGATTCTGCATATCCCAGTTCTCCATCGGCAGATCGAAGAAGACCAGTTCACTGTCCTCGGTCGACGAAATCATCACCGAACTCTCCTCATCGATCAGGGCTGCGTCCCCCGGCGCAAGCGCGGTACCGTCGACGGTGATACCTCCGCTGATCAGAAACGCATACGCGCCGCGTCCCGCGTGAAGCACATGGGATACACTCCGCCCTGCATCGAGGCGTGAGATGTACATGATCGCGTCCTGATGTATCTCCAGCGCAGCTCCCTGCGGATTCTTCATCGCGACGGGAAGCAGTATGTTGCCGCGGGCCTCCGCGGAATATTCCTTCTGCTCGTACCCGGGTTCGAGTGACGCGGTATCGGGGATGATCCAGATCTGGAGGAAATGCAGCGTATCATCCGCCGAATGGTTGAATTCCGAATGCGTAATGCCTCGCCCGGCGCTCATCCGCTGCAGCTCCCCGGCATGGATCACGCCATGGGAGCCCGTGCTGTCGCGATGCTCGAGTGCGCCCTCCACGACGTAGGTCAGAATTTCCATGTCCCGATGCGGGTGCGTCGGGAAACCCGCCCCCGCGCGGACATAATCTTCATTCAACACCCGCAGGGGCCCGAAATGCACCCACTTCGGATCGTACCACTGGTTGAACGAAAAGCTGTGCCGACTGTCAAGCCAGCCCGTCCTGCTTTCCCCTCTGTCTGATGCCTTCTGTATGCGCAGCATGCGATCCTCGAAATAATTGGAAGCTATTATTTTGAATTTGAAATATATATATAAAAAAATTTCCCTACATGGAAATACCGGAACCGAGTTTCTTCAGCAGGCGAGAAAGTTCATCCTGTTCTCGCTCGTCGAGCACCGAGGCGACATCCTCGATCACCGCCGCATGCAGCGGGAAAATGCGTTCGATCATCTCCTTGCCCTCCTGGGTCAGTTCGACTGTGACTGATCGGCGGTCCTGCTCGGATTGAATGCGCCGCACGAGGTGTTCTTTCACGAGATTATCGACCACGCAGGTCATGTTCCCGCCGCTGACGAGCATTTTTTTCGAGAGCTGTCCGATGGTCATCGGTCCGAGATGAAACAGGCATTCGAGCGCTCCGAACTGCGGCTGCGTGAGTCCGTATCCGCGAATATCGCTGGTTGACGCTTTGTTGAACACGGCATACGCTCGCGCGAGCTTGACCCACAAGCTGAGCGCCCCGTCCGCCTTCACCCCGTACCTGTTCGATGATTTCATTAGCAATAGAATATGATTTTCACGAAATCTATTCGCGGCGAAGGACAATTCCAAACACTCCCAGTCTTGAAAAATGGCGGGGCGTTCCGCTATATTTATCCATGACCAGAAGTGAAGAGGAAGCCAGAGAAATCGTCGAGGAGCTGCGGAATCAGGGCAGCGAACGGAACCTTGCCGGAATGGCCCGGTTCGGGATCAATACCGACCGTGCGGTCGGCATGTCGATTCCTCCCCTGCGTGCGATGGGGAAGCTTCTCGGACGAAATCACGACCGCGCGCTCGCCCTCTGGGACACCGGGTGGCATGAAGCGCGGCTGCTCGCGGTCTTTACCGACGAGGTGAAAAAGGTAACCCCTGCGCAGATGGAATCGTGGTCGGCGGATTTCAATTCGTGGGATATCACTGACCAGTGCTGCAGCAATCTTTTCATCCGTACACCGTTCGCCATGGAAAAAGTGCACGCATGGGCGGGACGGGAAGAAGAATTTGTCCGTCGTGCGGCATTCGCGATGATCGCATCGCTCGCGGTACACAGCCGCAGCATGGCCGATGACGATTTCCGCGCGCTGTTCCCGCTCATCGCCGCCTCGGCCGACGATGAAAGGAATTTTGTCAAGAAAGCGGTAAACTGGTCTTTACGGCAAATCGGAAAGCGCAATCTCGCGCTGCATCGCGACGCGGTTGCCTTTGCCGAAGAGCTGGCAGAAGGCGCTTCGCGCGCATCTCGCTGGATCGCCAGCGATGCACTGCGGGAACTGCAAAAGGCGGAAACCATCGACCGAATCCGTGCGAAGGAAACGCGTCGAAAACCGGCCGTTTCGTCGCGGCGCACACCGCCTCGCTGAGCAGGCGCAGAGGAGAAACAGAGATCCGACATCAACGATCCATACATATGACCCGTGCGTTCATCGTCGCTGCCGCGTGCCTGATAACCCTGCAGGCACAGGCCCAGTCGTTCCAGGATTTCATCATCCGCGTCAACATCGCGCCCGAACAGCGTCGCCAGTACATGGTGGACAGCATGCTCGCGACGGTGCCGGCGTATCCCTTCACCGAAAATGATACGCTGGTCTGGTTTTTCTACAAGGGATCGGCGTTGGAGGTGGCTGTCGCCGGCGACATGAATTACTGGAGCGACGTGCAATCGCCGCTGCAGCGGCTCTCGACGACGGATCTCTGGTATCGGCGTGAAACGCTCGCGCCCGATACACGGGTCGACTACAAGTTCATCGTCGACGACAGCTGGATCCTGGACCCGCGAAACCCGTTTACCGTTTCCGGCGGTTTCGGCCCGAACTCGGAGCTGCGCATGCCGGAATACATGCCGCCGGAAGAGATTCAGCACCACACCGGCGTGCCGCAGGGACGGACCATCGACACGACCATCTCCAGCAGTACGCTGCACGGGAGCCGGCCGGTGAAAATCTACCTTCCCCCGGGATACGCGGAGAGCCGGGACCGCTACCCTGTTGTCCTCTTTCATGACGGACTCGATTACTACTCGCTCGCCAACGCCACGAATATTCTCGACAACCTGATTTTCGAGCAGCGGATTCCCCCATGCATCGCCGTCTTTGTCCCGGCGATCGACAGGGCGCAGGAATATGCCGGAGCGCAGATCGACGCGTTCACCAGTTTCATCGTCGATACGGTCATGCACCATGTCGACGCCCAGTATCGCACGCGATCGGAGCCCCATGCCCGCGCGATGATCGGGTCATCGAACGGGGGCAATATCGCGCTGTACATCGCGATGAAACACCCGGAAATGTTCGGCTGTGTGGGCGCACAGTCGAGCAACATCATCAGTGCGATATCCAGCGCCTATGCCCAGTCGCCGGCGCTCCCCGTACGCGTCTATCTCGACCTGGGCGTGTACGATATCACCCTTCTCGTCCCGCTCGTGCAGGGATTCCGCGATCTGCTCCAGACACACGGATACGACTACCTCTATCAGACTTTCAACGAAGGTCACAGCTGGGGCAGCTGGCGTGCGCATATCGACGATGCACTGGAGTTTTTCTTCGCCGGTCTCCTCTCAAGCTCCGTCGTACCTTCCGCCTCGGAGGGGTTCAATGTCGGGGCGGCCTGGCCGAATCCGGCGGCGGAGCATATCACCCTCCCTTTCGCCTTCGACCGGGCGGAACACATCCGGGTTGCGCTCGTGGATGTTCTGGGAAGAGAGCTGCGGGTTCTGTATGACGGCTTCGCCGAGAGCGGCCCGCAGCAGCTCGCACTGTCCCTGCAGGGCGTCACGCCCGGAGCATACCTGCTGCGTGTGACCGGCAGCCGCGAGACAAAGGCGGTTCGCCTGTCCGTTCGTTAGAAGAACCTTTTCAAACTGGAAACGGCAGGCATGGACCCACCCGGGGACATACCTGCCGTCTCAGTTTTCCGCCTTCCTGCTACAGGGGAATGTTTCCGTGCTTCTTGCGCGGGTTGGTATCCGCCTTGTTTTCGAGGATTTCCAGCGCGCGGATAATCCTCGGACGCGTATCCTGCGGTTCGAACACATCATCGATGTACCCGCGCTCCGCGGCGATGAACGGGTTGGCGAATTTCTCGCGATACTCGTTGATCTTGTCTTCCAGCGCCTGTTCGGGATTTTTCGCAGATGATATTTCTTTCTTGAAGATGATCTCCACGGCACCTTTCGGTCCCATCACAGCGATTTCGGCAGAGGGCCACGCATAGTTGTAGTCCCCGCGGATGTGTTTTGAGTTCATGACGTCGTACGCACCGCCATACGCCTTCCGTGTAATGACGGTGATCTTCGGTACGGTCGCCTCCGCGAACGCATACAGCAGTTTCGCGCCGTGTTTGATGATGCCGCGCCACTCCTGATCCGTACCGGGAAGAAAACCGGGTACGTCCTCGAAGACGACGAGCGGAATATTGAAGCAGTCGCAGAAGCGCACGAACCGCGCAGCCTTGAGCGAGGCGTCGATGTCGAGAACGCCGGCGAGCACGGCCGGCTGGTTGGCGACGATACCGACGGAACGTCCGTCGTAGCGGGCGAACCCGACGACGATATTCGGCGCGTAATGCTCCTGCACTTCCATGAAATCCGCATCGTCGACGGTCCGGCTTATCACATCCTTGATGTCGTACGGTTTGTTGGGATTGTCGGGGACGATCTCGTTCAGCGTCGCGTCGCGGCGGTTGCGATCGTCGGTCGGCGGCACGCGAGGCGGGCATTCCATGTTGTTCTGCGGAAGAAAACTCATCAGGCGCCGGATCGCCATGAGCGAATGCACTTCGTTCTCATGCGCGAAGTGCGCCACCCCGCTTTTCGACGCATGCGTCATCGCGCCGCCGAGATCCTCCGAACTTACATCCTCGTGCGTCACGGTTTTCACGACATTGGGCCCCGTCACGAACATGTAACTCGACGACTCGACCATGAACACGAAATCGGTGATCGCCGGTGAATACACCGCTCCGCCTGCACAGGGTCCCATCACGCCGCTGATCTGGGGGATGACACCCGAGGCCAGCGTATTCCGGAGGAATATGTCCGCATATCCTCCCAGGCTCACGACACCTTCCTGAATTCTCGCGCCGCCCGAATCGTTGAGTCCGATCACCGGCGCGCCCACCTTCATCGCCAGGTCCATGATCTTGCAGATCTTCTCCGCATGGGTTTCCGACAGCGAACCGCCGAAGACGGTGAAATCCTGGCTGAAGACGAACACCAGGCGCCCGTCGATCATACCGGTGCCCGTGATCACGCCATCGCCGAGGAAGTGCTGCGAATCAAGGCCGAAATCCTTCGAGCGGTGTTTGACGAATGCATCCATCTCCTCGAAGCTGCCGCGATCGAGCAGTATGTCGATACGCTCCCGCGCGGTGAATTTTCCCTTGTCGTGCTGTGCCTTGATACGCTTTTCACCACCGCCTTTCAGCGATTCTTCGCGCATCTGATGAAGACGCTTCCTGTTTTCTTCGGACATAGGTTCCTGCTCCGGGTTGGATTCATGACATTGCGTTACAAATTCTCTTTCTCTTTCGCCGATTCCGCGTTCAGCGCGCGATCGAAAGCGAGTTCAAACGACGTTTCGATCGCGGTCACCGTCGACTCGGTATTCTCGATCTCTCCCATCAGGGAGTCGAGCTGCGCGGTCATTTCTTCCGGCTCCTTCATGGTGATGGATTGCTCCTTGAGGAGCATCACCATTTCCTCGAGCGTTCCGAGCTGCGCGTCGAGCAGTGCACTGTCGCCCTCCGCCTTGCGCAGTTTCTCAAGCCGCTGAGAGAGCACGGCGCGCTGCTTCGCCTTGACGTCGCGAATTCGCTCCTCGTCATCCTGCATCGCGGCATCGAGCTGTGCGATGCGTGCGGTGAGTTCTGAAGGGTTCTGCGTGGCGAGGTGCTTCGCATAGGTGTCGCGCGCGATCAGCATCCGAAGGTAACGTTCGAGCATCTCGTCGATCCGGGCCGTCATGCTCCCCAGGAAACCCCGGCTCGCTTCGCTGTACTGTTCGTAGTTCCTGCGTACCGCAACCGCGGTTGCCTCGAGCTTCCTGTACCTCTCGCGCTCGCCGGAAGGCAGTGCGTCCAGTTCCGCGCGCGTCCTGTCGGCGGCAGCTTCCAGCACGTCCGCGGCTTCCTTCCCGTCCACGCGCCTGCGCCATGCAGGCAGAGCCGGCGCTGCGGTGACGAAAAGCGCTTCCCCCCCGATGCCGAGGAGAACGGGCAGCGGATTTCCGGATGCGAGACTGATGACGCCGAGCCCGCCGAGGATGACGAGGCCGACCGGATTCTTCAGGGCTTTGAGAAAATAGGTGCCGTAGGAAGACATGCGATACAACGGCGCGCGAACGCCGCCCCTATGTGATGATGGCGCAGGAACGCGAAAATATAGGCATATTGACGCATCCGTGCCAAACCCGGGGGGAGATGATCCGAGACGCGGCACCCCCACCGAAAAAACCGCTGCGGGATACCGTGATCGGGGGGTATTTCATCGTCCGGTCTGCGGGAGGCGCATTGCATAACCCGGCGCATTTATCGTACATTTCATGGATACCATTGCTTCGGCAGCTCGTCTGCCGCGGCTTTTTCTCCCAGCAGACGCTCAATATCCATGGACAAATTCATCATCCGGGGAGGCCATCGTCTTCGCGGCGCAGTCACGATCTCCGGTGCGAAAAACGCCTCTCTCGCTCTCATGCCGGCAGCACTGCTGGCTTCCGGGACGAGCAGACTCGAGAACACGCCGCGCCTGCGCGACATCACCACCATGTCGACACTGCTCGAAACGATGGGCGTGACGGTGCGCCATCCGGGTACGACGATCGAACTCGACACGAGCGACATCCGGAGCCACGAAGCGCCGTACGATCTCGTGAAAAAGATGCGCGCGTCATTCTACGTTCTCGGTCCCCTGCTCGGGCGCTTCGGCCATGCGAAAGTCTCCTACCCGGGCGGCTGCGCGTGGGGACCGCGTCCGGTGGATCTGCACCTGAAGGCCATGGAAGCCCTGGGCGCGGAGATTCACATCGAGGCGGGATACGTGGTTGCGAAAGCCGACCGTCTCAGGGGCGCGGATATTTCCTTCGACATCAGCAGCGTGGGCGCCACAGGCAACGCGCTGATGGCGGCGGTTCTCGCCAAGGGCACGACGGTGATACGCAATGCCGCGACGGAACCCGAAATCACGCAGCTCGCGCAGTTCCTCACACGCATGGGCGCGCATATCGACGGCATCGGCAGCAACTGCCTTGTCATTGAAGGCGTGGACGAGCTGCATGCCGCAGACGACACGAACATTCCGGATCGCATCGAGGCAGGAACGTACCTTGCCGCCGCCGCCGCTACCGGAGGCGAAGTCACCCTGCATCGCGTTGATCCCTCTCAGCTGACCGGCGTGCTGGCCAAGCTGCGCGCGGCCGGATGCGAGGTCGAAACGGCGGAAAACAGCGTCACGCTTCGCGCGCCGGATCGTCTCGAATCCGTCAACGTCACCACGGCGATCTACCCCGGCTTCCCCACGGATATGCAGGCACAGTGGATGTCGATGATGGCGGTCGCCCGCGGGTCCGCGGTCGTCACGGACACGGTGTATTTCGACCGCTTCAACCATGTTCCGGAGCTGCAGCGCCTCGGGGCGCACATCGACGTGACAAAAAACACGGCGGTGATCCACGGCGTGGAAGCGCTCACCGGCGCGACGGTGATGTCCACCGATCTTCGGGCCAGCGCATCGCTCATCATCGCGGGACTGGTCGCCGCGGGGAGCACCGAGGTGCTTCGCGTGTACCATATCGACCGCGGGTATGAAGCCATCGAGCTAAAGCTGCGCGACCTCGGAGCAGACATTCAGCGCGTCGACAGTGAGGAATATTGATATGCAGAGACCAGCGATGTACCGCCTTTTCACCCTGCTCGTTTTCCTGATCCCGGCCCTGCTCCCAGCCCAGAACGGCGCCCCGGCACGTGCGCTGTATTTCAGCTTCTACACCGCTCCGCCTCCGACGGGTATCGGCAAGGCGGCACCCGTGTACCAGGGCTTCGCACGAAGCGACGATCGCGGTGAAAGCTGGAACAACCTCGGCTGGCTGACCAGCGCGGTCAGCGATTTTGCCGTTGATCCCGCAAACTCCGAGCGCATCGTTCTTGCCACGGATTACGGCGTTCTCGCCTCTTTCGACGGCGGTGAGAAGTGGAAGCTGATCAGCGACTGGAGCATGCCTCCGGTTCTGGCCGTGCGTCTGGATGGAGCGGAAATATGGGCTGCAACGGCCCGGGGCGTCTTCGTTTCTTCCGATCATGGCAGCGGGTGGACCGCCCGAAACGCGGGACTGCCGCCTAGAGACGGCAGCTACATCGCAGATCTCTGTCTCAGGGGAGACACGCTGCTCGCCGCAACCGCGGACGGGATTTTCCGCAGCATGAATGCCGGGGTTTCCTGGCTCCGCAGCGGTCTCAATGGCCTGGCGATCTCACGGCTCGTCGTGCATCCTGCCATCCCGAACCTCATCGCCGCGGTGGAAGAAGGAAAAGGCCTGTGGATCAGTACCGACGGCGGTCGGCTCTGGTCTGACCGCAGTGCCGGCCTCCCGTCGAAACGGGTCAAATGCGCGGCGTTCGATCCCCGCGATGAACACGTCCTGATTGTCGGAACGGCCGACATGGGCGTGCTGCGAAGCTCCGACCTCGGTGCGGCCTGGGAGCTCTCGAGCGGCGGACTCACGAACTTCAACATTACGGCACTGCTTTTCGACCCGGACCTGCCAGACCGCGTGTATGCCGGCGCGGAGAATGGGTCATTCATTTCGAACAACCGCGGCAAGACATGGCAGGCGTTCTCCGTCCGCCTCGGGTACGTCAGCGCCATGGAGATGCAGTAATATGAGAACTCTGTTCCCCCTGCGGATCGCACTCCCCTTTTTCATTCTGCTGATTGCGACTCAGGCTGCGTCGGCGCAGCAATCTGCTTCAGACCGGAAGGACACGGTTGTGGCCTTCTTCCGCGATACTGACGTCGGCGTCGACTACGTGGCGGCTGCCAGCTGCATCAATGAATCCGAAACGCGGGAAGACGGGCTCGCGATGCTCGAACTGCTGACCTCCAGCATTTCCTCGGACGTGATCGAGCGCTATCGCATGACCACGGTCTACGTCCGGCTCCACGATTTCCTCCCTGATTCCATGCGGCAGAGAATTGAATACATCTGGGGACATTTCCCGGTCCGGCCCTTTGACAGCGAACACGAAAAAATGGCGTATTACTCTTCGCTGTATCTGATGACCCGGTTCGAGACAGACGACGCCGTTTTCTTCAATGGGAAATCGCGCAGTGAAAACGAACTGGATGCGCGTTCCTACCTCCTTCACTGGATGAAGGAAGTGACCGAGCAGGGGCAGCGGGAATTCGATTCGCCGACCTATGCGCCGGTCATGCTCGCATCGCTGGTCCTCCTGCGCGACTTCGCGCCGGACAAGGATCTGCGCCGACAGAGCGAGATCATGGCGCAGTGGCTGCTTGCGGATTTCGTGCACGATTACCTGAAGGGGAGCTATTGCGGCGCCCATGGGCGGGAGTTCTGGAAATCGGCGCTCAATCCCGCAAGCTCGGAGATGTCGGCTGTCGGCTGGCTCTACTTCGGCGACGGTCCCCGGTGCTGGGGACGCGAACAGCTCTTTCTTTCCCTCAGCGATTTCGAACCGCATCCCGCAATTACACGGCTGCTTGCGCAGCGCGCGAAGCCGTACGAGTCCTGGGAAAGAAAACAGTGCGCGGAGACGTTCAGGAGCGGTGCATCGGTCGGGGTCGACGGTTCGGAGGACGTGATCCGATACACCTACATGGATCCGCTGTACGGCATCGGTTCCATTCCGGGCGGTCTCGTCCAGGCGCGTGACCAGCACAGCTGGGACGTCACATGGATTTCCGAGGATCCGAATCTTCCCGCAACGCTCTACCTCATGCAGCCGTATTCCGATCCGGCCGCGCTGATGCCGTTCATGCCTCACAGCGGCGAACTGGCACTGCGCAGCACGGGAATGATCGATGATCAATTCGGTGCGATCACGAAGACGGTCGGCGGCTCGCCCTATGAAGACGTATTCCAGTACCGAAACACACTCATGGCTCTGTATGACATCGGCACGGTCTCGCGTTTCCCGGCAATAACCGGGATTTTACCTCCAAAAGTAAAAAGTCTCGATGTCGACAGCCTCCGCTCTCACTGGATCACCATCAATACCGGCGATGTCTACATCGGCGTCTATCCCCTTGCCCCGTACCGGCTCATCGAAGGAAGTTACGGCACCCTCTACTATTCGCCCATGAAGCGCAACGGCGTCATCGTCCAGGTCGTCGGCCGCAACGAGATCGGCTCGTACAAGGAGTTCATGAAGAAAATCCGCGCAACCCGCGTGGATACCACGCATTTTTCCGACCAGCTCCTGCTGCGCTACACCACCCTGAAAGGAGATGTCATGGAATGCACCTTCGGTGGTGCGCGCACGGTGAACGGAAAGACCGTCGAGATGCAGAAGGACATGCTCTTCGAAAGCCCCTTCCTCGAATCGAAGCGCGGATCGGGGATGCTCACCATAAAGTCCGATGCGGGCACGGTCGTCCTCGACATGCACGCCAGGGAGATACGGGAAGAATGATCCGCTCCGATTTTTCTTGAAAAAACGTTCGGATGTCCGGATATTGAAAAAATACCTTCGCGCGCTTTAGCCTGCTGCGCGGACGGTTCCCCGTCATCATCATATCCGAAGTATGCAATGAAGTTTTTTACCGCTTTCTTCATGCTGCTGGCAATAGCCGTCCCCCTCGCCGCGCAGAACCAGATCCCTTACAATTCCGTCGAACCCCGGGAAGGGCTGACGCTGTACCGCGACAGCGAGCGCTGGATTCGCGAGCGCTTCCGCTGGTTCCGTGAATTCCGTGTCGACGAGAACGGGAATATCCCCGAGGGCGCGCGCGAAAATGCCTGGCGTGACAGCCGGCGGATGTCGGTGTACAAACCGGCGGTTCTGCTGTCGAAGACCGGGAAGACGAGCAGCGGCACGTGGACCAATGTCGGTCCGAAAAACATCGGGGGCCGCATCACCGGCATTGCCATTCATCCCACCAATCCCGATATCGTGTACTTCACCGCCGCGGACGGCGGCGTATGGAAATCCGATAACGGGACCAGCCTCGCATTCGAGGTGCGTCCCGTTTCCGACGATCTTCCCACGCTTGCGATGGGCAGCATCACCCTCGATCCGAGCAATCCGGACATCGTCTATGTCGGCACCGGCGAAGCCAACGGCAGCGCCGATTCCTATCCGGGCGTCGGCGTGGTGCGTTCTACCGATGCAGGCGCCACCTGGGAAGTCATGGGCGGAGCCGAGATGAAGAATATCGGCGCAATCCGCGTGCACAATACGGACGGAAACATCATCATCGCCGCATCGCGCCAGGGGATGTTCCGTTCGGATGACGGCGGAAAAAACTGGACGAAAACCCGCAGCGGCAATGCGCATGATCTCGTCCTCCACCCCACCATCGACAGCGTGATGTTCGCCGCGGTGCAGAGCGTCGGCGTCATCCGCAGCACGGATACCGGCCGCACCTGGACCGACCTCGACATGGGAATCGGCAAGGATTCGATCGGAAGAATCGCGGTCGACCTCTGCCTGACCCAGCCCGATATCATGTACGCCCTCGTGGTGGGTGCCAAGGGAACGCTGACGAACAAAACCTTCGCCGTCATGAAAACAACAGACGGCGGCGAGACCTGGGAAAGGACGACCTCGGCGAAATCCCCTCCCAATTTCAGCAGCACCTACGGCTGGTACAACTGTGAAATCGCCGTGCATCCCACGGATCCCGAACGACTTCTCTGCGGGGGCGTGGGACTGTACCTGAGTCTCAACGGCGGCCTGTCGTTCCAGTCGCGCTCCGGTATACATGTTGATCATCACGCGCTGGAATTTTCCCCCAGCGCGCCCGACGTCTGCTATAACGGCAACGACGGCGGATTTTATATCTCCGGCAGCGGAGGCATCAGTTTCACCAGCCTGAATTCCGATCTCCCCATCACGCAATTCTACGAGCTCGGGATTTCCTATCCCGTGCCCGGCATGATCATGGGCGGAACACAGGACAACGGATCGAATCGTCGCCCCACCTCGGGAGAGATCTGGGAGCACGAAACCGGCGGTGACGGTGCCTACTGCGTCCTCGACTACAGCGACTCGCTCGTGATGTATGCAGAGTACCAGAACGGTTCGCATCTCCGCAGCACCGACGGCGGCGTGCGCTGGACGGGACTGAACACGGGTCTTGTCGGCAGCGGTCCCTGGGTCACCCCGGTGGCGATCCATCCCACGGAGCCCGAGGTACTTTTCACCTGCACGACCAAGCAGCTGTATAAAAGCACGAATCGCGGCGACCTCTGGGTCGCATTCCACGGCAACATGGATTCTTCACGCACCATCAACTACATCGCACTGTCTCCGCACAATCCGGATATCATGCTGGTTGGATACAACAACGGCCGGGTATGGATAAGCACCGATGCCGGCACCGTGTGGGAAAACATATCGACAGGTCTGCCTGGACGCAGCTGCACGGACATCATCTTCGATCCGGTCGACGCGAGCACGGTTTACGCTTCTTTCACCGGATACACGAAGGAATCCGTCTTCAGAACGACCGACCTCGGCGTTTCCTGGGAACAGATTTCGGGGAATCTTCCCGCGATACCGGTCAATGCGCTCGAGATCAATCCGGGAAAATCGGCACAGCTGTTCGCCGGAACGGATTTCGGTGTGTACACGACGCTGGACGGCGGAGAAACCTGGGAGATCTGCGGTGAGGGCATGCCCAAGGTGGTCGTCGTCGACCTCGAACTTCATCCGTCCACCGGCATCCTGTACGCCGCCACGCACGGCCGGAGCATCTACGCCCTGCAGGTGGCCACTTCGGTGAAGCTGCTGAGCTTCTCGGCACAGCACGACGGAGATCGTGTGCGTCTCGACTGGCAGACATCCTTCGAGAGCGCCAACCGGGGCTTCAGCGTTGAACGCGCCGCCGCCCTCGGCGGCTGGGAAGAAATCGCCTTCATCGAAAGCCACGGCTCTTCCGCCGCCGTACGGCGTTACAACTATGCGGACGCTTCCCTTCCGTCGGGCGTCTCCACGCTCCGGTATCGACTGAAACAGGTCGCGATCGACGGCAGCATCGAGTACTCGCAGGAGATTCCGGTCGAAATGTCGAATGCCGCCGCCGCGGATTTCCAGCTCCATCAGAATTATCCCAACCCGTTCAATCCGACGACGACGATCCGCTACACCCTTCCGCGGACCGCTCAGATGCGGCTCTATGTCACCGACGCTCTCGGCACCGTCGTCCGCACGCTTGAAGACCGCGTCCAGCATGCCGGGGCACATCATCTGATCATGGATGCTTCGGATCTCGCGAACGGCGCGTATTTCTACCACCTCGAATTCGAAGGTGCACGGATAACGCGGAAAATGCTGCTGATGAAGTAGAGCGGGCCTTACATCCGGCTATATAAAGACGCAGGGCGGATTCGAGAATCCGCCCTGCGCGTTTTTTTCATGTGCCCGATACAGCTCAGCCGCCGTATTCCTCCACGTAGTCATCCATCGCGGCGCGGATGACATTCTCGGCTTCCTCCCGTCCGTAGACGCGCTCGATACCGACGTGATGGGGTTCGCCCGGTATGAGTTTGTACGTGCTGAAATAATGCCGCAGCCGCTCGACAAGCACCGGGGGAAGATCCTTCAGTTCGGTAACGTTCGCCCAGAAATTGTCCTTGTTCAGAACAGCGATGATCTTGTCGTCTGCTTCCCCGTGGTCGTTCATCGCGAGTCCGCCCACTACACGCGCCTGCAGCACCACGTCCGACCGGTTGATCGGCCGCTCGCTCAGGACACAGATATCCAGCGGATCGTGATCGCCCCGCTCGGTACTCGGCATCAGCGCTCCGACGCGTCGTCCGCAGAACGTCCGCGGAATGAATCCGTACAGTGTCGGCGGAAGCGCAGACGACCGCTGCGGACGGTCCACGTGCAAATAGCCGGTCACCTTGTCGAGTTCATACTTCACCATATCGAAAGGGGTGATTTCGATATAGGCGTTGACCAGCGACGGCGGATTCGGCCCGGAGTCGAGACCGTGCCAGGGGTGCGGTCTCCAGCGATAAAACGGAGGAGGAAATGCCATGACGCAGCCTTAGTTCTGTGCGCCTGCGGACATTGCCGCCTGCTTGCCGAGTTCGCGGTCGATCAGGTACAGCCCGCGGCCGTCATGTCCGATAAGGTTGATCTTGTCGACGAGCGAGGAGAACAGCGATTCCTCTTCATGCTGTTCGCCGACGTACCACTGGAGGAAATTCAGCGTGGAGTAATCCTTCTCTTCGTAGGAGAGAGCAACGAGATCATTGATCTTCGCTGTTACGAAGCGCTCGTGCTTCAGAATCTGCTCGAACATCGCGGCGAGGGAATCGTATTCCTGCTGCGGCTTGCTCAGGGCCGGAATGACGGCCATCGCGCCGGTTTCCCCGAGGTAGGTGAACAGCTTCGTCATATGCATCCGCTC
This sequence comes from Bacteroidota bacterium, assembly GCA_003246455.1. Classification (GTDB taxonomy): domain Bacteria; phylum Bacteroidota; class Ignavibacteria; order SZUA-365; family SZUA-365; genus SZUA-365. The sequence goes on from QKAF01000015.1 coordinate 130,402, forward strand.
TTCTTCTGCATGCGTGGAGAGGAACTTTGCAGCTCCCTCGAATCCCTTGAAGGCGCACCAGGCGCTCATCTGCAGGTACAGATTCGAAGACTCGAATTCCACGCCGATCTGTTCGTTCAGCTTTGTGATCATGTTATTGCTGAGCATGTCTACTCCGTGAATGTTATTGGTTCCTGTGTCTGTATTGCTCTTTCATTCAAATCTGCGCTCGCCCGCGTTATTTGCCGAGTTCTGCAAGGATTGCCTGACAGGTGGAAACCACGTCCGCGACCGGGACGATCCGCCGTTCCCCGGTGCTGCGGATCTTGATCTCGACGTTGCCGTCGTTGAGATGCTTCTCGCCGACAATCACATTGACCGGCATTCCGAGAAGATCGGCATCCTTGAATTTGAATCCCGGGCTGACGCCGGTACGATCGTCGAACAGCACCTCAAGGCCTGCGGCTTCGAGTTCCATTTCGAAACGCTCGGCATGCTCGCGTACGGTGTCGTTTTCCACCTTCACGCCGGTGATCTGCACATGGAACGGCGCGATCGACGGATGCCAGCAGATGCCGTCCTTGTCATGCCGCTGCTCGATGTGGCAGGCGACGATGCGCTCGACGCCGATGCCGTACGAGCCCATGATGATCGGGTGTTCCTTGCCCTGATCGTCGAGGAACTGCGCCTTGAGCGCCTCCGAGTACTTCGTGCCGAGCTTGAAAATATGGCCGACTTCGATGGCTTTCTTCACCTTCAGCGGCTGACCGCTGAGCGGGTCGGGCTCCCCTTCGATCACCGTGCGGAGATCGACATACTGCTGGATCTTCGCATCGCGGTCGAGATCGATATTCCGGTAGTGGTAACCGTCTTCATTCGCGCCGCTGACCATGCCGTTGGCGTGTTCAAGCCGGGCGTCGGCGAGCTGCGGAATCGACGAGCGCAGATTTATCGGACCGATCGATCCGCCATGCGCCCCGGTGAGTTCCACCAGTTCGTCTTCGTGCGCCGGACGAATATTGTTCGCCTTCAACGCAGTCTGCAGCTTCGCTTCGTTGAGCTGGTCGTTGCCGCTCATGAAGATCAGGTACGGATTCTCGTCCGCGAAATACACGAGCGCTTTCGCGCAGCGCTCCTCCGCGATGCCATACTGCTCGACAAGATCGTCGATGGACTTCGCCGTCGGGGTTTCGAATTTTTCCGCGACAGGATTCTCGTCGACGCGTTCCACCTTCGGCATCCGTGACGTGGCCACTTCGATGTTCGCCGCATATCCGCTCTCGAGATTGAAGGCGCAGAGATCCTCCCCTGCATCCGATTCAACCATGAACTCCTGCGACCCGGTACCGCCCATCGCGCCGGACGATGCGCCGACGACGAAATACTCGAGTCCGCAGCGGCTGTAGATGCGGCAATAGGCCTCGTAGTGTTTCCGATAGCTCTCGTCGAGGCCCTCCCAGCTGTTGTCCAGCGAGTAGGCATCCTTCATGAGGAACTGCCGGGAACGGATGACGCCGGATTTCGGACGGGGTTCGTTGCGGAACTTTGTCTGAATCTGGTACCAGATCTGCGGCATGTCACGGTACGAGTGGACGAACGCCTGCGCGAGATGCGTGATGATCTCCTCATGCGTGGGGGCGAGAACGAGGTCGCGGTTCTTGATATGGAACATCGTATCCCCGAACGCCTCGACACGACCGGTTTCTTCCCAGATCTCCTTCGGGTTCAGCGCCGGGAGGTGCAGTTCCATGCCGCCGATCGCGTCCATCTCATCGCGAATGATCTGCATGACATTTTTCCAGACGCGGTATCCCAGCGGCAGCAGCGAGTAGATGCCGGACGAGAGGCCGCGAATCATGCCCGCACGGAGCATGAGCTGATGGCTGGGGATGACCGCTTCCGCGGGAATTTCTTTCAGTGTGGGAATAAAGTACCGGGACAGGCGCATGGGGACAACTCGTTGTTATGAAAGCGAAAAACTCAATCGTCGTGGTGATTTACAGACTGGTAATATACGCCCCCTCGCGGAGCCGAACAACCGGGGACTGTTCGCACGGAAGGCATGAGGCACTCAGTCGGCGAAACTGAAACCCTCCAGCGCGTTCCGCTGTTATCGGTACAGACCCCTGCACGAATCGGTTATTACCACATTCATATCCCGGAGATTTCATGCTGAAACTCTTCCCCGTTCTCCTGCTCCTGATGTTCCTCTCGCCGCTACCAGTAAGCGCCCAGTGTTCCGACGCGGGCGCCTGTGCCATCGGCGGCATGGACACGCACGAAAAGGAAGCAGTCAGGCACCTGCTCGCGCTTCGATACGCATTCGGCAGCAGCGGCACTCCCGACGACATCCGATTTCATACCGTGCTCGTGGAAGGCAGCGCGGAGCTGATACCCGGTTCGCGCATCGCCGCGCGTCTGCCGTATTCTGTGATCGACGGACCGAAGGGATCGACGAGCGGCATCGGGGATCTGACCCTGCTGTGGGATCAGCGTCTGTGGCGGAGCGACGGGTTGGAGCTGCGCGCACAGGCGGGCGTGAAACTCCCCACGGGAGACGATGACGCCGGAATGCTGCCTCAGGCGTACCAGGCGGGCCTGGGAACCACGGATCTGATCGCCGGTCTGAGCCTGGACGCCGCGCCCTGGAGTGCGGCCGTTGGCTACCAGTACTCCGACGGACGCAGCGACAACGCGCTTACACGACTCCGTCGCGGCGACGACTTGCTTCTGCGCGCTGGATATGGAAGCACGATCGATGATTACGGGTTCGGGCTCGAGGTGATTGCGATCCAGCGTCTCGCCCTCTCCACGATCGTCAATCCCGAGCCGGGAAGTCCCGACGCGTTCATCGCCATACCGGGGAGCGATCAGCTGCAGGTAAACGTGCTTGGCACGGCATCTGCCCCGCTCTCGGATCAGCTTCGCCTGTCGGTGCTCGCCGCCGTACCGCTGCTGAAGCGCGATATCAACATCGACGGACTCAAACGGACGCTGACCCTGTCCGCCGGATTCGAACTGCTCCTGGGCGGCGATTAGCCTTTGATGAAATTCCAGACCTCTTCTTCATTCTCGGCGATGTACACCAGATGCAGATGCGGAAGGGTTTCCACTCCGTTGAACAGTATCGTAGTGTGAAAGTAGGTCGGCAGCGCTTTCTTGTCGTCCGCGTCGTTGACCCATTTCTCGACGTCCCTGATCACCGTTTCCGGCACACCGGCGCAGTACTCGCTGCGAACGACAATCCCGGCTGCAGCGTCGAGGCCAAGGTGAAAAAGAAGATTGTGGTACTTCTCGGGAACTGACGGAATACGATCTCCCTGGATTGCGCAGGTATCCACGACAGTGAGAAAGTCCTTGTCCTGTTCATCCTTGTCCAGACGATAAAACCGGTACATAATTGCTCCTTGATTGTCAGGCGGTGAATGCAAAGGGAGAACGTCGACAGTTGCCCATTCCCTCTTTGAAGAGTTCTTCTTCCTCTAACGTATTGAATACTGCCCGATCGTGCAAACGCGCAGGGATTTGTTCCCTTGTCGAAACGCCGCCTTGCGCCTCCCGTGCGTCCGTTCGCGAAGCATGACGCGTGCTCCTCACGCGACCTGTTTGCTTCCGCCCTCTGCAGTTTGTCAGCCCGCGCAATAAAAAAACGGCCTTTCAAAGGCCGTTTCACATGTACCCCCGGGGTGACTCGAACACCCGACCTGCGGTTTAGGAAACCGTCGCTCTATCCACCTGAGCTACGGGGGCATTGATCTGCTATCTTCGGCGCACAGGGCCAAAGGATATTCAAAGATAGCAAGACCGCTGTGCTGGATCAAGCTTATGCATCAGCAGCGTACGCATTCTCCCGAGGGAAACACGGCTCCGGACCTGCTTTGAAAACCGGAATAATTTCGTCAATATAACGCGATATCCGACGACGGTTTTTCATCGCAGCCCTGTATTCATGCTTCCAATCCGCCATCGCCATGAACACTCAACCTGATTCCCCCGCCGACAGGGTTCGCGAGCAGCTCGCGCTCCACCGCGCGATACTCCGTACCGCAATGGACGGGTACTGGATGCTCGACCTCGACGGAAACATTCTCGAGGTGAATGACGCCTATTGCCGGATGAGCGGCTACGACGCCGAAGAACTTGTACGCATGCACGTTTCTGCGCTGGACGCGGAGGACGCGGCCACCGGCATGATGGAGCATCTGCGTCGGATCATTGAGAACGGTGCGGAGCGCTTCGAGACACGGCAGCGTCGGAAGGACGGGACACCGTACGACGTTGAAATGAGTGTGCAGGTACAGGCGGACGGCGATGACTGCATGGTCGCCTTCGTGAGGGATATTACCGCGCGGCGTCGTGCGGAAGCGGAACTCCGCGAGAGTCAGGAAATGTTCGCTCAGTTCATGCTGCATTCGCCCATCTACGCCTACATCAAAAAGGTCGACGACGCGGAAAGCCGCGTCCTGCAGGCCAGCGAAAACTACGTCGACATGCTTGGCATCCCGGGCAGCCAGATGCGCGACAAATCGATGCACGAGCTTTTTCCCGCCGACTTCGCCGAGAAGATGACCGAGGACGACAGGACGGTGGTCAACAACGCCCGCGTGCTCTATCTGCCCGAGGAATTCAACGGCAGATATTACACCACGATCAAGTTCCCCATCGATCTACATGGGAAAAAACTGCTCGCCGGCTATACGATCGACATCACGGAACAGAAGCAGGCGGAGTTCAAGCTGCAGGAGAAGGAGAAAATGCTCCTCGAATCCCAGGCCGTTGCCAATCTCGGCAGTTATGTCTGGGATATTCGGACCGGGTTCTGGGACAGCTCCGTCGTCCTCGATCAGATCTTCGGTATCGATGACTCCTATGTCCGCTCGCTCGAGGGATGGGTCGAGATCATCCATCCGGACTGGCGCGAGGTCATGAACGATTACGTTCTGAACAGGGTCGTCGGCCGGCGGGAGCGTTTCGACCGCGAGTACCGGATCATCCACCAGCGCAGCGGAAAGGAGCGATGGGTACATGGACTCGGACAGCTGGAGTTTGACGACGAAGGACAGCCGACCCGCCTGATCGGCACGATCACCGACATCACCGACAGGAAACTGGCGGAGGAACGCCTTCAGCTCCTGATGAAGGGAATCGAACAGAGTCCCGCGATGATCATGATCACGGATCCCGAGGGAACCATCGAATTCGTCAACGCGAAGTTCACCGAGATGACGGGGTTCACCCAGCAGGAAGCGATCGGAAACAACCCCCGCATTCTCAAATCCGGCGACATCGCGCCTGATGAATACCGTCAGATGTGGCTGGATATCAAGAAAGGACGGGAATGGAAAGGGGAATTCCGCAACCGGAAGAAAAACGGAGAACTGTACTGGGCGAGCGCCCTGATCTCCCCCATCATCAACGACCGCGGACAGATCACGCATTACATCGCCCTGCAGGAGGACATCACTCCCCGGAAGACCGCGGAAATCGAACTCCTCCGCGCCAAGGAACACGCGGAGCGCATGGGCAAGCTCAAGGACGCGTTCATCGCCAACATCTCGCATGAAATCCGCACCCCGCTCAATGCCATTCTCGGTTTCAGCACCATCATTGAAGAAAGCTGCAGCAGCGCGCTCGCCGAAGGGGAACGCGTGTATTTCGATCATATCCGCTTCGCGGCCGACCGCCTCATGCGAACGGTGGACCTGATCCTCGTGCTCTCCCGGATCCAGGCGGGGGATCTTCACCTGCACCCGCAGGATATCGATCTCCCCTCCCAGCTGAATCGCCTTCGTGAATCATTTCGTTTCGCGGCGAGCCAGAAAGACCTCGAGCTCGTGCTCCTGAACGAAGTCGGGGACCTGCATATCACCACCGACGAATACTGCCTGACAGAGGCGGTGAGCAATCTTCTGAACAATGCGATAAAGTTCACCCGTCAGGGCAATGTGACGATGCGGGTATCGAAATCTCCCGAAGCCCGCTATGTGCTCGAGGTGCGGGACACGGGCGTCGGCATTTCGGACGAGTACAAACCCTATCTTTTCGAACCCTACTCCCAGGAGGAGATCGGGTATTCGCGCCGCTTCGAAGGCATCGGACTGGGTATGACCCTGGTCAAGAAATATCTCGACCTGCTGCAGCTCCCGATTTCTTTCGAAAGCAGAAAAGGCGTCGGCACGAAGTTCAGTATCGACCTCACCTCGATCGTCACCCGGCCCGAGAGAGCGGAGACATGATGCCCGCCTTCCCATTTCTTCACGACATTCCCGGCAATACCGATCATGTATTTTGAGTCATTTTACCCCGGCCTCCGCACCACGACGCCGCAGCGCACGATCACCACGACAGAACTCGACGCATTTCTCGAACTCGCCGACCTTCATCTTCCGATGTTCCTTCACGACGAAGGCGCGCGTGAAGTGGGGCATCAGCGGCGGCTGGTGACAGGCCCCATGATTCTCGCCGTGGCGCTGGGACTCGTCCGCGTGCACGGATGGTTCGATCAGGTCGTCGCCGCACTGGAATTCAACGAAATGCGTTTCCTGAAGGCCGTTCACCCCGGCGACACACTGCAGGCGCACATCACCGTACAGGAGACGCGACGGACAAGGGATTCCGGACGCGGACTCGTGCTGCTCGCGTTCGATATCCGTAACCAGGACGATATCACTGTCCTGGAGATGCAGGGCCGGTACCTTTTCAGAACCTCCCCGACCGGACCTGCCGCATGAAGACGGTTGCCCTGGTTCTCGGGAGCGGCGGAGCGCGCGGCATCGCGCACATCGGCGTCATCCGATGGCTGGAAGAACACGGCTACCGTATCCGCTGCATCGCCGGATCGTCGATCGGCGCCGTCGTGGGAGGTATTCACGCCGCGGGGAAGCTCGACGAATTCGAGGGATGGGTGCGCGCGATCTCGCGCGTGGATATCGTCACCTTCCTCGACGTGGCATGGGGAAAAGGCGGCCTCGTCAAGGGTGACCGCATCATCAACGCGCTCACCGACCTGGTCGGCGACGTCTCCATCGAGGACCTCCCTCTTCGCTTCACCGCCGTCGCCACCGATCTCAACAGCCAGAAGGAAGTATGGTTCACATCCGGCAGGCTGTTCGACGCGATACGCGCCTCCATGTCGGTGCCATTGATTTTCACGCCCTTTTCCATGGGCGGCGTCGATCTCGTTGACGGAGGCGTTCTCAACCCGGTACCGGTGGCAGCGACGATCGGCGCCGATGCGGATCTGACCGTTGCCGTCTACTGCGGCGGGGTTTCGATCAAATCCTCCAGGCACAGCATGAAATCCGTCATGCCCTCCATGCTGCCTTCCGCCCTGCAGGAGAAAATCCGCGGATTCATGCAGCGACTGCAGTCGTCCGACGGCGGCGACGCGGGACACGATTGGGGCACATATGAAGTCGCCATTCAGTCGTTTGAGACCATGCAGAACACGATTGCCCAGCACAAACTCGCAGCGTATCCTCCGGACGCCCTTATCGAAATCCCGCGGAACGCATGCCGCACCCTCGACTATGACCGGGCATCGGAGATGATCGACATGGGATATCAGAAGGCGGCTGAACATTTTTCATCCGGGGACTGACCGCGATGCTGATCGTGACCTCGGAAATACGCATTCCCGATACTGAACTCGACGAGCGCTTCGTACGCGCCTCGGGTCCCGGCGGGCAGAACGTCAACAAGGTCGCAACGGCAGTGCAGCTGCGTTTCGACGTACGCCGCTCCCCCTCTCTGCCCGAGGAGGTTCGGGAACGCCTTCTCCGTCAGGCCGCAGCGCGCATCACCGAGGACGGCGTCCTCCTTATCGAAGCCCGTCGGTATCGCACCCAGGAACGCAATCGTCAGGACGCCCGCGATCGCCTGATAAAACTCCTCCAGAAGGTCGCCCTTCCGCCCCGCGCGCGAAAACCGACCAGGCCCACCCGCGCCTCCAACCTCAAGCGGCTCGAAACAAAGCGCCGGCGAGGAGAAACCAAACGCCGGCGCGGGGAACACGGATTTGACCGATGATGAGGGTTACACCAGGAGCGTGCCCTCGAGCTTGAGAAGTTTCTTCTTCCGGTCGATGCCCCCCGCATACCCCGTAAGCGAGCCGCGCTCGCCGATGACCCGATGACACGGAATGATAATGGAAATGGGATTCTTCCCCACGGCGCCACCTACCGCACGGGAAGCGTCGGGGTTGCCGATGGCCTCGGCGACGTAATGATAGGAAACGGTGCTCCCATACGGAATCACCCGCAATGCTGTCCAGACCTGCAGCTGAAAATCGGTTCCGAACAAGTGGGTCTTGATCCTGAACTTTTTCAGTTTCCCCTGAAAGTACTTATCGAGCTGGGCCTGAATGGACTCATGTTCGCCGTGCTCGGTTCTGATTTCGAATATCTTCAGATACTTCGCCAGCCATTCGTACATTTCTTCGCGGTATCCCTTGAATTCGAATCCGAGATAGCATAACGCGCCGTCACAGGTCGCGAGATGCAGATTTCCCAGTGGCGAGGGCATGTGTGACATGATGATGACGGCGGGTTTGCGGGTGGAGAGAGCTGCCATGAAGCGTCCCGGCCAGGTGAAAAGGAATGGAATGCCGGAAATTACGCTTTATGTGCAAAAAAAGAAACGCCGGACATCGAACGATGCCCGGCGCTGCAATCGAATGACTTCGCGGGGTTACTTGCCTTCTTCCGCGGCGTCGGTTTCAGGCTTGGCTTCCGGATAGAGCACGACCTGAACGTAGTTGTCGAGATCAAGATACTTTTTGGCGGATGCCTGAAGGGCCTCCAGAGACAGTCCGCTGATCTGCGTCTCATAGTCGAGCCATTCGTTCAGCGGGTCGTTGTTCAGAAGTGCGGACTGCAGACGGCCGAGCCAGAAACCGTTTTCCTTCATGCTCGTCTCGCGCTCGCGACGCTGCAGTTCCTTGATCTTGTTGAGATTCTCCTCGGTCGTCAGATTGTCGCGCGTGTCCTTGAGAACGTCGAACAGGGTTCCGACCAGTTCGTCGACGCGCTCCGGATCGGTTCCGAACTGCACCATGACGGTGAAATCCGATTCGGGGTACCGGTCCGCGCTTGCGCGCACGCCGACACCATAGGTACCGCCCTTGTCCTCGCGGATCGCTTCACGCAGCTTGATGGTGAGAAGCTCCTTGAGGGACGAGAGGTCGTAACGATTCTGATACGTCCAGTCGAAGGGGCCGTTGAACACGACGGCGACCATGGATTTCTGATCCACGCCCTTGTACACGGCCTTCTTGATGATGCCTTTCGGCGGACGCACGCCCGGATCCTTCCAGGTTTCCTTGCGGCCGGTCACCGGCAGCGCGCCGATGTACTTCTCGACGAGGGGTTTCAGTTCCTCCGCCTTGATGTTGCCGACGAAGATGAACGTGAAATCACCGGCGTCCGCGAAGCGGTCACGGTAGAAGTCGTAGGCCTTTTCAAGATCGATGGACTCCAGCCACTCCTTCGTGATGGGACGAACACGCGGGTGATAGTTCGCGAGCGTCACCTGCAGCGTGTCGGAGAAGACACGTTCCGGCATGTTGCCGAAGTTCTCGAACATCGCGGCCATGCGCGTCTTGAACGATTCGAAGGCCGTCGTGTCTTTGCGAGGCTGATTGAAATACAGGTACACGAGCTGGAGCGCGGTTTCGAGATCCTTCGGTGCGGCGTCGCCGCTGAAGCCCTCGTATTCGCCGCCGATGAACGGATTCACACTCAGGACCTTGCCCGCGAGAAGTTTCTTCAGCTGGATGGCATCGAAATCGCCGACACCGCCGAGATCGACGACCGTGGCTGCCATGGCGCCCGACGCGATGTCCTCATCGCTGATGAAGCCGTTTCCGCCCGGACTGATCGCGGCGAATTCGATTTCGTCCGCCTTGAAATCGGTCGTCTTCAGCAGCACGCGGATGCCGTTGCTGAGCGTCCATTCCGTCACGTCGAGGTCGTCGAGTTTCTTTTCGGAGGCGATCTTCACCGTGCTTGCAGGAACCTCGGCAAGCGGTTTGTTCGCCACTTCATCGACATAGGCGTCGAGCGTCATCTGGTCGACTTTCGCGATCACCGCGCGGAGTTCGTCTTCCGTCGGGACGGTAACGTTTTCCTTCTCCGGCATGCTCAGTGCCACGACGCGATTCTTCTCGTTCATGTATTCGTCGGTCAGACGATTGATATCGCGGATCGAAATGGTCGGCAGATACTTCTTGTACAGTTCGTATTCGACCTCGATGCCCGGAATCGGTTCGTCCGTGAGGAAGTTCCGGACAAATTCCGAGGCGTGCGATTCGGAGCGGGTTTTCTCGCGCTCCTTGTACGACTGCTCCATGTTGCTGAGGATATTGGTCTTTGCCCGCTCGAGTTCCGACGCGGTAAAGCCATGATCCTTCACACGCTTGGCTTCGATGAGCATCGCCTCGAAACCGCGGAGAACGCCGTCATCCTTCGCGGAGAGTCCGAGAACGTAGACGTCCTTCGCGCGGACGAATCCGCCCTGTCCCGAGTAGGCGTTGATGAACGGAGGATCTTTTTTCTGAACGAGTTCGCTGAAACGCTCGTTGAGCATGCGGCTGTAGAGCTGCTGCATCATCGACTTGCGATAGTCGGAAACCTTGCGGTCGACCCTGGGATCCATCATGTGGTAGAGCGACAGCGACGTGCCGGTCGCTTCCTTGTCCGTGGCGATGGCAAACAGCAGTTCATTGTGGTCGGGCACGTCAAAACTCGGCCGCGGCTTGGGGTTCTCGCGGGCGGGAATGCTCCCGAACATTTCCTTGACCTTCTCTTCCATCTTGCTCACATCGAAATCACCGACGACCGCGACGGCCATGAGATCGGGACGATACCAGTCATGATAGAACTGCTTGATCGTCTCGTGCTTGAACGAGCGGAGAATATCCGGCTTGCCGATCGGCAGACGATCCGCATAGAGGGAGCCCTTCAGGATGATCGGAAACTGCTTATCGCGGATGCGCGCGCCCGCGCCGTTGCGGGAACGCCACTCTTCGATGATCACACCGCGCTCCTTGTCGATCTCCTCATCCTCAAAGCTCACGTAGTTTGCCCAGTCGACGAGCACCTGCATGCCCTTCGTGACGACTTCCTCGTCATCCATCGGCAGCTCGAGCATGTACACGGTTTCATCGAAACTCGTGTATGCGTTGAGATCTCCTCCGAAGCGCATGCCAATGGACTCGAGGTACTGCACGAGTTCATTTTTCTCGAAGTTCTTTGTGCCGTTGAATGCCATGTGCTCGCAGAAATGCGCGAGACCCTGCTGTTCGTCGGTTTCAAGAATCGATCCGGCGTTCACTGCCAGCCGCAGGGCGGCACGATTCTCGGGCTTCTTGTTCTGCATGATGTAGTACTTCATGCCGTTTTCAAGCTTGCCTATGCGAATTTTCGGATTGATCGGCAACGCACTTCCAAGGCCGAGTGAAGAAGCGTTGATTTCGTTTTCCTGCGCGTGCAGCAGTACGGGGACCGCGAACACCAGCATCAGGAGAATTCCCAGGCGAGACAACGTTCGCATCAATAACTCCGGAATGGTTTCAGAAAAAATGCATCATAGGTGATACGACGCAACATCCTAAAAGATACGATAAAATCTGAAGAAACAGGAAATAAGAAAGGCGGATAAATATCCGCCCTTCATGTTCGATCCGGGCGCATGCATGGGGGCATGCGCTCATGGTACTGCGCTGCGGAAGCTACTCGAGGGGATTCATCGAGTACATTTCGACTTCGTCGTCTTCGTAGCCGAGTTTCTTCCAGTCAAGCACGCCGTTCTTCGAGTGGCAGTTGCTGCAGGTCAGCGCCCCGTTGCGGCGCACCGCGTGACTGATCTCCATGGACGCGTCGTTCGGGATCCACCGAGCCTCGACCTTGCCCTTCTTCATGTTGAGCACATCGTCGTAGGCATCGCCGTGCCATTCTGTCACGAATTTCCCCGACCCGTCGTCCATGTAGCGCATGAACTTGTCCATGAGATACACCTTGAACATCGTGCCGTACATCATTTCCATCATCCCCTTCTGCAGTTCCATCGCGCCGGCTTTCGCAGGGTCGCCGGTCTTGTAGTAGGTGGGGAGATTATACGGGACGTACATGCCGCCGAACGGTCCGATATTCTGGAGGTCGATGTGCTGACGGCCGTTGAAAATCTTCATCGCGTACAGCTTGGAAGGCTTTTTCTTCGAGAGCGGACGCATGACCTTTTCATACCACTTCGCATAGTCGTAATTCTTGAACTCAGGCCAGACATGCGTCGGGTTGTAGAAACGATAGAGATTCTTTCCATTCGGATTGTCGCCGATGGCATTGCCGAGGAAGGTTGCGTCGCCGTTCCACCAGACATAGGTGATGGCTTTCTTCGGCTGGGTTTCCTTCACATCCTTGTAGACATACACGCCGGGATGCTCTTCGAAGATCGGGGAGGCGAAATCGCGCATCGTGGCGTTGTCTTCGTGGAGGGAGGGAATGTGGCAGGTAACGCAGGCGACTTTCTCGGTATGCGCATTGAGGAAGTCGGCGATCTCCGCATTCGCGGAATGCGGCTCGGAGGTATGACAGTTTTCGCAGGCGACTTCGACGCCGGGAAGATCATTGGTCATCATCGTGGTGGTATGGTTGCCCTTTGCGATGAAATGACCTTCCGTCACGTGGCAGTCGGTGCAGTTGAGCCCTGCGGCGGCGTGCACATCCCATGACGGCGAGAACGGCGTTCCGCGCTTCGAACCCGGATGCAGCACGCGCGGACGGTCATGGCCGGTGTTGAGAATGCTCTGGAAATAGCTGGTATCGGTGGAATCGACGAAAATATCGCCGCCGAAGTTGTGCTGATGACAGCGGAGGCAGGTCTGGGAGGTGGTTTTGGTCACGGACATCGCCGCGCGCATGCCGCGGTCCTGCTCCCAGCGCTTGAGGCCGTTCTTGTCGACGGCAACCTGCTTCTTGTTCATGTCGTAAGCTGCCGAATGGCAGATCAGGCAGTCGATGGCATCTTTTTCATTCTGTTCGGTCACGTAGCCCGGCATGATTTCGCCGAGCGGCGCCTGGTACTGGCCGCCGATGTGGCACTGACCGCAGCCCTCCGACATCGTATCACCCTTGGCGGTGACAACGATTTCGGCCCAGGCCGTGAACGCAAAGGAACCCGGCTTCGGGCAGGGGCGATCGATCTTGCCCATGGGGAAATTGTCTGCCAGTTCGCCGTTGAAGCCGTAGACGTTATCGTGTTTCTCTGTGAAAAAGCGGTAATGCGTGGAGGTAAGCAGGTTCTCCATGAGCTTGACCTTCTTCTCCTTGCCCGAATGCGCGTCCTCGACCGTGATGTCCTCGTGACAGGTCAGACAGGTCTGCGGTCCCTCGTACGCCGTGACTCCGGCTTCCTTGAAGATCTTGATGTGCTTGAATTCCAGATCGTAATCGGCCTGCAATCCCTCGGCAATCCGGTCGTATTCCGACGCGCTGACCTTCTCGACAGGGAAAATGATGTCGCCCGGACGGCTGTCCTCCGGCATCATCCAGTTGATGACGCTTGATCGGAACGTCCATCCCAGGATGGCCATCAGCGGTATTATCGCGAGGATCGCGAAGAGAGAGGTGCGAGTTCTTTTCGTCATTGCTTCTCCATGATTCCGGTTTTCGCGGTTTCGGACCGTTTTAATTTCAGATACATCGGTCCTGTGTATCACGATGTTTGATGCACGCGATTGGATGGAGGATTCAAAAATCGTGAATTTTTTTTTGCCCTATTCCGACCGTATTCCCTGAATCCCGCTTCCACCGCCCGTTATGCCCTGATCCGCCCCGGCTCCTGTCACTTTGTCATGACACACGGAATATTTCGGTTGGCCTGCTCCGTCCTTTCAGTTCGACCGCTCCCACGCTTTCGACGGGTTCCTCGGCGCCAATGCGTCTGCGGGTTTCCTCCGAGATCAGAATCGAGGTTGAGAAGCGCTTGTTGAGCTGTTCGATGCGCGAAGCGAGGATGACCGTACTGCCCGTGATCGAGTACTGTTTTCGTTCCGCGGAGCCGATATTTCCCGTCACAGCGGGACCGCTGTGTATCCCCACCCCGATTCGTATCGGTGGAATCTTCCCTTCTTCCACCATGATCCGCACGGCTTTCTCGATCTCCTTCGCAGTGAGAACGGCTTCGTGCGGGTGACGGTCATTTTCAACCGGGGCTCCGAAAGTGGTCATGAAACCGTCTCCGAGAAACTGGTTGATCACGCCGCCATGCGCGGTGACGATTGCGATGAGACGCTCGAACAGGGTGTTGAGGAAGGCGACCACCTCTTCGGCCGTCTTTGATTCCGCCAGCGGGGTAAAATCGCGGATGTCCACGAACATGACCGTGACATCCCGAACCACGCCCGCCCCCGTTCCGTCTTCCCGGAGCAGTTCTGCTGCCACCGGCTCGGAAACCTGCTGCCCGAACAGACCGATCACCTGATTCCAGTCTTCGATGGTTTTGATGAGGTTGGTAACCTTGGTCCGAAGCACCCGTCCGATCATGCCCGCGGCGATGCCTGCCACCAGGAGCATGACCGCACGGGCGGTATAGAACCCGAAAGCGGCAAAAAGCGGATTGCCGGCTTCCACCCCGTGTGCGGAGATCAGGCAGGCAGCAAGGAGCAGGTATTCCGCCGCGGCAACCGCCCCGGTGAAGACGCTCAGGCGAAACTCCAGGCGCAGCACTGACAGCATGATGAAAATGAAATACAGCGCCGCGAATGGCGAAACGAGCGCAAAAAGAGGATGGACGGATTGCGAGAGAATAATGATTCCCAGGCTCGGGACGGTGATTTCGACGACGGCGTTGAGGAAACGGAGACCGCTCGGTACAGGTTTGCTCCGCCTGATGCGAATGCCGATGACCAGCTGCAGGACGAATTCGTAGGCCGCCACCGCATAGAGGAGTATCGCGAGCCACAGGCGCACATACGCCCCGGCGAATATTCCTTCGTAGAGGGCCGGAACGGTCGCGCTGAGCACGAGGAACATTGTTCCGGAAACGAAGAACAGGATCGCGAGAATGCGCGCGCGCAGCTGTTCGCTGCTGGCAGCTTCCAGTTCCAGAACCGGGCGTATGCGCCGGAGCGTGCTCATCGATCCGGTTTCCCCGTAATGATGTCTTTCTGCCTTCGCTTCCCGCGCAGTTCCTTCTCGACGCTCAGTGGCTCTCCGGTGAAGGGGTTGCGGCCGGTATGATACATGACGCTGGCCCAGGTCCCCGGAGTCGGCGTAAAGATCTGTACTTGTTCCGGAGCGATCCGCAGTTCGGCGGCGGTGAACCGCTGAAGCGCGCGCATATGTGATTCCTCGCTTCCGGGATAGGCGGCGATGAAATAGTACGTCAGGAACTGTTTTTTTCCCATTTGGCGGGAGAGCGTGAAAAACCGTTCACGGAAATCGATCAGGTCTTCGGTGCCCCCCTTCCCCATCAGGTCGAGAATCGCCGGATCGCTGTGCTCCGGGGCAAGCTTCAGCTGCCCGGACACGTGATGGCGCACGAGTTCTTCCATGAATTCCATCCCGCAGCGTTTGTCGTTCATGACCATGTCATGCCGGATGCCGCTGGCGACGAACACTTTCCGGATCCCCTCGATCTTTCTCAGCTTTTCCAGCAGCCGCGTATACCGCGAGTGGTCGACGGGCATCTGCCTGCAGAGTTCCGGATACAGGCACCGCTTTTCCGTGCAGGCGCCTTTGTCGATCTTTTTCGCGCATTCGAAGCCATACATGTTCGCGGTCGGTCCGCCGACATCCGGAATGATGCCCCGAAAGCGCGGATGCCTGGTCAGAGACGCGGCTTCATCAAGGATCGATTTTTCGCTGCGCCACCGTACGCGCCGGCCTTCGTGCACGGCGATCGCACAGAAATTGCATTCGCCGTAGCAGCCGCGATGGGTCTGCAGGGAAAAGCTGATGGTATCGAGCGCCTGCAGCTTCCCCTGTCCGCGGTAGGACGGGTGCGCATCGCGCGCGAAAGGAAGTTCCGCGATCGCATCGAGCTCCGCCTGGGATTCATACGCCGGCGGGGGATGCTGAATCAGCCACCGATCCCCGTGTTTCTGCACGAGTCCGCTGGCTGTCACCGGATCGGTATTGTCATAAAACACCGCGTACATCCGGCTGAAGGCCTCGGTGCTGGTGCGTACCTCTTCGAACGGGGGCAGCTCGCGGTAGCCGGTGACGGCTTCGCGCGCGATTTCGCAGGTTCCGGGAATGCCGTGAATGTCATTGCCCTCGCGCAGGCGCTGCGCGAGTTCGCGTACAGTGCGTTCCGCCATCCCGTAGACGAGCAGGTCTGCCTTCGCATCGAAAAGCAGCGAGCGCCGTACTGCGTCGCTCCAGTAGTCGTAGTGCGCGATCCGCCGAAGACTCGCTTCGAGGCCGCCCAGCACGATCGGCGCGGTGCGCTTGAAATGCTGGCGGATAAGTGTGCTGTAGACGATGCTCGCCCGGTCGGGACGGCGGACATTCTCCCCACCCGGCGTGTAATCGTCACTTCGACGCTTTTTCCGCAGTGCCGTGTAGTTCGCGACCATGGAATCCACGCTTCCGGCGGTGAGTCCCCAGAACAGAAGCGGTTCACCCAGCCGGCTGATGTCCGTCCCGCTGCGGACATCCGGCTGCGCGATGACGCCGACACGGAAGCCCGCGGCGACGAGCACCTGCCCGATGACGGCGATACCGATCTGCGGGGAATCGATGTATGCGTCGCCGCTGACCAGAATGACATCCAGCGATTCCCACCCGCGTGCCCGCATTTCGGCCTTTGTTGTCGGAAGAAACATCCGGATCAGCGCTCGCTTCCGGAGATTTCCGCGGCGGCCGTTCCGTAGTTTTTGAACTTCTCGATGACACGCGCCATTTCATCGTCCGGGAGCGCGACGGGCGTTCCGATGGCCCGCGCCTGCCAGCAGATCCGCGCGACGAGTTCGACTTCCTCTGCGACGGTGAACGCCCGTTCGATATCCGTGCCGACGGCGAGCAGTCCGTGGGTGGCGAGCAGCACGGCGTTGTATTCCGATCCGAGCGCGGCTGCCGCCAGTGCGGCGAGTTCCTCGCTGCCATAGGTCGCGTACGGGGCGACGGGCACCTTTTTCCCTGCGAACCCTATCAGGTAATGCACCGGCGGAATTTCTTCACGGAGACAGGCGAACGTCGTCGCGTATGCCGAATGCGTGTGCACGACCGCTCCGATCTCGGGTCGTGCCGCATACACCGCGGCATGCATGCGCCATTCCGATGACGGACTCCGCTTCCCCGCGAGGGTGTGTCCTTCGTCTTCCATGACCACGATGTCCTTCGCCCTCATCACATCGTATCCGATGCCGGTGGGACTCATGCAGAAATACGCCGTTCCGGGAATGCGCAAACTGATGTTCCCCCCGGAACCGGTCGTGAGTCCTGCCGCGAGCATGCGTCGGAGATAGCGCACGACCTGTCTCCGTTCCTGTTCGAATTTCATTTCACTGCTCCTGTCTCCTTGCGGTCGCCGATCTGTGTCTTCATCCACTCGAAACCGAGGACCTGCGCCTTGATGTTGTTCGGTTCGTCCATGGCATGCCCGGATGCGAACGTAATGTTCAGCCGGGCGTTTTTCAGCTGCCGGGAGAGTTTCCACGCAGTGACCGGAGGACAGATCACGTCGAAGCGGCCATTGACGATCCAGGTCGGAATATGCGCAATCCGGGCTATGTCGCGCCAGAGCTGCCCTTCTTCGAGAAAGCAGTGATGCGCCATATAGTAACTCTCGAACAGCGCGAAAGACGTCGGGACGTTCGATTCGAGCCAGCGGTTGAGATTCCGCAGATGCGTGCTGTCCGGATCGATCTTGCTGGCGCCGTCCTCGAATCGCGTCCAGACGCGCACGAGACGTGCCTGCAGTTCGGGATCGGCCGTACGCAGCAGTTCGTCGAGATATTCCGGGAGCGGCCTTCGCGCCGGATCGGGCAGGGAATCGAGAAGCTGCTGTTCGAGTTCCGGAAAGAAGCGCGCAAGTCCGCCGTGATAGAAGTGGTCGATTTCTTCCTGCGTCGCCGTGAAGACTCCGCGAAGGACGATCCCCCGTACATGCTCGGGATATTTCTCGGCGTAGGCCAGGGCGAGCGTCGTTCCCCATGAACCGCCGAACAGCACGATGCTGTCGACGCCGCAATGGATGCGAAGCCGTTCGATATCCTCGACGAGGTCCCAGGTGGTGTTTTCACGCAGATCAGCGTACGGTCGTGATTTCCCTGCCCCGCGCTGGTCATGCTGAATGATCTGATAAAAATCCGGATCGCAGAAACGGCGTGTAAAGGGAGAAGTACGGCCTCCTGGACCGCCATGCAGGACAAACACGGGTACGCCATGCGGGTTCCCGCAGCGCTCATAGTAAATCTGATGAATTTCCGACACCGCGAGATACCCCTGCGCGTACGGTTCGACCGGCGGCCAGAGCTGCCCCGGCTCCTGCGCGCGCGTGAGCGCTGGCGTCATCAGGAATAAAATCGTGAAAATGAGCGGGAATGAGACGTTCATCACGGAATCCTCCTGTGCGAAACAATGTACAAAAAAGCGCGGATGAGGGCATCCCGCGATTTTGCATATTGTATCGAAGTCGTATATTAGGGATGTTAACAGCACACATGATAGCGATCAGTCATAGAAGGAGGAATCATGAGCAAATACCAGGAGTTGCTTGATCTGGTGAAAACCTTCGAGCAGGATTTCGAAAAGTTCTACATCAAGGGAAACAAGTCCGCAGGTACGCGTCTCCGCAAGCACATGAACGAGCTGAAGAAATTCGCCCAGGATGTGCGCATGGAAGTGCAGACCATCAAGAAGAGCGACGGAGAATAATCCGCGCCTGATGATCACGGAGCTGCGTCCGCGTTTTCCCGCGGATTTCCATTTTGAGCACACCGTCTATTCCCATGGGTGGTGTGCTCTTTTTCCATTCCGTCTCGATCGCGCATCGCAGACCCTCAGCTGTACACTCGAGGACGGGAACGGCCGTATCGGCACGCTCCGGTATTCGCTTCCCTCCCAGAAAAAACCGCGCGTCGCACTCGAGACGCGGGGAACGCCCTCGAGCACCAGTCTCGCGCTTTTCGCCGCACGGGCCGCGAATATCCTTCACCTCAATCTGGATCTTCGGATGTTTTACGCCCGTGTCCGCGAGGACGCGCGGTTCGCATGGATCGCAGAACATCGGACGGGACGCATGCTGCGCGCTCCGACGTTTTTCGAGGATGTCGTGAAAATGATCCTCACGACGAATTGCTCGTGGTCGCTGACAGAACTGATGAACGAGCGTCTGATTCAGCAATTCGGCATTCCCGCGGCGGACGGCGCGGTCTGTTTTCCCCGGCCCGAATCCATCGCCGAGAGCAGTGAGGAAATCCTTCGCTCCGAAGTCCGGCTGGGATACCGGGCGCCGTTCGTGCTCGAACTGGCCCGCAGAGTCGCATCGGGCGCGCTCGACATCGAAGCGTTCCGTCAGGCCGATGCGCCCGCCCTCGAACTGCATCGCGCCCTCCGCGACATCAAAGGTGTCGGAGACTACGCCGCCAGCAATCTGCTGAAACTTCTCGGACGGTACGATTATCTCGGACTGGACTCCTGGTGCCGCGCCAAATTCGCCGAACTGCACAATGGCGGAACCCCCGTGCCCGATACGGAAATCGAGGGGTATTATGCGCCTTTCGAGGAATGGAAAGGACTCGTCATGTGGCTCGATGTCACCCGTCAGTGGTATGCGTTGAAGTTTCCTTTTTGATCCTTTCCGCCGCCACCGATTTCGCTCCCCGCCACTCCGACACAATCACAGAAGCGAAACCCCATGCGTACATACATGTTCGTTCTGACCGCGCTGCTTTCCGCATCCCTGCTGAGCGCACAGGACTTTCGGTCACTGCATTCCTCCGCGATCGTCGCCGACGGGCACAATGACATTCTCGGCCGCGTCATGTCGGGGGGAGAAATGGAATCCCGCGCGGCCGAGGGACATTCCGATCTCCCGCGGTTTCGCGAAGGCGGCATGGACATACAGCTGTTCTCGATCTGGGTCCCTTCCGATCGCAAGGGAGACGATGCGTGGCGCTTCGCGCTCGACGAAATCGATTCGCTCAAGGCGATCGCCGCACGCCACCCGGAAACGCTCGCCCTGGTCACCGGTCCGGGAATGATGAGCGGGGCCCTGAGCGCGGGCAAGCTGGCCGGGGTCATCGCGCTGGAAGGCGGGCGCTGCATCGACGGCAAACGCGAGCGCATCCTCGAACTGTATCGTCGGGGAATGCGCAGTTTCGGCCTGACCTGGAATTACAGTTCGGACTGGGCCAGCTGCTCGAAGGACGAATCCCAGGGGAAAATACCCGGAGGGCTTTCCGCGAAGGGAAAATCCTTCGTTCGTCTTCTCGACTCCCTTGGAGTGCTCATCGACGTCTCCCATCTCGGGGAACGCTCCTTCTGGGACGTCGCCGCGACATCGACGCACCCGCTCTTCGCCTCTCATTCCGCCAGCAAGGTGCTCCGGGATCATCATCGAAACCTCACCGACGATCAGCTGCGCGCGGTCGCGAATAGCGGCGGTGTGGTCATGACCAATTTCTTCCCGGGTTTCCTGGTCTCGAGTCTCAATCAAAAGAGCACGGCGCGACTGCGCGAATTCGAAAAGCGCGCCGCAGCACTGAAGAAAAAGCACCCGAAACGCGGCAAGGCGTACCTGAAAGAGTACGACCGCATGGTGCGCGAGGCCGCGACGGAAGGACTCTGCACGATCAACGACGTCGTCGCGCATATCGACCGCATGGTGCGCATCGCGGGAGCCGCGCACGTGGGCCTCGGTTCCGATTTCGACGGAATCAACCTGACCCCCATCGGCCTCAACGACGTGACAGACCTGCCGATGCTCACCCGTGCCCTCCTGAAGCACGGGTACACCGGGGAACAGGTGCGCGGGATTATCGGCGGCAACTTCCTTCGCGTTTGGAACGCGGTCGTGGAACACAAATAGTTGCTGTTGTCATCGATAATCGCGATTTTAGGGAATCCGTCTTTTTGATTCAATTCGTTTTATCGCATACAATATCAGCACAAGGAACGGCGCATGAAAATTCATGAATTCCAGGGAAAGCAGATCCTGCGGAAATTCAACGTCCCCACTCCCGAGGGCGGTGTTGCGACAACGCCCGAACAGGCGGTGAGCGTCGCAAAGAAGCTCGGCGGCAAGGTCTGGGTGGTCAAATCGCAGATTCATGCCGGCGGTCGCGGCAAGGGACAGATCCTCGATCCCGAGACGCGCAAACTCGTCCTTGACGGCGGCGTGAAAGTCGCAAAGTCGCTCAAGGAAGTCGAGAAGTATGCGTCGCTTATGCTGAAAAACCTGCTCGTCACCATTCAGACCGGACAGGAAGGCAAGATCGTGCGCCGTGTGCTGATCGAGCAGGGTGTGAATATCGACAAGGAGTTTTACGCCGGTATGCTCCTCGACCGCGCCCAGTCGCGCAACGTCATGATGGTCTCGACCGAGGGCGGCATGGAGATCGAGAAAGTGGCGGCGGAAACGCCGGAAAAAATCCTCAAAGTCACCGTCGATCCGACGATCGGGTTCCAGGCATTCCAGGCACGTGAACTCGCCTTCGGACTCGGGCTCAGCGGTGTCGCATTCAAGAACGGCGTCAAGTTCCTCATGGCGCTTGCGAACGCCTACGAAGAAATCGACGCGAGCATGTTTGAAATCAATCCGCTGGTCCTGACCAAGGAAGGCGACATGCTTGCGCTAGATGCCAAGGTCAATCTGGACGACAACGGTCTCTTCCGCCATACGGACTTCCTCAAGCTGCGCGATACCGCGGAAGAAGATCCCCTCGAGGTCAAGGCATCGAAGTTCAGCCTCAACTACATCAAGCTCGACGGCAACGTCGGCTGCATGGTAAACGGTGCGGGGCTCGCAATGGCCACGATGGACATCATCAAACTTGCAGGCGGCGAACCTGCCAACTTCCTCGACGTCGGCGGCGGCGCGAGTGCGGAGACGACCGAGCAGGGCTTCCGCATCATCCTCAGCGACAAGAACGTGAAAGCGATTCTTATCAATATCTTCGGCGGTATCGTGCGCTGCGACCGCATCGCGAACGGCGTTGTCCAGGCTGCCCGCAATATCAACATCAAGGTCCCGATCGTGGTGCGGCTCGCCGGAACCAATGCGGAAGAAGCCGCGGAAATCCTCGAGAAGAGCGGTATCGATTTTCTCGTCGCGCACAATTTCGAAGAAGCAGCACAGAAGGTCACACAGGTCATCGCCGCGTAAGCGCGCGCAATGCCGATCGACGGTTTTCCGTTCGGCAGCTGTTTCGATTTCAGCGGGTATGAAAGAACTGTTCTTTCATACCCGCTGTTCGTTATACAGGGGCTCCGCTAACTTTCACAAATGTAACTTGCCCTCGCGTCCCCTGTTATTTAGATTTATCCCGTTGTCCCGATAAAACGCATGCGAGGTATTATGCGCTCTGCTTTACTCTTCTCGGCTCTCTTTCTTTCGGTGATCTGCAGCGCCGCGGCCCAGCCCGGCTGGTTTCAGCTGCGCAGCGAAGGAGATCCGATCCTCTTCTCCGTCGATATGCTCGATGCCGATAACATCACCGCCGTAGGCAGCGACGGGCTGATTCTCCAGTCCAGCGACGGCGGAAGCAACTGGCTCTCCATCCCTTCAGCCGCCACGGACAATCTGCGCCGCATCCGCTGGTACAGTCCGTCCCTCGGAGTGATCCTCGGCAATGACGGGGTCATCCTCAAATCGACAAATGCCGGCGGATCGTGGACGCAGCTGAGCTCCGGCACGTCGGAGGCACTTTTCGACATTCATTTCGTGGATGAAAACAACTGGCTCGTCGTGGGACAGGCCGCGCTCGTCATGACGACAACCAACGGCGGCGCAGCATGGGAAGACGGCGGGTCGGGCCTGAACAACTATAACGAGATCACGTTCCACGGAGATCTCGGCATCGTCGTCGGCAATAAAGGCACCGTCCGCGTTACCGAGGACGGCGGCGGTAAGTGGAAAGACCGCAGCGGCGCCACCGCGAATGAACTGACGAGCGTGTCGATCGGTGATGACAGCACCGCAATCGCCGTCGGTGCGAACGGAACGATTCTCCGTACGGAGGACAAAGGGAGAACCTGGACGGAAATCGCAGCGTCCATTCCGCTGTCCACATACAGGCTGAGCGGCGTGCGGCACCTCTCACGCGAGCGTGTCGTCATCGCCGGTTATGGGGGACTTATTCTCTGGTCCACGGACACCGGCCTTAGCTGGTACCCGCAGGAAAGCAATACGTCGATAAATCTCGAGGCGCTGGCGTTTCTGAATAACAAGATCGGGGTGGCAGCGGGGTGGAACGGAACGGTCATGCGCACCAATACGGCCGGATCGCTCGGCGTGACGAAACTCGGCGCGGAACGTCCTTCCGGCATACGCGTGCAGGATGCGTGGCCCAATCCCGTGCGCCGGGGAGGAAACGCGAAAGTTCGTATCGAGATCCCGGGTAACGGGACGGTGAATCTGCGCGTGTACGATCTCCTCGGGCGCGAGTGCAGAGGCATACTCAACGAACCGCTCGAGGCAGGCTCGTATTCGATCACCTGGGACGCCACCCTGCCGAAGGGTGTGTACCTGTACCGTCTGGAACAGAACGGATCGTCACAGGTACGCAAGTTCACGATACTGGATTGATCGAAGAAAAAACTGACACACCCCTCATGACCGCCGAACATGGCGCAGCGAACTTTGAGAAAAAGGAGCTGCCATGTTCGGCGATAACGTTACTTCCCTGCTGATACTTCTTGCTGCGACGCACATCGCGTCGGGAATGATGATCGTATACGGTTTCCGTGCCCTGCGCCGCGGCGGCCGCTAGGCGAAGGCCTTTCTGAACGCGCGGACACTCTGTTTGAGCACGGTCTTGAATGCCGGCGTCGCCCCTTCGAACGGATGCCGGATACCGAAGGTGTGATCGGTGTTCGGTATGATGAGCATCTCGCTGTTCCGCGGGTTTGCGGAAGACGCGATACGATGCCCTTCCTCCAGCGGAACCGATACGTCCTGCTCGCCATGAATGATGAGCAGCGGCTGCATGAGACGCGAGGCAGCCGCAGGAATGTCGAAGCGCTCGGGATTCTCCTCCAGGTCTTCGAGCATGACCACGTCCATCGGCATCATCTGACCGGTACGCGCGTTCTCAATTTCCATTCTCCCCTCCCTCTTCCACATCGCACGGGTCTTCTTCCCCCATCGAATGAAATCCGCGACCGCGGCCCAGCTCGCAACCGCGCCGATACGATCATCCTCGCCCGCGTGAACGATCGCGACGCCGCCGCCGAGCGAATGCCCCACCAGCGCGATGCGCGATACGTCGCACGGCTCCGGAAGCAGATCTCCGGCAGTGATCGCATCAACCAGGTCTCCCAGGTCATCGAGTTCCCGGCTGACGGTATTCCTGGCGAAGCGATCCAGCGCGGTAAAATCCATGAACGAATCTTCGATCCCGTTGAGCGAGAAATTGAACCTGACAGACACGAAACCCTTGAGAGCGAAATGCTCCGCGGCATACGGGAAACTCCCCCAGTCCTTGAAGCCCTTGAACCCATGACAGAGAATGACCACGGGAGCGCCCTCTGTGTCGTTCGGGAGGTGGATGTCGCCCCGGATGAGGTCGCGATGACGATTGACGATATGAAAAGGGGTGCTCATGCTATTACGATTTCTGTGTCTGCTTGTCTATTTTGAAACAACGAAGTATTGTCAAATCGTCTGAAAGAACAAAATGTCCACCGGAGTCCATCCACGCATCGCCCTCGTCCACGACTGGCTCACCGGCATGCGCGGAGGAGAAAAATGCCTCGAGGTTTTCTGCGAACTGTACCCGGATGCACCCGTGCACACGCTGCTGGCCTTCCCCGAGCGCGTGAGCGAGACCATCCGCAGCCACCCACTCTACAGCAGTTTTCTCCAGAAGATGCCGGCGGTGGAAACGCGCTACCGGCACTATCTCCCGCTGTTTCCCGTTGCAATCGAGCGCCTGAAGCTCGGTGATATCGACGTCGTGCTTTCATCGTCCCATGCGGTGGCGAAGGGCGTCCGCGTCCCCCCGGGCGCCCTGCATATTTCCTACGTGCACACCCCCATGCGCTATGTCTGGGACATGTTCGATCAGTATTTCAGCCCCGCGACCGTCGGAAGCCTGCAGCTGGCAGTGATCCGCCTCGTCGCCGCCCGCATTCGGCGCTGGGACGTCCGCACCGCCGCGCGCGTCCATCATTTCATTGCGAATTCCCATTACGTAGCGGAGCGCATCCACCGGATTTACGGCCGGGATGCGGCGGTCATCCATCCGCCGGTCGAAACCGCGCGCTTTCTCCCCTCATTGCGCGACGACGGGAGCTTCCTCGTCGTTTCTGCGCTGGTGCCGTACAAACGCGTGGATCTCGCGGTCGCCGCGGCCAACCGCGAGGGCTTCCCCCTTCGCGTCATCGGTGACGGCCCCGAACGCGCCCGACTCGAGGCGATAGCCGGACCAACCGTGCGCTTCGAGGGCTGGCTGCCCGATGCAGGGATAGAAGAGGCGTATGCCACCTGCCACGCCCTGCTCTTTCCGGGGGAAGAAGACTTCGGTATCGTTCCGGTCGAAGCGATGGCATGCGGGAAACCCGTCATTGCGTTCGGCCGCGGCGGAGCGACGGAAACGGTCATCGAAGGACTGAGCGGCACACTCTTTCCCGAGCAGAGCGCTGAATCACTCTCTGAAGCGATAATCCGTTTCGAAACCCTGCATTTTGATGCTGCGGCGATCCGCGCACATGCGGAAACATTCGACCGCGAGGTGTTCCGGAAGCGGATTGCTGAATTTGTCAATGAAAAATGGGAAGAGTGGTCCAGCCGGTCCAGGGGATGACAGGCCGCAGATGACATGCCTCGCCGCTTACATGGCGATGCCTGCCTACAGTCCGAGCTGCTCCAGCGTGTACGTCCAGAGATCCCTTCTCAGACGAACGTCGTAACTCATTGTGGATGATGTGGTTGGTAGTTCCTTCACAAAGTACTTTCCCGATACTCCTTCCAGGTCCTCACTGAGCGCCAGCCGTATGCTCGTCCTTGCACCCTCATCGAGCGACGCGCCCTCGATCCCGAATCCGTCCATCAGCAGCTTCGTACTGATGACTCCCGGATGGAGACAGTTTACCGCCACGCCCTTTCCCTCGAGCCGTTCCGCCAGTTCGTAGGTGAAGAGCACGTTCGCAAGTTTTGACTGCGCGTAGGCGGCATACGCGTCGAAGCCGTGTTCCCCCCCGATGTCATGCAGATTGATCGAACCGCGGGTGTGTGCGACGGAGCTGACGTTGATGATCCGCGCCGGAGAATTGCCCTCGAGAAGCGGAAGAAGCTCCATCGTCAGCAGGACGGGCGCGAGGTGGTTCACCTGCCAGGTCGTCTCATTTCCATCGACCGTCTCGTGCCTCCGCTGCATATAGACGCCGGCGTTGTTGATCAAGACATTCAGGTCAGGGTACTGCCTGCGAACGCCTCGCGCCATGGCGCGGACGGAATCGAGGTTGCCGAAATCCCCTTCGACCGTACCACTGACCGAAAGCCCGGCGGCGATGAATTCATCACGGGTTATGTCAAGTCGTTCGGGACTTCTTCCATGCAGAATGACGCGCGCACCCTGACGCGCGAGTCCGAGGGCTGTTTCCTTTCCAATGCCGTCGGTCGCACCGGTAACAAGGATCGTGGGACGTGAGCGAGGCATAATCTCCAGCCTGAGTGAGTAGGAGGATAAGTTCGGCAATAATCCGGTCTTTACAAACACGGAAATTCGCCCCGCGATGCGCGTGTGCCCCCAGAAACAGACAGGGCGGATTTTTCAATCCGCCCTGCGAGCAAAAGTTCAATGGTAACGCTTCTGCGGTCTATTCGGCCTTCAGTGCATTCGCGCCGCTGACGATTTCGAGAATCTCCGTCGTGATACTGGCCTGGCGCGCGCTGTTGTAGGACAGCTGCAGGTCGTGGATCAGCTCTTTGGCGTTTGTCGTCGCCGCGTCCATTGCAGTCATTCGTGCTCCCTGCTCTGCCGCATTCGATTCCATGAACACACGGTAGAGCTGGAAGTTGAGATGCTTCGGAATCAGGTATTCCATCAGTTCGATTTCCGACGGTTCGTAAATGTAGTCCACGAACTGATGGTACTGTCCTTCGGTTTCCTCGACCTTCTCCTCCGGCAGCGGAAGCAGCTGCTCTTCGCGGATGCGCTGCTGAATGACGGATTTGAACTCGTTGTAGATGACTTCCACGTGATCGAATTCACCGTTGAGGTAGCGTTCGAGAACGTCTCCCATCATGACCGAAGCGTCCGCATGCGTGGCGGAATTGATCAGTCCGATGTGATGCCCGAAAATATCGTACCCGCGCTTGCTGAAGTGGCTGTATCCGCGACGTCCGACGCAGAGCAGGGAAACATTCCCCTTTTCGTGCTGCGCGGCGTAGGTCTCATGGATACGCTGCGTGGCATGGCGGATGATGTTCGTATTGAACGCACCGCAGAGACCGCGATCGGCCGTGACGACCACGAGAAGCACGCGTTCGACTTCCTCGCGCTTCGTCATTACCGGAAGCGTGTTGCGATCGACGCGCGCCAGAAGGTGCCGTACCAGCCCGTCGAGGGAGTACGCGTAGGGCCGCGCCGAAACGATGGCATCCTGGGCACGGCGCAGTTTCGCCGCGGCGACCATCTTCATCGCCTGGGTGATTTTGCTGGTGCTGCGAACGCCGTTGATGCGGCTGCGTATCTCGCGGAGATTGGCCATTGATTACGCCTGGTCTTTTTTCAGAGAAAGCGTGAACGATGCGACGAAATCCTTCAGCAGCGCGTGCATCCTGTCGGAGAGTTCATCGCTGAGTTTCTTCTCGTCGGCGATTTCGCTGAGCACTTCCGGATGCCGTGTGCGCAGGAAATCCAGATATTCGGCTTCGAAGCGCGATACTTCCTCACCAGGAATCTGATCGAGATATCCTTTCACGCCGGCGAAAATGCTGGCGACCTGTTCCTCGACCACCATCGGCATGTACTGCCCCTGCTTGAGCAGTTCGAGCATCCGGGAGCCCCGGCGCAGCTGCTGCTGGGTGCTCTTGTCGAGATCGGAGCCGAATTTCGCAAAGGCTTCGAGCTCGCGGTACTGTGCGAGATCGAGACGGAGCGGGCCGGCGATCTGTTTCATGGCCTTGATCTGCGCGCTTCCGCCGACGCGGGACACGGAGATACCGACGTTGACCGCGGGACGCTGTCCGGCGTTGAACAGACTCGATTCGAGATAGATCTGGCCGTCGGTGATGGAAATCACGTTGGTCGGGATGTACGCCGACACGTCACCGGCCTGGGTTTCGATGATGGGAAGCGCCGTGAGGCTGCCGCCGCCAAGGTCGTCGTTGAGCTTGGAAGCGCGCTCGAGCAGCCGCGAATGCAGATAGAACACGTCGCCGGGATACGCTTCGCGACCCGGGGGACGGCGCAGGAGCAGCGAGAGTTCGCGGTACGCGACAGCCTGCTTGGAGAGATCGTCGTAAACAACGAGCGCATGGCGGCCGCTGTCACGGAAAAACTCGCCGAGCGTCGCACCGGAATACGGCGCGATGTACTGCATCGGGGCCGGCGTATTCGCTTCCGCGGTGATGATGGTCGTATACGCCATCGCACCCATCTCCTCGAGTTTCGCATGCACCTGCGCAACGGTGGAGGCCTTCTGGCCGATCGCCACATAGATACAGTACACGGGCTGGACGCCGCGCTTCTTCGACTCTTCGGTGTGGGTGAATTTCTGATTGATGATGGCGTCGAGCGCGATGGCGGTCTTGCCGGTCTGCCGGTCGCCGATGATGAGCTCGCGCTGGCCGCGGCCGATGGGAATCATCGAGTCGATCGATTTGAGGCCTGTCTGCAGCGGCTCCTTCACCGGCTGACGCTGGAGGACGCCGAGCGCCTTGCGTTCGATCGGCATGAAGGTTTCAGTGTGAATGACACCGCGGCCGTCGAGAGGACGCCCCAGCGGGTCGATCACGCGACCGAGCATCTCTTCGCCCACCGGCATGGAAGTAACCTTGCCCGTCCGTTTGACGGTGTCGCCTTCCTTGACTCCGGTGGCTTCGCCGAAAAGTACGCAGCCGACGTTGTCCTCTTCGAGGTTCAGCGCCATGCCGAAGATATCATTGGGGAATTCGATGAGCTCACCGGCGAGGCAATTCTTCAGGCCGTAGATGCGCGCGACGTTGTCGCCCACCTGCAGCACCGTACCCACCTCGTAGACATCGATGTCGCTGTCGAATCCGCTCAGCTGCTTTCTCAGTATCGCCGATACTTCATCGGGTCGAACTTCTGCCATGTCTCTGTCGCCTTATGCTAAACTGTGGTTATTCTGATCTGCTGTACTCTTCGGGGATCGCCGCTACGCACCGCTGACAAATCTGTCGCGCAGCCGCTTGAGTTGCTGACGGACGCTGCCGTCGTACACGGTATCGCCGAGGCGGACGACGAGTCCGCCCATCAGTTCGGCGTTCACATCATACCGGGATTCGACGCGCTTGCCCGACATGCGTTCGAGGGCCGCATTGAGCGCTGCCTGCTGACTCGGGTTCATTTCCACCGCGCTGTGGATCTCGGTCCGGAGTATGCCTTCACGGTCGCGGTATTTCTCGAATACCGCGTCGATGACTTCTAGTACATATTCCTCGCGCTCCTTCTCCGCAAGAAACAGGAGCACCTGCAGCGTATAGGCGCCGACACGTTCCGCGAACAGCGCGGTGATCGTATCCCGCTTCAGCCTCGGTGAGAGCACGGGCGACTGAAAGAACAGCAGCAGTTCCCGTGACTGCCGTATCGACGACTGGACGTCGCGCAGATCGTTGAGGAACGACATGCGCTCGCTGCCTTCGGGTACGGCATCAAGAATGGCTTCAGCGAAACGGTTTGCGATGCGTGCGATGCTCATGGGCGTCGGTCTGCCGGTTTAGTTTTTGGGAAGGTTGCCGATGAAGTCGTCGACAAGCCTGCGATGTTTGTCCGCGTCAAGTTCCTCGCCGAGGACCTTGCCTGCCGCGCGAATCGCGAGATCGGCGACTTCCGTGCGCAGCTGCGACAGCGCCGTGTCTTTTTCGCGCTGGATTTCCGCTTTCGCCTGGGCGGTCATCTGGCGCGCCTGTTCGTGCGCGCTGTCGACGATACCCTGCTTGATTCCTTCCGCAGTCTGTTTTGCCTCGTCAAGAATCTTTCGGGCTTCGATTTCGGAGTTCTGCAGAAGCTTGCGGTGTTCTGCGAGAAGCCGCTCCGCATCGGCACGCGCGTCTTCCGCTTTCTGAATATCCTCTCGGATCTTCGTCTCGCGGCTTTCGAGTGCGCCCAGCAGGGGTTTCCAGGCCAGTTTCTTGAGAATCCACAGGAGCAGGGTGAACGTGATGAACGTCCAGATCAGCATCCCGGGTTCAAGAGCAAGTAGATTATCCATACGCTACCTCAGTGTGTATCCTGCGCGAAATCGTGGTCATTCGTTTCGACTTATTTCAGGGCCAGAAGCAGACAGACCACAACGGCGAACAGTGCGATACCTTCGATAAGCGCGGCCATGATGATCATCGCACCGCGAAGATCGCCGGCGGCTTCGGGCTGACGGCCGATAGCTTCGAGAGCGGCGGCGGCAAGTTTACCGATGCCCATACCGGCACCGACGACGACGATAGATGCACCGATACCAGCTGCTAACCATGCGAGTTCCATTGAATGTCCTCCAGTTTGAAAAGTTATGTGAACGTTGTTTGCTGCGTAAACCGAACACGCTCCGCCGTGGCGAATCAATGGTCCTGATGGACCGACATGCCGATGAAGAACGACGAGAGCATGGTGAAAATATATGCCTGCAGAAAGCTGATGAAAATCTTCAGCAGGGACATGAACAGAAGAAACGCGATCGACATCGGGGCCACGACCAGCGTGTCCATTCCGAAGATCAGCGCGTAAAACGCGCCGATGACCAGCGCGCCCGAAAGCATGTTCGCAAAGAGACGAATCGCGAGCGCGAAAGGCTTGATCACGAGACCGAGAATCTCGATCACGAACATGAGGATGCCGATGGCGAACGGAATGCCGTGCGGCACGAGCCCCTTCCAGAATCCGATGACGCCGTTCGCGCGCATACCGCCGAAAATCATGAATGCGAAGGTGATCAGCGCCAGTCCGGCTGTGATGTTGATATTGCCCGACGACGCTGCGCCGAAGGGCACCAGTCCGACCAGGTTCATCACTGTGATAAAGAAGAAAAACGAGAGCAGGAGCGACATGTAGCGCTTGGCGTCATGTCCGAGGAAGGGTGCGGCGATCTCGTCTCGCACGAAGACGACCACCGACTCGATCATGTTGCCGTACCCGCGCGGTACGATGCCCCGGCGGTTCTGCCGGGCGGCAAGCCAGGTGAGGACGATGGTGATGAGCATCGACAGCCACATATAAACGATGTGGCGGTTTGGAGACATGTTCAGCGTGAACCCGGCGATGTCGATTGTCCAGTCCTGCGGAAGGTTGATCGTCGGGAAGGGATATTCGTGTATGTAGGGGGTGTTCTCGACCTTGTGCTCGAGAATGCGCATCATCTCCTCGGTGGGAGTCAGGTTGTCGGTGCTGTGCCCTTCCCCGTGGCCGTTCTCGGCGTGCTCGCCCTCGGCGTGCTCGCCCTCGGCGTGCTCGCCCTCGGCGTGCCCGCCCTCGGCGCTGCCCGGTTCGTGGGATCCGGCAACGCTGCCATGCGGGGCGTTCGCCTCCTGCGTGACCCCGTGCGAGCCCTGATTATCCTGATGCTGCTGCGCGGGGAGCGAAACGCTGAGTACGATGACTGCGACCGCCGCGAAGAGCATTCCCTGGAGACTGCGAAGTATTGTCATACTGATGGATATACTGAGACGCTGTTGAATTTAGGCCCGCACTCGGCGAGGCTTGAGCATGTCTGTCTTCCTGTTGATGTGGTACACCTCGATGATCAGGAAGATCGTGTACGTGGCCATGAAAGACCCCACGAACTCGAGCACGTTGCCGGTAACGGTCAGCAGGAAAATCGCGACCGCGGCGATCATCAGGAAGAAACGAACGGCCATCGCTGCCAGAGAGAACAGCATGAACAGGTTATTGTTGAGACGAAAGGCTCGCTCGATAAAGACATAGCCTAAAAATGCATTGGTCACACTTAAAATACAACCCGCGACGAGGTCGGGGCCGAAGCTGAAATCACCGTTGCGTAATAGCGAAAAAACAAAGAAGAGTGTTGAAAGAAGGCCCAAAAGGGCAAATTCGATCTTGATTTTCAGAATTTGCTTCCGCATGTACGTGATCATGACTTTTCTTTTGTATTCCTTTTTTGTAACTGGTTTGCCGTTTTTATCACCGCTGTCAGCCCGTAAACGATTCCGATCACCGAGAGGCTGACCGTGAGCCAGGGACGCGAGTCAAGCAGGTAATCCGCTCCGTATCCGGCTCCGAAGAACAGGAGCATCGTCGAAACCAACTGCCATCCGAGATTCGTGTAGGGAAGAAGTTCGCGGAGCGTCTCGGAGATGGATTCAGTCGTCGTTTTTTTCGTTTTTTCCGGCATCGTCAATGCCTGAAATTCCTCAAAATAATACAGCCTTAAAGATAAGATTTTTCGGATAAGAATCAAACGATTCAGACTCAATACCGTGAATGCTCGACGAACATCCTAAGACAAAACGCATTTGCGATGTCCGGAATTCCCGATTCGTGAAATTTTTTTCGATATTTTTTCGGAACTGCCGGAGGGAAGGAATAACACGAAAGGATGGCAGGATCCGAGGGACTGGAATGGGGTCCTATCCCCCTCCCACCATGCGACGGAAGCCGGCGAGAAGCTTCCAGATGAAAGCCCGCCAGAGGTTGATATGCATGGACGAGGCCGATGCGAGAAGATAATCCAGGTCGTGCCGGTCGGCGCTGGACAGTGAGCGGAGAAGCGGGCCTCCCCCCTTCTCCATCTGCTGCTCGATGCAGGAGGTCATGCGGCGCGTCACCTCTTCGCGAAGCTTCTCGAACCGCTGACGGAGCTCCGGGTCATTGGTGTTCTTGATGACCACGCTCAGATGATCGATCAGCAGGGCCAGCTTGCGCAGCTGCTCCAGCGAGCAGTGAAGGTCCAGCTCACGGGCGATCTGTTGGAAAATGTCGTCGATTTCGTTGAACTGCTCCTCGCGGAAGTCGAACAGGCCGGGAAGGTCCACGTCTTCCACCTGGAGGTGCAGATGGGAAATCCGCTCGAGCTCGTGCCCGTAGCCGACGATGATCTCCTCGGTCATGGCGTTGACCTGGCGGTCGATTTCCTGCTGTACGGATCGGAGGGAATCTTCATAGCGTCTGCGGAGATGGGGACTCTGCGCCGTATCGCGCTGATGCTTCAGCTCGGTCTGGCGTTTCTGCAGCCTTTCGATCACCTTGTGCTGCGCAGTGTCTTCCTCGAAAATCTTGTCGTGGATATAGCTTTTCGAGGCGATGAGCTGGGACCGGCCGATCTTGATCGTATTGATCACGATTCGGTCGCCCAGCAGACGGCGAATCTCATTTTCGTCGAGGGCGCAGGCCCCGTCGGTGATGATGAGGATTTCGGTGCCGGAAAGCTGCGGAAGCGCATTGATGTCGTCGACGGCCTGCCTGATCGCCCGCGCCATTGCCGTCCCGTTCCCCAGCGTGTGGAGCCGCATCACATAGCTGATCAGCGCCTGGAAACTCGCCATGTCGCGCGCTTCATGCAGTTCGCCGATTTTCGTGTCGAAGGTGCGCAGGTTGATGTACCCGAGTTCCTTCATGTTGTGCTTGAGGAAATAGTAGACGACCGCCTTGGCAAGGTTGATGCGGTTCTTCATCGCCATCGAACTGGACGTGTCGAGCAGAACATACAGCTTCTGCTTCCGACGGTCGGGCCGGTAATCGTCGGAATCGGGATCCACGGAATAGTATCGCGGCTCCCGCGGGTAAGGCACCCAGAGTTCCTTTTTCGCCAGGCGGTTGAAGAAGACGTCTTCCGGAAGCAGCCACTGGTAATTGTAGATCCGCGGAAGGTGCTGCGCGGTGCGGATCAGTCCGGCCTCGTATTCTTCCTGCTCGTTGATGATGATTTCGAGGTCCTCCCTTTGCTCGGGAGGCGGAATCGTCTTCCCGGGTTCCGTCAGCTGGAGCACCGGCCGCAGCGTCTGCGCGAGCTGATTGGTTTCGTCCTCGAGAACGCGCGCTATTTCGAACACGGCGGTGAAATCCTCGGGCAGGTCTTCGTAAATATGTTCGAAGAAGCCCAGGTCCTCCATCACGTCGAAAAAATGTTCGTATGCGCCCGGCATGGTCTCAGGTCCAGATATGTTCCGCGGCCTGGAACAGCGCCTGGATGTCCCGCTCGGTGTTCGAGAGGAAATCGGCGATCTCTTCCGTGAGGGGTTCGAAGGATTTCAGATACCCCTCGAGCAGACGGCGGTTCTGTTCCTGGGTCGCATTGGTGATGCCCAGGGTTTCCTTTGCCCATTCCGTCAGCGTCCGTTTCAGGGGCTGTCCCTCGATCTCGCTGATCGGCCGCTGCAGCAGCGATGGATTATGCTTGACGTGTTCGATGAATTCCTGGAATTCGAGCAGGCGCTGGATCTGATCGAATGCCTTCGCCGAACTCATCTGCTTGAAAATCGTGCTGTAGGATTTCAGGAACAGCTCTTTCTGGTCGCGGATGCCGACCACGGTGTACAGATACCAGAGCTTCTGGGCGTCCTCCGGGATCACCTCCATCCTACCGTGGAGAAACGCGATGACGCGCAGCATGTCCATCGCCCGGGAATAGGTCCGCGGAGAAATGTAGAAGTCCTTGAGATGGGGATGTTCGTGCGGCCGCTCCTTGATGAGCCGGTTTCTCTGTACCTCGTAATAGCGGACGACGGAATTGGCAAAGAAGATGACGTTGAGCGGGATGTGGATGCTGAATTCCGCATCCAGGCCGCGGATCACATCGGAAGCGCGCTTCAGCACGGCGTACGGAATCCGCTGCTCCGGGGTGGTCGGCTGCCCCTTGTGCGCCAGGTAGCGCTGGGCGATCTGGTACTGCGTATAGGGCTCTTTCGCCGGAATGAACAGGGCCTTGAACACGAAGCGGTCAAGCAGCGCTTCGGTGATCTCGCTGACGCGCAGGTAATTGGTCGCCGCGATCACGCTGTGAACGCGGGCCGGCACATTCTGAACGCCCAGAATGAGCGCGCGTTCGTTCAGCGTCGTCAGCAGCGCGCGCAGCGTGTAGTCATTCGCATCGAAGATCTCGTCAATGAAGCCGAATTCGCTTTCCACCAGCGAATTCGCGGTGTTATGCATGATTCGTCCTTTTTTGAGTTCGTCGATGTCGAGTCCCCCGAAATACGTGTCGGGCTGCTGCTCCTTCGAAGCCTGCACCTGGAAGACATTCGCGCCTTCGAACATCCGGAATATCTGCTGTGCGAGCAGGGATTTGGCCGCGCCCGTGCGGCTCTGAATGAGCGCATGCTCGCGCATCAGCATCGCCGAAAAAATCTGGTCGATGACCTCGGTTCTATTGATGATGCGGCGGTTTACGAGTTCGATGGCGCTTCGAAACTGCGCGATCACCTGGTCGGGATGGAACGGAGTCTGCTGTTCTGTCATATCCTGCTTGTCGAAATTGAATGTGCCGGAGTGAAAAAGTACGGGATTGCGGAGAAAGGTCAAACAGCAGTCCCTGCGGAACATTCGATTCCCGCGGAAGGTACTTCCCCGTCTGCGACACGCTATCTATATACATTCGGGCGTGTTTCCGCCGGTATTCCTTGACACTCTACTCAGAGAAACGTAATTTGTCCAAGTTAAGTGAACCATCTAGAGTATCACTTTAAGTCCCCCGTTTCCATTACAAAAGAGCATCGAATGGTACGATATACCGTCCTGCTCCTGCTGCTGGCCTTCCTTGTAAGCGCCGAGGGAAGCGCGCAGGTGAAAAATCTCAAGGAAGAACAGGATTACGCGTTCGCGCTCGGCCTGTTCAAAGACCGGAACTACCAGCTTTCCTTCGAAAAATTCCGACAGTTCACCGCCGCGTACCCTGCGAGCCTTCTCCTTCCCGACGCCGAATACTATCTCGCCGAATCGCAGTATCAGAATGCGAACCTGACGGATGCGGCGATCGCTTTCGCCGCGTTCCAGGAGAAATACCCTGACAGCAAACTCGCCGACGACGCGGGCTTCCGCGAAGGGGAGGTGTACTTCCGGCAGGGCGATTTCCACCGGGCACACGAACAGCTCGCGAAGGTGGTCCGCCGCTGGCCCGAGGGGAATCTCGCCCACGAAGCCGCGTACTGGGCGGGCGAGGCAGCGTTCAAGGACGGTAACTATCCCCTTGCGATGCGATACTACCGCATCGCGTTCGAACATTATCCGGAAGGACGCATCCGCGACTACGCGTACTTTTCGATCGGTTTCGTGCTTGAAAAGCAGGAGAAGTTCGACGAGGCGCTCATGAACTATGACGAGTTCCTGCGGCTCTTCCCCGAGAGCGGCCTGCGCTCCAGCGTGTATACACGAAAAGGTGCCTGCCTCTATCAGCTCGGAGAACATGAAAAAGCGCTCGAGTGGCTCGAGTCCCTGAGCGATTCTCCCGATCCGGAAAACGCAGCGGAACGGCTGTTCCTCCGGGCGGAGGCGAACTACAAACTCGGACGGTACGCCGCTGCCGAAGAACTCTACAAAAGCTTCCTCACCGGATACCCCGACAACAAGCGTGCTCCCCAGGTGCAGTATTCGATGGGCTGGACACAGATCGAACAGCAGAAATACTCCGAGGCCATCGCGACTTTCGACGAACTCTCAAAGCGTGAAGGGGAACTCGCCGAGGCGGCGCTGTTCAGGAAGGGCATGGCCCTTCGGCTTAACGGCACGCTCGAAGCTGCCCGGACGGTATTCACCGGGATGATCGAATCGCACCCCGACGGCGACTACGCCGACAACGCGCATTTCGAACTGGGAATGGCGGCGTTCAACGAAAACGCTTTCGAGAAGGCCCTCACGCATTTCAGCGCCGTGACCGGATCATTCCCCGACAGCGACGTGCTCGCCGACGCGTGGTTCATGCAGGGGGAAACCCTGCTCAAGCTCCAGCGTCCGGCGGAGGCCGCGAAAGCCTACGCCGCGGCGGTCGCCGTCCCCTCCGCGACCCAGGAAGTGCTCAGCAAGGCACTGTTCCGGCAGGGATTCAGCCTTTTCGAGGCCGGCCAGTACGGCGATGCGATTGTCGTCCTGCGCAATTTCGTGCAGCGCTTCCCCGCCGACAGCCGAAAAGCCGAGGCGCTTGTCTGGCTGGGAGAGGCGAGCTTCAAGAACGAGGAATTTGACGATGCCGTGATCTTCTACAACCAGGCCCTGGCATCGACGCAGAATCCGGAACTGCTGCAGGACGCGCTCTACGGACTCGGCTGGACGCATTTCCGCGACCAGCAGTTCGCCGAAGCGGAGCGCGTCTTCACCCGCCTGACCACCGAGTACCGGGCCGGGAAGAACGACGTTGACGCGAATATCCGCCTCGGTGACGCGCAGTACGCGCAGAAGAAGTTCGCCGACGCGGCGAAAACCTACCGCTACGTTTCCCGCATGTACCCGGCGAATCCCCTGTCGGCGTATGCGCTGCTGCAGCTCGCATCCTGCGAACACCGCCTGGGAAACACCCCGACCTCGATCAGCACGCTGCGCGGCATGCTCTCGCGCTACCCTGCCTCCGAATTCGCCGACAAGGGACAATTCTCCCTGGCCTGGATGTATTTCCAGAGCAAGGACTACGACGTCGCCATTACGGAGTTTCAGAAGCTGATTTCCGATTACCCGCAGAGTCCCCTCGTTCCGCAGGCCAGGTACAGCATCGCGGACTGCTACTACAACCAGGGCAAATACCGCGAGGCTGAGGACGCCTACCGGCGCGTGCTCGAGCAGCATCCCGATTCCCCGAAGGTCAGCGACGCTCTCGACGGGCTGGCGCAGACCCTGCGCATGCAGGGGCGCAATGACGAGGCCGATCGCGTCACGAAGGACTGGCTGACGACCAATCCGAAAAGCAATGCCGCAGACGAGGTGGTCTTCGCAGGAATTCGCGACCTCGCGTCGGAAAACGACCCGTCGCGCTCCATTCCCGCGCTCCAGCGCTTCATCACCGCCCATCCTCAGAGCGGCCTCCTGCAGGAAGCCTACCTGCTCCTCGGACGCGCCTTCCGGCAGAACAACGATCAGGACGAAGCGGAAAAAACCGTGCGCGAGGCCATCAAGATCGACCCGAAAGGTGCTCAGGTCCTTGAATGCAAATTCGAACTGATTGAAATCGCGATCGCCCAGCAGGATCGGAACAAGGCACTGGCGATCTGCCAGGAACTCCTTACCGATCCGGCGGCACGCGGCGCGCGCGCCCACGTGTATTACAAGCGCGGTCTGACCTACAAGGCGGACGGCAGCAGCACAGCCGCCAAGCAGGATTTCGAGGCAGCGCAGAAAGCACAGCCGCAGGATCCCTACGCCGTCCTCTCCGCGATCGAGCACGCCGTGATCGTCGCGCAGGACGGGGACGTCGACGCCTCCGTCGCGTCTCTCGGGGAGATCGCCAGCACCCGCGTCGACGCCATCGGCGCGGAAGCCCAGTACCGCATGGGCGAGGAACTGTGGAAAGTCCGGAGATACCAGGAGGCCGAAGAGGCGCTGCTCCGCGTCGGCTACGTATTCGGCGATGCGTCGATATGGAATGCCCGCGCCCTCCTGCTGCTCGGCAAAGTCGACGAGGCACTGGGAAAGAACGAGGATGCCCGGGAGCATTATCGCAAGGTCGTGGCGGAGTACGCCGGATCGGATGAAGCCCAGGAATCCCAGACCCGCCTGGAGATGATGAAATGAAACATCTCCTCGTGCTCATCGTTTCGATCCTTGCCTTCAGTCCCCTTCTCGCGCAGGATAAACCGCTGCCGCCTCCCCGGGATTTCAAACCGGAGACGAAGGAAGCCCGCGATGTTCTGCCCGCACTCAACCTGCCGGAATACGTGATCACCGGAAGCGACATGATCAGCTTCACCGAGGATCGCAAAAGCGGTGCCGCGGTGCCTGACAGCAGGGAATTCACTGCGCGCGCCGGCCGGGGAACCCGCGAACAGCGATTCTTCGATACCTCACCGACACGCATGCCGCTGCGGAAGGCGGATTTGACGGGCAGCGACGAGGTCCTGCGCATCCGTGCGGGTCTCGGCACGTTTTCCACGCCGATGATCGAAGGCTGGTACGCCGACCGGTATCACCTCGGAGATGCCGCCGCTCACATGGCCTACGAGCGCAGCGACGGACATGTCTCCCATGCGGATTACTCGCGCTTCGATTTCGATCTCGCTGGAGGGACCTACCTCCCGCGTGACATTCACCCGCTCTTCGCGTCGTCGCGCATCCAGGGTGACCTCTCCGTGGAAGCACAGGAATACGGACTGTACGCGGATAAACTCATCCGACGCGATCCCGCGCTGGATTTTCGCCGCAGCGCCTTCGGTTTCAGTGCCGGCGCGGATCTCGTCTCCCGGCGGAATTCCCTTTTCGAGCATGACCTGCGTGTTTTCTTCTCTCATTACGGCATCGATGAAGCCCTTGCGGTGCGCGATACGCTTCCGCTCGCGGAGTATCAGCAGACGGAAAACCGCTTCGGCATCGACGGGGGCGCGAAAACGACGATCCACGGACAGCCCGTGACTCTCGGACTGCGCCTGCATGTCAATGATCTGACCGAGCGCGATGCCGGCGCATCCCGGCCGTTTTTCACCCGCATTGACGGGCAGTCGACGTTTCTTCTTGCCGAGCGTACCTACCTCGAAGCGTCCGCCGCCATGTACCTGTACCGGGGAAACAACCAGGCGAGCCAGTTCCGCCTGTACCCCGGCCTTCAGCTTCGCCACCTCCTCAGCGATGACTGGTCGGTGTTTGCCGGCTGGCTGCCGAAAGTGGAGGAGCGGACGTTCCGCGGCTTCCTCGGACAGAATCCGTACCTCATGCTGGCGTCCGAATTGCAGCATACCGATCTGCCCCTTCGATTCGAAGCCGGCGCGGCATTCGACGACCGCGGTCAGAGCAGTGCCCGATTCTCTCTCGAGTACCTCTCGAGCCGATCCTGGCCCCGATTCTCCCTGCTGCCGGATCCGATACAGCAGCAGTGGGAATTGCGCTACGACGGACGGGCAGGCATTTTCAATATGCGTGCCGACCTGGCCCATGCGTTCTCCACGGCGACCCGTATCCAGGCGAACCTTGTGCTTCGCACCTCCTCGCTCGGCGAGGATGAGGGCCGCGTTCCGTACCTCCCGGATTACGAGGCGCGCGTGCTTCTCCGCCATGATTTTCCGTTCGCGCTCAGCATCCAGTCCACGGTGCAGCTGGTCGGAGAACAGGAAGCGGACGGCGGCGCCCTGCCCGCCTGGATGCTCCTCGGGCTCGAATTCGAATACAGAATCATCAGAAATTTTGGCGTATTCCTCCGTTTCGACAACCTGCTTGACCAGAGCTGGCAGCGCTGGCCGGGGTATCGTGAACGCCCGTTCTTCATGATGGGCGGCGTGAGCGCGCATTTTTGAAACATGGCGAACGCTTCAGACATACTCGAACGCACCGCCGGGCGACTGGGACTCGATCCACAGGAGCTTCAGCCGTACATGGACGCGCTCCTCGCGATCTGCGCGGAAGCGCTTGATGCGGGCGAATGCGTTGAACTGATGACTTTCGGCACCCTTTGTCCCGCGACCGACGCGGAAGCTTTCCGTCCCCACTCCTCCCTCTTTCCACCGGCAAGCGAGCCGCGGTCATGACGCGGGAGCAGTTAATACAGGCACTCGCCGACCGTGTCGATGTCCCGGCGCACAGCGCGCAGGTGTTTCTCCACGCCTGTTTCGACATCATCAAATCACAGCTCCGCGACGGTGAAAGCGTGGTGCTTCCCCTTCTCGGAAAGTGGACCCCGATCCGAGACAGCGAGGGCGCGCTCAACGGGGTCGGGTATGCGGCGCTCGCAGACGAGTCGGGCAGGAACGGCGAGGTGCTCCATGGTCCCGCCAGCAGCATCGACGCACGGCATTTCATTCCTGCCGCCGCGCTCGACAGCCGGAACGGCGGCATGCGAACCCCGGTGGACATCGCGTCAATTGTCCGGGAAGTCCGCACGGCATTTTCCCCTGAACCTGAGACGCCTCCGGCGGAAGGCGCGAACTCCGTGGCGTCGCCGGTCCCCGATGCCGCTTCGGACACCGCGTCCTCGGAAACTGCGCGCATGGAAGATTTCCCCGTGACTGCTCCGATGACAGCGAGCACCGTGATCGAAGAGAGCGGATCGGAAGAGGACATCCTGCTCGAAGCGGAAATCGAGGCGGAACAGTATGCCGGGGAGCTGCTTTCCGAGGAATACGCGGGAGAGGCGACGGACGATGCGGACCATGCGCTGACCGCGGAGGATTATTCCCTCGCCCTGGCTGACCCGTCAGACATTGCGGATGACGAACCGTTGTACGGGGAAGCGCCGGGTGAAGTCGAGGAAGAGGCACCCGATCCGCTGGCGGACGACGAGGTGTTCAACAGAAACCGCGACCAGCTGTATAACCCTCCCGCGGAGACGAGCAAGCGTCCCCTGCTCATTACGGCGGCGATTTTGACCTTGTGCGTGCTCATCATTATCGTCTACATTCTTCTCGATCACAGCGCACCGCGCGATCTGCCCGGCAGCGAGCCCGTGGGACAGCGTGCGGCCGCAGGCGCATACAATTTCGACTGTTGAAACATGAATAGAACTTTATCACCATACCGGAGAATTCGATGACATTGTTCGATCTCTTCCTCAAAGGCGGCGTCGTCATGTGGTTCATCCTCGCCGCTTCCCTGCTGGCGACGTACATCGTGATCCAGAAGCTCTTCACGCTCTCGCGTGTCAAAGTGGACGGAGGGAAATTCATCCTGCAGATTCGTTCGGTCCTCAGCCGCGGCGATACCCAGGCTGCCGTGTCGATGTGCTCGGAAGCAGGTACACCGCTGGGAAGCATCCTGCGAGCGGGTCTGCTCAAAATGAAAGGGACCCATCAGGAAGTGAAAGACGCCGTCGAAAGCGCGGCGCGCATGGAGGTGTACAAACTCGAGCGCGGTCTGGGACTGCTTGCCTCCGTCGCGGGTATCGCCCCTCTGCTCGGCTTCCTCGGAACGGTCACCGGTATGATCGGTGCCTTTCGCGTCATCGAAGTCAACGAGGGCGTGGTGAATCCCCAGCTCCTCGCCTCAGGAATCTGGGAAGCGCTGCTGACCACGGCCTTCGGCCTCATCATCGGTATCCCCGCGTACTTCCTCTACAACTACCTGGTAACGCGCGTCAGTCACTTCGTCTTCGAGACCGAAGCGAGCTGCAACGACTTCCTCGATATCGCACTGACCGAACAGCGGAAGGCGCAGATCGTGGCGAAAAAGGCACAGATGGCGCGTGAAGCCGCACAGGGGAAGGCATCATGAAAATCCAGCTCACACAGGACAACAAACCGCTGACAATATTCAGCTATTCGTCGCTGACGGATATCGTGCTCCTGCTGCTGGTGTTCTTCCTCCTCACCTCTTCGTTCATCATCACGGAAGGCATCAAGGTAAGCCTTCCCGAAGCGGAGAACACCACCGCCACCGAACAGGATCAGCTCGTGGTTGCCCTGCTCAATGACGGACGGATCTTCCTCAACAATGTGGAGATTCCGGTGGACATGTTCCCCGGCGCGCTGAAAGAACGACTGACGGATCCGGAAAAGCAGGTTATCGTGCTTTCCAGCGACGCGGATGTGCCCATCGAACGGGCGGTATTCGTGATGGACGAGGCGAAAGGCCTGGGCGCGACAAGATTTTTCATTTCCACCACGCGAAAAGAGAACGATGACACTCCATAGCGATGACGCGAAAAGCTGGGGCATTTCCATCGGACTGCACGCGCTGCTGCTTCTGATCATGATTTTCTGGGCTGCCTTTCCGCAGATCCAGCGCATGCCGCAGGAAATTCAGCTCCAGTTCATCATGCCGCAGGAGCGCAGCGAACAGCCTCCCATCGTGGAATCCCGCCCGCGTGTGCAGCAGACCGTTCCTCAACAGCGTTCCGCCTCGCCGCAGGTCCGCAGCACCACCAGCGTTTCCCAGCCTGCGGCGCGTCCCGCGCCTTCCCGGCAGTCCAAGTCGCGAGATGCGGGGAAAGTCGAATCCGCCCCATCCACTCCGGTGGCGCCGCGGCAGCTCCGCGGCGGCGACGACGCGATTGATTTCATGGATCAGGGCGGCGGGAAATCCGAGCGCAGCAGCGCGCCCGCGACAGGCGAGTTCACGCGGCGCGAGTCACGTGAACAGGGGCTATCCACCTCGGCACATTCCTCCGACAACGTCACGGGCGCGGGAACGGGGACGCAGAACGTTCTGACCTCGGACCCGGGCACCCTCAGTGCGACGCCGCGTTCATCGGCGAATATCGAATGGGACGGCGGCCTTTCCCGTAACAGAATCGCCGGTGTTCTCCCCGCCTTCCCGCCGGGTGCCACGCGTGAAGTCCAGGTCGCTGTCCGGTTTCGTGTGCGCCCCGACGGAGGCATGTACGGCATGACCGTCATTCAGAAAGGCGACCCGCGATATGAGCGCGCCGCACTGGACGCGATGCGTACCTGGCGCTTCAATGCGCTCCCGGCAAACGCGAAGCAGGCAGACCAGGTCGGCACGGCCGTATTCACGTTCAAACTGAAATAGCATCCATCGGGCGCCGCGCTGCGGCTGCCCGAGTCTGGTCGATGCGCGGATTTCCTTCCGCGACGTGCGAAGCCCCGCGACAAACGGGGCTTCGGGCATCAGGGACGTGGAATGATATTGTGTCACATCGGTGCTTCGCTCTACATTTGCTCTTGTGATCGCCCGCGGGTGTCGACCTCGCACCCCCGAGAATGTTGTACTTGGAGCTGAATTTCATGATACGTCACTCTCTTTTCCTGCTGCTCGTTCTCGCCTGCATGGAGCTCCCGCTTCTGCACGCACAGACACCGCAAGAACTTGCGGCAGCAAAGGAATCCCTGGTGAGGGAAGTCAGCGCGATGATGGAAACGCGCGTGCTGCCTGTCATGGCGCAGTGGAAAACGCAGTTTGAATCGCGGATTCCGCCGCGGGAACGCGAAACACTCGAATCCATCCGCGATCGCTACGGGATGCTGCAGACCATTCTGGAAAATAATCTCCGCGCGCGCCAGGCGGCATGGGACCGGCATGACTACGCAAGCTTCACCTCGCTTCGGGGACTGCTGCGCACGAACTTCGAAGACCGGCAAAAGCTGTACGCCGAACTCGCACGTTTCACCGAGAGAAATGAAAAGCCCTTCCATTATCTCACCTCC
Source organism: Bacteroidota bacterium (assembly GCA_003246455.1). Lineage (GTDB taxonomy): Bacteria > Bacteroidota > Ignavibacteria > SZUA-365 > SZUA-365 > SZUA-365. The sequence goes on from QKAF01000015.1 coordinate 174,904, forward strand.
CGTATCGATTCGACGGTCGAGGAATGGCGTGGCGCGTCTATGCGGATTTTCGTCGATTGGTTCGCGAAAAACCGCAACGTGATTTCGACGGCGATGAATTCCCCTGCCCGCGACGACCTGGCGAGCCTGATGGCCTCGTGCAAGAATATCCAGCTGGAAGAACTTGATGAGCGGGCGAAAGCGACGTTCCTGCTCTGGGACGGAAAAGACTACCTCCAGCACATCCGTCAGCACGGGATCCCGGAATCCCCGCTCACCGACTGCGGACCCGTGCGTGAAGATATCCTGTTAGCCGAATCCCCCGCCTATTCCCCGGGAAAAGCGACCATCCGCTTCCTGCTCCCAACGCCCGCCCATGCGACCGTCCGGGCATTCAGCGCTGACGGAGGCGAAATCCGGACGCTGTACAAGGGCGACCTCCCTGTCGGGAAGCACCTGGTGACGCTCGTCACCGAGGACCTTCGCCCCGGGACCTATTACGTGGCGGTTGAAGCGGGATCGCTCATCGATGCGGTTCCCGTGCGTGTCACCGGACGGTGATCAGTCAGCTGCGAGGAGCGGCACTTCCTTCCATCGCTGCAGCAATGGGAAGTAGAGCGCTGCCCTGACGGGCCGATCGTCCCACGCGGCAATCATTCGCGCATACCGTTCAATCTGCGGTCGATAGAGCGCTTCCTGCCCTTTGAGGAATGCCTCCAGATCGGCTCCTTCGTGTGTCGCGGTTTTGTAGTCGACCACCCATCGGACTCCATCGGTATCGACAAACGTCCGATCGATTTTCACGGAACTCACCGCATCGCCATCCCACCCGGTGAGCGCGAGTTCACACTCGCCTTCTTCCTGTGCCGCGAGGAGCCAGCGTCCCCTTTCGTCCGCGAGGATGCGATCTATCGCCGCAGCCGCGCGTTCAACCGCTGCCTGGGGAGGATCCGTCAGTCCCGCATCGCTGAAAAGGGCATTCAGCAGCATGCCTCGATCCTCGCCCCCCGCATCTTTCCAGAATTTCTCTCCATGCTCGGCGATCCGCTGAAGCAGCGCATGGACGACAACTCCCGCCGCACGGGCGCTGTGACCTGCGCGCCATTCGAGATCCGACTGCAGAGGCGCACTCTTATCGCCTCCGTCTTCATTCTCCGATGGACCCGCTGTCGGAAACGCCGGAACCGCCGGCGCCGTCCACCCTTCAGTGACGCGCTGGAACAGGACCTGCGCGCCGCCCGATCCTCCCCCACTTTCCTCTTCGCCAAGGGGAAGCGAAGTCCACGTACGGTACCGCGCATCGATTTCGCCCTCCAGGAGCGGCCAGAGATAGGAAAGGAAAGACCGCGGGCGCGGGGTGTTCAGAACACGCTCGCCTTTCCTCGTACTCTCCTTCATGGTCGCAGACAGAAACAGCCGCCGTTTCGCGCGCGTCGCGGCGACGTACAGCATGCGGAGATATTCATGATCGGCCTTGACTGCGCGATTGTTCCGGATGAAGTCATAGATGGGATCCGTATCCCCGCCACGCTCTCGTACCGGTGCGATGAGGAAGGACAGGCCCTCCTCGCCGAGGGAGCGATCCCACAGCAGCAGCCTTTCGGAATCCTGCCGGGGCACGCCGTCGAGGCGCGGAAGGACGACGACATCGAACTGCAGACCTTTCGCCTTGTGGACGGTCATGAGCTGGAGACGCGGGTCGCCTTCGGGGTCGGGCGGCGCGTACAGCAGCGACGCACTCTGTTCGAGCAGCGTGAGATCGTCGACCTCACCGCCCGCTTCGTGCTGTTCAAGAAGAGCAAGAAACGCCATGGCCGCATCGAAGCTGGACGCATCGAGCAGCGACGGCGCGCCGAGAGAAATCCAGCAGGTTTCGATCAGTCTCCGCAGCGACATCCGGCCTCGCTGCGCGGACGCTTCGGAGACCGCGGCCAGGAGACGCTCGGCCCTGTCCCGACCATCCGTGCTCATTTTGCTTCGTCGCACGGGATCCTCGAGCAGCGACGCCAGCGGCGTATGCAGATCGTCGCGGCAGAGCGTATGAAGGTCGGCCAGTGTCACTCCGCAAAATGGTGCGCGCAGTACCGCGAGCCATGCAATGCGATCGGACGGATACAGGACCGCTCGCGTCAGGGCGAGGATGTCCTGGACGGCGCTGTTCTTTCCGAGAGATTCGATTTCAACAGCGCGGAACCGGAGTCCGGCCGCGCGCAGTACCGGTACGAGCTGCGCAAGGTGGGTGCGGGCACGGACCAGTACCGCGAGCGATTCCACCCGACCGCAGACTTCTCCAGCGAGTACGCGTTGAACATACGTGGTGACCGCCCGCGCTTCCTCGTTACGGTCACCCGAAAACGTGATGTGGAGATCGACGGCGCTTTCCTCCGCCTCATGTACGGCGGCGGACGCCGCGTACGCCACCGCACCTGAAGCGGCATCGCTGTTCTCGGGCATGATCGTGGAAAAACTGTCGTTTATCCAGTCGACGATGCGCTGCTGCGACCGGAAATTGCGCAGGAGACGCAGGGCTGTCAGCGGAACGCTGCCGAGCCGTTCCTGCTGCCATACGTTCAGGAAAAGGCCGACTTCCGCCTCGCGGAACCTGTAGATCGACTGCATGGGATCACCGACCAGGAAAAGCGTATGCTGATCAGGGGCGCTCCATCCCGCCGTGAGCTGACGCAGAAGCAGGAACTGCGTTGATGACGTATCCTGGAATTCATCCACGAGCAGATGCCGTATCCGGTATTCCAGCAGCATCGACAGGTCCGTCGGCGCCAGTTCATCTCCCAGCGCCCGCCGCGCCGCGTTGGCGACCTCGATATGATCGGTGGCTCCCCGCCGCGCGAACAGCGATCGGAGTTCCGCGGTCACCGCTTCCAGAATTGCCACCATGCTCCCGACGATCTCCCACTGGCCGTGGTCGAAACCCGGCGCTGGCAGAGCGCGGATTCCGGCCAGGAGCGCACGGAGCCCCTCGTCACCAGCAATCTGCTCGAGGACGGATTTCAGTCGATCCTTCATGGGGTCGTTGGCGGCGAAACCCATGCGCACTGTTATGCCGCGGGGCTTCCGGAATTCATCGCCTTCCGTCAGCAGCAGCTGCCGAATCGCGAGCCAGAGAGGTATGTCGTCCTCCGTCTCCCCGGGGACCACGCTGTAATCGAGCCCGGCAGACAACGCGCCCGGCGAGCGTTCCGCGACCCCGTCGAGAACGGACGATGCATGCGCGGCAAGCAGAAGGACTTCCTCCAGGACGTCCGGTTCCCATTTCGCACGCAGACGCGCGAGATGCGCTTCGATGATCCGACGCAGGGTGCTCTCCAGAAGCACGCGCGCCGCCCGGGTTTCCAGTCCGCCGGCAAGCAATTCGATCCACTGATCGCGGATGGCGAGCATCTCGACGAGCAGGTCCTCCACGGAGCGAAACCTGTTGTCGAGATGGATCAGGAGCTGACGCACCGCCGCGCGAATGCGCGAGCCGCCGGACTGTCCGATGAGCACCGATCGAACTGCCTCGCGGTAAAGGATGTCCGCGTCATCGGTGACCGCGGAAACCGGACCGAGACCTGACAGCCATGGCATCTGCCGGGCGATCCAGCCGTTGAGCGCATCGATGGTGAGTATCCGAAGACGGCCGGGCTGCTCTCCGATCGACCAGCCCCGTTCCCGATCCCGCCGGAGCGCCGCCCGGGCAAGCATCTGCGTACGGCGGGCATGCTCGGTGGAGGCCTCAGCCGCATCCGCGGCACCGATGGCCTGGAGAATGCGCACCCGCATTTCCGTCGCCGCCTTCCGTGTAAATGTGATGGCAATGATTTCTTCCGGCGCATCCACCGTGGCCAGCAGCGACAGGTAGCGCTGAATCAGCAGCTCGGTCTTCCCCGATCCCGCTGGCGCCTGGACGATGAACGAAGCCGTCGTGTCGAGCGCCCTCTCGCGGGCCGCGTCGTCCTGCCGGACCAGCGCGGCAGTCATTTCATGCGGATCAGTCATGCGCCGCCTCCCTGTTTTCGGACGTGCCGCTTGCGTCGTCCCCTCCCGCCGTCACATCGAGAGAATCGCCGATGCGGCAGAAAGCGGTCTGCGCGCACCAGGCGCAGGTATTCTCGCCGTCACGCGGATCCACGCCGGCCGCCCCGGAGAGAAACTCCCGGGCGAGTCTTTGCAGGACCTCGGCCCATCGCTGACGCAGGTCGGTCCAGCCCTGCTCCTCCATTCCCCACTTCTGGAGATAATCGGCTGCGTTTCTCACCTGTTCTTCATCGACGTCTTCATCGCGCAGGCCGGAGAAGTGGCAGTCCCCTCTCCTGAGTATGGCGAAAGCCGCTGCACGCAGACGCTCGTCCATCGCCTGGACATAGAGCGGAATCTGCGGCTCGGTTGGGCGATCCGACATCCAGTCCGAGATGGATTTATTCCCGGTCTTGTAATCGATGATCATGGTGCTTCCGTCACCCAGACGGTCGATACGGTCGGCGCGGACGCGCAGCGGCAGTCCTTCGATGCTGAGGTCATGACGGACTTCGCATCCGTCGACGGTGAACGGCGCCCGCTGTTTCTCGAGCGCGAGCCATTCCTTCAGCAGGGTCAGCAGGCAGGAGCGTTCGGCCTCGACGAGATGATCGGGCACACGGCGTACCCCGATGGCGGCTTCATCGCGGATCGTCTGATCGACGATCTCCCCGAGCAGTGCATCCAGCGCGGTATCTCCGAGCGCCAGCAAGCCCTGCTGGGTTCCGATCCGCAGCCAGAAACGCTCCATCGCATCATGAACCATGTTCCCGCGGTCCAGCGCCCGCAGTCCGTGTTCCACCGCTTCGGGCTGTCCCGCATGGAGCCGCAGTTCTGCGAACGCGCGGAAGGGACAGGCGGACTGAAGGGCGATCACCGACGTCCCGCCCCTGATGGTTTCCTCGGCATCGACGGCCGGACCACGACTGTCCTCCACTGTTTCGAGCGCATCGCGCGCACAGCCTGCCAGCTGATGCGCCGGATCCTGCCGTCGGGCCTCCCTGTCCTCGGGATCGAGCCCCGCCAGCAAAGGGGTCGGAAGCAGTTCGCGGTCGCCATCCGACCGGCTGCAGGTAAAGGTCACTTCCGCGGCGCTGCGAAAAAGCAGCGCTGTCTCCTCGCGCACCTGGGTGAGAAAGCGCTCGGGCACCGCGGCAGGGACTTCCGCCCTGCGCTGAAGGTGCAGGGGGATGAACGCGGTAGGTCGCGGCGTCGGCGGCCAGATGTCATCGTTCATTCCCAGCACGCGGCAGTGGGAGAAACGCAGTCCGACACTCTCCCGGACACCCATGATCTGTACCGGGGCACCCAGCGACCGTGTCTGAAAAACGCGATCCGCGGCAAGGGTCCGGAAGCGGCCGAGCGCCTCCGGAAGCGGAACGGGCTGCATGACCGCATCCAGACCGGAAAACTCCTCGAGCAGTTCGCGAAATCGCTCACGGGCCTGAAACTCCCGGCTGTTGAGGACGCGGTCGCCGGGCCATCCCACGCGTTCGAGGAAACGCAGATATTCCTCGCTCCACTGCGAGGCGCTGCGCCGCGCCGCGTCGGGAACGGCATCCTCCAGGGCTTCAAGGAACGGATCACCGGCAAGCATATCGTGTGCAGATGCGACGTACAGGATGTCTTTCGCGCTTGCCTCGCGTGAGCCTCGACGTCGCAGTTCCGCGTCCAGGAATGCCCGTCTTCCGCCGCACCGATCGCTGCCGCGAAGGAACGGCGTATGAAGAATCCTGGTCCACTGCGGCAGTTCCAGGCTGCCGCGAAGCATGTCGAGCAGCATCAACGCGGCGTGGATCGAGGGTTCATCCGCGGCGCGTGGTCCGAGCGATAGCTCGAACAGCGGTTTAATCTCCGCGATCTCTGACGGGAAGCGTGCGGGGTGAAGCACGCTGGCGAAAACGTATTCCGTCCGGGTTCTCACCGTATCGAGATGCGGAATGATGATCCCGATATCCGTTTCACCGCGCTCCAGCAGATCCCTGCACCAGGCGGCCGCATCCTGCAGTTCATCCTCGAACGAGGGGAAGCGCAGCAGATGCGCCTCCGCGGGCGCATGCCGAGAAACAGGAATATGGACGGTCACCCCTTGCGCCTGCAGCACGCGAAAGATCTGTCTGAGGGCGGCATCCGCCGGGAGATCGAAGCCGACGAACACAATTTCCTTCGGGAGAAGAAACGGGGCGCTGCGTATGGCTTCCGCCACGGTCCATGGAATGCTCGCCGCCGGCAGCGCATGGAGCTGACGCCAGCGCGATTCCGCATGGGCACGCACGGACAGGAACGCCGTCGCATCCGTGCCGGGAGCGGCGTCGGCGTCGGCGATACGGATATCCCATGCCGACGCGAGCGTGTGTGCGTCCATCATCGCCGCGGCGAGCTGCAGCGGCTGAAGGATATCCGTCAAGACGCCTGCGGCACCGGCGGATTGCTCCCAGATGAGACGCTCCTGCTGCTCCTCGAGGATTCGGATGTACGGCTCATTCGCGCGCGCGCGATGCATGCCGTATGCGGCGACGATTCTACGCTGCCAGGCACCGAGGGGAAGGATGTCGGCGGTACGCCATACCCGGTGCCCTTCCTGCTGCATCAGCCCGTTCCACGCGGCTGTGAGCGCCCGGGACAACCGCTGCGTTGCGGCACACACTGTCGCGCCCCGGCGTATGGCGTCAGCGACCTCCTCTCCTCCCAATTTCATAAGATGCGGTATCATCATCCCTGCGACCGTACTGCTTATTCTCCCGTCGGCGACGTTATCACAAAAAACACCCCGGTCGTCACGGAAGTCACATCAGGCATGTTGCGCGCCCGCGTGATCGAAGAGACACCAAGGTTGAGTCCCATGCCGTCAGAAAGCCAGAATGCCAGTTCGGGTCCGTACATGAGGTACTTCTGATTGTTGCTCGAGAACCCGAAGCTCCCGCCCATAAATTCGGGATTCCCGTTGCCCTGGCTGTTGACGGACCGGACATGAAAACGGATTTCGAGCGGATCCCACGGCCGGAAGCCCAGATCGGCGCCGATATGGATTTCATCGGCGAATCCCCCACTGCGGAAATTGTACCCGCTTTCAACCTGGATGCGCAGTCCGAGATCCTCGAATGAGTGCCCGTACCCGAATGTGAGCATCTGATTGTACTCGTTGTCTCCCGCCCAGAGACCGTCGGACTGCGTGGTCTCCCCGAGGGGAATTCCGAACAGGCCTGTCAGCGTGATCACGTCCTGCTCACCGGACCAGACCGCAAAGCGCATCCCGAGTTCTACATCCCCCGGCGACTGAACGCTCAGCAGCGGCGACTCGGGGGATACCTGCGCGAAGAGTTTTCTGAACGCCGGAATATTTACGATTGCCGAAACGTATTTCGAATATCCGTATTCGCTGTACAGGGAAAGGGTCTGTTCTTCGAGTCGCTGCAGACCCAGCGATTCGCCCTGCCGCCCGTAATAATGCTGTCCGCTGAATCCCCGGTACCCGATGGAGAGATACGTCGCCTTGCGTTCCAGCGGCCAGGAGCCGGCGCGGGCGTCGTTCACGGCAAGGAGCAGGAAGAGTGAAAACAGAAGGAGGAGAGAAGCGCGTGCGGGGAGAGAGGCGTGTAGCATCGAAGCACGCTGCAAGGTGTCGTCGCCTTTCATCATAGGTATTGTCCTGAATATGAAAACCGTCGCTGGATAAAATACGACATCGCAGGGACATTCCGCCACTCCGCAAAGGATTTCCCGCGGTGCCGGCCCCGCAGGGCTCTGTTTCGGCTCGGAAAGAGGCACGCCCGACAATCAGCGCGTGTCGCCGTTCCCTGAAAGCCCCGGCTTGTGCCTTTGCACCGCAGCAACTACATTCACCCTATTCATTCCCAAAAAGGTGAAAGCATGTCCCAGTTCGTTTACACCGAGGACCATTCCTCCGGACTCATCGCCCGGTTGTTTCTCGGATTCGTCATCCTCCCCCACGGACTGCAGAAAGCGTTCGGTCTTTTCGGCGGCAAGGGCCTGATGCCGACGCTCGAGAGCTTCGACGCCTCCGGCATTTCCCTGGTGTTCGGGGCTCTGGTGATCGGTGCCGAATTCCTCGGTGCGATCGCCCTGATTTTCGGAATCTTCGGCCGTTTCATGTCGGCGGGAATCATCGCGGTGATGATCGGCGCGATGGTGATGCGGAGCATGCAGCACGGTTTCTTCATGAACTGGAGCGGCATGCAGGAGGGTGAAGGCATTGAATATCATCTCCTCGCCATCGGACTCGGACTGATCATCCTCGTCGCGGGGAGCGGACGCCTGTCCTTTGATCGCTGGCTAACCCGGCGTCACTGGGGCTGATTCGTCTCTGCGGAACATCCTCCCCTCGAATCCTGCGCGCACTCCATGCGCGCAGCGCCCCGCGCCCCCGCCCCGGATCCTGTCCGGCCCGATAATGCCTGCCTGAAAGCGGAGAAATCCGTATATTGGATGCTTAAATCCGTTCTGTTATCCTGTCAGCCGGGACCGTCCCGACCCCTACGCATCCAGCAGAATCGACGGAATATCGATGAAACAAGCAATTCTCTGTGTCGATGACGAGCAGATGGTGCTCCAGAGTCTTCGGACGCAGCTTAAAAACTACTTCAACGACCGTTTTTCCTATGAAATCGCGGAAAACGCAGACGAAGCCTGGGAAGTGATCGAGGACCTCGTCAGCGAGGGCGTGACCATTCTGCTCATCGTCTCGGACTGGCTGATGCCGGGAATCAAGGGAGACGAGTTTCTCATCGCCGTGCACCGGCGATATCCGCAGATCGTGACCTTCATGCTCACCGGTCAGGCGGACGAGGAGGCGATCAGGAACGCAACTGTTCATGCGTCGCTGCGGGCATGCATTCACAAACCCTGGCGGGAAGACGAACTGATCAGCGTCATCTCACGCGCAATCGGTGACGCGACATGAGCAAACCCGTTCTTCTCTGCGTCGACGACGAACAGATCATTCTCCTCAGCCTCAAGGACCAGCTGAGACATCACTTCAGCGAGGATTTCCAGCTGGAGATGGTCGAGAGCGGCGACGACGCGCTGCATTTATTCGAAGACCTCATCGCCGCCGGTGTCGACGTTCCGGTCGTCATCTGCGACCAGATCATGCCGGGGATGAAAGGCAACCAGCTGCTGCGCCGCATACACGCGCTCAGTCCCAAGACCTTCTCCGTATTGCTGACGGGGCAGGCGGATGCGGGAGCGGTGGGCGATGCGGTCAATCATGCGAACCTGTTCCGCTACATCGCAAAGCCGTGGGAAGAAACCGACCTCGTCCTGACGATCAAGGAGGCGATACGCAGCTACTACCAGGACAAGCAGCTGCAGGAAAAGAATCTCGCGCTCCAGGCGATCAACGAGAATCTCGAGAAAATTGTTGAAGCGCGGACCGTCGAGATTGTGCTGCAGAAGGAAGAAATCCAGCGGCAGATGCAGAACATCGAATTCCAGCGGAAGGAACTCGAACTGCGCAACGAGTTCATCCGCGGAGTCTTCGGGCGGTACGTCAGCGACGAGGTGATGAACACGGTGCTCAAGGACCCGGGCGCCCTGGAGATCGGCGGCGCGAAGCGGGATATCACCGTGCTCATCTCCGATCTCCGCGGTTTCACGACGCTCACCGACCGCCTGGCTCCGGAAGAGATCATGAACCTGCTCAACAGGTATTTCAAGCGCATGATCGAAATAATTTCGGATCATGGCGGCATCATCATCGAATTTCTCGGCGACGGTATCATGGCCATTTTCGGTGCGCCCAACACGCTCGATCATCACGCGGATCAGGCGGTCGCCTGCGCCCTTTCAATGCAGCTCGCGATGGAAGATCTGAACCGGCTCCACGTCGAGGAAGGATTCCCGGTGATTGAAATGGGAATCGGACTCACCTCCGGCGAGGTCGTCGTGGGGAATATCGGGTCCGAGCGCCGCGCCAAGTACGGCGTCGTTGGTACGCCGGCGAATCTGGCCGCCCGCATCGAGGCGCTTTCGACGGGACAGCAGGTGCTCATTTCCTCCGACACCCTCGCGCGCTGCCACGGGAAGGTGACGGTCGAGCACGAATTCCAGGTCTCCGTCAAAGGCATCAAGGAACCGCTCACCATCTTCGAAGTCTCGGGAATCGACAACGGCGATGCCATATCGTTCCGTCCGCTTCCCGTGCTGATGGAGACCGTGCGCAGAAACGTGACGGTTGAACTGGCGGTTCTCGACGGAAAATCCGTTTCCCGTGAACACCTGACCGGTACGGTCGAGAAGCTGTCGCGGCAGCGCAGCAGGATACGGCTGAACGAAGCGACTCTGCCCCGGCATTCCGACGTCCGGATCTGTGCCGTCTCCATCGGCGGCGACCGGTACGAGACGGAAACCTACGCGAAGGTGACCGTGTCGGAAGGACACGCCGTAACCATCCGCTTCACCTCGCTGTTCTTCAAGGAATCGGATGTGCTGTTCGACGCGATTCTCGCGGACGCTGACGATACACAGGCAGCATCCGACAACCGCTCTGTATAATGTGCCACTCCCTTTGTATACTGCCGCATCCATGAAACATGTTTTTCTCATACTGACGATCTGCCTGTTTTTCTGCGCTGCCGCACTCCCCGCGCAGACGGTCGTTATCGTCAATGAAAGCGTCAGCACGAAATCACTCAGCGTGAAAGAGCTGCTTGACGTCTATACCCTGAATAAATCGCACTGGGATGACGGTTCACGCATCACCGTCTTCGATCTCAAGGGCGGAAAGACAAAAGAGTCATTCCTCTCATACCTTGGCATGACAGAAGACGAGCTGAAGCGCATCTGGCTGCGCAAGCAGTTCACCGGAAAGGCCCGTCCCCCCCGGGCGCTCACGGACGAGGAAGAAGTACTGGAAGCTGTCGCTCGCACACCCGGCGCGATCGGGTACATCAGCGAGCGGACGTACAAGACCACGCGAAATGTGAGAATTATTGCGAAGGTGAAATAACGCCATGGAATCATTCAACACCCGGCGCCTATCCCTCTACATGCGCGCGTGCCTGTATTTCACCGCATGCACCCTGCTGACCGGCGGTGCCCTGTACGCCCAGGAGACCGGCGATATGCAGATCTTCGGATCGATGCAGTCGCTGTTCATGTACCAGGATTCACAGCTGCGCGCGACGTTCCCGGATCCCGCGATGGATTTCAAACTGAGTGAAACGCGCAACTCCTTTGCGCTCCAGCAGCTCGATCTCTTTCTGAGCAAGGAGATCGACGAAAGCTTCAGCGCGTTCATCGATCTGGAATTCCAGCTCAACTATTCCTCCGATAAGCACTGGGGCAGCATGAGCGTACAGGAGGCATGGCTGAACTATCATTATCTCGACGAGCTGAGCTTCAAGGCGGGACTCCTGTACCCGGCGTTCAATCACCTCAACGAAATCAAGAACCGCCTCGCCCTGATGCCCTATATCTACCGTCCGATGGTGTACGAACGCCTGCTCAGCGAACGCTTCTTCACCGAAGATTTCATCCCGGAGCATGCGTTCATCCAGGTGTCGGGCTCCCATGCGACCGGGCCCGTGTTCCTCGATTACGCCGTGTTCGCCGGCAACGCTGAGGGAAGCTATATCACGAAACGGAATCCTGACGGCTCCCTGTCTTCGGATGTCAATCAGAAATTCGAATTCCTGTCCGGGATCGACCCGACGAACCTCAATCTGAAACTGATCGGCGGGCGCATCGGATTCCGCACGCGCGATGAGCAATGGAAGGCCGGCATTTCCATTACGCACGACTACAACAATCTGCGAGACACGGTCAGGATGCCGTCGGAAGGACTGCCGCCCGCGACCCGGCAGCTGCTCGGCGACGATGCGGAACGCATTCGCATCGGTGCCGATGTGAGCATGCGCTGCGGCGACTTCTGGTTCGAAGGAGAGCTCATCAAGGTCACCTACGATTACGAACCGGCTGAAAAACTCGACCTGCACGCGGAGCAGGGATTCGCCTACGGCACGCTCGGATATGAATTCACCCCCGCGACCACGGCCTACGCTTCGCTGCAGTGGGGAGATTATTTTTTCGGCGTGGATTCCGACTACTTCGTCTACACCGTCGGCGGCGCATGGCGCCTGAACCAGGCGATCACCGCGAAAGCGCAGTTCCTGGTGTACGACGAACTGCATGAAAACTATACCCCCGACATTCAGACCATTCCCGCACACAAGGAGCGGGTCACGATCACGTTTACGATGCTCGGTCTGAGCATTCTGCTCTAGACATTGCACTGTCCCACAGCTGGCGGATACCATGAAGCGAAGTAGCATGCTGCGGTTCACCGTAAAGCAGAAGATCCAGCTGCCGATCATTCTGTTTATCAGCGTGCTCTCCCTGTTCATGTTCATCTACTTCCCCTACGAGCATAATGCCGCCCTCCGCGACAGTGTCGGCAACGAAGTCGCCTCGCTCGCGCAGATGGTATCGAACGGCGTCACACTCGGACTGGAAAATCAGGACTGGGCGGGGATGCGCAGTTCCATCGATTTTGTCCGGCAGTCCAAGGATATCCGTTTCGTCGCGCTCGTCGATGAAAACGGTGCGACGTTTTCCGCCGATCCCGAGGATTTCGTCTACGATCCGGCGCTCGCCGAAAACGACTCCCTCATTATCGGCTCGTACGTCGTCGATACGGAACTGTTCAGCGGAGAGGTCGTTGTCGGCAGCAGCACGCGCTATATCGAAGGACAGGTCCGGAAGCTCCGAGCGACAACCTTCTGGGCGGCGCTGATCACGCTCGTCCTCGGTATCTTCTTCGGCATGGCGCAGGCCAACCTGATCGTCCGGCCGCTTTCCCTGCTGCGGCTCGCCGCGATCAAGGTCGGTCACGGGGATCTCGACACCATGGTGGAGCGACGCTCGGGAGACGAAATCGGCGACCTGGCTTCCGAATTCAGCCGCATGATAACCAGCGTCCGCCTGGCCCAGCAAAACGTGCAGGATGCGAACGCCGAACTGCAGACCAAGAACCGTCTGCTCGATACCGAACGCCGGCAGCTGGCGCGTACGCTCGAACACCTGAAAGCGACACAGGCGCAGCTTGTGCAGTCGGAAAAGATGGCCGCTCTGGGTCAGCTGATCGCCGGCATCGCGCATGAGATCAACACGCCGCTCGGCGCGATCCGCGCCTCCATCTCGAATATCGAGCGCGCGCTGGAGCATACGCTCATGCAGCTGCCAGAACTGCTCAGTACTCTCGCCCCCGAGGCGCAGCGGCAGTTCTTCGACCTGGTCTCGCTCAGTCTTTCCACGCGGCTCACGCTTTCGGCGCGGGAAGAGCGCGGCCTGCGGCGCAGCCTGCTCGCCCGTCTGGAAGAAGCGGGATTCGCGCATGCCGAGGAAATCACGGATGCCCTGGCCGACATGCAGCTGTTCGAGGGCTGGGAGCCCTTCGAAGACCTCCTACGCCTGCCGAACGTCAAGTCCATCCTGCAGGTCGCCTCGCGCCTTTCGCTTCAGCAGCGCAACAGCCAGAACATCGAAACGGCTGTCGAACGCGCGAGCAAGATCGTATTCGCGCTGAAGAACTTTTCGCATCATGACGCAAGCGGCAACATGTCGCTTTCCGACATCACGGAAGGAATCGACACGGTGCTGACGCTGTATCATAACCAGCTCAAGCACGGGATCGAGGTGAGCCGCATCTTCGAACCGGTGCCCCCGGTGCTCTGTTTCCCCGACGAACTCAACCAGGTCTGGACCAACCTTATCCACAATGCGATCCAGGCCATGAACGAGCAGGGACATCTCATCATCGAGGTGAAACAGGCGGCCCCGTGGATCGAGACGCGCATCACCGACACGGGCCGGGGAATCCCTGACGAAATCCGCGACAAGATTTTCGATCCGTTTTTCACGACGAAAGATGCGGGGGAAGGTACGGGGCTCGGACTCGACATCGTGCGCCGGATCGTCGAGAAGCACCGGGGAGAAATATCGGTCGAGAGTGTTCCTGGACAAACGACATTCCTTGTGCGCATCCCGCTGGTACAGGATTCGCCACCCGTGAGCAGCTGAGATGAAGCCCCGCAGTATCAGGGAACATATCCGCGAGACAACAGTCCTCGCCATACCCGTCGCTATTGGTCAGCTCGGGCATGTCATGCTCGGCGTCACCGACAGTCTCATGGTCGGGCGCCTGGGCGAGGTGCCGCTCGCGGCCGCATCGCTGGGTCACAGCCTTTTCATTCTGACGCTGGTGTTCGCCGTCGGTGTCTGCAATGCCATCACGCCCCTGACGGCGATCGCCGCGGGCAGGGACGACCACGACGAGGCGGGGATCGTGTTCCGTCAGGGACTGCTCGTGAACGCCGCCCTCGGTATCCTGCTGGTGGCCTTCACCTGGCTTCTTTCGGATTTCCTGACGTTGATGGGGCAGCCGCCGGACGTCGTCGTCCTGGCCGCTCCCTACCTGCGCATCATGGGATTCTCGTTCCTGCCGATGACGATCTTTTTTTCCTTCCGCAACTTCATCGAAGGATTATCGTTCACCAAGCCGGCTATGGTGATCATCCTCCTGGCCAACGGGGTCAACATTTTCGGCAACTGGGTGCTCATCTTCGGGAACCTGGGAATGCCGGCGCTGGGTCTGAACGGCGCCGGGTTCAGCAGCCTGCTGGTCGAACTGTTCTCCGCGGTCGCCCTGGCCGTCTACGTCCTGCGTGCCGCGTCGTTCCGCCGCTACGATCCCCTTCTCCACTTCCGGAGCGTGAACTCCGCGATGATCCGCCGGATACTGCGCATCGGCCTGCCGAGCGGCATCCAGTACCTGTTCGAAGCGGGTTCGTTTTCATTCTCCGCCGTCATGATCGGATGGATCGGCGCGACCTCCCTTGCGGCGCACCAGATTGCGATCAGCATGGCTTCGGTCAGCTTCATGATCACTCTGGGGATCGCCAATGCCGCCACCATTCGTGTGGGGAACGCCGTCGGACGCGGCAGCGGGGACGAGGTGCGCAGAGCGGGATTCTCGGCGGTGCTGATGGGAGTGTCGCTGATGGGCATCGCCGCGGTCAGTTTCGTGGTATTCCGGAACGTGCTCCCGACGCTGTACATCGATGACGGCGCGGTTGTTGCCATCGCATCGAAGCTCCTGATTCTCGCCGCGCTCTTCCAGCTCTCGGACGGAACGCAGGTCGTGGGCCACGGTATTCTCCGCGGCATGACCGATGTGACCGTGCCGATGTTCATCGCGGTCTTTGCCTACTGGGTCATCGGCATTCCGACCAGCTACGTCCTCGCATTTGTCGCCGGCCTGGGACCGGAGGGAGTATGGATGGGATTTGTTGCAGGACTGACGACCGCAGCCATCTCATTCGTCATCCGTTTTCACCGGCTCAGCAGCCGTTTCATCGCCGCCGGCTCTCGCTGATCCGGGGGCTGACACGACATCGCCTGTTCCCTCCATCAATCCCCGCAGCACGACGGAGGCGCAGAAACAGCCGAAAATCGGCGGCATATAGGAGATCGTACCCACGACGGTCTTTTTGTTCTGTTCGTCCTCGACGGCCATGACGCGCGCGCGGTCGATTTCTTCCGGCGAGTAGACGACGGTGAAGCCGGAGCGGATGCCGAGACGATGCAGCCGTTTGCGGAGCATCTTGCCCAGACGGCAGTGATGTGAACGGGAAATATCATCGATGCACACCTGCGACGGATCCACTTTCCCGCCTGCCCCCAGGGAGCTGACGACCGGAATGTTCCGCAGACGCGCGTTCAGGATCAAAAACACCTTCGGGGAAAGCGTATCGATGCAATCGACCACGTAGTCATACCCTCTCGCGACGATCTCCTCGAGTCGTTCATCCCTGATGTATTCATCGATCACTTCGAGCTCGAGCTGCGGATTGATATCGCGAAGACGCGCGGCCATGACCTCCGCCTTCCGCTGTCCGTCGGTACTGCTCAATGCCGGCAGCTGGCGGTTCCTGTTGCTCGCCTGGATCGTGTCGCCGTCGATGATGGTCATGCGGCCGACGCCGCCGCGGCAGATCATTTCCGCGGCATAGGCCCCGACACCGCCGAGACCGGCGACGAGAACATGCGCGTTGCGAAGACGCTCAATGCGTTCCGCGCCGACGAGGAGCTCCGTACGTTCGAGCCATTGCGGTGGATTCATTCCGTCACTCCGAAACAGCGCTGAAAATTATCGTACACGAGCCTGCGCAGGGCGTCTACCGGCATCCGGAGCACTTCGGCTGCTCCCCTGTATATGGCCTGAATATCCGCCCCGCTCTCATCGGTTTCGAAGAACATGCGGTCGGGAGGCACGTGCGTCAGCGCTTCGCGGACCTTCGCGCCGGTCGAAAGCAGGGCTTCGCCGAAGGAGAGGGAAAATCCCATCCGCAGCAGCTGCCCCGCTAGTTCCCCGTGGCCGGTAAATCCATGGAGAATCCAGATGTTTTCATCACCGCGCTGCTTTCGCAGCTGCATCAGATCCGCATGCGCGCGCACGCAGTGGAGGATAACCGGACATTGCCGGGCGGATGCCGCGTCCAGCTGCTCGACAAGGACTGCACGCTGCAGACCGAGCTCGGGACCCCGGTGGCGGTCGAGTCCTACCTCGCCGAGTGCAAGGCATGCGGGATCCCCGAGCGCCACATCCAGTGCGTGCGCCTGCTCCTCCGTCCAGACGTCCCCGGCATTCCAGGGATGACGTCCGACGCTGCAGTATCGCGGCAGCGCCGGATGCAGCGCCAGCTGTTCGAGTCCGAGGCTGAAAACGGAAACGACCCCGGGCGCCGGAGCGTGGCGATGCGTATGGATGTCGATATACGGTGCTGTGTCTGACATAGTCTCGGGATAATATAGGCAAGGACGCGTGAAACTGCGAAATCCCCTGCCTTTTCCCTGTTTGCGGTCTGTGGATTTCCGTACATTTCTCCCCAACGCTCGAGTGTTCCATATTCAGACGCCCCCTCCCGAGGGGGAACATCCGTAGAGGCGGTACGTCTAAAGGGCTGAGTCGAGATAATGTCGGAAGGTATGACAGAAGAACTGACTGCACAGACCAGAATTCCCCGCATTGAAGAAATGGGTGACGATATACTCATCACCCGCTTTCAGTCCGGTGATGAGAATGCCTTCCGGCTTCTGATGGAGCGCCACACCGAACGCGTACGAAACCTGATTTTTTCGATCTTTCATTCCGCAGAACTGGTTGACGACCTGACACAGGACGTATTTCTGAAAGTATACCGCGCGCTCGGACGTTTTCGTTTCGACGCGGCATTTTCGACATGGCTGTACCGGATCGCCGTCAATCACTGCCGGGATGAAATGCGCAAGCGGAAGCTCCGCCGCTCGGTCTCACTGTTCACTCTGTTGGATTCGCGTGACAAGGAAGTAACGATGAAAACGTCGGTGAAACCACAGGAAAACGAAACGCGGGAACTCATCGACCGCGGGCTGCAGCGCATGCCGGAGAAATATCGGATTCCTGTGATTCTCAAGGACATGGAAGGATGTTCGTACGAAGAAATGGCAGATATCATGCAATGCGAACTCGGCACGGTAAAATCCCGGCTCTCACGGGGCCGCAACATGCTGCGCGTCTATCTGAAACCGCTGCTGGAGGGTTGACGAGATGATTGCGACGAAAAAAACACGGACTTCACTTCTCCTCTCTCTCTATATCGACGACCGTCTCGACGACCTGCAGCGCATCGAGGTACAGAAGCGGATTGCGGAGGACGAAACGGTACGTCGGGAGTACGAGGAACTCCGATCGATGCGCGATCTGCTTGCGGGACGCGCGCCCATTCCCGCGAATCCGTTCCTCCCCGAACGCATCATGAACCGCATCGAGGCGGAAACAAGCGAACAGGAGCCTTTTCTCCCGGTTCCACGGCGATTCATCCCCGCCGCCAGCGGCGCCATCGCACTGGTGCTCATCGCACTAATCGTCTTCGCCTGGGTGCAGCGGGATCAGATCCTTCGGTATCTCGGCGATACGGGCTCGCAGATGCAGCAGGCATATGAAGACACCATACTCAAGGGCTGGATCATGCCGCTGTTCCAGAGAACGGACAGAGATCAGGTACTTCAGTTCGCCATGTTCGGAACGCTTCCGCTCGGCGGCGCCGACGGCCCGCAGCTGCGCGTCGATGAGAACGCCGAACGCGGCTATCAGGTCGAACTCGCGGGCATGACCGCGACGCAGCGTCCGTCGACCACGATCGATGAGCTCTACAGTGAGATTCGTCCGACGGAAACACAGCGAAAAATCTTCGATACCCTCTTCCTGTACGCACAGCGCCAGATCGAGTCGGCCGTGCTGATGAACGAAGCGAAACAGATCGCGATCGATCCATCGATCAGCAAGTACAACAAAGTCATTCTCTCTGGTATCGCGGCGAGTCTCGAACCCGAGCAGCTCGAGCGATTCGAGTCCTTCCTCGAAAAACGAAATACGCCATATACCTTCGTCGCCTACCATGCGGCGAACGCGCCGTCTCCGCCGCAGCCGCCCGAGCCTCCCTCGACGCTTATCGACCGTTTCCGCACGGTGCGTTCTCCGGAGGAGTACGTGGTCCTGACCGACGACAGTTTCACGGTGACGCGCCTCCATCTGGATATGGACAGCCTGCGCCGACTCATGAAAATGGTGGAACTGCGCATGCCGCGGCTGGAAGTCCGGGTACACGATATCGCGCGCAGCTATGCCAGCAGCAGTCAGCGCGGTGTTTCCCTGCCGCCTGATCTTCCACAGGGTGTACGAGTCGCACCGGTCCCCGTGAGCGAGGGGCGTCACGCGATCAGCATCAGCATCGATTCGGGCGGGGAGATCATGAAGGAAATGGAACGGGAGTTTGAAAACCTTCGACATCAGGTCGTGGTGTTCCGCAGGGATGCCGCCGCCCTGCGCAGCCAGTTCCCACGCCCCGGTCGCGAACGCCTTCGCGCAACGGTCAGCACCGGCGGATCAAGCCGGCTCACCGTTACGGTCGACCCGGATGGAGACTCCCTCATCCGGGTGGAAATCGACAGTGCGCTCGAGGGCTGGGACAGCGAAATCAAGGGAATCGATATCGAATTGCAGCAGCTGCTGGAAGATGCCAAGTCCGGAAATACCTTCCGGTGGAAGCAGCTCATTCCCGAACAGGAACGGCGTCGCATCGACAGTCTCCTTCATCGCGACGGACGCATCGATCGCCTGCCGCAGAAGGAAATCGAGAAACTCCGCGAAGAGCTGATGAATGAGGAAGACCGGAATATCATACGCAAGCACTTCCCGCCCCCCCCTCCCACACCGCCTGTCTCGAAAGACAGCGTGATCGAAATATGAGAGTGAGGGTCTTCCATGAAGTTCCTTCCTGTGCTGCTGCTGCTCCTCTCCCCTGTTCTGTTCACCGGCTGTGACTCGAACGAACCCACGGAGCCGCCGACAGCTCCGCGGATAATCCGCGGGGATGACAGTACGGAAGTGGATCAGCTGGTCGAGGTCCTGATCGTCTCGGACGATCCGCAGAACAAGAGTCTCACGTATGAAGTGAACTGGGGCGACGGACGTCCGATCGACTCCTACAGCGGAATCGAAAGCGGTCTCTGGTTCACGATCAGTCATCATTTTTTCCGGCCGGGGACGTTCTCCATGCGCTGCCGGGCCGTGAACGCCGACGGACGGATTTCCGGATGGTCCTCTCCGTTTTCGATTGTCGTGCTGGGCACCGCCGTACTCGGGAGGGGCGACTGGTGGATGTTCAT
>QKAF01000024.1 GCA_003246455.1 Bacteroidota bacterium
GCGGTAGGCGAAAACCCCGGGCGCACCGAGTTCGAATCTGCCGTTCAGCCGGGCTGTCCAGCTCATGAAGCTCCATTGCACGCCCTCGATATCCGCGTCATGCCAGCCGAGCCCGACGACAGGCACATGGTTGCGCGCGCCGATGCGGTTGATCTTTCCCGCGTTGTCGATGAAGTCGCGTGCGTCGAGAGTGACGTCTCCATAAATCGAGAAAATGGATCCTTCGTTGATCGGTGGGTTGTCGCGGTAGGACCAGTCACGGCGGAAAATGCTCTCATTGCTGTTGTTCACGGCGTTGAGATAGTGGTCGCGCCGCACCGAAAGCGAGGACGGGAACAGCAGGAAGGCGTCATAGCTGACCGACGCGCTCCAGCCGTCACGATAGAAATAGTCGCGTGGATCGTATTTCCAGAGCATGCTGGCGAGCGTTGTCCCCAGGTCGCCGAGCGGATCGTTGAATCGGTCGATGAAACTCAGTTCGGAAAAACGGTCCGCGTACAGCCGCAGCGAGGGGGTGTCAAGAAGTTTCACGCTGCCGCCGATGTCCCATTTCAGGCGCTCGTCATTGAAGCCGTAGCCCACCGAGGTCCGTACCCAGTTCAGCGGAAACTCGGGCATGGAAAGCGAGAAATCGCCGCTGAGCGCGTGTCCTTCCACCCGGTTGAAATGATAGAGATCGATCAGGCCGGGAAAAGAAAAACGCGCGGCATCGGAACCGGTGGTTCCGCCGGTGAGGAAATTCGTGAGTCCGACCTGGTATTTGACGGAATCCATCTGCGCTTTCACCGAGTCCGCGCGAAGATAGGCGCGCTGTTCCTCGTCCGTCGTGGGAATCTTGGCGTTTTCCGCCCAGTAGGTCGAGTCCCGTTCGTCGGCCTCCTTCAGCACCTTGATGCGCGTCCGGTCGAAGAAATCCTCGTTGATCTGCTGGTTGATGCGCCAGTCCTGCAGCACGGAGAAGCCCTCGATCCCGACGCCGATGTTGACGATGGGAATCTGGATGCCGGCGTCGACGACCACGTCGACCGGCTGCCAGAACTCCCCGTCGAACAGGCGGAAATGCTGCTTGAATGCGAGCGTTTCGAACAGGGGCGGCATGGCCGCGTCGTTGAGGTGGACGTCCACCATCGAAAGCGCATACGTACTGTCGGCGATGTAGATCATGCCTTCGAACAGCGGATCGTTTTCCGACAGGGCGGAGATCTCGATCTGGTAGATTTTCGTGCTGTCGAGAACGGTGGTGCCGATGAGGTGATAGTAATAGCTGGAGAGCCCGCGCTCGGAAATCGGGCCGGGAATCGGTGCCCTGTCGTTGAAATTGAAATCGTCGGCGGAGAAATCCACGATGAAGAACTGGCTGATCATGATGTTTCCCTGGCTGGGAATCATCGCGCTCTGCTTCCGGGCTTTGATCACTTCCTTGTAGCGGTCCGGAGCCGCCCACCAGGCCTCGGTCTGCGTTTCGAGAATGATCGGCAGGGTGTGTCCCGTACTGTCATTCTGGTGCTGTCGTCGTCCACGCCGACCTTCACCGAAACGGAATTGCCGTCTCCCGAGCCTTCGACCATTCCCTCGAGCGCGCCTGTCAGACGCACCAGCAGTTTCGAATGCGAGGTGAGGCTGTAATTCTTCAGCTTTTCGCGGCGGATTTCCTTCATCTCGATCGCGCGGCGGATGATGCGCAGGGCGGGATTGTCGCCCGGCGTGACCGTCACCGACGGCATTTCAAACGTGCTCTGACGAAGGGTGAATCGGAGGTCCGTGTCGGCCGGTATCCGTACCCGGCGCGTCTGGCTGGTATAACCGATATAGCTGGCCACTACGCTGTATTCCCCGGCATCGAGCGCGAGGGTGAAGCGTCCGTCGCGGTCCGTGGTCGTCCCTTTGTGACTGTCGCGCACCCAGACATTGGCGAACTGCAGCGCCTCCCCGGTTTCGGCATCGAGCACCGTCCCGGTCAGCTGCCGCTGCGCGAAGGTCTGCGGTGCGGCGAAGTGGAGAAGCATAAGGGAAAAAGTGACGGCGAGGAGGGGGTGACGAGTCAGCATGGGAACCCGGAGAATGATGGAACATACCCTGTGACGCAATCTACGACAGGGGTTCGCGATTGTTGCCGTGAAAAAGACTCAATGCTCATCAAATACACATTTTTTTGCATTGAAATCCACACACAAAATGCGGACTATTTGCGAAACCCCGGAACTGCCTGCCCCATGTTCGGCGTTATATTCGAGTCACTCACGATGTCTCCTGTGTCAACGCGGCAGCCCGGAAGGGAGAATCCGTCACACACACCATGGAACAGCAGATGAAAGGAATCCTCCTCGTTCTCACCGCACTCCTCCTCGTTTCTCTCTCATTCGCGACAGTCGCCGCTTCTCCTTCGGGCGATCCCTCCAGCAGCGCGCGCCTCACTTCCCTTGAAAAATGCGACCGCCTTTTCGACAGCCAGCAGTACGATGCCGCACGGCGCATCCTTGAAGGGATGCTCAAAGAACATCCCGACGACGTCGAGGTGCTCTGGCGGCTGAGCAATCACGCCATCAACGACGGGGACGCGGCGACGGACGAAGCGCGGCAGGAACGCTATTTCAGGAAAGCGGTGTCCTACGCCGAACGCGCGGTGAAAGCGGACAATGACAACGCGTTCGCCCACGCATTTCTCGCGGCGTCATACGGGAGCTACGCGATGTACGCGGGCGGCGAGGAAAAAGTGAAGCTGGCGAACCGTATTCGCGACGAACTCGACATCGCGCTGAAACTCGATCCGGACAACCAGGTCGCGCATACGATTTACGGCACCTGGCATCGCGAGGTGGCGGACGTGAGCTGGATCGAACGGCAGCTGGCGAACATGTTTCTCGGCAGCATGCCCGACGGAAGCATCGAACAGTCGGTGATGCATCTGAAGAAAGCCGTGCAGGTCGCGCCGAAGGTGCTGCGACACCGCTACGAACTGGGACTGACCTACATCGCCGCCGACCGCGACCGCGAGGCCGCCGCGGCATTCCGCGCCGCGCTCAAGTGTCCCGACGGCTGGCGCATCGATCCCCGCCGCCGCGAGCGCATGCGTACCTGGCTCCGCGACAACGGGTAGGAAAAAACCACAAAAACGCAAAAACTCGAAGAAGAACACAAAGGATTTATAGAAGCACTTCTATTCTCCATTTCCAGAGACGAGAGTAGAGGCGGTTCTAAAAGTCCTTCGTGTCTTTCTTTGTGTTTTCGTGGTTTCGTGGTTTCTTCTTCGTTATCTCGTAGAGGGAAATCTCGACGGTGCGGCCGTGGAGGGCGGCGAAGCGGGAGGTGCGGGTGTAGGAAAACCCGCGGGCGGTGAGGGCGTCGAAGAACGGGACGGCGATCAGCCGGTTGGGTTCCGCGAGCAAAACCGTGCCGCCGGGTTCCAGGGCGCGAACGAGAAAGTCGGCGAGGGGTTCGATGAAGCGCTTTTCGTAGATCACGTCGGCGGCGAGGATCAGCGGCCACTGTTCGCGCGGCGGTTCCCGGAAATCCATCAGCCGCACGTCGGCGGATTCGAACGCGGCGTTCTGCAGCAGGTTGAGTTCCGCCGCCTTGAGCGCCAGCGGTTCGAAATCGCCGCAGGTCACCTGCCCGCCATGCGAGGCGGCTACCACGGCCGGAAGCGCCAGGCCGCAGCCGACCTCCAGCACACGGCGTCCGGCGACCAGCGTCGGATCATGCGCAATCGCCTCCGCGAGCGCGACGGCGCTGTGCCAGAGTTCCGCCCAGTACGGCAGGCGTTCGTCCTTCCGGAATTCCTCCTCGGTGATGCGCCCGATCAGCAGCTCGATATCCTCGGCGGTCGTCAGCCGGTAACTGCGACCGCCCACGGCGATATCGATCTCCCGCAGCGGGAAGTGCGAGGCGAGTTCGGCGGTAAGTGTTTCGCTGCGAGTTGTACCCATAGGCAAAGATACAAAGTTCATCAGCTTCGGAGGAGTCGAGTCTGAAAAAAGGAACATGGAACGCTCGCTGGTGGCAAGCGGGAGGGAAAATAATACGCATCTAGCGGCAATAACGCATAATAATATCTGAAAACTTGACAAAGCCTGTTTCTTTTGGTACAATGGTGCCACTGTCATTTCCCTCCACACGACGCACCGCCTGAGGCAGCGGGGGTGAGGAATTACCATGCTACGTGGGCTGAAAAAACGGATAAACGCTCCGCAGGACGGAATTTCCGTCGGATGAGGAGCTGTCGGATACAATCACCATCCTTTCAATAATCAACTGGGGTCTGCCATGGGAATGTACCGATCACGGAACGCCGATCACGGAACGCCGATCACGGAACGCCGATCACGGAACGCCGATCACGGAACGCCGATCACGGAACACCGATCACGGAACACCGATCACGGAGCGCAGCGGCAGGCATGACAGCCGCCCGCATACTGTTCGGGATACTCCTCGTGTCACTGCAGGTGACGGTACTTCCATCGGCGCTTGTCGCACAGCCGAACTTCGATATCGGGAATAGCGAAGTAGCGGTGTGGAACACACAGTCAAGTGCGATCCCCCTCACCATCTCCGCATCTGGGTTGATTTTTGATAATGATCTAAAATTGACACACAGGTTCGCGGTTGTATCGGGTGGATATCTTTCGGGTAATTCCGCGTGGGGTTACGAGGGACCGTGGAGCATGGACGCTGCCTCGGGGGATATCGACGAGGTCAAGGACACGCTCGGATGTGGATTGTATCTATTCGACTTCAATGACCAATCGTTCACATTCACCCTGAACCTTACCGATGCGATCTGGGGCGCGGGATCGACGACATCGGTGTATCGGATCCTGATCGAATACGACGACTTCGGTGTGAAAATCTACGTACGCACATATGGGAGTTCCGGAGCGTGGAGTTCGGCGTTCACACCCACGAACGGCGGGAGCTACACATACTGGGGATTGGTGCAGTGGGCCTTCCCGGGCGCGTCATATCTGCGTGAACGCACAACGTACGACAATAAAAGATTCCATGTGACGGGAGGAGACAACCAGCTGCCGCTGGAATCGACCGGTGTGACCGAGGCGCTGCTGGATGTCAACCTCGACGTACATGTCGACATCAACGTACCGGACGGCAGCGCGCTGCTCATCGAAGGATTCGACGAAGGGCTGTACGGCGATAGTGACACGCGGTTACTCTTCGACGAGGAAACGGGACTGACCGTATTCGGGGAACTCGAAACGATGCGGCATCAGTATCGCAACGAATATGTGCTCTTTCTTCCGTCCAGCGGAGATCCGGCAGCGGGAGACTGGGATGGAATATTGTGTGAACGGCCGTACGCAGTGACTCTCAACCGCGTGTTCATCGCGTATGCCGTGCGGGGCTTGGACTGCGACCATTGTGATCCGATCACAGGTTCGGATGTCACGGTCAATTACAGCCTGGAAAGCGGAGTGCGTCTGATCGGGAGCAATGCGGTTTTTCACGACCTGATAAGCTCGAGTAATGTCGAAAACAACCTTGAGGTGGCGAGATCCGAGGCATTGTTCTACGATTCGTATTTCAATCAGTCTGATCAAATGATGGGCGTTTTGCTTGAGGATGCCGCGACCGTGCTGCTGCAGCATTGCACCATCAACGAAAATCACATGACAGGAATCTACGCGCATACGAATGCGTTTGCTTTGATCGATTCCTGCACGCTGTACAACAACGGATGGATCGACGGCCAGGACTACCAGGGCGTGTATTCCTTTTACAATGGCAAACCGGTATTTCTCCGCCACAGTGTGGTCAAGGAGCAGTCCATCGGTCTGTGCGCTGTCTGGGGAAAGGTCTACGGGTATTACGATTCCTCACTTCCGGCTACATGGGATAACCCGGATTCGCTCGGGCGTAATTGTGTCGCCTTCAACGATTACAACCTCTGGGGCTATTACGCCACGTACGAATTTGGGAAAGCCTACTACGACCAGAGTGTGCCCCACTATCAGGGTGGCGAGAACACAATCGTTTCACCCTATACACTGCAAGGGGGATTCGAATACAGCAATGCGGATCTGCAGCGAGATTTCTGGGACGGCAATACGCTGTTCAGCGTGTCGAATTCGACGGTCAGCACAGCGGACGCGCTTACAGCGGACAGCACGAATTGTACTTCCGAAGATGTCATGCGTCTGGCGCTGCCGGTAACTGCCTCGATGTTCAATGTGCCGGCAGCGGCACGTTTTCGTACCTGGGAAGCGCTCGACGTGGATTCGTTGCGCACGATGCTCTTCAACCAGAGAGCCACCCTGTCTGCACTCGATGCCTCCGTCGGTTTTGGTCTTGTCTGGGAGCGCTCGGACTCGACGGCGGCGCGTGCGTATTTCTCACAACTGGCTGCAAACTGCGTACGCCCCGAAGTGCTGATCCCGGCGTACCGCTACTTGGCGGCGGTACGAATGGAAGCGAACGAATGGAACGCGGCGGTGCAGGCACTGCAGTCGATGGCGCAGCTCGACGTGTATGGAGGGGAGGGATATACGTCCGCACAGGCGATGGCCGCGTTGACCATGCAC
This sequence comes from Bacteroidota bacterium, assembly GCA_003246455.1. Taxonomy (GTDB): domain Bacteria; phylum Bacteroidota; class Ignavibacteria; order SZUA-365; family SZUA-365; genus SZUA-365. The sequence continues at coordinate 6,537 of QKAF01000024.1, forward strand.
CGTGGCGGTGCGACGGCAGCGGCGCGGGCGAGTCTCGACACACTGCTGCAGGCGTTTCCTGGAAATCGCGATCTCACAATCGTTGACCAGCTCATCGGCCATGAGGGTATTCCCAGGCAGGCTCGAGAACAGACGATGGACGCCATGCCGGTCGGGTACGCGATGCAGGCAGCCTGGCCGAATCCCTTCGCGCGTACTACTTCACTTGCGTTCACCCTCCCTGAATCCGGTGAGGTGACTGTCTCCGTTCACGACATCCTGGGTCGGGAAGTACGCACACTGGCGACCGGTTGGTATCCCAAGGGAACAAGCAATCTCGTCTTCAACGCCGGTAATCTCTCCAGCGGCGTGTACCTCGTACGCATGATCACACGGGGGGTGACCCTGACGCAAACCGTGCGCATACTCCGCTGAGCCGAGACATCGACGACTCCAGTACGTGAACGTCACCGTCGTGGAGAAAGCTGTCATACGCGGTCCGGCATTGTCTGCAATCGCGGATTCGTGCTGGATGATGTCCGGGCCGCGGTTACCTGGGACCGAACGAAAGAAATATTGATGAAATGGAGGCACGCAATGCGATACGGATTGACAGGGATGAGATGGACGATACTCTGCATACTGCTGCTTGGTAGCCATGAAGGCCTGCACGCGCAACCCGGAATACTGACGCTCTCGCGCGGAAGCGTTGTCGCGTCACTCGACAGCTTCAGTGGTCGTTTTGGCGCCATGCGCGCCGATGGGCGCACGATGCTTTTTCAATCCGGTTCTTCCCTGACATCCCATATCAGTGCCACGATCGACGGAGTGATCTGGACTAATTACACCAAATCGCAGATGTACGCACCCTGGCCGCAAAGAAACCTCGGGCGGGGAACCGTGGAACGGCTGTCCGACCGTTTGCGCTATACCTGGGCGGTACGTACCCGTGGAGGTACGGTGCGCATTGTTCAAGAGTTGGAGCCAGTGCACGACAGTCTTTACCAGGAAGTGCGGGTGCATCTCGCCGTGGAAAACACGTCGGGGAGCGACATCCGTGCGGGCATCACGATCGTGGAGGATGTAGATGCCGGGGGCGACGATTATGTTCCACTGCGACGCGTTGCGGGGGTGATCAGTCGCGAGTACGAGTTCAGAGCCCCGGATATTGCCGAGCGTCTGATCATGCTCTCCCCCGCCTTCCTGCCTGACACCGCGCATTGCCGATTTCAGGGGACAGGCGTCGTGCAGCCCGACCGAGTGATCGTAGGACGATGGTCCTATCATGGGGGGCTGGGCACGGCAGTGTATGGGTACCAAGCAGCCAATAATATGATCGGCGACGCGGCGGTGTTTTTGCAATGGGACGAACAGGTGCTGAATCCAGGGGCATATCGTACAGCGGGGAGCGCGGTGGGATTCCATGCTCCGCAGCCTGCGATCCCAGGGACAACATGTTTCGCGAGGGATTTTGTTGTGCCGTTAATTACCAGTCGGGCGATTCTAACCATCGTGAGCGATACCGCTGCAACCGTGGTGGTACGTATGCCTTATACTGATGCTAACCACGAATCACAGCCAAACTATGACGGGCGCTGGGACACTACAATCGTGGTCATGCCGCAGCAGCCCGTGTCCCTGGTAATCTCACACCGGAGCTTGGATCGCCTTCATACCGACTCGCTTACATTTTATCGACAGAGTGTCGTGCTGTTGCAGGCGGATGCGGAAGTCGGTGTGTTCGTCAGACCCGTTGATGCCGCAGGGTTTTTAGATGCAGCCACCGTCTGGCCAGTGGCTTGCTGGGACAGTTCGTATCTGTTCCACGGTGTGATGAGTATAACTGATGTGGGTATTCTGAACGCCGGTATTGCAAGCCATGTGAACATTGAACACAGCCACCGATACGGCGTGGAGTCTTTTACAGATTGGTATGTGCCTCAGAAGGTTGGCTACGGTTTCCCCCTCGATGCCGAGTTGTCGACAGTACTGCCTCAGTACGGTTACCTCGAAATCGACGGATATGCTACGAATTCAATATTCGACCTCTGGGACCCGTATCGTGGCATTGAGAACTACGTGTACTCACTCGGAGTGGGAGACCGAATCGAAAGCGGGACGCGCGTTGCTGTCATGGCCATATTTTGTGGTCGCATTTGGCCAAACGGTATTTGGGGACAGAAGAGCCCCACCCCCACATTGCAGCGATCTTACTTAATTCAACCTGCCCGCGTGCAACTCGGGACGGAATATATTTTCATACCATTCCTCAAGCGCACATCGAATACGCAGGAAGACCTGCTGCGTATCATCGCGCAGGAAGACGACTCGGATATCAGGATATTCGAGAACTCTCCCGCGCTCCATCTCGATGCGGGCGGATACGTCGATACGCTTGTAGGACGTGCGACGGTCATACGCGGCAGTAAACCCTTCGCGGTGTATCAGCATCACCTGTACTGTCACTATCTGAATACCGATACAAGCTACGCGGGTGGTGCCATGCCGCTGCTTCCGCACGGACTCTGGGGGAAGCGGTACTTCTCCGTCACGGACGATGCCTACAAGCCGAATGTCCAGAGCGTACATGACAGTTTCCACCCTTTTTCCTCGCTCCGCTATGACAATCTGTATTTCATTCTCGTGACGAAGGCCGCGCATCGCGGCGATGTGCGCATAAATGGTGTTCCTGTCGATTCGTCACGGTTCACGCTGTTGGACGGCTTCGCCTTTGCGTATGTTGACATCCATCCGGGGTACCACATCGTCAGCAGCGATCATCCGTTTCTTACCGTCTCCTGTGGTGGAGGCTATTTCGGTGTACGAGGCAGCATGGACGGCGTTTCCTTCGTTCCACCGTATCGGTAAATCCGTGATTGCAGGGGCGCTGCATGCTGCGCCCCTGCACGCAGCATTGTGTCTTCGTGCCTTCGTGTCTTTGTGTTTCACAGGGGGTTATTTCTGAATCCGAATCCGCGCATCCACGGCGGTGACGCCCTCCGGAGTGCCGAGCAGGGGATTCAGGTCCATTTCGACGATTTCCGGGGCGGCCTGCACGAGGGCGGACAGCCGGACGACGATGTCGGCAAAGGTCTCCTCGCGCACACCTTTCTGTCCGCGTACGCCCTGCAGGATCTTGTAGCCCTTGAGCTCGCGGATCATCGTCAGCGCCTCGTCGGCGGTCAGGGGAGCGAGGCCGGCGCGCACATCCTTCAGCACCTCGATGAAAATACCGCCGAGGCCGCACAGCACCATGTGTCCGAAGGCGTCTTCCTTTTTCGCCCCGGCGAAGAGCTCGATGCCGCTGAGCATGGGCTGCAGAAGCACGGCGGTGGTGTCAGGGATGTTCATCATGCGGGCGAACTCGCTGCGCACGGTTTCCTCGTCACGCACGTTCAGCGTCACACCGCCGACGTCGGACTTGTGCACGGGACCCACGACTTTCATGACGACCGGGAGTCCGAGACGCTTCGCCTCCCAGGCGGCGTCGTCGGCCGATGTGACGACTGCCTCGCCCGCGCGGGGAATGCCGGCCGCGTCGAGCAGCTGCTGGATGGAATCGGGCGTAATGTATCCGTCGCCCTCCCGCTCGATCACGGCGCGGATGGCGGCGAGGTCGATCGCGGGGGCCGCGGCCTCTTCCGCGGGCGGCGGTGTGTGATAGACGCGTGCGAGCGTGCTTCCGAAGGTCACCTCGTCCGGGAAGTTGATGTGTCCCTTCGCAAGGAAGACATCGACCTCCTCACGCGCGGTGAGGGTGGACGGCAGGACGGGATAGATCGGCTTTTTCGCAGTCAGCATCTTCTCATG
>QKAF01000157.1 GCA_003246455.1 Bacteroidota bacterium
CGCGTTTTCGCGGATTTTTTACCGGCGGATCGTCCCGATGAATTCGTCGACTTCCGGGATACCGCCCTGGTAGATCAGGTAGCCGTTGTACGGTTCGCGCGGCGTGGTTTCGCCGTTGATCGATTCGAGCATGATTTCTTTCACCCTGTCGAGATCGTCGGTCTGGCCGAGGGCCCATCCGAGCTTGATGTAGGCGGCTTCGGGGAGCATGTTCTCGAGGGGAATGACGCCGAGGTCCATCATTTCACGGCCGGTTTCATAGACGTACATCTGGACGTAGCCCCAGAGCGTCTGTACCGTCATGTACACCGCCACACCTGCGTCTTTCGCGCGCTGGAGTGCGGGATACAGGGGCTTGTTCACATGGCCGAGTCCGGTGCCGGCGATGATGATGCCCTTGTAGCCGTTGTCGATCATCATGTCCATCATGTCGGCTTTCATGTTCGGGTAGTAGTACAGGATGCCGATACGATCGTCGAACACGGCGCTGACCTTCACTTCGCGGTCGCTGCGGCGTTTCTTGTAATCGTCGCGCAGATATGTGTAGCCGTCGCGGTTGACCATGGCGAGGGGAATGTCGCCGATGGTGCGGAACGTGCTGCGGTAGGAGGAGTGCATCTTGCGGACGCGGGTGCCGCGGTGGAGCAGACCGTATTCGTCGGAGGTCGGACCGAACATGCAGACCATCACCTCGGCGATGTCGCAGTCGGCGGCGGTCTTCACGCTGTGAATGAGATTGAGAGCGGCGTCGGACGACGGACGGTCACTCGACCGCTGCGATCCCACCATGACGATGGGGACGGGGGAGTCCTGCACCATGTACGACAGCGCTGCCGCGGTGTGATGCATGGTGTCGGTGCCGTGACCGACGACGATGCCGCGGACGCCCTTGCGGATCTCCTCTCCGATGCGGTCGGCGAGAATCATGTACTGCTCGGGTCCCATGTTTTCGCTGAAGACGCCAAACAGCTTCTCGGTTTCCAGATTGCAGATGTCCGCCAGTTCCGGTACGGAACCGTAGAGTTCACCCGGCGTAAAGGCGGGGATCACCGCGCCGGTACGATAATCGAGCCGGCTTGCGATCGTTCCGCCCGTACCGAAAAGCACGACACGGTTCTTCTTCGGATCGTACGGGAACGCCTTCTCCGGAATCTTGTAATGCGCTTCCTTGTAGCCGATTTCCTTCGCATCAATAATGCGGTCGCAGCGAAGGCCGACGTTGTAGCCGGTGGCCATCTTGATCACGATATGGTCGCCGTCCGCGGTTTCGGAGCGCGGGAGCACAATGCCTTCGAAGCTGTCTTCTTCGGTGGTCAGCACGGCGTCGCTCCACACGCGGATGCCGAATTTCTTCATCGCCGCGAGCGCGGCGCCTTTGTATCCTTTGTAGGTTTCTTTGTCGCTCATGAGAGCACCTCCTTGGCAAAATGCGCCGCGACTTCGTCAGCCACGTCGGCGCCCGGAATGCGCCCGCGCACTTCGTCCATCACGCGGTCGAGAGTCAGGTTCGGGATGTTCTTTTCATCGTGCAGTTTTGCATACTGCACCTGCTGTCTCGCCTTCGTGATGAAGGAGGCGAGGTCTTTTCGCTCGAGACGGGGCGGAAGCGCGTCCGCGTCGAACCCGTCGCCGAGCGAACGGCGAATGGCGTTGAGGACGCCGTCTTTCGTAAGCTTTCCGTCACGCACCGCATGGAGAATGGCGCGGAGCGCGTCCACCGGCAGATCCTCGGTGCGGATACCGTCGCGGCGCAGCCGGCGCGGATACCGCCAGAGCATCACGGCCGCATCCTTGACGTCGAAGCCCATTTCCGTCACCGCTTCGTCGAAAAGCGGGGAGAGCGGGGAAAGTGCGAGGCCTTCAATGGCGTCCTGCGGAACCTTCCATTCATGGTAGCGGCGCAGGCGATCCCAGAACTGAATCGGCATGCGCTCACGCAGACGCTCGAGACGCTCGGGCATCACGCGGATCGGAGGAAGATCGGTGTCGGGATACATGCGCTGCGGACCCGGCAGAATACGTTCGAACCCGGTGGTGCCGTCGCGCAGCGCCTGCCGCGTCTCTGACGGAATCCCGATGGTCGCTTCTTTTGCGCGGATCGCAATTTCGTTGATGGCGGTTTCAACGTCGCCGGCATCGCCCCAGACGATCACAATCGAATCCTCGGGCGTACAGCCGATTGCCGCTTTCGTCTCCTTCCATTCCGCGCCCGAGAGGGTTTCGCTCATGCTGTCGGAGTGGATGATGTTCGGCAGGACGCTGAGACACGCGATGACGCGGACGCGATCGCTGATTTCGCGGGAGAACACCGTGTTGTCCTGTGTCTGCCAGCGAAGGAGGTCGGCCCAACCGGTGAGTTTGACCGCGGCGGCGACCTGTCCCCGCTTCATCGCGTCGGCGATCGGGGTGAAGCGCGAACGCTTGAGAATCCGGGTGATGTCGAGCGAACTGTGCGAGAATGTTTCCTCGGTGATGCCACGGCGCTTGAGTTCCTCGCGGAGACGCAGGAGGTTCCACTGCCGCTGGGCTTCGTTGTACGTGAGCAGCGGCATCATCCCGATTTTGGGAACGCCCTTGATCTCGATGCGCGTGCCGCCGGTCACCGATACGTTGGTATCCGCGCGCGTGGCGCCGATGCCGCGACGGACGCGACCCGTGGTGCGCATCATCTTCCGCAGAATCTGCGCGACTTCCGCGACTTCCCTGGGGGTGCGCATGTCGGGACCCGTGACCAGCTCGATCAGGGGCATGCCGAGGCGATCCGTGTTATAGATGCGCATGTGCCCGATGTCGCTGATCTCCCGGCAGGAGTCTTCCTCGATGCCGAGCTGAATCATGGACACCTTGCGGTCGCCGTAGGGGATGGATCCGTGGATGCCGCAGATCGCCGTCCGCTGGAATCCCGTCGGAATGCTGCCGTCGAGATACTGCTTGCGGGCGATGTGCACTTCGTCGACGAGTGTGAGTCCCGCGAGCATGGAGATCTCGAGCGCCGTGTCCAGCGCTTCGTCATCCATCATGAACGGAGGGGTGTCGTCCATTTCGTACGTGCAGACGGTTTCCTTGTTCACACGATAGACGATGTTTTTCTTCGTCTTGAATTCCATCAGCGCCGTGCCGTCGTACTCACCGAGTTCGGACAGCGTGGGACGCATGTGGCGGAGGATCTCCGCATGGTATTCGTGAGAATAGCGGCCGGCCGGACAGCGGCAGAACAGCTTGCTTTTGGTGAGTAGCTGCTGATGCACCTCGAGACCGGACATGAACCCGACGGTCGCATAGTCCTCGGGTGTCATTTCCTCAAAGGGTTTGAATTCGAATTCATACATGGGGACAATCAAGGCTGGTGCGTGAATAGCAAAAAGGTATGTCTCAGTAAAATTAAGACACTGGGGTGCGGGAAACAAACGGGAACGGCGAAGACCGGAGAAAGAGACGGCGAAGCCGGCCGCATGAGAAACAGGTGTCGCGGGGGATTGAATATTTCCGCGGAGCGGTTATCTTCCAGTATTCGCAATGGACATTTTCGGACAAACTACAGACACCCCCCCCGGGGCAGGTTTGCCCCGCAACGGTTGAAAGGACGTTTCATGAGTGACAGGTCAGTGTTATCCGTTACCCCGCTCGGCTTCCCGTGGGATACGCTGGATCCGTTCCTGTTCTGCGTGCATCATGCGGATGCATATCCGAAGGGCAACAGGGAACTGGGACCGGCGGCGTCGCTGGCGGGACGCAGCATCGGCGAGGATTTTACCATCCGGGACGGTTGGCGGATGTATCACGGGGAGCGGGTTCCCGGCTTCCCGGCACATCCGCACCGCGGGTTCGAGACCGTCACGGTCGTGCTGAAGGGCTTCGTGGATCATTCGGATTCGCACGGAGCGGCGGGCCGCTACGGTGAAGGCGATGTGCAGTGGATGACCGCGGGCAGCGGCCTTCAGCATGCGGAGATGTTTCCCCTGCTGAAAGAGGACCAGGAGAATCCGCTCGAGCTGTTCCAGATCTGGCTGAACCTGCCGAAAAAGAGCAAGTATGTCGACCCGCATTTCAAGATGCTCTGGTCGGAAAACATCCCGGTGCTGAAGCTACCTGCCGGGACTGAGCGGTTCGTGCAGCTCCGCATCATTGCCGGGACGTTCGCCGACGTCTCCGCACCGGCGCCTGCGCCCGACTCCTGGGCGGCGGAGGCGGACAGCGGCGTGGCCATCTGGATCATACGACTCGACGCGGAAGCGGAGTGGACGCTGCCGGCTTCGACGTCAGAGGTTCGTCGGAAACTGTATTTTTTCGAAGGCGAGGACCTCTCCATCGACGGGCAGGAGATTCCGCCGTATCACGGCGCAGAGGTGCGGCCGGACCGCGACCTGGCGCTGCGCAACGGTGCGCAGGCGAGCCGCCTTCTCCTGCTGCAGGGGCGTCCGATCGCGGAGCCGGTGGTGCAGTACGGGCCATTCGTCATGAATACGCAGGGCGAGATCAGGGAAGCTTGGCTCGATTTTCAGCGGACGCAGTTCGGCGGCTGGCCATGGGATAGGCCGGATCCGGTACATCCGCGGGATCGCGGACGGTTCGCGCGCTATGCCGGCGGTGAAGAGGAAATTCCGTAACAATTAGCGACACTATTGACTGACAGGCACCGAATATCAATATTCGAGTGTCACACGTGCATTCACTATCCGCAATCGGGATGAAAAGTGCCGGAAAACGACGTGCTGATCTCCAGAAGTAGCAGCCCAGAAGAACTCGGGAACAGTATTTTCAGAAAGCGGGGTATCATCGTCCTGTCGGTGATCGTCTCTCTGATTACCGTTGCTGCCGCCTATCTCTACTATCAGAATGAAAAGCGCGGCCTCTGGCAGAAAGCATCGGACGAACTGCTGGCCGTTTCGGAACTGAAATCTGGGGAGATTTCGGACTGGTACAGCGATGAACTGCACGATATCGACCTTCTTGCGGGAAATGAACTCCTGCGCGGTCTCGTCGACGATTGGGTGCGTAGCGACGCCGAGCAGACGAGGCGCGTCCTGTCCGGACAGCTCCGTGCGCTGCGCAATGAACACGGGTACAGGGATCTGTTTATCTGTGAAGGCGGCGGGCTGCGTTTTGATGTGGACGCGGACAGGGAAGTTGAAATCAATGCGTGGCTGAGGGCATATCTGCCTGCGGCGCTCGAATCGAGAATCGGGGTTTGCACCGACATTTATGAAAGCCCGTTCGGCGACGGAATGTTCATGGACTTTCTCGCATCGCTGCATACGACCAGAGAAGGGAAGCCGCTCATTCTCGTCGGGCGGTTCGATCCCGCGAAGTCGATTTTCCCCTTCATCGAACACTGGCCCGCTTCCAGCGCATCCGCGGAAACCTACATCGCGCGCCATGAAGGCGCGAGCGTCGTGATTGTCAGCAACCTGCGCGATCAGCCCGATGCGGCGCTGCGCTTCATGTATCCCCTCACCGATACGGCGGCAGCCGTCGTCAAGGCGGTCCGGGGCTTCAGCGGGATCATGCGCGCGACGGACTACCATGGAACGGAAGTGATCGCTTATGCGACCGCGGTTTCAGGAACGCCCTGGTTCATGGTGACGAAAAAGGATCTCGGCGAGGTTTTCGAAGGCCTCATTTTCGAATCCGCCATGCTGGGAACTTCGCTCGTCCTCATCGTGCTGGTACTGGCTCTGGGTATTTCCTCCCTCTTCAGCAGCAGGCAGAACCGGATCTACCGGGATCTGTGGAGTATCGAACAGGAGTTCAGCGCGACCTGGTACGGCATCACTGATGCCATCGTCACGACACAGGCCGACGGAACGATCAGTCATTTGAACCCCGCCGCGCTGCGGCTCATCGGCCAGGGCGAACAGGTCGTTCGCGGCAAACGGTTCAGTGAGGTTTTCCGCTTTTTCTCGGAACAGTCGGGCGAGCCGGTCGAGGACCCGATTCGGCAGGTCGTCGAAGGCGGCGTGCAGTCGCGGCTGTCGAGCGGTGTCATGCTCGACGCGGGGGAAGGCAGGTTCATACCCGTTCTGGGCAGCGCATCGATTCTTCGCCACAAGGATAACTCGGTGTTCGGTGTGGTGGTCGTCTTTCGCGATCAGACCGAGCTTCGCACGCGGCAGCGGATGATCGAGGAGAGCGAGCAGCAGTATCGCTCGATGTTCGAGGACCATGCCGCGGTCAAACTGCTGATCGATCCCGACACCGGCGCTATCGTCGATGCGAATCACGCCGCATCCGAATTTTACGGGTGGAGCCGCGCGGAGCTTCGGCAGATGAAGATTCAGCAGATCAATACGCTGCCGTCGGAGAATGTGCAGCAGAGCATGACGGACGTACTCCACCAGAAGCGTGCGCATTATGATTTCCGCCATCGCCGGGCGGACGGGTCGGAGCGCGATGTGGAAGTGTTTGCGGGCACCTTCAATGGAAAGGCCGGAAACCTCATCTACTCCATTGTCCATGATGTGACGGAAAAAAAATCGGCGGAACGGCGGCTCCGTCTTCTCGGCCGATCAATCGAGCAGAGTCCGGTGTCCGTCATCATCACGAACCCGGAAGGGGAGATCGAGTATGTCAATCCGCAGTTCTCGAAAGTAAGCGGGTATGCGGCCGAGGAAGTGCTCGGCAGGAATCCGCGCTTTCTCAAGTCGGGCCTGCACACCCACGATTTCTATGCCGACCTCTGGAGCACGATCCTTTCGGGCAGTGAATGGACAGGGGAAATGCGGAATAAAAAGAAGAACGGAGAATATTACTGGGAACAGGCGGTCATTTCTCCCGTGATGGACACACAGTCGGTGATCACGCATTTCATCGGCATCAAGACGGATCTTACGCCGGAGAAGGAACTCATGGCGGAACTCGTCATGGCGAAAGAGAAAGCCGAGGAATCCGATCGGCTCAAATCCGCCTTCCTTGCGAACATGAGTCACGAAATCCGCACGCCGATGAATACCATCATCGGGTTCTCCGAGCTGCTCTCCGACCCGCAGATTTCTCCCGACGACCGCGCCGACTTCACCTCCGTCATACGGCAGCGGTCCTATGACCTGCTGAACATCATCAACGACATTCTCGACATCTCGCTGATCGAAGCGGGCGAAGTCCGCATTGTCGAGGAGGAGTCCAGTATTGCCGATATCCTCCAGGATCTCCTCGTGACGTTCAACCATTACGCGAAGAACCGTTCCGACGGGAATGTGCAGCTGATCTGCGTCAACGAACTGGACGAGGCGGCAGACCGGGTGCTCGTCGACGGGGCGCGTCTCCGCCAGGTGCTGACCAATCTGCTGTCGAACGCCTTCAAATTCACCCAGGAGGGGACGATCACGCTGGGATGTAGGGGAGCAGGGGATGAGAATATCCTCTTCTATGTCTCGGACAGCGGCATCGGTCTCAGCGATGAGGCGATACGATACATTTTCGATCGATTCCGCCAGGTCGACGAATCATCCTCCCGCAGGTACGGGGGGACAGGCCTGGGACTGGCGATATCGCAGGGGATCGTCCGGCTGCTCGGCGGCGACATCTGGGTCGAATCCGAAGCCGGGAAGGGCAGTACGTTCCAGTTTACCATCCCCGCGAAGCGCGGCGTCTGAGACCGCATCAGGGCACGATTTCCCATGTCACCTGGAGTCCGCCATGCCACGCAATATTGAAATCAAGGCACGGATCGAGAGTGTCGATTCCATGACTCGCGCAGTCGCCTCTGCAGCGGACCATGGGCCCGAAACCATTCATCAGGATGACACTTTCTTCCAGTGTCCGAACGGCCGGCTGAAGCTGCGCGCCTTCGCGGATGGTCCGGGGGAGCTCATTTTCTATCAGCGTCCGGATCAGCCGGGACCGAAGGAATCGTCATACGTCATCGTCCCGGTGCCGGTCCCGGATGTCCTCCGGGATGCGCTCTCCCGCGCGTACGGCATCGTCGGCAGGATCCGGAAAGTCCGGACACTGTATCGGATCGGGCGCACGCGTGTGCATCTCGATGAAGTCGACGAACTCGGCAGCTTTCTCGAACTGGAGGTCGTGCTCGAAGACACGGAATCCGTTCACGACGGGGAAGTGATCGCGTCCGATCTCTGCCAACGCTTCGGCATTCCGAAGTCCGACCTGGTCGACCGCGCATATGTCGACCTGCTGCCGTAGCCTGGCTGCGATTGCCCGCGGCACCTGCGTCCGTTCCGCGTTGCCTGCGCGCGTACGCATCCATCCGGCGGCTCTCCCCGCGCTTGGCGGAACCGGCGCGGATGGCTATTTTCCCGCATGATCGAAATCAGAAATCTGAAGAAAGCCTTCAACGGCAACAGCGTTCTCCGCGGCGTGGATCTCATCATCCCCACGGGCGAAACCATGGCGGTCGTGGGACAGAGCGGATGCGGCAAAAGTGTGCTGCTCAAGCATATCATCGGACTGCTGGAGCCGGATGAAGGTGAAGTGCTCATCGACGGCCGCAGCATTCACACCATGCCCGAGAAGGAACTCTACGCGCTTCGCGCGCGCTTCGGATTTCTCTTCCAGGGAGCAGCCCTTTTCGATTCGATGACGGTGCTGGAGAACGTCTCGCTGGGACTGGTGGAGAATTCGTCCCTGCCCGAAGAAGAAATCCGCCGCATCGTCGCGGAAAAACTGGGGATGGTCGGCCTGCCCGGCATCGAGGAGAAGAAACCCGCAGAACTCTCCGGCGGCATGCGGAAACGCGTCGGCCTCGCGCGCGCACTGGCGACCAACCCCGACTACATGCTGTACGACGAGCCGACCACTGGCCTGGATCCGGTCATGTCCAACCAGATCGATGCCCTCATCGCGGAAATCACCGGGAAAATGAATGCGACGTCCATCGTCGTGACGCATGACATGTTCAGCGTCTACACCATCGTCGATCGCGTTGCCATGATGCACCAGGGCCGGATATACTTCACCGGGACGCCGGCGGAGTTCCAGACCGCCGAAGACCCGGTGGTGCGTGATTTCATCGAGAGATTCGGAGCTCACGCACGCAGGCACAATGACAGATAGGAACATCCGCCGGAGATGTGAATCCCCGCCGAGGCGAATCCCCGGCCGGAAAAAGTCTGCGGCCCGGCAGTTTGACACCAGTCCTGCAAGTTGTATATTTGTCTAATATCCCTGTGCCCGAGTGACTTCCGACCTCACGCCTTCAGGCTGTGCAGATGAAAAAAATCACCCTGAAAAAATCCTCTCTCACGCTTATCACCTCGGATGACTCCCGTTTCCGCATCCGGTATCGTGATGAACTCAATGAAGCACAGTACGAAGCAGCGGCGCATCTCGACGGTCCGGCGCTCGTCGTGGCAGGGGCGGGGACGGGGAAGACGCGGACGCTGACCTACCGCGTCGCGCGGCTGATTGAATCCGGCGTCCACCCCGAGGCCGTGCTTCTTCTGACCTTCACCCGCAAGTCGGCACGGGAGATGCTGCGCCGCGCCGCGATGCTCCTGGACGAACGCACTGAGCGCGTCTCCGGCGGCACTTTCCACTCGTTTGCGAACCTCACCCTGCGGAAATACGCAGGCGAAGTGGGGTACGCTTCCAATTTCACCATACTCGACCAGGGCGATTCGGAAGACGTGATCAATCTGCTGCGATCCCGCGCCGGACTCGCCTCGAAAGAGAAACGGTTTCCGAAGAAGCAGACCCTGCAGCGGATGTACAGCGCGACGGTCAACACGCTTACACCGCTCGACATCGTGATCGCGAGGGACTTCCCGCAGTTCGCGGAACAGGTCGACGACATCGAGGGGCTAGCGCGTGCGTATGTCGCCTACAAGCGCGCCAACAACATCATGGACTATGACGATCTGCTGGTCAATCTCGTGACCCTGCTCGAACAGCACGAACAGATCCGCCGGCGGATGGGCGAGCGGTATCGGTACATCATGGTCGACGAGTACCAGGACACGAACAGGCTTCAGGCGCGCATCGTGCGGCAGCTTGCCTCGGGCCACAACAATGTCATGGCTGTCGGAGACGACGCGCAGAGCATTTATTCCTTCCGCGGTGCGAACTTCCGGAACATCATGGATTTCCCCAAGGATTTCGAAGGTACACGCATCATCACCCTCGAAGAGAACTACCGCAGTACGCAGCCCGTTCTCGACTTCACGAATGAAATCATCCGCATGGCCGCGGAGAAATACAGCAAGAAACTCTTCACGGCGCGGCAGGAGGGGATGACTCCCGCACTGATTTCCATGGAAGGAGAAAACACGCAGTCGCGCTTCATTGCCCAGCAGGTGCTCGAGCTGCGGGAGGAGGGCGTGCCGCTGAAGGAGATGGCGGTGCTGTTCCGTGCCGGCTATCACAGCTTTGACCTGGAAATCGAACTGGCGCGCTGCAACATTCCGTATGTCAAGGTCGGCGGTCTCAAACTGATGGAAACCGCGCATATCAAAGACATGCTCGCGTACCTTCGCATTATCGAGAATCCGAAGGATGTGATTTCCTGGACACGCATCCTGCTTCTCCTCGACGGCGTCGGTCCGGTATCGGCCGAACGGATCACCGACGAAATCACGCGCGGGATCAATCCGCTCGCGGATTCGGCGACGCAGCGCCTCTCACAGATCGTACGCGGGAAGGAACTGCCGGTGATGCTCGACGTCCTCCGTGAAGTCGCGCCCGAACGCATCGCACCGGGTGACAAGGTCGAGCGGCTGCTCCGCTATTACACACCAATACTCAAGGCGCGCTACGACGATCATCCGAAACGGCTCAAGGACCTGGAGATGTTCCAGACGATCGCGGAACGGTACGGGCAGCTCTCGATCATGCTGACCGACATGGCGCTCGAACCGCCGAACGAAAGCGTGGAAGATCTCGTCCCCGAGGGACATGAAGACGAATTTCTCACGCTGTCAACCATTCACTCCGCGAAGGGACTCGAATGGAACACGGTGTTCGTGATGTACCTGGTCGACGGGCGATTCCCGGTGACCGCGGCAGCCGACAGCTTCGAGGCCATGGAGGAGGAGCGCCGGCTGTTTTACGTGGCCTGCACGCGTGCCAAGCAGCGGCTGTACCTGACCTATCCGACGAATATCTTCGACCGCGCGACGGGGACTGTCCTGAGCAAACCGTCCCGCTTCCTCGACGGAATCCCGGAGGAGCTCGTCGAGGGATTCGTCGTGGAGAAGGACGAGGGATACTGATCCGCGAACGCTGAATGTTCCCGGGCAGTCATGCTTACAGAGCGTCTCGCAGGGTGGGAGGAGAATGATCAGGCAGGCTGGATGGACGCCTTGCGGTCCGTGAATACGGACATGTCCTCGCAGAGTCGTGCGGCAAGCGAACGGCGCACGCGTACGGTGTAATGCGTGTCCTCGAGATACTGCCGGTCGAGCACCTCGGCACCGTGCATCTCGATGACATGATGCACCTGGCTGGTGACGTCGTACGGGAAGGTTACGGCAAGCGTATCCATATGAAACCGCCGTTCGATCCGGCAGTGCTCGATCACGACGTCGGCCGAATCGGAATATGCACGGGAGAGTCCGCCCACACCGAGTTTTGTTCCGCCGAAATACCGGACCACCACGATGCCCACGTCTGTCAGCCCTCCGCGGTCGATCGAACCGAGTATGCGTTTCCCGGCTGTCCCGCTGGGCTCCCCGTCGTCGCTGTAACGGAATTCGCTTCCGTCGTACCCGATGCGCCAGGCGAAGCAGTGATGGGTCGCATTGTAGTGTTCCCTGCGCAGCGCATCGATGAAATCGGTGAACACGTCGGGTGAGGGGCAGGGGATTGCATAGGATAAGAAACGCGAACCGACTATCTTTATTTCTGCTTCCTCGCGCTGCGCTATAGTCAGGTACGAGTCATCGGCGAATTGCTCCGTGTCCTGTCCTTCCGAGATTATCTGGCTCATGGCGAGGGATCTGATTCAACATGCATCAAAGCGATAAAGTACATAATCCCGGGGAGGTCTCCCACTGATGAAAATCGGTATCACCTGTTATCCCACGTACGGCGGAAGCGGCGTCGTTGCGACGGAACTGGGGCTCGCGCTTGCCGAACGCGGTCATGAAGTGCACTTCATCACCTACGACCGGCCGTTCCGTCTCGATCATTTTCATGAACGCGTGTATTTCCACGGCGTGGAGCACTCGAACTATCCGCTGTTCGAATTCGACATGTACACGCTCGCACTGACCAGCAAGCTGGTCGAAGTCGCGCGATTTCAGAAACTCGACATCCTGCACATGCATTACGCGATTCCCCATGCGGTGAGCGCGTACCTGGCCCGGCAGATTCTGGGATTGGAAAACATCAAGACCGTGACGACGCTCCACGGCACCGATTCGACACTGGTCGGCCTCGAGCCGTCTTTCCTCCCCCTGATGCGCTTCACGCTTGAGCACAGCGACGGCGTGACCGCGGTGTCGCGTTTTCTGCGTGACAAGACGCTGAGCACGTACCAGCTGAATTTCGACATCGAGGCGATACCCAATTTCATCGATACCGAGGTCTATGCGCCGCGGGAATCCTGCCGGTACCGGGAGCTCTTCGCGCCCAACGACGAGAAGGTGATTGTCCACACATCGAATTTCCGGCCGGTCAAGCGGGTGCAGGATGTGATCCGGACCTTCGAACTCGTGCGGAAGCAGATCCCGGTCAAGCTGCTGCTCATCGGAGACGGTCCCGACCGCACCGAGTGCGAGGCGCTGACACGCGATCTGCACGTGGAAGACGATGTGCGTTTCCTCGGGAAGCAGGACGCACTGGTTGACATCCTGTCCGCATCCGATCTCTTTCTGCTCCCGAGTCAGTCGGAAAGCTTCGGCCTGTCCGCGCTGGAAGCGATGAGCTGCGGAATCCCGGTCATCTCGACGAGCATCGGCGGATTGCCGGAGGTCAACCTCCATACCGAAACGGGCTATATCGCGGAAATCGGCGACATCGACCGCATGGCGCGGTATTCGGTCGATCTCCTGACGAATCAGACAAAATATGACGCATTCTCCCAGGCCGCCCGCCGTCGCGCCGTGGAAGTCTTCGATAAGCGCATCATCGTTCCGCAGTACGAAGCGTTTTACGAACGTCTGCTTGCGCGGTAGGCGCTCTGCTCCGCTCCGGTCATGGCGGTTGTCGGGGGGAGGGGAATACCGTATTTTCCCATGACTTGTTTTTATCCGCTTTCGGCGTCTAACTTGAATATTGGTACGTTGTTGTTGCAGCACTGAAAGCCTTGTGAACACACGCTTATCCATCACATTTCCCCTTCTCCTGATATCGGTCCTCCTGTTCCAGGGCTGCGCGGTATGGGAGTTTGTCGACGTACGCTGGCAGAACGCCACGGGGTACTTCAACACCTATTACAATGCGGCCAAGCTGTTCGACGAAGCGGAAGAGGAAATCCGGGTCAGCCAGTCGAACAAGGTCATCGATCCGCATCAGACCGCGGTGAACATGGGCATGGAGATGCCGGAGGGACTGCAGGGGGAAGACAAGGCGAAAGTCAAGCGCGAAATCGCGATGATCGAGTCCGGGGCCCCGTCGACTGCGATCATGAAGCTGGACAAGGTCATCGAGAAATGCTCGCGGATTCTGGTGAACTATCCGAAGAGCAAGTGGGTCGATAACTCGCTGCTGCTCATCGGGAAAAGCTACTATTACAAGTTCGAGGCGCTGCGCGCCGAACGGAAGTTTCAGGAGCTCCTCGATCAGTACCCGGAAAGCAGCCTCGTCCCTGAAGCCGTGCTCTGGCTCGGAAAAACCTATGTCCGGCTGGAGAAATACGAAACGGCCGAATCGATGCTCAACCGGGCGATCGAGATGGGGGTCGAGGAAGGCGAGCCGGAACTGGTCGCCGCGGCCTACTACGAGCTGGGGAAAATGTACCTCCTCCTCGACAACCGTGCCGAGGCGGTGAAGAAATACGAACAGGCCGCGGATTTCTCCGGCAATTCCGATCAGCGCATGCAGATACAGCTGTCGCTGGCGCGGGAATACGAGCGTCTCGATGAGAAGGAAAAGGCCGCCCAGGCGTACCGTGACATCTTCAAGCTCGATCCCAGTACGGAACTCGCGTTCATCGCGGAGCTGAACTACGCAAAACTGACTCGCGAACTGGGCGATCTCGACGAGGCGAGCAATACGCTTATCAACATGCTCGAGAATCCGCTGTATCTCGACTACGACGGGAAAATTCAGCTCGAAATCGGCAACCTCTACTACTCTTACCACAAGCAGTATCTTCTTTCAGGCGATACGCTGGCGGGCGACGCCTTCCGGGCGGCCATGGAACAGTTCACCTTCGTGGACACCACGTTCAAAGGCCGGGAGGAAGCGGCAGACGCGTCCTTTGAGAAGGGGCGCATTTACGAAGAGGACATTCACGACTACGATAACGCGTTCAAGAACTACAATAACGCGAAACTCTCGTTCCCCGCGGCGCCTTCGGCACTGGCGGGCGGCGCAAAAGCCAAGATCTTCGGCGAGTACCGGAAACTGCGCAACCAGATCTACATGAAGGATACGACGCTGTTCTACGTCCTGAATCCGGATACGCTTCGCTCGCGTGACTCCCTGCGCACGATCGCGGATTCCCTCGACAGGGAACGCCGCAAGGCCGAAGGCCTCGACGAGCAGGAAATGAGCACGGAAGACAAGATGGCCGAAATGTTCCGGAAGCGGCGCCCTCACGGCCGAAATACGGGGCGGATCAATCCCTGGGTACGCGAGGCGGAGAAACAGCAGATCGCCATGGCCGCCGGACTCCAGGCGACGGCGCAGGCGGTAACCATCTCCGGACCGGAATACCGCCGTATCAATCTGCGCAATACGGATCCGGATTCCCTTCGGGCAGTGCTTGCGAGCCTGTACATGGAAATGGGCTGGCAGATGTACGACCAGATCCTGAATATCGATTCCGCCCGGTACTACTATAAAAAGGCCCTCGACAACAATCTCGGCGATTCGCTGCGTCCCCAGGCGATCTATACTCTCGCAGCCATCGAACGGAAATCCGGCAATGAATCGGAGGCGGTGGCATACGAGGATCGGCTGATACGAGACTGGCCCGGCAGCCGCTATGCGCAGGGAATCATGCAGCTGCGCGGCATCCCCCTTCCCAAGGATTCGACCGCTCTGGCGCGTGATGCCTATGATCGGGCTGCGCGCGCGCTCGAACAGGGAGACCAGGCGAACGGTCTCGCGATGATGCAGGCGGTCATGACCGATTTTGCCGGAACGGAACAGGCCATACGTGCGAAGCTTGCCATCGCGATGTTTTTCGAAGACCGGCGTGGTGAAGAGGCGCTGGTCATGTACAGGGAAATGGTGAAAGACCATCCGGAGTCCCCGTACAGTCAGCGGGGCAAAGACATCCTCGCCGCGATCGAAAATCACAAAAAGGACGCAGTGCGCCGGGAGCAGGAAGCTACTGCCAAAGCGGAAGCCGAGCGCAAGGCGGAGGAGGAGCGCAAGAAAAAAGAACAGCGCTACCGCAATCCTCTGCTGGACGAGGAGCTCAAAGTCGTTCGTGATTCCCTCCGCGCGAAGGAACCCAAGGTGGATCCTTCCCGCGACGAAGATTTCCCGCTGCGACTCCCGGGCGACGACCCGGTCCGCGACACCACCGAAGTCACCCCCATGGAACCGCAGAGACGGAATCCCGGCGGCGCACCTCCCCCGGGGAGCGTCCCCGGAGCGGACACGCTGCGCAAACCGACAACACCCCCACCTCTCGAGAAAAAATGACATGCCAGTGATCAATGCCGACCTGCGGGTCACCGCGAACGACCTGATCGCAGAAGAAACGTGGACTCTCCGATTCCACAGTCCGGAACTCGCAGCCCAGCTGCGCCCGGGACAATTCCTGAATATCCTCACAAGCGCAAATGTCGATCCGCTGCTTCGACGGCCATACAGCATTTCCAACGTTGTCGGCGACGAGTGCGAAATCATGTACTCGCTGGTGGGCAAGGGGACGCACGCGCTGTCGCAGAAGATCCCCGGCGACACCATTGGCGTACTCGGTCCCCTCGGAAACACGTTCGGGTATGAAAAATCCTTCGGCACCGCGATCATCATCGCCGGAGGGATCGGGGTTGCCCCGTTCCCGTTCCTGACCCGCGAACTGCAGCAGCGGGAGATTCCGCTGATCACCTTCCTCGGCGCACGCAATTCGGCGCGCGTCGTTTCACGCGGGCTGGCGAACCTGCACGTGGCGACCGACGACGGCAGTGAAGGCTTCCACGGGAATGTCATCGCAGCGCTCAGCGCGTATCTTGACGACCACCGCGTCGAGAATCCCATGATTTTCGCCTGCGGTCCGAATCCCATGCTGAAAGCGGCGCAGGCATTCGCCCTCGACCGCGGCATCGCCTGCGAACTGTCGCTCGAATCCGAAATGGCCTGCGGCATCGGTATCTGCCAGGGCTGTCCGGTCGAACGGCATCAGGGCGAACGGAAGTTCGCGCTGGTCTGTACCGAAGGCCCCTGTTTCGACTCAAACGACATTCTCTTCCAGGAGCAGCAGCACGCATGAATACGACCTTCACCCTCGGAACGATGCATCTGAAGAACCGCGTGCTCGTCGCATCCGGGACATTCGGCTATGGCAACGAAGCTGCGCCGTATACTGATCTTTCGCGACTCGGCGGAATCGTCACGAAATCCGTGAGCTGGCTCCCCCGGCAGGGCAATGCGCCGACGCGCATCGCCGAAACGACCGCGGGGATGCTCAACTCGATCGGGCTTGCCAACGTTGGCATCGATGCCTTCATCAGTGACAAGCTGCCGTTCCTCCGCGCCCTCGAGACGTCCATCATCGTGAACATCGCGGCGAGCAGCATCGACGAGTATGTGGATGTGATGGAACGGCTCGAAAGCGAGGAAGGAATCCAGGGGTACGAGATCAACGTCAGCTGTCCGAATGTGAAGGAGGGGGGCCTCAACTTCGGGACGCGCTGCGATATGACCGAATCGATCACCCGCGAGCTTCGCAAGCGGACCAGCCGCACACTCATCATCAAACTGACGCCGAACGTCACCCACATCGGGGACTTCGCCAGGGCGTGCGAGGCGGAAGGCGCGGATGCCGTTTCGCTCATCAACACCCTCGTCGGGATGGCGGTGAATATTCACACGCGCCGCCCGGTGCTTTCGACCATTACCGGCGGACTGAGCGGTCCGGCAATCAAGCCCGTTGCGCTCGCGAAGGTGTTCGAAGTCCACAAGGCAGTCTCCATCCCGATCATCGGCATCGGCGGTATTACCACCTGGCAGGATGCGATCGAATTCCTTCTTGTCGGTGCCTCCGCCATACAGGTCGGTACGGCGAGTTTCCGTGATCCCGACGCTGCCGCGAAGATCGCCGCCGGCATGGAAGAGTACTGTGCCGCGCACGGGGTGAGCGATATCCAGGAACTTGTCGGCGGACTGCGTATCCCGGAAGGGGTCGCCGCTCCGGGTTTTGTGAAGACACGATAGGATGACTATGAAATTCCAGCCACAGGAAACCCATGGCGACATTCTCGACGAAGTGAAGGCGACCACCGCGGGCGCCTTTCTTTGCATTGAAAGCGATCGCGGTATCATCCGCATGGATGGGAACGATGCGCGCGATCTGCTCCACCGCCTGTCGTCGGCCCGTATCGATGACCTGCGTGCGGGACAGCTGCGCGAAACCCTGCTGACCAACGAAAAAGGGCGTGTCATTGATGCGCTGCTGGCCGTGCAGGGAAGCGACATGCTGCGCCTTTTCACCAGCGCGGATGCCGACGGACGGGTCATGGAGTGGATGGAAAAATACACCATCATGGAGGACTGCACATACGAGAACATCGGGTCCGAATGGGCGCAGTTCTCGCTCTACAACCTCCCGGAAGACGGTACGGCGCTTTTCCCTGAAATCCCGATGCCAGAGCCGGGGACTTTCACCAGCGCCACCCTCGGCGGCATCGCCGTCGAACTCCTCCGTCACCGCAGCGTGAGCGGCGAAGGGCTTCGTATCGTCTGCCGCGAAGAAAACGCGGAAACTCTGTGGAATCATCTGCGTGATGAGCGCGGGCTGCCCGCCGTCGGCAGGCAGGCATACACGCTCTGGCGCGTCGCCCGCATGCTTCCGGCAACAGGACATGAAATCGGCCCCCTGGCAAATCCTCTCGAATCCGGCGCGGAAGCCGCGGTCGATTTCCGCAAAGGCTGCTTCATCGGCCAGGAAGTCATCGCGCGACTCGACAGTTATGACAAGGTACAGCGGCATCCGCGTCGCCTCCTGTTCGAAGCAGCGTCGCCGGATCCCATCGCAGCAGGGGCGGAACTCGAACACGACGGCACGAATGCAGGCTTCGTAACCACCGCGGTGTTCGATCCCGTACGCGGCCGAATGGTCGGCATGGGTCTTGTCAGACTCGCATACGAGGCGCCGGGAACGGCGCTGCGCTGCAGCGGACATGCGGTGGAAGTGCTCGACTGACCGAACACGCGCGAGACCACGACCGAGCGTGCGGCGTTAACAATCGTTTCCATCTATCACGGAGCCGCCATGGCAGAGACACGACGGGTATTCATCACCGGTTCAGGCCGCCGGCTCGGACGACAGCTGGCATACGCGTTCGCGGCGAAGGGATATGACATCATCCTGCATGCGCATGAGAGTACGGAAGGGCTCCGCGAGGCCGAAGCGCGCATCAGGGATCTTGGACGCGACGTGTTTGCCGTTCAGGGCGATCTTTCGCAGGTCGCACACATCCGCCGCATCGGAGAGGAGATCTCCGCCCGTGTGAGCCGGTTGGACGTCCTTGTCAATAATGCCGGCGTGTTCCCCACCGCGGCTTTCGAAGAGGTCACGGAGGAGATCTGGGATCATGCGCTCGATATCAACACGAAAAGCCAGTTTTTCATGACGCAGGCGCTCGCGCCACTGCTGCGTGCGGCGAGGGGCTGCGTGGTCAACGTCGCCAGTGCCGGCGGGTTCGAGCCCTGGAAGAATCACATCCCATATAATGTTTCCAAAGCGGGAGTGATCATGCTCACGCGCGCGATGGCGAAGGCGCTTGCGCCGGATATCCGCGTCAATGCTGTCGCACCGGGAGTCATCATCGTCCCGGGAGAAGAGGTGCTCGATCACATTCCCGCTTCGCGTTTCCCGATGCAGCGATACGGCACACCGGGAGACCTCGCCGACGCGGTATTTTTCCTGACGGAAGGGACGTCCTACATTACCGGTCACATTCTTCCCGTCGCAGGCGGCGCACTCGCCGTGTAACAGAACAGAAAAACAGAAGGGGTATCGTCCATGTCAGCATCCAATCCGACCAAGGCCTACAAAGACATTGAATTTCTGAACAGTCCCGACGCACGCACGATACGGCTGCTCGCGGAATACCTGGAGCCTCAGCGGCGTCTGCGTCAGAACCGGGTGAAAGACACCATCGTGTTCTTCGGCTCCGCCCGGCTGAAGGCGCGAGAGGCGGCGCTTGCGGACAAGCAGGACATCCTCGATGCGATCCAGCGTTCCGGCAAGGCGGAGACGCCGAAAAACCTGCTCACGCAGCTCCAGCAGGCGGAGACGATGATCGAAATGTCGCGGTATTACGAGGACGCCGTCGAACTTTCGCGCATGCTGTCGGAGTGGTCACTGTCCCTGAACAAACAGCGATTCGTCATCTGCTCAGGCGGCGGTCCCGGCATCATGGAAGCGGCGAACCGCGGCGCCCACCTCGCAGGCGCGAAATCCATCGGACTCAACATCAGTCTGCCGTTCGAGCAGTACGCGAATCCGTATATCCCGCCCGAGCTGAATTTCGAATTCCACTACTTTTTCATGCGGAAATTCTGGTTCGTCTACCCCTCGAAAGCCCTGGTGGTCTTCCCGGGCGGATTCGGCACGATGGATGAACTGATGGAAATTCTCACCCTGGTTCAGACGGAAAAGCTGCGCAAGGAAGTGTTTATCGTTCTCTACGGCGGCGATTTCTGGAACAACGTCATTAATTTTGACGCGCTGGCGAAAAATGGCGTCATCAGTCCGGCAGACCTCCGTCTTTTCAAGACTTGCAATACTCCGAAAGAAGCCTTTAATTATCTCAAGAGGAAACTGACTGACAGGTATTTGAACGAATGAGCGCGACACGCGAACTCTTTGCGCTGTACTCGTTACTCGATGATCCTCAGGTGACCGTGCAGAAAGCGGTCCGTGACAGAATCCTCGCACTCGGTGAAGATGCGGTCGCCGGCCTGAGAGAGCTGAGTGAGGTACACGGGAATCTCCACCAGGATGTGGTTCGTGACCTGGTGAACGAGATTCGGAGCAGCACGGCCCTCCGCAGGCTGGGCAGGGAGTTCGACGGCCCGGAAGAACCGGTGGATCTCGAAGAGGGAGCCTTTATTCTCAGCAAATTCGGGTTCCCTGAAATCAACACCGCGCTGTACCAGCGCCGTCTCGACGACATGGCCGCGGATATCCGTGTCCTGGCCGGGGGACGTGCCGCGCCGCTCGACGTTTTCATGAAGCTGCGCAGCTATCTCTTCAGTGATCTGGGATTCATCGGGAACAGGGAAGACTACTACAATCCGAACAACAGCTATATCAATAAAGTGATCGACTACCGGAAGGGTATACCGATCACCCTTTCCGTGCTGATGCTCGTCCTCGGAAAGCGCCTCGGACTGACACTCAACGGCATCGGGATGCCGATGCATTTCCTCATCCAGTACGACGATGGGTCCCGCATGTTCTTCGTCGACGCGTTCAACAGCGGCATCATCATCACGCGTGACCAGTGCCGGCTCATGCTCTCGTCGAGCGGTATCCGGCTTACCCCGGAGATGCTCGCCCCGGTGACGACGCGCGACATCATCGAGCGCATGTGGCGCAATCTCTACCTGGCCTACCAGCAGCAGGGCGACGAAGACGAGACTGCCCGCGTCGCCGAGATCCTGGCGTTCATCAACCCCGACTTCAAGGTCAACAATACGATGGACGACGATCCGGATGAGGACGAGGACGAGGATTTCTGATCCTCCCCATTTCGTACCTTCACCAATCCACGGAGAACGTATGCAGCGTTGCCTCGGTTTTGTATTGTTTTTCTTCCTTCCTGCCGTGCTATTTTCGCAGGATCTTCTGTTTCAGGAACAGTTCACCGACGGCCTGCTGCATCATGAATGGCGTGCGGGCTTTCACGGGAACAGCATGGACGTGGAAAGCATGTTGAACAATCCCAGCGGGGACGGCTGGGTCGGCAAGCTCGGCAACCATTTCTCCGGGGGCAATGTCGGGGCCACGCACAGCGCCGAGCAGTTCAGCAACTTCTATTACGAGGCCCAGGTGTTCGTCCCCGTCAACGAGGGCGTCTATTACGGCATCGAATTCCGTGTCGATACGGCCGATCTGTCTGCCGGGTACCAGTTCGTCGCCCGTTTCCTGCCCGGCGGGATGGTGACGCCGCGTCTGCGCTTCCGTCTGCGGCCGACCGACAATCCGGGCATGCCGTCCGTGATCAGGGACTGGGACGCTACGGAGGTTCCCGGCGGCATTCCGACGGAAAGCGGCTGGCACAAGCTCGCGGTCAAGGCGGACGGACATCGTTTCTGGTTCTACTATGACGACCAGGAGCTGCCCGGCTCGCCAATCATGGATTTCAGCTTTCTGGAAGGCGCCATCGGTGCGTACATATGGGACACTTCATCGCCGGTGCTGAACCTCTATATCGACGACATCAACGTGTATTCCGATATCCCTGTCGGGATATCCCGCGTCCCGGCAGCTGCCGAAACCCCCGCGATCACCTCGAACTATCCGAATCCCGTTTCCGTCGAGACAACCGTTTCGTTTGCGCTGCCTGCGGCCGATCACGTCACGCTTGCCGTATTTGACATGTGCGGGCGCGAAGTGGCGCGGCTGGCGGATGCCGAATATCCCGCGGGCAGCCATCAGGCGGCGTGGGACGCATCAGGCCTGCCGGAGGGCAGCTACCTCCTGCGGCTGATGACACAGACTGCCGTCTCCGCCCGGATCGTCACTGTACTCCGGTAAAATCCCGGATCCATCGTATCATTATTCCATTCCATCGTTGTCTGACGGATGCGCACGATACTTATTCTCATTTCAGCCGCTCTCGTAACCGCGGCACTCTATTATCCCTCCCTGCCCGAACAGATGGCCTCGCATTTTTCGTTCGACGGGACAGCCGACGGCTGGATGGACAAGAATGCTTTCTTCGTGAGCTACGGACTGCTCTTCGTTTTCATCGGGGGGGTATTCGCGGGGATCGGTGTCGTGATGCCGAAAATACCCGACTCCATGATCAACGTCCCTCATCGGGAGTACTGGCTTGCCCCGGAACGGAGATCCGAAACGCTTGCCGTGATGCGTCGCGCGCTCGATCAGAT
>QKAF01000018.1 GCA_003246455.1 Bacteroidota bacterium
CATTTTACGCCATTCTATCCAATACCGTTGCCGGACGTTCTGTTCGCTGACCTCACCGTCTCGCGTGGGGACGCGTATACGAATCCCGCACACACCTATCATCACAGGAGGATCTATGAATCTTGTTGACCGTGCGAAAAGCATCATATTGTCTCCCAAGACCGAATGGGAGGTGATCGCCAACGAGCCTGCGGACATGGGAGGGATTTTCACCGGGTACGTCATCCCGCTCGCCCTGATTCCCGCAGTCGCATCCTTTATCGGGTACGGGTTTATCGGTTTCGGATTCATGAGCGGTATCACTTTTGGTCTCGCGTACGCCCTTGTCAGTCTGATCGGATCGCTGGTCGGGGTATTCCTGCTCGCCTTCGTGGTCAATCTTCTGGCGCCCAGTTTCGGATCGGTCAAGGATCAGGGCCGCGCAATGCAGCTGGTCGCGTATACCTACACCCCGATATGGGTGGGCGGCATCGTCAACATTCTTCCGTTTCTCGGCTGGCTGGGGATGCTGTTCGGGCTGTACGGCATCTACCTGATGTATCTCGGTTTCCCGCACACGATGAAGACCCCCGAAGACAAGGTTGTGGTATATATGATCGTCGCCGTCATCGTCCTGATGATCATCTACTTCGTCGTTGGCGGAATTCTGACGACGATCATGTTCAGTATCCTGGGCCTCGGCCTTTCCAGCATGATGGGCGGGTAATCGTTCGCGCAGAATGACTGATGAAATAGAGAAAGCCCCGCCGATTGGCGGGGCTTTCGTGTTTCCCTTTCCGAAGGAGGATTATTTCTCGTAGGGGAAGTCCTTGCAGTCGACAGTGACGTCGAACGCGGTCTTCGCGTTGTCTTTCATGCGCTGCCAGATCATGCCGTTCGTGCCGTAGCTGATGCTCTTTGCATCATAGCCCATCACGCGGAGGATAGCGGCGACGTTGGCGCTGGTCTGACCGGTGTAGCAGTACACGGCGATGGTCTTGTCGGTCGGGAGGGTCTTCAGGAAAGCCGAGGATTTGAAGTCGGCCTTCGGGGTGTACTGATACGAACCCGGAATGTGACCGAGGTTCAGGTAATCAGCTTCCGGCCAGTAGTTGATGACAAAGTACTGATCCGGGGTGGAGAGGACGCTGGTGATGTCGGTGGCGGCTGCCGGGGAAAACCCTTCAGCGAGGACCGCTGCGACGCGGTTTTTCAGAATTTCGCTGCCCGTGGTGAGGCCGGTACTGAGCGTGGGAAGCGCGCCAGCCGCAGGCTTCGCGGGGGCTGCCGTGGTGACGAAATCACCGACGCGGTCGTTCCTGATCTTCGAGCTGATGCTGTCGAAATCCGAATGCCACGAAGACATGCCGTACTTCATTGCGAAGGCGTTCGTGTAGCCGCTCATGCGGAGGAGGGCGGTCGCCCATGAGGCGGTCTGACCGGAGTAGCAGACAACCACGATCTTGGTATAGTTGGCGGCGTTGACGGTGGAAAGGTGCGACAGGATCTCGGCAGCGGGCACATTGTGTGCGCCGGCAATGTGGCCGGTTGCGAAGGCCGTGGCCGAGCGAACATCGATGATGTAGAATTTCTTGTCGCCGTTGACATCGGCAAAGACGTCGACGTTCGAAACAAGTGCTGGGGCGGCTGCGTTCAGATAGTCGCCATTCGCGCCTTCGAGTTCCTGCACGAGGAGTTCTGCTTCGTTCACCGTCGGAGTGACGACAGGATCGTCGTCATCCGAGCAGGCGCTCGTAAAGACGAGGAGCGGAAGCACGAGGAGCATCGTCCACGCGTAGTTCTTCAGCAGTTGTTTGTAGTGTTTCATAGGTGCTCCTGGTAGAATTAAGGTAGCAGTGGTGATGAAATATGAACAGGGAGGAAATGTCATTTCCAGCTCGACGGGAGCTTCCCGTCAACGACGACGCCGGCGTTCGCAACCTTTTCCCACGGTTCCGCGAGATCGGAGGAGAAGAGGAACCATTCGGCGTTGCGTCCGTCTTTGATGTGGCATGCGGCGGAGCAGCTCTCACCGTCTGCCACCTCTGTGCGCGGAGTCCAGCGCTTGATATTATGGGGGGTCGCATGGCGCCAGGTCGGCTCGGATGCGAAATTGGCCAGGGTCGACACACCGTAGTTGCTCCACGTATCAGGGGCATGGGGGGCATTGCGGAGGACGACATACTTGAAGCGTTTGACGCTCGGCAGAGGGTTGCGGCCGATCTTGAATGCCATGTAGGGACCGTTGCGGACGCCCGTGTCGACGTGGCAGCTTCCGCAGTTCTGGTAGTCCTGCGAGTGACAGCTCTGGCAGGAAATCGTATCCCAGTGCATGCGGTGGTAGTTGTTCGCCGTCGCCTTGTCGGCATGACATTTTTCGCATTTCGGCTGGTTGGCGACCGAGTAACGCTGCGTGTACATCGTGCCCGTGCCGTGCATTTCATCGCTGCTGTGGCAGTTGGTGCACTTGCCGCCCGGGAGTTTCATGAAATGGACGTCGGGACGCGTGCCGGAAGCTTCGCCGAAATATGCGTGTGCAACGCGGGCGGAGTGGCAGGCGGTGCAGTTGAGCGTCATGTCCGGCTCTTTCTGGAACAGGTGTGACGCCAGGAATCCGCCGGCGGCCTGACGCGGACGCATGACATGGCATTCGCCGCAGGATGCATGACACTTCCCGCAGTTCTTGTCATATCCCTTCTTGAGCTGCTCGGGGTAGTTTTCATAGCTGGGATAGTTCCCGCGTTTCGCAAGCATGGCTTTCTGGCCGAATCCCTGCGTGTGGAGGCTGTTCTTGTCGCGCGCGGCGATCGAAGGATGGCAGCCGCCGCAGTACTTGTCGGCGTCGTGCGACGGACTTGCAACGAAATCCGTTCCATGGGCTTCGAGCTTGTTCGCTGCGGGCTCCTTTCCGCCGTGACAGCTGACGCAGGCCAGCTTGCCGTGCGCGGTATTCAGGAATTTCTCCCCGTTGCTGCCGCCAACGTAGACTTTCGCCCACGCTTCCATTTCCGGAAGCGCGCCGCCACAGCCGCCTTCGCCGGGACCGGGAGGGGGATTGGGGTCGGCAACCTTCATCAGTGTCGCCTGATCACTGTGGCAGCCGAGACATGTCGTAACATCCGCCGTGGGCTGAACCGGATCCGGCGTGACTTTGTTATCCTCGCTGCATGCCGTTGCGAGCAGAACGGCAAGGGGCATCAGGAGGAACAAGAGGTGCAAACGTTTCATAGGTGCAACTATTAATAGTGTTACGAAATAGTGTATGGGTATGGTATGTCGCATTGCCGCAGCGAGTGTAAAACGTTGTAATTAAAGGACTAAGAAGATAAT
The DNA here is from genome assembly GCA_003246455.1 of Bacteroidota bacterium. Taxonomy (GTDB): domain Bacteria; phylum Bacteroidota; class Ignavibacteria; order SZUA-365; family SZUA-365; genus SZUA-365. The sequence goes on from QKAF01000018.1 coordinate 3,310, forward strand.
TCGGGCGTAAAAGCCGGTGAAATGGTAGAATAACCTATAAACAGAGTTTTATATCGTAATACCAAATCAAAAATAATAGCAATCTTTGACAGACGCAAGTGTTTAGTGAGAAAAAAATCACAAATGTGCGGAAGGCATGAGGCAGGTGTGAAGCAGGGGCGAGTCAACGGCTCGTCCACGGGCGTGCGGGGGCCCGGACCCGGAGCTTGAGCTCCGGGGGCAAATGCGTGAACCTGGGGAGGAGCGGATTATGTCCCGAAAATATCCTGGAGGCTGCGGACGTCGAGGGGACCCATGAGCAGACGCCGGATCCCGCGGATGGCGGCTTTGGCTCCCGAGAGGGTGGTGACGACAGGGACCTTGTGCCGCACTGCCGCGCGGCCGATGTCGTGCTCGTCGCCGCGGGCGGTCTCGCCGAGCGGCGTGTTGATCACGAGATGAATGTCGCCGTTCTTGATCGCGTCGACGACATGCGGACGTCCTTCCACCACTTTGTTGACGATCTCTACCGCGACCCCGTTCTCCCGCAGCACGGCTGCGGTTCCGCGGGTCGCATAGAGCGTGAAAGGCAGTTCGGAAAAATCACGGGCAATGGCGATGATGGCTTCCTTGTCGGCGTCATTGACGGAGATGAATACATTCCCTTCGAGCGGCAGGCGATTCCCCGCGCCGATCTCCGCTTTTGCAAACGCGGCTCCCCACCCGGTATCGAGACCGATGACTTCGCCCGTGCTTTTCATTTCGGGCGAGAGGAAGACACTCTGGCGGGGAAACTTGTTGAACGGGAAAACCGGCTTTTTTACGGCGATCAGTTCGCTGTTTGGCTCGCGGCGCAGATGCAGCGAATCGAGTGTGGTCCCGGATGCCAGCTGGGCGGCATACTTCGCCAGGGGAATATCGATCACTTTGCTGACGAAAGGCACTGTCCGGCTTGCCCGCGGATTGACCTCCAGCACGTATACCGTGCCGTTCTTCATCGCGAACTGGATATTGATCAGTCCGACGGTATTGACCGCCAGCGCGAGCTGCCGCGTGTACTCTTCGATGCTTTTTCTCGCGTCGGGCAGCAGGTGGTAGGGAGGAATGGCGCAGGCACTGTCGCCTGAATGAATGCCGGCTTCCTCGATGTGCTGCATGATACCCCCGATGAAGACGTCCTTCCCGTCGCAGAGTGCGTCAACATCGAATTCGAAGGCGTCTTCGAGGAAGGCGTCGACGAGGATCGGCTGGTCTTCGGAAATCACAGCGGCCTGCCGGACATACGTCTTCAGCGCGTCGCTGTTGTACACGATCTGCATGCCCCTGCCGCCGAGGACGTACGACGGCCGCACGAGCACCGGGTAGCCGATGCGTTCCGCGATCGCCGCGGCTTCATCCTCGGAGAACGCGGTGCCGTAGTCAGGCCGGGGAATCTGAAGTTCGTCGAGGATGCGTCCGAATTTCTCTCGGTTCTCCGAAAGGTCGATGGCCTCGGGCGATGTGCCGTAAATCGTCACCCCTGCGTCCTTGAGACGCTGGGCGATATTCAGCGGCGTCTGCCCGCCGAACTGGACGAGGACACCGTCAGGCTTTTCGAAGTCGACGATATTCATCACGTGTTCGAACGTCAGCGGTTCGAAATACAGGCGATCGGAAATATCGAAATCCGTCGAAACGGTCTCAGGATTGCAGTTCACCATGATCGTCTGGAAACCGCATTCCTTCAGTCCGAAGACGGCCTGGACACAGCAGTAATCGAACTCGAGTCCCTGGCCGATGCGGTTCGGGCCGCCGCCGAGGATCATGACTTTCTTGCCGGGCAGCGGGGTGATTTCATTTTCCTCGTCATACGACCCGTAGCAGTATGCGGTCTGCGCCTCGAATTCCGCCGCGCAGGTGTCCACCTGCTTGAATGACGCGATGACCCCCAGGTCTTTCCGGCTCTGGCGTACCTCGTCCTCACTGATGCCGAGCCGGCGGGCAAGCTGACGGTCTGAAAATCCTTCCTGTTTCAGCCGTCGGAGCACGGAGGCCTCGAGGGATTCCCCTGCCGGCTGCGCGAGCGCGCGGATGTGTCCGAGGAACCACGGATCGATCCGCGTATACTCGAACATTTCCTCGATCGTCGCCCCCTGTTCGAAGGATTTCCACACTTTGAGCAGCCGGAACGCTGTCGCGTAGCGCATCTTCCGCATGTCGAGGGGACGTCCTTCGCCGGGTTTCGGTTCGAGGCCGTCGAGCCCGACCTCGAGCGAACGGAATGCTTTCTGAATGCTCTCGCGAAAGGTCCGGCCGATGGCCATGACTTCGCCGACACTTTGCATCTGCACGCCGAGAACCCCTTCGGCCGTGGGAAACTTCTCGAAATCGAAGCGGGGAACCTTCGTGACGACGTAATCGATGCTCGGTTCGAAAGCCGCGACGGTGGTACCCGTGATGTCGTTCGTCAGTTCGTCGAGCGTATATCCCACTGCCAGTTTCGCGGCGACTTTGGCGATGGGGAAGCCGGTGGCTTTCGAGGCGAGGGCGGAGCTGCGGCTCACACGCGGGTTCATCTCGATGATGACCATCCGGCCGCTGTCCGGGTGCACGGAAAACTGAACGTTGGAGCCACCCGTATCGACACCGATCGTTCTGAGACAGAGCAGCGACCAGTTCCGCATTTTCTGATATTCGCGGTCGGTCAGCGTCTGGGCCGGGGCCACGGTGATCGAATCCCCGGTATGCACGCCCATGGGATCGAGATTCTCGATGGAACACACAATGATCGCGTTGTCTTTCGTGTCGCGGACGACCTCCATCTCGAATTCCTTCCACCCGAGCATGGATTCCTCAACGAGGACTTCCGTGATCGGACTGGCGTCGAGCCCGGCGCGGGCCAGGTCGCGATATTCGTCGATGTTGTAGGCGATCGAACCGCCGGTTCCGCCGAGGGTGAACGAGGGTCGGATGATGGCGGGGAAACCGACATCCTCGACCAGCTGCATGGCCTGTTCCATGCTGCGGGCAAAACCCCCGCGGGCGGTGTCGATGCCCACGGCGTCCATGGCTTCCTTGAACTGACTGCGGTCCTCGGCCCGGCGGATGGCGGTAACGTCGGCGCCGATGAGCTTCACGTTGAACTTGTCGAGCACGCCGCGATCGTAGAGTGCGACGGCAGTGTCGAGTGCGGTCTGTCCGCCGACCGTCGGCAGAAGCGCGTCGGGCCGCTCCTTTTCGATTATCGAGGCAACGACATCGGGGGTCACCGGTTCGAGGTACGTGGCGTCCGCCAGGTTCCGGTCGGTCATGATGGTTGCGGGATTCGAGTTCACCAGGATGACCCGGTAGCCGTCGGCGCGAAGGGCGCGCACGGCCTGCGTGCCGGAGTAGTCGAATTCGCAGGCCTGACCGATGACGATCGGTCCTGCCCCGATGATGAGAATGGATTCAATGTCGTTGCGACGCGGCATGGATGTCAGAAAAATGGTGAATGAAAAACCGGCTGTCGATCGTGAAGGCGCCTTCCGGATTACTTCCGCATCAGAGCGTTGAACTGTTCGAAGAGGTAGCGTGAATCATGGGGACCGGGTGCGGCTTCGGGGTGGTACTGGACGGAGAAGGCGGGGACATCCGTGCAGCGGAATCCCTCGAGCGTATCGTCGTTGAGGTTCCAGTGCGTGATTTCCGTGGCAGCGGGGAGGCGGTCCGGATCGACGGCAAACCCGTGATTCTGACTGGTGATCTCGACCTTGCCTGTCGGGAGATACTTGACTGGATGATTCACCCCGCGATGTCCGAATTTCATCTTGTACGTGCCGCCTCCCAGCGCCAGGGCCAGCAGCTGGTGACCGAGGCAGATGCCGAACAGCGGAACGCGTCCCAGGAGGGTGCGCACCGTCTCGATGCCGTAGGAGACGGCGTCGGGATCCCCCGGGCCGTTGGAGAGAAACACTCCGTCCGGCGCGGCAGCGAGGAGGTCGTCGGCCGATGTCTGCGCCGGATAGACCGTGACGTCACAGCCGTGGGCATCGAGCAGGCGGAGGATGTTGCGCTTGATCCCGAAATCCAGTGCCGCAACCTTGAAGCGGCTTTCACCCTGACCTTCCCAGGAGTACGCGGTATCACACGTGACGACCGTCGCGAGATCCTGTCCGGCCATCGAAGGCAGGGCGCGGGCTTCCGCGAGCAGTTCATCGACGGGACGCCCCGTGGAGCAGATGATCCCGTTCATCGCGCCGTCGCTGCGCAGTTTTCGCGTCAGCGCCCGTGTGTCGATTCCCTGGATGCCGACGATCCCCTGCTGGTCGAGATATGCGGGGAGCGACATCGTGGAACGGAAATTGGACGGCACATCGCAGCCCTCCCGCACGACGAAACCGGCGACCTGGATGCGTCCGCTTTCGATATCGTCGGGATTGACGCCGTAGTTGCCGATCTGCGGATAGGTCATCGTGACGATCTGTCCGCTGTAGGAGGGATCGGTCAGCACCTCCTGGTACCCGGTCATGCCTGTGTTGAAACAGACTTCCCCGCGTGCCTCACCGATGTGGCCGAAGGAGATGCCGTGGTACACTGTTCCGTCCTGGAGCACCAGGACAGCGGTTTGTGTTTTCAATGCTATGGAATTGGTTGATAAACGATCGAGTCTATCCAATATACAACCATTGGAGGGGATTTTGGAAATCGCGTTCCCGAATCCCTATTTCATCACGACCATGCTCCGTGTTTCGACAGCGCGCGCGCTTTCGAGGCGGTAGAGGTATGTGCCGCTTGGCAGGGAAGCCGGCGCGAAGCGCACATCGTGCGTTCCGGCAGACATCTGCCCGTCGACGAGCGTTTTGACCAGCTTGCCCTGGATATTGTAGACATGAAGCCGGGTCGGTCCGCCCGGAGTGGAGAACCGGATCGTCGTGGCCCCATGCGTACTGGCGGAAAACGGGTTCGGAAAATTCTGCTCCAGGGCGAAGCCGTTCGGGACGCCGCTGCTTCCGACTCCGACGGGCGCCTGTGTGAACAGCGGAAGCGTTTCCCAGTCGCCTTTGAGTATCAGCGACGATGTCGACGGCATGACGCCGAACCATTGCTGCAGAACGCTCGCGTAGGTCTGTTTGAAATCGTACTCGTGCTTCAGATCCCCGTAGCGGTCGAGATTGTCGAGGGCGGGATTGTCGCCATACACGCCGCCGTTGACCTCGGGTCCGACGAAGAACATCGGTGCGGCCGTGCCGTGGTCCGTGCCCGCGGTGCCGTTGGCTTCGGCTCTGCGGCCGAATTCCGACATGGTCATGAGCATCACGCGGTTCTCCTGGCCAAAAAGCTTGAGATCGTCGAAGAACGCGGCGATCGCGGAAGACATTCCGCCGAGAAGTCCGCCATGCCGCGGAGTATTCCCGCTGTCCTGCTGTGCATGCGTGTCGTACCCGCGCTGGGAAATGACATAGATCGGTGTTTCGAGTCCGCCGGCGATCAGTCGCGCGACGATTTTCAGCCGCTCCGCGACGTCGTTCCCCGTCGGGTACACGTCATTGTTGCTGACGCTGTTGGCGGCATCGCGGACGGGGCGCGCGTACTGATTCGCTTCGAGCGCGATATTGCGGATGTACTCGAGTTCGAGTCCGGCCGGCGTGCTCGTGTCAGGCGGATCGCCGCCGCTGATGTCGGTGCCGGAGATGATGCGGTAGAAGGTATCGGGATCATAGATGGCCATGCTCATGCCCATGTTCTCGTCGTCCCGATTTCAATGGCCAGCGGGTGCTCCGGCGTGACCGCGGGATCGGGATAGCCCGGGTAGCGCACATCGAGATAGCGGCCCAGCCAGCCGTCCTCGAGATTGGTGTACGCATCCGCGGGATTGTTGTTGTTGCTCCCGGTGAACCAGATGTCGGTTGACCTGAAGTGCGAGCGGTTGGGATTCGGATACCCGGCATTCTGCACGATTGCGATCTTCCCGTCATTGTACATGCGTTCGAAGCCGGTCATGGCGGGATGCCACCCGAGAGTATCGTTGATGCGCAGGGGATTGGTGATGGCCAGGCTGCCGCGCAGGTTGTGATAGACCGGGTCTTCATGCGGAACGACGGTATTGAGTCCGTCGTTGCCGCCATCGAGCTGCAGCACGACCAGGACCCGGCCTGTGCCGGCATTCATGGCCGCGCGAGCGAAGGCAGGTGCATTGGCGTAGGCTTTGACCGCGAAGGGATCGAAGATATTGCCCACGGTCGAGGCCACGACGCCTGCGGCGATACTGGTCTTGACAAATTCTCTGCGTTTCATTTTGTGTTCCTTGCTAGTGTGGGGTGATCTTCTGCGGTCAGCAGAGCTCTGATTCGCTGAGTCGAAGTACGGCCTTGAGGAGGTCTTTGATGTGCCCGTCCGCTCCCGGGAGATTGATGTTCCACTCGTATTCCGGTGCACCGGCGAGGAGCTTGTCGAGAAGGATCTCGAACTGGTTCGTGCTCATTTTCAGCGGGACGATATAGTCGAGAATGTCCTGGATCATTTTCCGGGCATTGTTCGGATCGGAAAGCGTCGATACCCAGTCGACGGGGGCGACGCCGAATTTCGGTGTGGATTTCATGTTCCCGAGAATCAGCTCGTCTGCGACCGACCAGCGGCTCGCCAGTCGGCTCGCGCTGATCCAGGTCCGATATGCGGGCCAGCCCTTCACGTTCGGCGCTTCGAGAAGCTGGCAGCCGAGTGCGGCGCAGACCTGATAGATGTAGCGCACGTTGGTCGTGGTGATGTCGAGCGCACGAATCGAGCCGATATAGTACTCGAGCGGGGAGGTGATATGCGCGCCGATATTCGCGGTATCGAAGAAATGCTCGCTTTTGAGCAGCGTCGACATCACGGGACGGATTTCCCAGCCGTTACTGATCAGAATGCCGGCAAGCTGATCGATGATGCTTTCATCCGCGATCTCGTAGACGAACTCGCGGTAGAGTTTCCGGCAGATGAAGCGGGCGACTTCCGCTTCGTGCACCTCGAAAATGATATCGATGACGTCGGCATATCCCCACTTCCCCGTGCGTCCCATGATAGTCTTTTCGCTGTCATCGAAACGGTTGGCCAGCAGGGTGGCGTTTTTCGGATCGTACGTCTTGGTCCCGACCGGACTTGTCCCGGTTTCCTTGATCGTCCACCCGGTGAGGGCACGGGCGGCATTGATGATATCATCCTGCGTATACCCATTTCCTTCGCCGAGTGTATGCAGTTCCATCAGCTCCCGCGCGTAGTTCTCGTTCGGCCGCTGCTTGGTGTTGTACCAGCCGTCCAGGTAGATGAGCATCGCAGGGGAGATAGTGACATCCTTGACCATCTGCTTGAAATTGCCGAGGAAATTCCCGCGGAACAGATCGAGGAACCAGTAATTGAAATGCGGCTGACGCACCGTCAGCGCTTCCGTTGCCCAGTGATCGCTCCAGAAAAAGGTCATCTTCTCGCGGATGGAGAAATCCTGTTCCAGCATGAGCCCCGTCCACCAGTCGCGCAGCTCCTGGAGGCGTCCGCGGTTCACCTGGTCATTATTGCTGTTGTCGTACCAGTAGTCGTCATTCTGCCATGCGAACGGCGGAGTCGGGAGCGCACTGTCGGCGAGGAGCAAATCGACGAGTTCACCGGGCGATTTGGTCAGCGCCATGTCCACTTCACCGCGTTTCGCACCGAAGAGCGTCCGTCGCAGAAGATAGCCCGCGCGCTGTTTGTCCCATGGTTTCTCGGTACTGGGCGTATACGCCTCGAGACCGCTGGTCACCAGTCGCGGCAGCGCAACCGGCTCCCGCAATCCCTTGAGGCTTTCCTCGCGCTCGGCAAGCACCTGTTTGTGAAGCACGGCGGCACCGTGTCCGTCATCCGACGGAAGGGCCGCCGACTTGCGTTCGTATACCCCCGCGCGCGTCGTCGCGGTGGAAGTCAGAAACGATCGTCTGTCCATCATCTGTTCCTGGTCGTAAATGATGAATGGGAAATTGTACGTAATGAGACATATTATATCCGGTTAGGTTGAATGTCAAGCCGGGTAACGCTGATTTTTTCTATGCGGGAAGGTGATCATTCTGAGGGATCAGGTCTTCACCGGACTTGCAGGATGCAAGCGAGCGGCATCGAGAACGCAGGGGAGCGGGGATCGAGATTCGCGCTGAAGGCGCGAAACGTTGCGGCCGAGGGCTTCAGCCCTGGGGCAACGGTGCGCACACTCACCTCCGCCGCGCCCTGAAAGGGTGCCGCTTTTTTCCTTCCGCTCATTTTTCCATCTTGCCATCAGCCATCAGCCATCAGCCATCAGCCATCAGCCATCAGCCATCAGCCATCGTACCCGTACCCGTGACCATCATCGCCGACCATAACATACCCCAGATCGAATCCGCCTGCGAGGGACTCGGGGAGATCCGCCTCTACGATTCGCGTGATCAAGCGGAACTGGTCCGACTGCTTCAGTCGGCGGACGTTTTGCTCTGCCGGTCGACAATTCGCGTGGATGCCGGGCTGCTGAAGGGAACGCCCGTGCGTTTTGTGGCCACGGCGACGGCGGGCACGGATCATCTCGATACTGCGTGGCTCGACGCGCAGGGAATCGCGCATGCGTCCGCCGCGGGGAGCAATGCGCGCTCGGTTGCCGAGTGGTGGGCTGTCGCGATGCTCGAGCTTCACTCGCGCGGACGGATCTCGCTCCCGGACGCGATAGTCGGCATCGTCGGAGTGGGGCATGTAGGAACGGAGATCGCCGACGTAGCCCGTGCGATGCGAATGCACTGCGTCTACCACGATCCGCCACGCGAACGAAACGGCGAGACCCCCGTCGTCTGGGATGCGGACGCCTTTGCTACGATGGATGAGATTCTCTCCTGCGATGTCGTGACGCTGCATGTACCGCTGACGCGCGAGGGCGCGTTCGCGACCGCGGGATTTTTCGGCGAAGAGCAGTTCTCCCGCATGCGTCCCGGCGCGCTGTTCGTGAACGCCGCGCGCGGGGGCGTCATGATTCCGTCGGCGGTGCTGAACCGGACGTCTGCGGGGAATCCTGTCGTCCTCGATGTCTTCCCCGGTGAGCCGCGCATTGATCCTGCGCTCGTGCGGGCGGCCGAGATCGCGACGCCGCATATCGCCGGGCATGCGTGGGACGGGAAGCTGCGCGGAACACAGATGGCTGCCAATGCGCTGCGCAAGTGGCTCGGGGCGAAACCGGGGGCGGGATTTTCGCCTGAGCCTGATGCTCCCGCACGCGAAGACACAAAGTCAGGAAGACACGAGAATCATACAGAAGGCGAACGCGGTTTGGCGGCGTCTCGCGATGTGTATAGAGAAGTACGGGATGTGCTGCACGGAGTGTATGACGTGAGGGTGGACGATGCGGCTCTGCGGGCGGCGGTAGAACTGGAAGCCGAAGCGGCCGCGGCGGAATTCGCGCGGCTGCGGGCCGAATATCGCGTCCGCCGGGAATTCGCTGCCAGCACCGCGACCGCTGCCGGGCTCTCTCGCGAGGCCGTCCGCATGCTCCGCGCGCTGGGGCTGAAGATCCGCTGAAATCGTTTCCGGCGTCGGGTCCGGGCATTTGTGTCTGCAGCAGGGAAATTGAATATTGGAGTAATACATCTGATATCCGGAGGTGCGTGATGAGACGGGGAGTGAGTGCCGTTCTTCTGCTTCTGCTGGCCTGCACCGTGCAGGCGCAGGTCGTTGTCGATTCTCTCGAAGCGCCGTACGTTATCCGCGCCCTGCGTGTCCCGGCGGAGGACGAGCTGTACATGCTCCCATTGGAACACGACACGCTCTGCCATTCCACCGATGGCGGACGCAGCTGGACCATCGCGCGTATCCCTCGGATGTGGGAGAGCCGGCTGCCGGCGTATGACCTTTTCGCCGCACCGGGCGGTACTGCCGTACTCTCCTTCGGCGAATGGAACGCGGCGAAGGATACGCAGTCGCTCGGTGTTCTGATCACCAAGGATGCCGGACAGACCTGGACCGTCCGTCGGATGCCTGCGAAGGAGCTTCTTCCGAACGGCGCCTCGAAGCTCATCTTTTCAACAGACAGCACACTGTACACGGCCACGGCTGGAGGATATTTCCGCAGCGACGATCTCGGCGGCAGCTGGGTGGAGGTCCCGGAACTGGCCGGAATGCAGCAGCTGCGTTTCACGGGCGGGGGGCACGGCTGGGCGTTCAGCGGCTCCGACACGCTGAGCATCGTCGCTCGGAGCACGGACCGCGGTGAGACATGGCTGTACGATACGCTGCGGCTTCGGATCACGGGTTTCGGGGCAGACTATGACGGCACCATGCTCGCGAATATCTACGATACGATTCCGCCGCAGTCCTTTCTGTTCTTCGACGACGCGGATGAATCCTGGACGGAAGTCGCCTTTCCCTTCATGCAGGACTTTGACGATCGGTCGATGCAGTGGCAGCGAATGCTCGCGTTTCCTGGCGGACGCTTCATCGCATTCTCATATATGGAGGTCCATCCGGAATACGAGCTTGTTTCGGCACTGTTTTCCTCAGAAGACCGAGGAGAGCACTGGAGTCGTATCCCGTACTCCCGCGAGGAATCCTCCGTGATCTGGAAGCTGCTCGATCAGTCCATGACAGACGTGTGGAGAATCGGTCCGTCGGACTTTCTCGCTCAGAAGGATCGGGGAAGCCGCCTTGCAGCTGTGCACCTTCCACGCCCGATTCCCATGATCGCGACCGTGGAGGATTTGAGTACAACCCGTCACCTGCAGGTGCTCCTGCGATGGTCGGATCCGTTCGACGGGAACGTGAATCAGGTCAGGATCGAACGCAGCGGCGCGGATTCGTCATGGACGCGCATCGCCGAAGGTCCCGCCGCGGGACAGCAATACCTCGACAGTACATACGCGGACGCCAGGCCCGTTCGTTATCGTGTCACCCTGTCTGCTGATGGGGGAGGCACCGCGACCGCGGTGACGGACAGTATCACAGCCCTGGCCGGCACGTATTTCGATCAAGTCGATTACCTTCTTCCCGGCGCGGACAGAATTCTGCGGTACGGAGTTCGGGAGATCACGGGGGTCCTCAGTCAGCATCTCGACACTGCCCATGGTACCGCGGATGTGCGCTTCCTTCCGCCTGCAGACAGCACCGCTCTCATCCGGGTGCACCCAGTCGAGCTTGTCAGGCAGATGGAAGGGAAAGCGGCGGATACGACCCGGGGACGCATCCTCGAGTACCGCTCGATCTATCACTACTGGCGTGATGAAGGGGTGTACCCGGGACTGGATTTCCGCATGCAGGAGCCAATCGTCACCGCGGTGCCGGAGCATCCGGGTCTGATACGAAGGAAGGAGCAGACGTGGGAGGGCTGGATGCTCCCGGACTCCTGCGCGATCCTTACCATCGGCCCTTCAGCGGGCATGGTGCGGTACTGGGAAAGCTATTTCATCCTCGAGTTCGGCGTGGGAATCCGGCATCTGAAATATCAGTTCGAGACCAGTTTCACCCACTCATTCGATGAGCGTGAGTGGATTCTCATCGAACACGTCAACAGCACAGATACACCACCTTCACCAACGACGTCTCCAACGCTCTCCAGTTATCCCAATCCTGTGACCGACGGGGCGACGGTGCGGTATGATCTGCCTGCGGCAGGGGAGGTGACACTCACCGTGCATGACCTGCTGGGCCGCCGTGTGGTTGTACTGGCCGAGGGGCATCTTCCGGCCGGTACGCACCGGTCGTTTTTCCGTCCCGCCGGCCTGACACCCGGCACCTATCTTATTCGCCTCGTCGCGGGTGGAACCCAGGCCACGCGGCTCATCGGCGTATTACGGTAGAACCGGATTTCCGGGGCTGCGACCTTTGACGCGCCTGTGCATCGTATATGCAGCAAACAGCACAGGTGCGTCCATGGCCACGGAAATCTCACGCGACACAATCATCGAAGACCTCGTCGAAGCGTATCCCGACGCGATCACCTTTCTCATGGAAAAGGGCATTCGCTGCCTGCGCTGCGGAGAGCCGATCTGGGGCACGCTGGGGTCCGCAATGGACGAAAAGGACTTCCCCGTAGAACGCCAGATGGAAATCGTGCAGGAACTGCGCGGTTTTCTTTCGGCCAATTGACTGAACTCACACTTTGCTTCTTATAGAGAGTCGGAACCCATGAAGAAAGAAATGAAAAACAGCAGGAAGAAAGCGCCGAAAGGCAGCGAGAAGAGAGGTTTCAGCAGTTTTGCCATGGTGATGACGGCATTCGCCATCGTCATCGTCGCGATACTGATCATAAATAAAATGAACGCCCCCGAACCCAGCGTTATGTCGCAGCAGGCCGCGGGCGAGAACAGTGGCGGCGGCAGCGGTTCTGCGCCCAACTTCACCCTCGCCTCTGTGGGCGGCGGGAGCAAATCCCTCGAGGATTATCGCGGCAAGGTCGTGATGCTCAATTTCTGGGCGACGTGGTGCGGTCCCTGCAAGCAGGAAATCCCCGATTTCATCGCGATGCAGGAGGCGTACCGGGACCAGGGTTTTGAAATTGTGGGTGTCTCCCTCGACGATCCGACGGCAACCGCCCAGGTGGCGCAGTTCGTCAAGCAGGCAGGTATCAACTACGACATCGTATACGGGAACGGACAGGTCGCCCAGGCATACGGCGGCGTCCAGAGCATCCCCACGACGTTCCTCATCGATCGTGAGGGCAACGTGGTTACCTCGAAGGTCGGACTCCAGCCCAAAGATGCATGGGAGAGCGCGATCGAAACGCTTTTATAGCCAGAACAGGTAAGAGAGAAAAAGGCTAACTCCTTCAACGTGAAGGGGTTAGCCTTTTGTCCTTTAAGAAGAACTGTACGAGCTTTTGCGGGGATTATCGGGTGATGGGAATGTCGAAGCTTCCGTTGCGCACCTCCATCACATCCGGTGTGCCGCTCGCTGCCGCGTCGAATTCAAACGTCCCCGTGCAGCGTTTGAGCGTCTGATCAAAAGATGTGATCGTGATCGTGCCCGTGTGGGTGCTGTCGGTTTGCCCGGCCCAGATCATGTCTCCGTCGATCTGATTGACCCGCCCCCAGCTGACGCCCTGGATCGTCAGAGGATACGAACCGGGGCCGGTGTAATCGTGCACGACAAACGTGAACGACCAGTCCTGCATGCAGCCTATCGAAAGGTCCTGCACGGTCCCGCACTGTTCCATGCTCGCGAACACGGGGAACATCGGTGCCTGGGTTTTGAGCTCGAAGGGAATGCCCGATACTGTCGCGGAAAATTGCATCGAAGTCGCGGTCGCAAGCTGCTGCCCCGGTTCAATGCGCCGCAGCTTTCTGTACGGGAGAAGCCCTGAGAGCAGCCATTCCAGCCGATCTCCGTTCAGCGTCCAGGTCAGAGTGTCGTAGGCCCGATCGACCTGTTTGTATACCAGCAGGTTGTCCCGGGTCTCGATTTCGGCATACACGTTGTAGGGAGAGTAGGTGAGAACGCAGGATTTCCCGGTTGACCAGTCGATCCCGAGCCAGGTGATGAGCCCGTCAGCGCCAATGCGCGTGCCGCTGTAGCCGTAGCTCCAGTCATCGTTGCAGAAGGCCCAATCCCCGACGAGGCGGGAATCGACCGGCCCCGACGGCGGAACGAGCGGTGCGTTTTCATCATCGGAGCAGGCAGGGAGCAGCGCGCCGATGACAATGGCGGTGAAAACGATGCAGGAAATGGAGAGAATGCGACCGATGTGAGGATACATGCTGCCGTCCGCGATGATTGTTCGTCCAGTGTCCATGGTCCGCCCCCGGATGGTTCAAAAAAACGAAATTGATGTCCCATTGTATGGAATGGGCGCATCATACGCAAGGGCGGTTTTGCATCCCTGGTCCAACTCCCGCTGCGAGCTGATTGAGCCGGATTCCGATCGTGCGGGGATAAAAAAAGCGCCCCGCAGGGGCGCCTTGAAAAAATCCTTTGTGCGTTGCTTCGGGTCTTCGCGTCTTCGTGGTTTTCCTACGCGAAGAGCAGCACCGTCGCAAGCACCACCATCGCCGCGTACGGCAGGTAGCGGTAGACGACGGACTTGTTGATCTTCTGCGTGTGCATCCAGTAGGCCGCGGTGGTGGTCGAGACGATCAGGAACGCGATAATGATCATCGTCGACTGCAGGTCGAGGGTCTTGCCGAGTGTCTGCCGCAGTCCCGGCATCCAGGCCGAGCCGTACAGCACGACAATATGCGAGACATAGATGAACAGTGTATGTTGCCCGGCGATGGGGATGATGTTCGGGATGCGCTCGACCTTGCGAAGAAGGAAGCCGATACCGGACCAGAGCATGATCACCCATCCGAGACGGCTGAACGTGAGCCAGATGCTTGAGGAGCCGTTGTTCAGCGGCAGTTCCCAGCCCCAGATGACCCGGGGGAGAAAGAAGAGCAGCAGAAGCGCCGACGAGGCGTAGAAATAGTATTTCGGCAGAAGGTGCACCCGCCCTTCGTCCCGCCACTTCATGTACAGTGCTGCCGCGGCGGCTCCCATGAAGAGGTAGCCGGAAAAGGGGAAGATCGGGAACCACGAGCCGGTGGCCGTCGTCATCCAGGCAGCGAGGCCGAGAGGGAGGACCTGGGCCCAGTCGACCGAGTACACCAGCGGTGCAGCGATAATGAGCGCGGTGCCGATCGCAAGCGCGGATTTGAAGAGCCGTTCGCGCGATCGTGCGAGGAAAAACAGGGCGAAGAGTCCGAGAAGCGTTACGGACATCAGCCGCAGCACGTCGACGTGGAAGAAGCGATCCCAGCTTTCCGCGGTCAGCGAGAACATGTCACCGACGGTCCCCGCGGGAAGATGCATCAGGGCACCGATCAGGAAAAGTACGCCGATCCACCGCAGACGTCGGATGACGACCGCCCTGGGGAGGCTGTCGCCGGACGACATTTTGCGGAAGGTGGCAATGACATACGCGAAACCGGAGCCGAACAGGAAGATCGGCGCGGTAAGCCCGCGGTTGAACAGCCAGATGTTGAAGATCAGCGAGTCGCTGTTGTAATAGCTGTTCGACAGCAGGGCGTCGATCGAATGTCCCTGGATCATCATGAGCACAGCCCATGCGCGCATGACGTCCAGAAGGACGATTCGTTTGTTTTGCGTTAAACTTGTTTCCAATTCTCCAATCGCATTCGGTAGTTCGAAAAACAAAATTACGGGTTTCGCGAGGGGAATACAAGGGAATTTTAAAGAGGAAGAAATCCCCGGTTCCGCAATTCATGCCGATTTCCTATCTTATGAGTTTGTATACAGATTCGCATCCCACGAACGGAGAAATCATGTCGGAAGAGAGCACAATGACAAACACCCTGGCTTCGGCCTACGATCCCGCACAGGTGGAAGACGCATGGTATGCGTTCTGGGAAGGCCAGCGCCTGTTCCATGCGGAACCGGAGCCCGGGAAGAAATCGTTTACGGTCGTCATCCCGCCGCCGAACATCACCGGTATGCTGACCATGGGACACGTGCTCAACAATACGCTCCAGGACATTTTCGTTCGCTGGCACCGTCTGCTGGGCGACAATGCGCTGTGGATCCCCGGCACCGATCATGCGGGCATCGCCACGCAGACCGTGGTGGAAAAAACGCTCAAGAAGGACGAGGGCAAGAGCCGTCACGATCTCGGTCGCGAGGCGTTTCTCGAGCGCGTCTGGGAATGGCGCGAGAAGTACGGCGACATCATCATCCGCCAGCTGCGCAAACTTGGCGTATCGTGCGACTGGGACCGTACGGTGTTCACGATGGATCCGGAGCTATCCTTCGCGGTCCGCGAAGTCTTCATCCGGCTTTATAAAAAAGGCCTGATCTATCGCGGAAAGAGAATTATCAACTGGGATCCCGTGGCGCATACGGCCCTTTCCGATGAGGAAGTCGTCTACAAGGAACAGCAGGGAAAGCTCTGGCACATCCGCTATCCCGTTGTCATTGACGGGAGTCCGAGCAAAACCGAGTTCCTCGTCGTGGCGACCACCAGGCCGGAAACGATGCTCGGCGATACGGCCGTGGCCGTGCATCCCGACGACGAACGATACCAGAAGTACATCGGCCAGCGTGTCTGGCTGCCGCTGATGAATCGAGAAATCCCCGTCGTGCCCGACACCTACGTGGAATGGAGTTTCGGGACGGGCGTCGTGAAGATTACGCCGGCGCATGACCCCAACGATTTCGAAGTCGCGATGCGGCACGACCTCGAGCGCATCAACGTGATGAATGTCGATGCTTCGATCAACGAACTCGGCGGCGCGTATGCCGGACTCGATCGCTACGAGGCCCGGAAACGCATCGTCGCGGATCTCGAGGAACAGGGATTCCTGGAGAAGATCGAAGACTACACCCACAGCGTCGGTTTCAGCGACCGCACGGACGTCGCGGTCGAGCCCTACCTGTCCGATCAGTGGTTCGTGAGCATGCAGTCCCTGGCCGAGCCGGCACTGCAGGTCGTAAGGGACGGAGTGGTCACATTCCATCCCGAACGCTGGGTGAAGACCTACGAACACTGGATGACGAACATTCGCGACTGGACCATCTCGAGGCAGCTGTGGTGGGGACACCGCATCCCGGTGTTCTACTGCGATGGCTGCGGATGGGAGGATGCACTGCAGGAGATGCCCGCGGCGTGTCCGAACTGCGGCGGAAACGAAAAGCTCCGTCAGGACGAGGACGTTCTCGATACCTGGTTCTCCAGCTGGCTCTGGCCGTTTTCGGTCCACAGCTGGCCGCATGACACCCCGGACCTGCGTTCATTCTACCCGACCAGCGTTCTGGTAACCGCCCCGGATATCATTTTCTTCTGGGTTGCACGCATGATCATGGCCGGTCTCGAATTCATGCCCGAGATCCCGATGCCCGACGGCACACCGCGTACGGAAGCGAAGGACCTCGTCCCCTTCCACGACGTCTACTTCACCTCGATCATTCGCGACGAGAAGGGAAGGAAGATGTCGAAGTCGCTTGGAAATTCCCCGAATCCGCTCGATGTCATCGACGAATACGGCGCCGATGCCCTGCGCTTCACCGTCGCGTACCTTGCTCCCCTCGGTCAGGACGTGCTCTTTTCGACGCAGAAATGCGAAATCGGCCGCAACTTCGCAAACAAACTGTGGAATGCGGGCCGTTTCCTGCTGATGAACAAGCAGAAAGTCGAGGACCAGGGAGAATGGCGCTTCCGCGAAGGCCGCTGGCAGGCCGCTGAGGGCGGAATGGAACTCGCGATTACCAGCTCGGGAATGGAGCTCGAGGACCGGTGGATTTTCAGCCGGCTTCATACGACCGTCATCGCCCTGCATGAGACGATGGAGAAGTACCGCGTCAACGACATGGCAAAAATCCTGTACGATTTCATCTGGCATGACTTCTGCGACTGGTACATCGAACTGATCAAGGAGCGTCTCTACTCGCCCGACGAGAAGCTGCAGCGCATCACGCTCGAACGTGCGCTGCACGTGTACGACGCGATTCTCCATCTGCTGCATCCGATCATGCCGTTCATCACCGAGGAAATCTGGCACAAGATGGAACCGGGCCGCGACAGCATGAGCCTCATGACGCAGCGCGTGCCGGAAGCGGATGCCGCCTTGCTTGACGAGGAAGCTGTGTCACGCATGACATTCCTGCAGTCGCTGGTGGAGGGCGTGCGCACGATCCAGGGCGAAATGAACGTTCCGGCCGGGAAATCCTGTGACGTGGTCATCAACTGCCACGATGAAATGCAGGTCGCGGCCATCCGGGAAAACACGCATTTCCTCGCGCGCCTCGCGCGCATCGGGAACATCGAGGCGGCGATGGGAGCGGCACGGCCGCGTCTGTCGGCGAGCACGGTGGTCTTCGGTGCGGATGTTTTCGTTCCCCTCGAAGGGCTCATCGATATCGACGTCGAGAAAAAGCGGCTCGGCAAGGAGATCGAACGCATCACAGGTCTGTTGAAAGGCATTGATTCAAAGCTCGGAAATGCCAAGTTTGTCGAAAATGCGCCGGCGGATGTTGTCGAACGCGAAAAAGACAAACAGAAGAGCTTCGGGCGCACTCTGGAAAAATTGCACACCAACCTGCAGAGCCTTGAGAACGAATAACACGCGAAACAGGACGACATTTCAGCGCGGCGCGGGACGATGGACATTCGTCCTCGCCGCGTTTCTTTTTCTTGCCTCCTCCCGGCTGCTCGCGCAGACCGAGCCCGAAGCGCCGACGGAACCCG
This sequence comes from Bacteroidota bacterium, assembly GCA_003246455.1. Lineage (GTDB taxonomy): Bacteria > Bacteroidota > Ignavibacteria > SZUA-365 > SZUA-365 > SZUA-365. The sequence continues at coordinate 21,437 of QKAF01000018.1, forward strand.
TAAAGCTGTACAACGGATACCAGTTCGCCGTGTTCGGAGGAGCGAATCTCACGTACCTGAACGGCGATTACTATGGACTGTGTCCCTGCGAGTTCCTTGGCGACAAGACCAGCACGAATCTCTTCTACGGTGCATCGGTCAACATCCCGATTTTTTCCGATGCGGCGGTGTACCTGCGTCTGAGCCGGAACAAGACGAGCACTTCGTGGACGACCGCGCGCATCGACAGCCTGCGGTCCATCCAGGACGAAGGGGTGGTGACATCGGAGCTGACCTTCGATTATGACATCGTTTCCTTCGATTTCCTGCTTCGCCTGTTCGGGCATATCGACGGTGAGCGCGTGTACATCGGGCCGAGTTTCGGTTTCGTGCGGAACAAGCATGTTCTCGTCACCGATGCCGAGTACAAAACGGGGAAAGTCTGGCTTATCGAGGACGATCAGATCGACGTTGAGCATGATCTGCGCATGTCCTTCATAATCGGCGCCGAATACGCGTTCGTTCCGCTCAAGAACCTCTACGTGATTCCGGCAATCGAGATCGACTATTCTTTCGGAAAAATCATCAACGAACGGACCACACGGCCGACATTCAGTCTCAAGCCGACCTTCTATCGGATGTACGTGACCCTCGCGTACCAGATGTTCTGACCCTCATGCGTGCGTCCTCCGTCATCGTGCTGCTGGCGGCAGCGGGGATCGCCTGCGCCATCCCTGCGAACAACGGAAACAGGTTCCGGCATCGGAATGAACGCACCCCTCCATTCCAGCATCGCGACCTCCCGGGTAATCGGAACGAAGACGCGCGTCCTCCCGGGAAAGACAATCCTGCGGCGGCAGCGCGGTATTTCGTCGAACAGCGCGCCTGGCCGTCGGGCATCCCCGACGGCTGGTATGACCGTGCACGTGCCCAGCTGCGGAGCATGGAGCGAAGCGGTTTTCGGAAGACCGCGGCAGGCTGGCGCTGGCTGTCGCTGGGACCGACGAACGTTGCGGGCCGCATGCGAAGCATGGCCCTTGACCCGGAGGATCCGTCCGTTGTTTACGCGGGCAGCGCGGGCGGGGGCGTATGGAAATCCACCAACAGCGGGCTCGACTGGCGGGTACTCGATGATCTCCTCCCGAATCTCCGCATCGGGGCCATCGCCGTCGACCCGTTCGACTCGCACCGGGTGATCGCGGGCTGCGGCGAAGGATACGTTGCGTGGCAGGGCGGAGCGGCGTTCGGAAGCGGCATCCACCGGAGCACTGACGCCGGCGGGACCTGGCAGCTGCTCCCTTCGACGAACCGCAGCGACTTCGATTATGTTTTCGATGTGGATTACGATCCCGCGGAATCGGGGACGGTCATCGCATGTACGGGAACAGGGATCTTCCGCAGTTCCGATCACGGCGGCAGCTGGATACGCGTCCTGACACGCCCGGTCATTCCATTTTCCGCGACGGCGGTTTTCAGCCCGACACAGCCGGGCGTTGTCCATGCGGCAATCGAGGGAGCGGGGATATTCCGCAGCACCGACCACGGCAGCACCTGGACGGGCCCGCTGGGCACGGGGATTACGGTGAATCGCTATTCGCGTATCGTACTCGCGGCGGCGCCATCGGACGGGAACGTGGTGTACGCCACCTTCACCGGCGCGGACGAGCAATGTGCCGGGATGTTCCGCAGCGACGACGGCGGGACGTCATGGCGCGCGCTGCAGATTCCGCGGAGCGACCTATTCGGCGATACGTATATGGGAGGACAGGGCCGTTTCAACAGTGCGCTCGCGGTGCATCCCCGGAATCCCGATATTCTCTGGGCCGGCGGCATCGACCTGTACCGATCGACAGATGCAGGGCGCACCTGGAAACAGATGAGCAACTGGTATCGATTCCAGAAATACCCGTACGTCCATGCGGACAATCACGTCCTTCTTTTCAATCCCGATAACGGCGATGAAATACTGAGCGCCTCGGACGGCGGACTTTTTCGCACGACCGATGGCGGCGCCTCATTCGCCGAGCGAAGCAGCGGGATGGTCACCGTGCAGTTTCACAGCGGGACACCGCATCCCCGAACCGACCTCGTCATTGGCGGCACGATTGACAACGGAACGCTCGCGGCTTTCGACGGTCAGCGGTGGAACGAAGTCGCGGGCGGCGACGGGGGGTACACCGCGATAGATCCGGTCAATCCCCGTTACATGTACACCGAACTGTATTTTCTGCACTTCATGCGATCAACGGATTTCGGGCAGAGTTTTCAGATCAGCATGATCGGCATCCCGCGGGCCACGGGATTCGGGACCTCGGATCCTGTTGCGTTCATGGCGCCTTTCGAAATGGCGCCGCAGGACAGTCGCGTGCTGTACGCCGCGACGAACAAGCTGTACAAAACCACCGATCGGGCCGAGAGCTGGACACCGATCAGCGCAAATCTCGCCGCCGAGGGTTACATCACCGCAATCGGTCTGAGCGCTTCCGATCCGGCGACGATCTACACGGGTGCCAGCAGGGGACGCGCGCAGAGAACAACCGACGGCGGCAGCACCTGGAGTCGCATCGATGCGGAACTGCCGGAGCGCTGGATAACCGATATCGCCGTCCATGCGCGGAATCCCGCGCGGGCGGTGTACACCGTCAGCGGATTCGGCAGCGGCCACGTCCTGCTTACGACGGACAGCGGCACCCGCTGGAGGGATATCTCGGGCAGCGGGGCAGCGCGACTGCCCGATGTTCCGGCAAACACCGTCCTCTGGCATCCGCAGCGCGACAGCGTTCTTTACGTCGGGACCGATGTGGGTCTTTTCGTCACCACCGATCTCGGCGAGACATGGAGCGTGGACAACGAGGGCATCGGAAACGTGGTGATCGCCGACCTCAAACTGCGGGCGGACGGAGTGCTGATCGCCGCGACGCACGGACGCGGAATGTATCGCAGCAGCGCTTCCATACTCGAGGGAGGCTCCGCCGCGCCGGTCGCGGCATTTCTGGGATCACCGTATCCGAATCCCGTGTCTCCCGCCGAAGGGCTGGTTGTTACGGTGCCGTACAGTCTCGCACAGGAGGGGCGCGTCAGACTGCGTGTCACTGACATGGCGGGCAGACGCATACTCGATTGGGACCTGGGGAAGCAGGAGCCGGGGGACTATCACGCGCATTTCGCTGCCGGGACGATCGCAGCCGGCGCGCATACGCTTGAACTGCTGTTCGACGGGCGGCTGCTCGGTTCCCGCCGCATACTCGTCCTTCGCTGAACCTTCACCCTTGCATTCTGCCGCGGGTCTGCGCACTTTTGGAGGGCAATCTTCAAAGAGAGGGGCAATGCAGCCTGCGATCGAAACTCACGATCTGGTCAAACAATACCCCGCCGTTCGCGCGGTCGATGCGGTTTCGCTTCGTGTCGAACCCGGGGAAATCTACGCCTTCCTGGGATTGAACGGCGCGGGGAAAACCACCACCATTCGGATGCTTCTGGGTATGATCCGCATGACGTCCGGCAAGGTGCGCGTTCTCGGCCAGGCGGTCCCGGGTGCAGAGGAATCGCTCTGGGCCTCCGTCGGCTACATGGTGGAGACCCCGCAGGCGTATCCCGAGCTCACGGTGCGCGAGAATCTGGAGATCCTCAGGCGCCTGCGCCCAGGGCTTGCCGCACGAGAAGTGGATCATTCCATCGAACGACTCGGTCTGCATGCGTATGCCGATCGCCGTACCGGGACGCTTTCCCTCGGCAACGCGCAGCGGCTGGGACTCGCAAAGGCCCTGATGCATGCGCCGAAGCTGCTGATTCTGGACGAGCCGGCAAACGGCCTCGACCCGGCCGGCATCGTCGAGGTGCGGGAACTCCTCCGTTCGCTCGCACGCGAGCACGGGGTGACGATCTTCATGTCCAGTCATATCCTTGGTGAGGTTTCCCTGCTAGCGGATCGCATCGGGATCATCCACGAAGGGAGACTGATCGAGGAATTCGACGTCGATGATCTCGAGAAGAACCGGATCCGGAGCCTGCACATCCAGGCACGCGACATGGCAGGGGCGACCGCACGGCTGACAGATGCGGGATACCAGCCTCGGCCCGATGGGGAGGGAGAACTTATCCTCACAGACACATCGGCTCTCGAACGTCCCGAAGATATCACGGAGCTCCTGGTGCATGCCGGTGTGAAGCCGTACCGGGTTCAGCTCGAGCAGGAGAACCTCGAACGGTATTTTCTGCGTCTTGTCGGCGCGGACAACGGGGAGGAGGCATGAACAATCTTGCAAAAGCCTGCGGTGTTGAACTGCTGAAGGCACGCCGTTCGCGTGTGCCGCTCTTCACCGCATTGGGTTTCAGCCTCGCCCCGATCGCCGGCGGTTTTTTCATGGTCGTGCTGAAGGATCCCGAAGCCGCACGAAACATGGGCCTGATCAGCACGAAAGCACAGATTCTCGGCGGCAGCGCTGACTGGCCTGCATACTTCGGTATGCTGGCGCAGGCGGTCGCAGTCGGCGGCATGGTCCTTTTCAGCTTCGTTGTCAGCTGGGTGTTCGGGAGAGAATTCTCGGATCGAACAGTCAAGGATCTGCTGGCGCTTCCCACCCCTCGACGAAGCATCGTCGTCGCAAAGTTCATAGTGGTGACGTTGTGGGCTGCCCTTCTCACCGTGCTTGTGACTGTCATGGGGCTCGGCGTGGGGGCGTTGGTCGGACTGCCTCCCGCTTCGAGCGAAATCTTTTTCGGCGGAGTGCAGCGCATCATTGCCTGCGCATGTCTTACGCTCATGAGCGTCACTCCGGTCGCTTTTTTCGCAGGAGTCGGGCGCGGATACCTGGCACCGATGGGCATTTCCATCCTGTTCCTCGTTCTCGCGCAGCTCGTGGGCGCGACTGGCTGGGGGGAGTTCTTCCCCTGGTCCATCGCTGCCCTTTACTCCGGCGCAGCGGGAGCGGGGTTCGCAAATCTGACGTGGATGAGCATGTTGATCGTCGGACTGACGGGATGTGCAGGATTTTTCGGAACCATCCTGTGGTGGGAACGGGCGGATCAGAACCGATGAAGGGGGGCTCTTAACGGACGGCAACAAGAGAAAGGAACGTCATGGAACACCTCGCCCGCACGCTCACGATCGCACTCATACTGCTCGTATATGTAATTCCGTTCGACTGTTCCGCTTTCGCGGAGGGCGGGGATTCGACTGCGACCCGGATCGTCATTCTCGGGGCAGGGAATCCGAATCCGGATCCGGAGAATGCAGGGCCGGCGGTTGCCGTCATTGTGGGCGGACAGGCGTATCTGGTCGATGCCGGTGCGGGCGTCGTCCGCAGGGCCGCGGCAATGTCTCCGCGCTTCGGCGGGCACTTCGAGGCACTTTCCGCAGCGAAACTGACGCGGGTCTTCCTGACGCATCTCCACTCCGATCACACCGTGGGCATGCCGGATCTTCTGCTGACACCGTGGGTCATGGGCAGGGACGAGCCTCTGCAGGTCTACGGTCCGGAGGGAACCGCGCGGATGATGTCGCACCTCACCGAGGCGTATCGCGACGACATCCATTACCGGCTGTTCGGATCAGAACCCGCGAATGACCGAGGGTGGCGGTCGGATGTCCACGAGATTGATGAAGGCGTTGTGTATCGCGACAGCCTGGTAACAGTCGAAGCCTTCCGCGTTCCTCACGGAACGTGGCCGGTATCGCTCGCCTACCGGTTTTCGACTGCCGACCGCGTCATCGTGATATCCGGCGACACCGGGCCGAGCGAACGCATGGCTGAGATTGCCAGCGCGGCGGATGTACTCGTGCATGAGGTCTATTATGCCAGGGGGCTCGAGGACCGACGGAGATCCGATTGGAAGGAGTACCACCACGCGCACCATACCTCGACGGAAGAACTCGCAAGGATCGCGGAGAAAGCCCGGCCGCGGCTCGTCGTTCTGTATCACATCCTCTACTGGGGCGCGGACGCGGAAGATCTTCTCGATGAAATCCGGACCGTGTATAAGGGAGAGGTCCGGGTGGGAAGAGACCTGTCGGTTTTCTGATTTTCGTAGCGCATCACCTGTTCCCGCTGGCGGTGCGACTCCTGATTCATCCTGGAAGCGACATCACGGCAAACTCCGCCGTCCTTCATGATAACGCAGCGCGCATGGATTGTATACAATGCGATGCGGTCACTGGGAAAAATTTTCCCAGCGCGGTAATGTAATGGATAATTCCGCACTCATTGTATTATATTGCATTTGACTTTTCCCTGTCTTGAAATGCCGCCTGCGTGCCACAAACCCAGGCGCTTGATATAGTCCCGTTCAGTACTACATAATATCTTCCCACGACGGCCAATTTCACTGCCGCAGAATTGTTTGTGATAATAATTCACAGTGAATGACGGCAACGTCGCGGGATTGTATTGTCTATTGTATAATCCAGAAAGTATCTCCACGCAGCAGTTCGCCGTGCAAGGAAGCAACATATTGTACAGTATTTACCCCGCATCCACTCACATTCAGGAGTTCTTCATGCGTACACAATTATCGCGTTTACCGAAAGGGCATGGTGCCCGGCAGGTGAGGCATTTCCGTTCACTCGTCCTGAGCAGTTTGCTCGCTGTTGCGTTCGTGTTGGGCGGCAATATGGCATCGGCCCAGGGCGTCTATTCGCTTTCGACAAACTGCACCGGCAACAACGGTGCGGGAACGAGCAGCTCGGTGATGTTCAACATCACGGCCACACAGCCTGTACAGCTGTATCGTTTTTCCTCCGTGTTTTACTCCACCGGTTCAGACTATGTGGAAATCTGGGCCAAGCCGGGCGGCATCGTCGCGAACGACAATACGGGCTGGATTCCCGTCGCGCGCGCGATAACGACGGTCACGCAGACCTCGACCGAGATTCAGATCCCCGCGGATCTGAATTTCATCATCAACCCGAATCAGACATACGGTTTCGCGATCTTTTCCACACTCGGAGTGCGCTACCAGACCGGTGTGGCTCCGTATGTGTTCTCTGACTCCTGGCTTTCCCTCGATACACAGTCCTATACGGGCGTTGGATCGACAAACTGGACCGCAGGGACGGTTGCTTTCGGATTCGTCAATTATCCCCGCCAGCTTGCCGGATCGGTATGGTACGACCCGGGCATCACGGGACCGAACGACGCCTCCATCACCTCGCTGCTCTCGCCTGTCGCTTTCTGCGCCGGGATGAACGACATCAAAGTGAAGCTGATGAATCTGGGGAACAATGCTCTGACGAGCACGACAATCAACTGGGAATTCAACGGAGTGCCCCAGACCCCGGTCAACTGGACGGGAAACCTTGCTTCCACCGCGAGCACGGAAGTGACTCTCGGATCCAAGAACTTCGTATCCGGGATCACCTATCCCCTGACTGTTCATTCATCGCTTCCGAACGGAGTCGCGGATACGCGCTCCTCGAATGACAGTCTTACCGCCTCGTTGAAATCCGCAATGTCCGGTGTTTTCACCATCGGTGGCACCAATCCTGATTATCCCACCATCGATGCCGCGCTGACGGATCTGCACACCAGCGGCCTCTGCGGCCCTGTGGTCTACAATCTCCGCGCAGGGACCTACAACGAACAGATCACGATCGGTACTGCAGCGCGAGGTCCGGTTACCGGGGTTTCGGCAACCAACACGATCACGTTCCAGTCCGAATCCGGCAACAAATCCGACGTTACGATCACCTTTTACTCCACGACCGGCAATCCTGTCGCGAACATCACCGGAACGAGTTATGTTACCCTGCGGAACATGACGATGACTGCGACCAACCCGACCAACTGCCGCGTCCTGTACATTAACGGCGGTTCGGAACACTGCACGTTCGAAAACCTCGATATGATCGCGGTGCCGACGACGACGATTTCGAATGTCACAGCCGTTGTCGAGTCACCGAGCGGGTCCCTCGACAATTACATGACCTTCCGCAACTGCAACTTCGTCGGCGGCAGTTACGGTATGTATTTCTACGGCTCCGGGACGACGTCGACGGAAAACGGCGACATCATCGAAGGCTGCACGTTCACCGACCAGTATTACTATCCGCTCTACCTGTACTATATCGGCGAACTGACTTTCACCGACAACACGGTGATTCAGAATTCCGCGTATGCCACGAAGTACGCAGGTCTGTTCTACTACGGATTCAATACATCGATCGAGCGCAACACGTTCATTACCGATGGCGGTACCACGTCGTACGGTATCTACCTGTATTACGACAACAACTACCAGGCGGGGCAGTCGCGTTTCGTCAACAACTTCGTCGTCGTTCGGAACGTGGCGACCGGCTATTACGCGTTCCGTCCGTATTACTGCTACGACCTCCTGGTTGCGCATAACACGATCGTCAACGCCAGCACGTATGCCTCCGGTTACGCCACGTATTCGTACTACGGCGGCAACCAGCGCTACTTCAACAACATCATGCTGAATACCGGCGCCGGCCGCGCATGGTACGTGCCGAGCCCGGCCGCGATCATCGCCTCGGATCACAACGACATCAACGTGAACGGTTCGGTTCTTGCGTACTGGTCAGGCGATCGCGCGGATCTCGTCGCCCTGCAGGCCGCATCGGGCATGGACCAGAACTCGATCAGCAAGGGAGTGACCTTTCAGAATGCCAACGCCGGTGACCTGCATCTTGCGGCGCCGTCGGATGACGACGACGATCTGATCGGCACGCTTCTGACCGAGGTGGGCGACGATATCGACAAGGACCCGCGCGTGCGTCCGTACATGGGCGCCGACGAGGCCTGCTATCTCATCCCGAACAGCCTCAGCTACCAGTTCGTCAACGGCAGCGGCACGCCGATCGGGTACGCGGAAATTCCGGGTACCGTGGGTGTGCACTACACGGTGATCTTCCCGGATTTCGACGCGACGATCCAGATGACGGCGAACTTCTACAGCGTTCCCGCCAACCAGCTGCTCTTCAGCCAGTCGTTCAGTGCGGTGAAGCAGGCGGGTCAGACGCTCGACGGGATATCGTACTTCAATATCCCGGCGAACCTGCCCGTGGGCTTCTATCGTATCGAGCTCGTGTTCAATACGAAGAACAGCTGCGGGTACTACCGCAACTACATGCCGTACGCGGCGTCCCTGATGCTGATCGGCCAGGGCTCGACGCCGTGCGAAGTGTGGCCGGGTGACGTGAACAACGACGGTCTGGTCAACTACGGCGACCGGAAAGACCTGAACGTGTACATCCACGACGCGAATCTGAGCACGCTGTGGCTGAACGGTCCGGGTCGCTACCGTGCCGACGCGGCGACGAATCCCCTGACGTATCTGCAGTGGCAGCCGCAGGCGAGTGTGCCCTGGTACACCACGATGGGCTGTTACATGGATGCGGACGGCAACGGTGTCGTCAACAACTTCGACTACATCGCGATCAA
>QKAF01000079.1 GCA_003246455.1 Bacteroidota bacterium
TACTGCCTACGGCTTACTGCGCGAAGATCCGCCGAAGACGGTTCTTCGCACCTTAATCCAGCAGCTTGTGCTTGATCGCGTAGTGGGAGAGGTCGACGTTGTTGCGCAGCTTCATCTTCTCGAGGATGCGCGCGCGGTAGGTGGTGATGGTTTTCTCGCTGAGGAAGAGGTCCTCGGCGATTTCCTTGAGCGTTTTTCCCGACGCCAGCATGCGCATGACCTGGTATTCGCGGTTCGAAAGCGTCTGGTGCGGCGACTCCTGGTGATCGACGACGACTGCATCGGCGAGGCGCTCGGCGACGCTCGGACTGATGTACCGGCCGCCCGAGGCCACCTTGTGAATCGCAGTAATCAGTTCCGACGCAGCGCTTTCCTTCGTCAGGTACCCGGCGGCACCGGCGCGCAGAACCCGCACGGCGTACTGGTCCTCGGGATGCATGCTCAGAATGAGCACCGGCAGGTCGGGCTGCTCCTTGCGGATTTCCCCGAGAATATCGAGGCCGCCGCGGCCGGGCATGGAGATGTCGAGAATGACGACGTCGTAGCGTTTGCTGAAGATTTTTTCGAGCGCCTCCGTCCCGCTTCCGGCTTCGTCCATGACGCGCAGTTCTTTGTGCTTGCCCAGGATCTGCTTGAGTCCTTCGCGGAAGAGAACGTGGTCATCGGCGAGAAGAATGCGGATCATGAGACTGCTCCTGTCTGGTCGAGAGGGATGGTCACCGTCACGGTCGTACCGCGGCCGGGCTCCCCGTGAAACTCGGTCGCGCCGCCCCAGTAATGGGCGCGCTCGCGAATGCCCATCAGTCCGAACGAACGGGGATTGGAAATATTGTCGGAAGTGATGCCGCGGCCGTTGTCCCGCACCTGGAGCATGATCGCCGCTTCGTCGGTCATCAGCGCGATCGTCACCTGGTCGGCCTGCGCGTGCCGCGCGATATTCGTGAGCGTTTCCTGAAAGATACGGAATACGGCGGTGGAACGATCGGCGTCGAGAGAAATGTCGGGCGGGTCGATGTGCAGGTCGCAGCGGATCCCGGTGCGGCGCTGGAATTCCTCCGCCTGCCATTCGATGGCGGCGACGAGACCGAGGTCGTCGAGCAGGCCCGGACGCAGATCCGAAATCAGACGCTTCACCGACTGTATGGTCACGTCGATGTCCTCGATGATCGCCTGGAACTTCGCTCGCGGCGCGGCGGTGTCCTCCGGCAGGTCTTCGATCAGCAGGCTCAGGTGCAGCTTCAGCGTCGTGAGGTTCTGTCCGAGTTCGTCGTGAATCTCCCGGGCGATGCCCTTGCGTTCCTCTTCGCGCACGGTCTGCAGGTGACGCGACAGGTTGCGGAACAGCTCCTGCGAATGCACCAGTTCCTCCTCCGTGCGGCGGCGCACCTGCACCTCCTCCTCGAGCTGCTGCGTATGCGACTTGATCTTGTCGGCCATGGTGTTGAAGGTCTGTGCGAGAAGGCCGATTTCGTCGCGCGCGCGCGGCGCCGCACGGTTGTCGAGATCGCCGCGGCCGAAACGTTCGGTGACTTTCGTGAGCGCCTGAATGGGACGCGAGATCGTCTGCGATATGCCGAAACCGAGGCCCACGGCGAAGAGCAGGATGATCAGACCGCTGAGGATCAGCTGCTCGCGCAGTGTGTACACGGAACGGAACGCCTCGATTTCATCGATTTCCGAGAGCATCACCCAGCGAAGGTCCGGGATATTCAGCGGCGCGAAGGAACTGAGCACGCGCACGCCGCGGTAATCGAGCACGTTGCGGGTGTCGGTCAGCCCGCTGAGCGCGGCTTCCGTCGCCTCGGTCCGCACCTCCTGCAGCAGCACGGACGTCCGGTGATTGCGGATGGCGCGAATGACGGAGGAGTCCGTCCCGACGCGCGAGAGCGTGCGGTAATACGCCTGCGGCTGTTCGATGAAAAAGCGCGAGTCGTTGCGCATGCGGTGATCGGTGCCGACGATGTAGGTTTCGCCGCTCTGGCCGAATCCTTCGCTCTGCCAGTTGCTGTTTTCCGTCATCACGGTGTTGATGTCGTCGATGGAAATCTGGAAAATCAGCACCGCCAGCATGCGGTCGCCGTCGTACACCGGGGAGGCGACGAATGCGGCGGGCGTGAAGCCGGAAGGACGGTACGGCTTGAAATCGACGAAACGGGCGAACTGCCGGTCGGTGGACGCCGCCGCCGCGCGGTAAACCGCCGCGATGTTGGACTCGCGATAGGGTCCGCTGCGCAGGTTGGTGCCGAAATCCGCCTCCTGTTTCACGGCATAGGCGACGTCGCCTTCGGGAGTGACCAGGAAAATGTCGTAATACCCCTGCTGTTCGAGATGCGCGCGGATGTCGCGGTCATACGAGGCCATGGCGCTGTCCCGCCCGGGGGACGAGGCTGCCAGGAGTCTCGCCGCGCGGATAATGAGCTGATCGTTGGAGTAGGCGATGACGTCGCTGCGAATCCGTTCGAAATAGAACTCGATCTGCCGCCGGCGGGACTCCCGGACCGCCGTCAGGCGCTGAAACGTCACTTCCTCGAGCGCGGTTCGTGCGTTTTCATAGGCCTGCCAGCCGGTGATGAAAATGGAAATGAACCCGATCGAAACGAAGGAGAGCTGGAGTTTGGTCTTGAGTTTGGTCGCGGGGAATTTCACTACGGAGCAGGGAGAGAGTGATCGCAGGTTGTGGCGTTGAGGCAAACATACGGCCTCCGGCCCTCAGAATCCACCGGCGGGAACCCGGTGTCCGGCGCGGGTTCCGAAACGGCTGCGAGCGCGCCGTGTCAGAAGGCCGCGGAATCCTTTTTTCCCCTTCAAACATCCCATGCATATTGATACTGAATTCGTCATTCAAGAAAGGATAATCGCAGTCATGGAAATGAAAATCGTCTTCCCGGGAAACAAAAAAGTCGACGCCCTCTACAACGGATTCCGCATCAGCACCGATCAGCCCGCATTCGGCGGCGGCGACGGCACCGCCCCGGCGCCCTTCGACCTGTTTCTCGCCTCGCTCGGCACATGCGCGGGCATCTACGTCCTGGGCTTCTGCCAGCAGCGCGGCCTGCCCTCCGAGGGGATCGAACTGACACAGAAACTCGAATTCGACCCGGTACGGCGCATGGTCAGCAAGGTCAATCTCGAAATCAGCGTGCCCCCGACGTTCCCCGAAAAGTACCACGAAGCGCTGGTGAAGTCGGCTTCCCTCTGCGCGGTGAAAAAACACATGGAAACGCCGCCTGCCTTTGACATCTATACGACGGTGAAGGAAGACGCCACCGCCTGACACACGCATCGGCATCGCGTGTTGAAAGCAGGGAAGCTGTCCGGTTTCAGGACAGCTTCCCCTTTTTATGGGTACGGGATGCCCTTCCACATTGCATCGCCGCTCCCTTCCGCCTATATTATTTCCTGCACCATGCATTGTTATCACGGAGCAAACCATGGGTCTTCTGGGCTGGATCATCCTCGGCGGGATTGCCGGCTGGATCGGGAAAACGGTCACCGGCATCGGCGCGGAGAAAGGCTGTCTCTTTTCCGTCGTCATCGGCGTCATCGGCAGTGTCGTGGGAGGACTGCTGTTCTCCTGGCTGGGCGAGGAATCGGTGACCGGATTCAATCCCTGGAGTCTTTTCGTCGCCACCGTGGGCGCAATCGCCTTTTTATGGGTCGCCAGTCTCCTCGGCGCCGGGAAGAAATGACCTCTCCCGGCGGCAAGGATTCGTGATAAATTTCTCCGTATATTTCGAAGTATACCGGAGTATACCTGGGAGACTACAGTACCTGTTCTGCGCAAATTGAGGAGTTGTTTATGAAGAATCTCAAGATCACAAAAGCCGAACAGTCCCGCATGAGCGGTATCGATTACAGCAATCTCGGCTTCGGAAAATTTTTCTCCGACCACATGTTCGTCGTCGATTATGCCGACGGCGCCTGGGGCGACCCGCGTATCGAGCCGTACGGCGCAATGGACATCGAACCCGCGAACTGCACCCTGCATTACGGACAGACGATTTTCGAGGGCATGAAGGCATACCGTTCGGCAAAGGGCGGCGTGAACCTCTTCCGCCCCTATATGAATGCGAAACGCATGAATAATTCCGCGGTGGCCGTGTGTATTCCGACCATCGACGAAGAGATTTTTGTCGACGGCATCCGCGAACTGATCGCGATCGATCACGAGTTCATTCCGAAGGAACGCGGCCATTCCCTCTATCTCCGGCCGTTCGCGTTCGGGACGGGGAATTTCCTCGGCGTTCAGGCATCGTCGAAATACCGGTTCATGGTGATTACCTCCCCGGTCGCCTCGTACTATGCCGAAGGACTCAACCCGGTGCGCATCAAGGTCGACGAGGAGCATATCCGCGCCGTGCGCGGCGGACTCGGCCAGGCGAAAACCGCGGCCAACTACGCCGCTAGCCTCTACGCCGGCATGCAGGCGAAGAAAGAGGGCTTCGCGCAGGTGCTCTTCCTCGAAGCGGTCACCCGCAACTTCGTCGATGAGATCGGCGCGATGAATATCATGTTCGTCATCAACAACGAACTGATCACGCCGCCGCTCACCCAGGGCTCGATCCTGCCGGGCATCACACGCGATTCGGTCCTCCAGCTCGGACGCGACTGGGGCATGAACGTTTCCGAGCGTTCCATCGGCGTCGACGAAATTCTGGAAGCCCATCGCGCGGGAACACTCACCGAGGCGTTCGGAACCGGTACCGCCGCCGTCATCTCCCCCGTGGGAGAATTCGTGTACCGTGGCGAATCCCTGGTCATCAACGACCGGAAGATCGGCCCCCTCGCTCAGAAATTCTACGATACGCTCACCGGCATCCAGTACGGGGAACTCGACGATCCGAACGGCTGGATCGAGAACATCAAAATCGAAGAGGCAGTGAACGCCTGACGAGATCCGATTCGCGGCGTCTCCATACACCTTGCCTGTTTATTCGAAGGGCGGATTCATGAATCCGCCCTTCGTCGTACATGCTTGATACCGCGGTGGTGAATGGATATATTCCGCGCATCCCCACATCCGCTCCACAGTCCCGAGGTGTCCCATGCTGCAACGCATACTGATCGCGACGCTGGCCGTGTTTGTCGCCTGGCAGATTCTCGATTTCGTGATCCACTCCATCATCCTGACGAAGATGTACGAAGAGACCGCGCATCTCTGGCGGCCGATGGAGGAGATGAAATGGACGGCGATGTATATCCAGTCGCTCATTTCCGCGTTCTTCTTCACCGCGATTTACGGATGGCTCGTCAGGCCGAAGAATCTGAAGAACGGCCTGCTGTACGGCCTGCTGTTCGGTCTCGCCACCGGCGTGGCCATGGGGTACGGAACCTACTCCTTCATGCCGATCCCGTATTACATGGCATTCGGCTGGTTCCTCGGAAGCACGGTCGAAAGCACGATCGCCGGACTGCTTCTCGGCGTCATTATCAAGGATGAGACGGCGGCCTGAGCCGTTCGCGCAATCCCATCTCCCCGATTATCGCCCGCATCAGTTCCGTCGCCCTGCCGCGGAGAAAGATATCCGACACGCGTCCCGTATAGTTGGAGGGCTCGGTATTGATTTCGATGACCGTGGCGCCGCGGCGCTTCGCCTCCTCGGGAATGAGGCAGGCGGGCATGACTTCGCCTGTGGTGCCGATCAGGAGAAACACGTCGGCCAGCTCCGCCTCCGCAAACGATCGCCGGTTGGCCGCCTCGGGGATCATTTCCCCGAAAAAGACGAAGTCCGGCTTGTACACTCCGCCACAGGGACAGTGCGGCGGGAGGACGGCGAGGTCCACGTCGCGCGCCGCCCGGCGCTCGCCGCAGGCGAGGCAGAGCAGCTGCCGGGAACTGCCGTGGAACTCGAACACCGTGCGGCTGCCCGCCTCCTGATGAAGGTTGTCGATGTTCTGTGTGATCAGCGCTTTTACGATTCCCTCCTCTTCCAGGATCGCCAGCGACCGGTGCGCGTCGTTCGGCCGCGCCGTACCGAAGAAATCATAGAAGATCTCCTTGATCACGCGCCATGCGGCCTCGGTGTTGCGATGGAAGTATCCGATATCCAGGCATTGCGGATCATACCGGCTCCAGAGTCCGTCCGCACCGCGGAACGGGGGAATGCCGCTCTCGACGGAAATTCCCGCACCGGTGAATGCGGTGACATGGCTGGCGCTGCGGAGGATTCGGGCTGCGGCGGTGATGGACATGCGCTGTTCCTCAGTTCGTGCGTGGATCTGCGTTCAGCGCCTGAAGCACGGCATGGCGGTAGTTTCGACCGATCGTCAGCTCATGCCTGCCGATATCCACACTGGTGGCGGTGAACGCGTCGATGTGGTCGACGGAAACGATGATGGACCGGTGAATGCGAAGGAATCTCGGGGAGGGGAGCAGCGCCTCGAGCGACGCCATCGAAACACGCGCAGTGACGCTCCGATTCCCGGTATGGACGGTGACATAATCGCCGGCACTTTCGGCGTAGCGAATCTCCCTGAGGGGGAGCTTGTGCACCTTGCGATCCGCCCGGAGTGTGATAAAGGCTTCCCCGGCGTCAGCGGCGGGCTCGCCTCCCGCGGCTCCGGCGGGACGCTGATCGTAGTATTTCTGTACGGCGCGGAGAAAGCGATCGAAGGGGATGGGCTTCAGGAGATAATCGATCACGTCGAGCTCGAAGCCGTCGACCGCATAGTCCCGATGCGCGGTGGTGATGATCGTCGCGGGCGGCCGCCGCAGCGACCGCAGCAGGCTGAGTCCGGTGAGTCCCGGCATTTCGATATCAAGGAATAACAGGTCTGTATCTCCTTTCTGGAGATGCGCGAACGCTTCCTCCGCCCGCGCGCATCGTCCGGCGAGCTGCAGTGTTTCGACGCGCGCGATATGCTGTTCGAGCACATCGAGCGCCAGGGGCTCGTCGTCGACGATCAGGCAGCGTGTCATCATCGGTCCTCCCGCGTCGGGATGGTGAGGGTTTTTATCGTCATCGTCACTTCGAAGGCCGCGCCCGCGCGGGCGGCGTGAAAGGACGCCGCACCGGGATACAGCATGGCGAGGCGCTCGCGCACGTTGTTCAGGCCCAGACCCTGCGGATCGTCGCCGTCCATGTCGGACGCACTGTCCCCGGGCAGGGAATTTCTCACGGAAAACGAAATTTCTCCCGTTCGGCAGATCAGGCTGATATCCACCCACGCCTCGCCGCTGCTGCGGCTCATGCCGTGTTTGAAGCTGTTCTCCACCAGCGGGAGGAAGAGCAGCGGTGCGATGTTCTGCGCGGCATGAATTTCACGCCGGAACGCAATGCGCGCATCGGCGCCAAAGCGCATGCGTTCGAGGTCGAGATAACTGTCGATCAGTTCCGCTTCGCGTTCGACCGAAACTTCCTCCGCCCGGCTTTCATACAGCATGTAGTCGAGCAGGGCCGACAGCTTCAGGACGACCTCGGAGGCCTGATCCGATTTTTTCAGCGTCAGGGCGTACAGGTTGTTGAGCGTATTGAAAAGAAAATGCGGATGGACCTGGGCGCGCAGGGCGGAGAGTTCTGCCTCGAGGCGCTGGCGCTGCAGCTGCTCGCCGCGGCGCTCGGCTTCGAACCAGTGCCGAAGCAGCGTCAGCACGACGGCGATGAGCGTCACGCCGAACACGCCGGCGGAAAGAAGGATCAGGTCGACGGCGCTGCGAGGAGGGACGTATCCCTCGATGGGCGGCAGCGCTGCGGTGCCGGTCACCAGGGGAAGAAAGAACATCGTATGGAGAAAGATGACACCGAGCACCGTGTACAGGACGAGCTGCACGAGCTGCGCATAGCGCCGCGGATACAGCGCACGGGGAAGGGTCACAAAGAGAGTGAAGTAGACGGAAGCGAGGTAGATCGGAAACGTCCAGGCGAGGATGAACGCCGCCGCGGTCGTGTTGCCGAACAGCCGTCGCCAGAGAAGCAGCATCAGCCCCATCGAAAAAACCCAGAACAGCAGGTGCTCCAGAATGCGCCTGGGCGAAGGGATGTGGGCGGTGTGTCTGTCGCCGGTCATGCGTCAATGTATCGAAATGCCGCGAATGATGGAGACTTCTGCGATGAATGTCCGTTTTTTTGTGACGGATGTCGGCACGGCGTCGACGAACGCCGCCGATGCGCCGCACCCTGCGGCCCGGGGTCGCTTGCCATGCATCCGCCGCAATTTCCCCCATTCCCCTTCGCACGGTCCTAGCTTGTGTTCCGTGCGCCGCAGCGTGTTCCTCGCGACGGCGCGATCCGATCCATTTACAGGCAGACGGAGGTAGTCATGGTACAGTTTCTTTTCACCGGGGGGCCGTTCATGTGGGCGATCCTCGCAATCGGCATCGTCATGCTGCTCTCGACCGCGCGCAGTCTTCTGCATCTGCTGCAGGGCGCGGGTGCATCCCGTTCGCGCGTCAATACCATCGTCTATCTCGGTATCACCGCGTTGGTGACCGGGGTATTCGCCCAGATGCTGGGACTCTACAGCGCCGCGGGAGAAATTCTGCGTGCGACGGATGTCTCTCCCCGCATCATGGCCGAGGGTTTATACGTCAGCTTCAACACGACGCTGTTCGGGCTCGCCGTGCTGTTTTTCTCCCTGCTGTTCTGGCTGATCCTGCGCGGGGTGCGGGAACGTGGAAACACGGCGGCGGGCTGAGATGCGCCCGCACGCCGTGCCACGGGGAAGGAATGGGATCCTCGTCAGCGGGTGACGATCACGAGCCGGCGGAGACGCTGCGCGCCCTGTTCCAGCTGCAGGATGTAACTTCCGGCCGGAAGCGTGCGCAGGGAAATCTGGCGAGTGGACGATGGTCCGTGGTAGACTTCGCGGCCGAGGACGTTGAAGAGCCGGAGCGTTCCATCCGGCGCGTTGTGCGTGACATTGAGCTGCGCGCGCGCGGGGTTCGGCCAGGCCTCGAGCGAGAGGGTCGCGCTTTCCGGCAGCGTGCCTCCGGAGAGAAGCGTGCCGTCGATGTCGATGTACTGATTCGCGGGCACGTCGGTCAGGCTGGTATGCGCGAACGGCTGACGCGGCCACAGTACGACGATGCTGTCCGCCTTGGTGTTGCCGCCGAGGCCGAAGAGCAGTTCGAGCGGCTGCTGACCCGAGAAATGCCCGCGGCCCGCATGGACTTCACGCATCTGGCGGACGCCGCCTGCGTACACGATGACCCTCGCGCCGACGGCCGTGCGGTTGACGCCTTCGGGACCGGTGAGCTGTATGCCGATCCAGTTGTTCTTGTTGCCGATGGTGTTTTCGAGAAAGACGATATCGGCGCGATCGGCGTTGCCCGTCTGATCGAGATGATTCGAATTCATGACGAGATCGTAGTCGCCGTCACGGTCATAATCCAGCGCTTCGAGCGAATGCGGGCTGCGGATCTTCCCGATGAGATTCAGTTCCGGTGTGATGTCGTAGAACTGGTGGTCCGCACTCTGCAGGTAGAAATACGGACGGTCGGTGGCGTCGATGTATTCGCATTCGGTGATGACGATGTCGGCGAGCATGTCGTTGTTCATGTCGAGCCACTGGGCGTCCATGTTGCCGAGGTGCGTCGACTGCGGGTTGGCGCGATGCAGCAGCGAAAGGTCCTGCACGTAACGGTAATCGCCTGCCGGTCCCTGGTTGACTGCGATGACCGTACGGCCTTCGCCGGAGTCGAGACCGCCGTGGACGAGCACCTGGAGAACATCCATGTCGCCGTCGTTATCGTAATCGTACGGGTATGCACCCCACTGGCAGAGATTCTGCCCGTTGTCCCCCTGCAGGGTCCGCGCGTTGTATCCCATCATGGGAGCGATGTCGCGGAAGGTGCCGTTGCCCTCGTTCCGGAGGAGGCTTCCGTTGCTGCGGCAGTAGGGCGAGGTCATGACGTCGGTCCAGCGGTCGTTGTTCCAGTCGATGCAGGACGCGCCCTGCATGGGATACGAGGTGGTGACGCGCGCCTGCGATGAGACGTCCGTGAACGTTCCGTCGCCGTTCCCCTTCATCAGCCGGTCGGCGTGGTATGGCCCGTTCGGTGTCCGCCAGTATGCGGCCACATAGACGTCGAGCGTGCCGTCAAGATCGTAATCGAACCATGAGAAACCCGACGCGCTGATCGCCCACTGGGGATCGGAGGGATCGGTGAGCGCTTCGAGCCCGTCGTTGGCGACATGGGAAAACACCCCGTGTCCGTCGTTGAGGAGGACCTCGCAGCGGTCTTCGCGAAACGGGATGTTGTCGTTGTACATCCATACGCCGTTGATCAGGTCGAGATCGCCGTCGTTATCGGCGTCGCCGAATGAAATGGACTCGACCTTCTTCGTCGTATCGAGGGAAGGATGCTTGTTGACGCCGCTCGCTTCCGTGACGTCGGTGAAAATCCGGGGCGGCACCGCAGGCACGGCGGGATTCGCAATGTTCATGTATACCCGCATGTCGCCACGCCGGTATGTTCCACGCACGACGGCGATGTCGGGAAAATGATCGCCGTTGAGGTCCATGGCGTTGAAACGGAGGGCCTTCGTGTCATTGCCGAAGCCGACGTCATGCGTGGTGATGCGAAACCATGTGCTGTCCTGGCTGTGGAGGTTCGCGGTGAAAAGAATGAGAAGCAGGGAGACGGTCGCAATACGCATGCGTGTTCTCCTCCAAGTTATGTGTGATGATCAGTTTTCGGACCCGGCAGGTGCAGCGTGAATCGCGAACCCCGACCGGGAGCGCTCTTCAGGGTGATGCGTCCGCCGAGGACGCGCGCAAATTTCTGGCTGACGCTCAGCCCCAGTCCCGATCCGTCGTACGCCCGGCTGTATCCTTCGCTGGCCTGGCGGAATTCGTCGAAGATCACTTCCTGGTCATGCGGGGAAATCCCGATACCGGTATCCTCTACGTGAATGATGATGCCGTCGTGATGCGGTGTGCCGGTACGATCCACCGAGAGTGCGATATGTCCCTCACGCGTGTATTTCACCGCGTTGTTGAGAAGATTACTGAGAATCTGCCGCAGCAGCCGCTCGTCCGTGTGAATCGTCAGCGGGCGCGCGGGAAGATCGCTGCGCAGTTCGAGTCCCTTCTTCTGCGCATTCGCCTTGTAGAGGCCTTCCACTTCGTGGATGACGCGCGAGAGCTCGATGTCTTCCCAGTTCACGTTGAGCTTGTCCGCCTCGATGATGGAAAGATCCAGGATGCTGTTGAGCGTTTCGAGCAGACGGTGTCCGCTGGAGTTGATGATCGCGGCCATGTCACGCAGCTCGTCGTCTTCAAGCGCCTCTTCGAGCAGGCTGGCGAAGCCGAGGATGCCGTTGAGCGGGGTACGGAGTTCGTGACTCATGGTGGCGAGGAAATTCGATTTGATGCGGCTGACTTCCTCGGCTTTCTCCTTGGCGAGCCGCATGGTCTCCTGAATGCGCTTCCGTTCGGTGATGTCGCTGATAATGCCGTCCTGATGCCGCAGCGTTCCGTGTTCGTCAAACGCCGCCCGGACGTTCAGCGCGCAGTCGATGATGCTGCCGTCCCTCCGATACAGGGTGACTTCCCAATCCTTGACGAGCCCATGCTTTTCGAGGACGGAGAGCGTGCGCTCCCGCTGCGCCGGTTCCACGTAAAAATCCCCGGTCCTGATCTGGTACAGTTCGTCCACGGAATCGAATCCGAACATGCGGGCCATCGCACCGTTCGCATAGACAATGCGGCCGTCGGGGGTGCTGCGGTAAAGGGCGAGGGGCAGATTCTCCTGCAGCGAGTGCATGCGTACTTCGCTGTCGCGCAGCGCCTCCTGCGCGGCCTTGATATCGCTGATGTCACGGGTGATCGAGAGGATGTGCGGTGTTTCACCGATCTGGATCAGCTGCGCGGACATCCATGCCGTCGTGGTGCTGCCGTCTTTTCTGCGGAAACGTGCTTCGAGATTCCGCACCTGGCCGTTCTTTTTCAGTCCGGTCAGGAGCTTCATGCGGTCGTCGATGTCAGACCAGATGTCGATCTCGATCGATGTGCGTCCGATGACATCGTCCCTGGTATACCCCGTCAGCGCGGTGAACCCCTGGTTGATGTCGACGTACAGACCGTCGGCGAGCCGATTGATGTTGATCGCGTCGGGACTCGTATGGAACGCGCGACGGAACAGCTCCTCGCTTTCCTCGAGACGTTTCCGCGCAAGCGCCTTCTCCGTGTCGTCGAAGCCGTAGATGTGCACACAGTCGCATGAGGGAACGGGGACGACGGAAAGATACAGCAGCGTCTTTCCGGCGTTGACTTCGGTGTCGAATCGCTGCCCGCTTGCGAGCACCGTCGTGACGAGTTCGCGCCAGTCCACCGGAATCTGATCGCCGATGCCGCACTGCCAGAAATCGAGCAGCGGCTGACTGGCCGCGTTCGCATACGACAGCACCCCGCTCCGAAGGATGCGGATCACCGGAAAGGGATTACCGTTCGGGAAAAGATCGGAATGGTCGACCGAAGCTGCGCCGGGGGCGTTTTCCACAGCAGATTCCTTCTGTCGCGCGGGACATCACAGCGACGAACAGTCTCTTCCGTCGCGTCAGTTCGACGGAAGGGAAGGAGTTATCGAGACGAAATAGGACAAAAGGCTCGTATGGAGCGTCTTAATCGTAGCAATAATAGGGAAATCGTTCGGAAGTTCCAACGCGGGGGAGGCAGGATGCAGGCAGCAGGAGACGTCTGCAGGGGCGCAGCATGCTGCGCCCCTGGACGTGCGTATCGGATCAGGGATGCGAGGCCAGGACCGGCAGCAGCCGCTGCGCCGTGCCCCCCGGACCGTGGACGCGGAGCAGAAGCATCGACGCCGGCAGGGTCGTGAGCGGCAGGGTCAGATCGTGCCGCCCTGCATCGAAACCGCCCATATCCTTCCGGATGAGCACCCGTCCGAGCAGGTCGCAGATCTCAACGGTCGCAGTGCCGCTGCGCTGCATGTCCAGCCGGAGCCGCAGCGCCCCGTCATCCGACGAGAGCGGCAGCGGATACAGGGCCGTAATGGAAAAGCCGGCAGGTACCTCCGCTGTTACGGGCGTGGCGAGCAGTGACTGCGTACTGCGGAAGAGCCCCTGCGTCGCCGTACCGGCGAGGAGACGTCCGGGAGCGATGCCCGTACTGGAACGTTCGAATGCAATCGCATTCAATCCCGTGAAGGGAAGAGGCGGGAGGACTTCCCAGTCGTTCGAAAGTCGCCCGGCAAAGAGTATCCTCTCCCTGTCGACGAAGGCGAAGTCATCGGGATTGTAGAAGGTCAATTGCCGCGGCGCGGATACCGTTACCTTCGGGACCTCTTCCCAGATGCGGCCATCATCCAACGCCACGTAAAGGGATGTCGGGGTTGCCGCGTACATGGGACCCCACCAGGACACGGGATTGGCGGCGATTTCCGTAAGCCACTGCGGGAGTCCGTCGACGAGCACGAGCTCCCAGCTCTGACCGTTGTCGGTGCTGCGGAACAGTCCGCGGTCGGTGCCCGCGAGTACGATCGGACCATCCTGCTGTGCGGACAGCGCTGCGGCCGCGATACCGCCGGAGGGAACGATATCCCCAAGCTTGATCCAACTGCCCGTCGATTCGATATACGCCTGAAGGCTGCCATCCGGTATCGTCGAAAGCAGGGTGTCGTTATCCGCACAGATGGCCAGAGAAACATCGCTTGCGCCGGCGCGCGGAAGCTCGGTCCATGTCGCTCCATCATCGCTGCTGCGGAGGATGTCCCCATCGCAGAGCGCATAGATCGAACCGCTGGCGGTTTTAAGCATTTGCAGCACGGAAACGCCCCATCGTTCGATCGCGGCATACTCCCAACTCATGCCCGCGTCGGTGGAACGGTAGATTCCGCCGGCCTCGGTGCCGACCAGTATCAGGCCGTCATTTCCGGAAAGGATCCGGTTGATGTTCTGTACGAACAGGCCGGCATCGCCTACGGCAAAGGTATTCCCCTGGTCGGTGCTGCGGAGCAGGCGTCCTGCGGAGTTGAGCAGTACGGTGCCGTCGGCCATTGCGAAAATCCGGCTGGACATCGGATACGCGGCGAAGGGGCCTTTCTCCCAGCTCCCGCCGAAATCCGTCGAACGCATCATGCCGCCCGTGCTTTCGGCGACCATGATGTTTCCGCCCGCGTGTTGAATGGTGTAGGTGTTGAGCCCCGTCAGCCCGTCGACGAGCTCCCAGGTCACGCCGAAATCGGAGGATCGATACGTCGCATTGTTCAGTCCCACGTACAGTGCGTCGCCGGTGGGAACGCTGACCATGTACACGGCCTTGCTCGGGAGCGCGGCGTCGATCGCCGTCCAGTTCGCCCCCTGATCGGTGGAACGGAACACCCCGACCTCGTACGCTCCGGCATACCAGTTCCCTGCCGGATCCGCGGCCACCTTGTAGTCGCGCGCCGCGCCGGGCAGAGGGACGCTCTGCGTCCAGTTCGCCCCCTGATCGGTCGAAACAGCGATAGACCCGCGCATGCCGAAGAGCACGGTGCCGTCGCTCGCGGAAGCGGCATACAGCGCCATATCGCCGGGACTGCATTTCGTCCAGCTTTGGCCGTTGTCGGCGCTTCGATAGGAGCCGCCATAACCGAGCGCGTAGAGCATGCCGTCGGCTGCGGCGTGAAGGGTTCTGGTACTCACCGTCCAGGCTGCCCCGTAGAGGAATTCCCAGCTGGCACCGCCGTCTGCTGACCGGTAGAAGGCTCCGCCATGCGCAGTGGCGATGATATCACCGTTTGTCGATGCGAAGGAATTGATTATCCCGCCCGTCGGTCCCGGCAGCCGGTCCCAGTCCGCCCATTGGGAGTAAAGGGTCGATGAAACGAGAAGCAGCAGGGTGAGGATGGACGCGAGACGGAACATGTTTCCTCCGGGAGATAGCTGATGGCGAATCGCTGATCTGAATATAACAGATGAAGCGCCCCGATGTTACAGAGAATCGTGACGCCATCCGCATCCATGACACCGGAGACGGGGAGGAGTTCCCGAACCATAAAAAACGGCGGGTCTGAAAAAGACCCGCCGCAAAAAATCAATCCGTGAAATCCGCTCGCCGCGGCGCGGTGCCGTGAAACGGCACGAAACCGGGTGGTTACCCTTCCACAATGACCCCGCGGATTATTCCTCGCCCATGAACGGGTATTCCCACGCTTTCGGCGGCGCGAAGGTTTCTTTCAGGGTACGGACGGACATCCACCGCAGCAGGTTCATCGCCGAACCGGCCTTGTCGTTGGTGCCGGAGGCGCGGCCGCCGCCGAAGGGCTGCTGACCGACCACGGCGCCCGTGGGTTTGTCGTTGAGGTAGAAATTGCCGGCGGCGTTGCGCAGGCGGTTCGACATCATCGTGAGTGCGTAGCGGTCCTGGCCGAAGATGGCGCCGGTGAGGGCGTACATCGACGTGGTGTCGCAGAGGTCCAGCGCTTCGTCGAGTTTGTCATCTTCGTAGACGAAAATCGTCAGTACCGGACCGAAGATCTCTTCTTCCATGCTCTTGAAGCGCGGGTTGGTCGTGACGATGGTCGTCGGTTCGACGAACCAGCCTTTCGACGCGTCGTAATTCCCGCCGGTGATGATTTCCGCGTCATCCGCGGCTTTCGCATGGTCGATGTAGGACGTGATGGAGGTGAACGCGCCCTTGTCGATGACTGCGCTCATGAAATTCGTGAAGTCCGCGGGGTCGCCCATCTTGATCTTCGCGACCTCGGCGGTGTATTTCGCCTTGAACGCGGGCCAGATCGACTGCGGAATGTACATGCGCGAGGCGGCGGAACATTTCTGTCCCTGGTACTCGAAGGCGCCGCGCAAGGCCGCGACCACGAGCGCGTCGACATCCGAACTGCTGTGCGCGAAGATGAAATCCTTTCCGCCGGTTTCGCCCACGATGCGGGGATACGCACGGTATTTCGCGATGTTCTCTCCGACCGTTTTCCACATGTCCTGGAATACCGCGGTCGAACCGGTGAAGTGAATGCCCGCGAGGTGCTCGCTGGCCATCACGGGATTACCGACCTTGGCGCCGGAACCGGGAATGAAGTTGACCACGCCCTTCGGCAGTCCGGCCTCGATCAGCAGCTGCATCAGGAAATAGGCGGAGTAGACGGCGCTGGATGCCGGTTTCCACAGCGCAACGCCGCCAACCATGGCGGGGGCCGTCGGCAGATTGCCGGCGATGGACGTGAAGTTGAACGGCGTGACGGCGAAGACAAAACCTTCGAGCGGACGATATTCCACGCGGTTCCACATTCCCGCGGGCGAATACGGCTGATCCTTCATCAGTTCCGTCATGTAGTACACGTTGAAGCGCCAGAAATCGATCAGCTCGCAGGCCGAGTCGATTTCCGCCTGGAACGCGGTTTTCGACTGCCCGAGCATGGTGGCGGCGTTGATCGTCGCGCGCCAGGGACCGGCCAGCAGATCGGCGGCCTTCAGGAAGATCGCCGCGCGCTGCTCCCACGGCATCGCCGCCCATTCAGTCTGCGCTTCGATTGAGGCCGCGATGGCCATGTTCACTTCTTTTTCCGATGCGCGATGGTACACGCCCAGTTTGTGCCCGTGGTCGTGCGGAATCCGCATTTCCGCGGTGTCGCCGGTGCGGATTTCCTCGCCGCCGATAATGAGCGGCACATCGATTTCCATCGCCTTCAGTTCGGCGATTTTCGCTTTCAGTTCGGCCTTTTCCGGACTTCCCGGCGCATATGCTTTGATCGGCTCGTTGATCGGCGCCGGTACCTTGAAATATGCGTTGGACATGAAAATTCTCCTGCGATTCGTGTATCGGGATGTATGTTCTCTGACTGTTTCGAGCCCCTGCGATATGTCGATTCCCCGCGGCGGTGCGATCAGCGTACCGCCAACTCCAAAATTACGCATCCCGCGCCGAACATAAAAATGCGGGAACCCGGAAGATATTCCGCTTCCGTCCGCCTTCCATCTTGACGTTGTGCTGTCACGATGTTATTCTGCGCCAGGGCCGGTACCGCTTACTTTATGAGATCGTCAATGAACGGCTGCTCGTGACCGTGGTCCAAGCAGCACATCGCCGGGAGCCAATCGATGAACATCATCCCGAAATCCATCACTCTGGGACCGTTCGCACGGGGATTTCATCTCGTGACCGACGAGATCGCCCGGCAATTGCCGGAGCTTCGGAATGTGCGCGCCGGACTGGCGCACATCCACATCCTCCACACCTCCGCCTCGCTGACGCTCAACGAAAACGCTGACCCCACGGTGCGCGGAGACTTCGAACGCTGGTTCAACCGCGCCGTACCGGAAAACGCGCCGTATTACCGCCACACCAGCGAAGGGCCTGACGACATGCCCGCCCATCTGAAAGCTTCCCTGCTCGGCAGCGGTGTCCTTGTTCCCGTCCGTGACGGCCGCTTCCTCCTCGGAACATGGCAGGGGATATACCTTGGCGAACACCGGGAACATGGCGGGGCGCGGAGGATCGTCGTGACGATTTTTGGGGAGAAGACTGATTGCTGATGACTGATTTCTCCCCCATTCCCCGTAATATTGTCCTTTAACCATCATCCATCAGCAATCATCCATCAGCCATGCGACTCATTCTCACCCAACCCCAGCTGAAAGCTTTCGACAATTCGCATTCACGCGAAACGATCGCACGGATTCTCGAAACGATACCGCAGGGATTCCGTCGCGACGATATCATCGTGCTTCCCGAACACGCGTTCTTCGTGCAGACGCAGGAAGAATACCTGTCCATCCTGCAGCCGATGGCCCGCGAGATGGGCTGCCACGTGGTGGGAGGGTCGTTTCATGAAATCGGGGAAGGAGTGAAGCGCAACACCGGGGCGGTGTTCACCCCCGAAGGAGAGGTGCTGGGATGGTACGACAAGCTGCGCCCTTACTCCGACGAGCGCAGCCGGGTGGATCCAGGAACGCGCCTTGGGGAATTCCGCGTCGGGGAGGTGAACGTGATGGTGACGATCTGTGCCGATTTCTGGTTCAGTGATCTGTTCTTCCAGGCGAAGGCCCTGCCCGATCTCGTCCTGGTGCCGGCCCTGTCCGTGACCAGGAAATCGACACCCGACTACTCGCGCGCTCTCTGGCGGCACCTGGCGATCAGCCGGGCCTATGAATTCGGCGTACTCGCCGGCATCAGCGACTGGGGATATCCGTCCGCGCTTCCGAAGCATATCACCAGCGGCGTCGGCGGCTTTGCCGACACCACGGGCGTGGATCCCGGCGCGTTCTACCGCGCCACCGGGGACGCCGAACTCCAGCTCATCGAACCGGATTTCGCTGCCCTGGCGCACTTCCGCCACGACAGAAACGAACGCGGATTCTACTGGAAAAAGTGAATCATCCCCGGCGGCATCTTCTTCCGGGGACTTCCGGTGGTCATTGGGAGATCACAAACGGGCGCGTGACCTGCCGCGCGCCGCTTTCGGCACGCAGAAGATACAGGCCCGGAGCGAGACCGAGCGCCGCGGTGGGGAAACGCAGTGTGGAGAAAACGGAAGGCAGCCGGCCATCGAACAATTCGCCGCGCATTCTTCCCAGCAGATCATACACGCGGATCCGCACCGTCGACGGCGGCGATGAGAGCCGCAGCTCCAGCGGTTGTCCGGTGGCCAGCGGCTGCGGATACAGCGCGTCGACGGAGAAATCCGCGGCGACCGCAGCAGCCCCGCCAATGCCCAGAAGGATCGCCGTACCGTCCACACGAATGGAATTCGGCGATGTCGGCGCATCGGAGGTGATGACAATGTCGGCGCGCTTGATACCCACCGAACTCGGGGTGAAACGGACCAGGAAGGGTTCGCTGCCGTCGCCGGGGATGCGCATGGGCAGGACCGCCTCGATCTCGAACTGGTCGGCATCCGCGCCGGCAAGCTGAATATCGGTCACGACGAGTTCGACACCCGAGGTGTTGCGGACACGGAGCTCCATTTCCTGTTTTCGCGTCGTCATGGTCGTGTCGAAATGCGCCGCCACGGGAATGGTGATCAGCGACGGCTCGGCGCCGATGCCCGAGAGCCGGCCTTCCTTCGGCAGATCCTCGGCATTGCTGAAAACGCGGATGGTCGCTTCCTTCGGCCCCGGCGCGAGAGGGGCAAACCGCAGCTTGAGCGCGGCAGACGTTCCTTCCGGCACCATCAGCGGCAGCGGCGGATTGTCTCCGAGAGAAAAGCGCTCGCGGTCGGTCCCGTCGATTTCTATGCTGGTCACGACCAGCATGCCGGTCCCGGTATTCTGAATCATCCCGTCGATGGCTTCCTCGTTCACCGCGCCCACTTTGGTGACGCGGAACTGATGGACGCTCTTGAGGCGCAGTCCGGGATTCGTGCCGAGACCGTGGAGGGGAATGATCACCGGGTCCTGCGGCGCATCGCTGCTGATGCGCAGTTCCGATATTCGGTCGCCGGTGCCGGACGGGGTGAATGACAGCGCGATATCGATGCCTTCGCCCGGCTCAAGGATGGCAGGCAGCGCGAATGTCGGGGTGAAAATGAAATCTTGTGGATGGGTCGTGCCGGGATTGCTCGCGCGGCGCACGTTGGTGATCGTCAGCGGACGCGCCCCGTCATTGGAGACGTGAACGGTGTCGGACACGGTCTCGCCCACCTTGAGGATGCCGAAATCGACGGAGTCGGGGTAGACGAGACGGGGCATCCAGGCGACGCGCTGCGCGTAGATGTCGGCCTGCCCGTCGAGGGTGCGTCCATCATACCAGCAGATCAGCGCATGGCCGACACCGCTTTCGATGATCTGGGGTGCGAGCTGGTTGTTGTCATGCGAAACGAGCAGCACGCCGCTGTGTCCGTTCCATTCCGGGTAGTTCGTCTGCCCCTGAGAGGAGATACGATTCATGTACAGATCGTAGTCGAAGCTGTTGCGCTTGTCCTGCCAGACGGCGAAGCCGCCCCCGAAGCCGTCGGAGATCATCGCCGGACGTTCCTGGGTGTTCGCGTAGTCGCACAGCGCGTTTCCGAAGTCGCCGACGATGACGCCGTCGGCCCGGATGCGCCGCATGTACACATCGCCTTCGCCCGCGCCGCTGCGGTAGTCGGTCCACACCGCGAGCGCGCCCTGCTGTCCGTCGTCGGTCAGCGCCATGCCGCTCTGCGCGTTCTCGGACTGCGAAACCTGGTAATCCTCGCCGTAGAGCCGATCGCCGTTCTCATCGATGACCTGCAGGTACAGCGCCGAGGTCGAGGGGCCGAGACGGTAATCCTGCCAGAAGAACGCGACGGATTTGTCGCCGTACGGGATTACTTTCGGTGCGACCTGCCGGTTGGCTTCCACGCAGACCGGAAGATCCTCGTTCCAGCCGGGCGTTCCGTCCGCAAGGATGTGCTGCGCGTAGATGTCGTCTTCGGTCCGCCGGTCCATCCACGCGATGTAGGCGCCGCCCGCCTGATCGGTCGCCAGCTGGGGGTAATTCTGGTCGCCCGTCGCAGTGGAAACCGCGACGCCGTCGGCGGACCATAACGCCGTCCCCCCTGCAGTGATGCGCTGGGCGTAGATATCATTGTCGTTTCCCGACCGCTTGTCGTGCCAGGTCATGATCAGCCCGCCGTTTCCGTCGGCGATCATCTCGGCCCATTCCTGGCGTCCCGCTGCCCCGCAAACCGTCATCGGCACCGGGGACCAGACAGGAAGGCAGCTGCCGTCGATGCGCTGCAGGTAAAGATCGCCTCCGTTGCCCTCGCGATCCCACCATCCGACGAACGCACCGCCCGCACCGTCGCTGATAATGCCCGCGAGCCGCTGGCCGCTGCGCGCCGGAGCGATTTCTACGCCGTCATGCTGCAGCGGGACGCTTCCGTCAGGGAGAATGCGCGCGCCGTAAATCGCGGCGTCGGAACCGCCCCGCATGTCCTCCCAGACGATGATCGCGCCTTCGGCACCATCGGTGACCATGCGGGGATTCCTCTGCCAGCCGTCCGCCGTGCAGACCGGGACCCCGGTACTGTCCCAGAGCAGCACCTGCCCGTGCACGGGAACCAGGCCTGCGAACAGAATTCCGAGAGAAAACACGATATGACGAAGGGAGGAGCGCATGACGATGCCCGTGAATTGCAATGGTTCAGATGCCGGAACAGGCTCCGGAGCGATGAGATGGAAAACGGTGATCGAAGATAGAAAGTATCTGATTTGCGCCGCTTTTTCAAGCACAGGAGGCGAAAACGGTATGGAAAGGCCAAAAAAAGATCCCGGCCAGAGGAGGGGAACCGGGATCTTTAAACAGGAAGGGAAACGAGGGACTTTTCGAGAGGTGCCGTTACTTGAGCCTTTTTCTCAGGAAGGGTATTGAGTCTATCCATCATTGTGAAGAAGGGGTCCGCTCGCTTCGCACTTCCTAGTTTCTTAACGCTTTATGTTACGAAATAGTTACCCGTCATGCAGGTATTTCAAGGTCAAAATTTCATGCATGCACGGCGATGAGGATGAATTGCGTATGTTAGGGAAAAGCGCCGTTCCCGACCAGAATCCGTCACGAACGCACGATTCCAGGAGAATATCACCATGTCGGTTCTTATTACCCCCAACACGCTGTTACGGGAGCACGCGCAGGTGCTTCTGCTGGATTGCCGCTTCGACCTCGCGCAGCCGATGGACGGACGGCGGCGTTTCGCCGAAGGACACCTCCCCGGCGCGCAGTACGTGTCGCTGGACGATGATCTGACGGCGGCGCTCGGGGAGCACGGCGGCAGACACCCGCTGCCCGCGGTGGAAGCAATGCAGGCGCTGTTCGGACGGCTCGGCATTGAAAGAGGATCTACCGCCGTGGTGGCGTACGACGACGAAGGCGGCTGCTACGCGGCACGCGTGTGGTGGATGCTCATGTACTGCGGTCACGAGAATGTGCGCGTGCTGGACGGCGGCTTCTCCGCATGGAAGGAAGCGGGCGGCGCTGTGACGACGGAAATATCGGTGGCGGATCCCACGGTTTTTCATGCGGAGCTTCAGCCGGGAATGCGGGCATCGATGCAGGATGTGCGCGAACGCACGTCGTCCGAAATCCTTTTCGACTGCCGGGCGCCGGAGCGCTATTCCGGCAGCGAGGAAACCATCGACATCAAGGCCGGACACATCCCGGGAGCGATCAACGTGCCATGGCGTGACCTTGTCGCCGGGACAGGCCGTTTCGTGGATATGGGGCGCATGGCCGACGCGCTGGCCGTGGCGGACGGCCGAAGCATTTTCTACTGCGGTTCGGGCGTGACCGCCTGCGTCAACGTGCTTGCCGCGGTGCATGCGGGATTCGATCTTCCCCGGCTCTACGCCGGCAGCTGGAGCGACTGGATCAGCTACGAAGAAAATCCGATCGCCACGGGAAGCTGATCCCCGGGCGCGCGCGAAACGAAAACCCCGTCCCGCGCGGTATCCGCAGGGGACGGGGTTCGTGTTTCCGTTCAGCCGCGCGTGCTTATTTCTCGGCGGCTTTCACGAGCGCTTCGAGTTCCTTCTTCAGCCGGTCGATCTCCTGCCCGTACCGGGCCCAGTCGCCGCCGCGCTGCGCGCTGATGGCATTGTTGAAGATCTTCATCGCGGAACGGGAGAGTTCGCGGATACCTTCCGCGGGCGGTTCGGGTGTCCCGAAGGCGGCACCCGCGGCGTCGGCGGTCTCCGCTTCCTCGCCGCTGCGCGCACGGAATACCTGACGCAGGCTTTCCTCGAGCGTCGTTTCCATGGCGAGGCGGTTGTGATACGCGACGATGACCCGCTTGAGTTCGGGCAGCTTGCCCGACGTCGCCTGCAGGTACACCGGCTGCACGTACATGACTTCCTCCCGGATGGGGATGACCAGGAGGTTGCCGCGGTACACGCTTGATCCCTGCTGATTCCACAGCGTGAGCTGCTGGGAAATGACGGGGTCCTGGTCGATGCGCGCCGCGACCTGCATCGGACCGTACACCTGTTCCTTCTTCGGGAACTTGTACACCAGCATTTTCCCGTAGTTGTCTCCGTCGCTGCGCGCGCAGAGCCAGGCGATCATGTTGTCGCGCTTGTTCGGGGTATAGGGAATCATCTGGATGAATTCCTCGTGCGGCTCGCCCGGGAGACGCATGATGGCGTAATAGCTTTCCATCTGGACGACGTTGTCCTGGAGTTTCTCGTTCGCGATGTTCCACAGATCTTCCTTGTTATAGAAGACCTGCGGGTCCTCCATGTGGTAGGTCGAGTAGATCTCGGACTGCACGTCGAAGAGGTCCTGCGGATAGCGGATATGCGCGCGAAGATTTTCCGGCAGCTCGGACTGGTCGCGGAACAGGTCGGGGAAAATACGCCGGTACACGCGCACCATGGGATCCTTGTCCGCATTGAACAGATAGAAATTGGTTTCGCCGTTGTAGGCGTCGATGACGATTTTGACGGAATTACGGATATAGTTGAAATCCGCCGCCGGTTTGGAGTACGGGAAATTGCTGCTGGTGGTGTATGCATCGTAGATCCAGTAGAGCCGCCCGTCGGCCACGACGAGATACGGATCCTGGTCGAAAGTCAGGAACGGCGCGATCTTCCGTACCCGTTCGTGAATATTGCGGTAATACAGCACCTTGCTTTCCGGAGCGATGTATCCGGAAATAAGCATGTTCATGTCGCTGAAATGCATCGCGAAGATGAGGCGGCGCAGAAACGAACCCACGCTGACCCCCGAATTCTCCTGGTATTTCGTCATCTGGTTGATGTCGCCGAGCGGGTAGTCGAACTCCTCGATGTTGCCGTTGACGATGACCCGGTTGTCGGTTTCTTCCCCGTAGTAGATTTCCGGACGCGTGACGGTCATCCCGTGTTCGGAAACAGGCGGGATGTCCTTGATGAAGAATTCCGGGAGCCCTTCCTCGGTCACGACGTTCACCGGACTCATACCCAGGCCGTAGCCGTGCGTATAGACGAGGTTCGTATTGACCCAGGTCTGCGCGTTCGCCGGCAGTTTGTTTCGGTCGAGCTCGCGTGCGCTGAGCATCACCTGCCGGAAGCTGCCGTCAGGCAGACGATAGCGGTCGATGTCCACGTCCGGGAAGGTGTAATAGAGACGGATGACCTGCAGCTGATCGAGGGTGCTGGCCAGCGGACGGTAGTCCCAGAGCATGATGTTGCGAATCGTCGCGCTGTCGGCCACGATATGTTCGAAATCGAGCCCGTACTGCGGATCGATCGGTTTTTCCTCGATGCGGTTGAGGTCGTAGGCGTGCCGGGTGAACGTCACGTTGTTCTCGATAAAGGGAAGTTCCTTGCTCTGTTCGTTCGGATTGACCACGAATTTCTGGATCAGGGCCGGGTACACCGTGCCCGCCACGATGGCGATGACCACGAAACCGACGGCGACTTTTGCGAGCAGCTTGAAGCTGCGCGAGAAGAGCGCGTACACGACGGTGATTCCCGTGAGCAGGGAGACGATCGTCATGATCCATGCGGCGGGGAGCTGCGCGTTGACGTCGGTGTACCCCGCGCCGAAGAAGCTGGCGGAACGCGCGGTGGACAGGATGTCGTAGCGTCCGAGCCAGTAGCTCGCGGCGATCAGCAGCATGAGGACCCCGAGGAGGATGGCGATGTGCTTGCGCGCTACCGCCGATATCGAGATGCGTCCGACCGCGAAGCTCACGCCCTGCCGCACCACGTACACGACGATCGTCGCGATGAGGATCAAAACGACGCAGCCGATGAGCCAGGCTTTTATGGTGTTGATGAAGGGAAGCTCGAAGAGGTAGAATGAAACGTCGTTCCCGAAAATCGGGTCCGCGAGGCGGAACGCTTCGCTGTTTCTGAATTCGAGCATCTGCATCCAGTTGGCAGAGAGCATCCCCGCCATGATGAAGCCGAGAAAGATCGAACCGCCGTAGGCGAGCCAGCGGATGGCTTTCTGGAAACCCTCGACGAATTTCTGCAGCCGCGGATCAACGGTCAGGTTGGATTCCGACCGAAGCGCGATACTCAGGTTGAGGTTCATGGCGATCAGGAAAAACACGAAGCCCACGATCCAGAGCGTGTACTGCGCGCTGTAGCTTTTCCAGAATACCTCCGTGTAGCCGACGCTGTCGAACCACCACATGTCGGTGACGAAGGAGGAGATCAGGCCGAGCAGAATCATGAGGCCGATGAAGACGGCGACGACGATGCCGAGCGTACGTCTGATTTTCATAGCTGTTTCCGATGTTGGAGATACTTGTCCTGAAATCTAGCAGTTCGCGGACGCAAAGGCAAAGAAATCCGCCCGCGGCCGGCGAACAGGCCGATGCGGGCCGAAATCCATTGTTTCTCATCATCCCGGTGCATAGAATGCGATAATGATTCTGAATCGATTCGCATACGGGCTCGTTTTCGCTGCCGCGCTGCTTTGTTCCGCAATGGTACACGCACAGGGCTATCCAAATTCACCGGTGTTCCGCGGATACCGCTCCGAGGAAGGGGGATCGGGCAGCCGCAATGACGGTCTGCGCCGGCAGATCAACGTTTTTCTGCTCGAACGGGACGCGGCGAACGGCGATCCCCTCGCGCAGCATGAGCTCGCCGTGCGTCTGCTCACCGGCAGGGGAATCGCCGCAGATACCCCGAAAAGCGCATACTGGATGCAGAAAGCGGCGGCACAGGAGCTGCCTCCGGCGATGTACAATTACGCACTGCTCCTCAACAACGGGAGAGGAGTCGAGTGGAACCCGTTCAAGGCCTATCGCCTCTTTCGCGCTGCGGCCGAAAAAGGCATGACCGAGGCGCGCCACGTCACGGGAATCTTCTTCACCGACGGCCTGGTCGTGCCGCAGAACTGGGACAGTGCATGGGTATGGATCTCGGGAGCCGCGAAAGCAGGATATGAACCGGCGATCCGGGCGAAAAAGGAAATCCTCGCGAGAGGACTGGTCCGCCTGCGGGCTGATTCGACGCTCGACGATTCTGGGCACGCATCCGCGGTCAGCGGGGGGACGGATGCCGACGAATCGGCAGGGAGCGAAGCAGGCGAAGCCGCGGGAACCTCGAACGGCACCCTCGGCAGCCGCGCCGGACACGTTCTGGGTGCATGGTCGCTGCTCTTTCTGGACTTCGACAGGGAGAAAACGCCGACGGCGGTGTCGACGGAAAACCTGTTCGAGGAATTCCTCGCTTCCTGCAGTTTCACGGCGGCGGACTCGACGCTGTTCGCCACTCTTCTCGAGGACGCTGCGGACACCGCCGCCTGGCACCGGCTGACAGAAATGGCTGCGTGGGGCAATCCCGAAGCGCTCGCGCTGCTCGGACGCTTCTATGACGAAGGACGGCATGTCGATCGCGATCGCATGACGGCGGCGGTGCTGTTTGTCAGCGGGATCTATCTCGAATCGCCGCGCGCGCCCGCACTGCTCATGCAGCTGCTGCGGGAATCCGATCTCCCGTCGCGTCTCCCGGACCGCGCCTGGGGCGGCGACCCGCGCGCGCAGTACGTGTGGGCATCCCTGAAGGCGATGGACCTCGACACGCGGCTTTCCGATGCAGAGGCCTTCAATCTGCTCGGCCGCGCAGCCGCGAGCGGATTCCCGGCCGCCATCGTTCAGGCGGGGATATGCCACGCCACGGGACGCTGGGTCAAAGAGGACATGGGAAAGGCCGAAGCGCTCTGGGCGCGGGCCGCGGCGATGGGAATGGAAGAAGCGCGCCTTCGGCTCGCCGCCGCGTCGATCCTCGGCCAGGGGAAGGCGATGACACTGCCCGATGCGCTTCTGACGCTGGAAGACGGCGCACGGCAGGGATCGCTGATCGCGCAGGTTGCGCTCGCCTCCAGTTATGAGCGTGGGGTCGGCCGCTCCGTCGACACCGGCGAAGCCGCCCGCCGGTACCATGAGTGCGCGGTGCGCGGAAGCCGGACGGGATGGCGATCCCTCAAACGCATGTACGACGAGCGGCGGCCGTACGAAGCGATGTTTCGCGTGAACGGGGACTGATCCGCACCCAGCCGGAATTCACAGCGACCGCCCGGCGCCGGTGACGAGCATAGCGTCCGAACGTCTCGATATTCATGACAGCTTCGTTTTATTTATCATGGCTTTCCAGTATAATGCCTGCTGACGAAACCACCTCCCCCACCTGATTCAGATGGATGGCATGTCGTATCAGGTTCTTCTTGTCGAGGATCGCATCGCGGATGCGGAACTGATTCAGGAGGCGTTGCGGCAAAGTGCCGTTTCCTGTTCGGTTACCCATGTCAGGCGTCTCGCCGACGCGCTGGAGCGGACTCTTCATACCCGGTTCGATGCCGTTTTGCTCAATCTCGCCCTTTCCGACAGCAGGGGGCTCGATACGTATGTCGCGATGCGGAGCCACGCGTCCGCCCTGCCCCTGATTCTGATCACGAATGCCGACAGCCACACGGTCACGCTCGAGGCGATGAAAAAAGGGGCGGAGGATTATCTCCGCATCGAGGAGATCAGCCCGTCGATGCTGGGAAAGGCCCTTCTGTACGCCATTGAGCGAAAAAGGCATGAGCACGACCTCCGTACGCAGAAGGAATTCTACGAGAACCTGCTTCGGGAGGCGAACGTGTGGGTGGAAGCCCTCGATCGTCAGGGGAATGTGATTCTCTGGAATAAAGGAGCGGAAAAAATATCCGGGTACGCCTCGGAGACGATGCTTTCCGGAGGTAGCCGATGGGAATTGCTGTATCCGGACGAGAACAGGCGCCGCGAGATGGTCGAAAAGTACGCAGCCCTACTCGAGAACGAGCGCGGCGTTCGCGATGTGGAATCCGAAATCCGCACCGCCTCGGGCGAAACCCGGCTGATCTCCTGGAATTCCAATATCATCCGGGGGAACGCCAGCGAGGTCATGGGCTGCATGCTCGTCGGAAGCGACATCACCGATCAGCGCAGCGCCAGCGAGGGCATTCTCAGGAGCGAACAGCGATTTCGCGTCCTTTCGGAACTGACGTCGGATTACGTGTATTCCGCCACAATCGACGAAAACGGGGGGTACGTCACCCAGTGGGTCGAAGGCGCGTTCGAACGTATCACCGGGGTGCATCCGGACGAAATCCTCGGGCGGGCGAATGCGTGGTTCGAGTATATCCATCCGGGGGATCTCCCGTCCGATGCGGAGTTCGCGGCAGCGCTGCAGCGGACACCCGCCGTTTTCGAATACCGGGTGCGGCGCAGAGACGGATCCTACTGCTGGCTGCGTGACAGCATTCATCCCACATTCGATGGGGAATCGGGGGGGCTCGTCGGAATTCTCGGTGCCGTGACAGACATTTCCGAGGAAAAGCAGGCGCGTGAGTCGGAACGGCTGGCGAAACGAACGCTGGATGCGCTGATCAATTCCTCGCAGGACTACGCCTTCCTTCTTTCCTCTGACGGGACGCTGCTCTCGGTGGGATCGGCCATCGCGGAATTTTTCGGTATGCGATCGGAGGAGATGACCGGAAAGAAGCTCTTCGACTTCATCCCGGACGACTATCCCGAAGAGCGGCGTCATCGGCTGCATCAGCTCTGCCAGGCCCGCGAAGTCTACGAGTACACGACTACGTTCCGTGATCACTACATACGGGTGCGCGGAACCCCGGTGTTCGATGAGCACGGCGGTCTGCTGATGGTCATCGTTTTCAGCCGCGACGTGACGGATGAGGTCCGCGCCCAGGAAACCCTCCGCCGTGAGGAAGAAAAGCTCCGCGGAATCATCGAAAATTCCACGGACGGCATTCTGCTGATGGACGCCGCCGGCAGCATCATAGAATGGAATCCCTCGATGGAGCGCATTACGGGCATTCCGAAGGCCGAAGCGCTTCGTCTCGCCCGCTGGGAGGTCGACTCCCGCCTGCTGTCGAGCGATGAAGCAGGGTACGCGGCACTTGTCGCCCGCATGAAGGAAGAGACGCTCGCGTATCTCGCGTCGGGGAACACGGACTGGCTCGATAAAATCGTGCATCGCTGGATTCAGCGACCGGACGCCGAACGGCGATTCATCGAAATGGTGAGCTTCCCGGTTCGCTCTTCTTTCGGCATGCTGACCGGTTCCATCATGCGCGACATCACGGAAATCAAAATCGCCGAACAGGATGTCGAGGAGCAGAACCGTCGTCTGCACGCGCTCATCCATGCCATCCCGGACATGGTGTATTTCAAGGACCTGGAACTCCGGAATATTCTCGCGAACCAGGCCTACGCCGATTTCGCAGGACGGTCCATCGACGAACTCGCCGGCCTGACGGAAGAGGAGTACCTGCCCCCGGATCTGGCCCGGCAGAGCA
This sequence comes from Bacteroidota bacterium, assembly GCA_003246455.1. Lineage (GTDB taxonomy): Bacteria > Bacteroidota > Ignavibacteria > SZUA-365 > SZUA-365 > SZUA-365. Next base: position 29,131 of record QKAF01000079.1, read on the forward strand.
GCGAAAGCGACCGCGAGGTCGTGACCCGCGGCGTGACCCTGCGGCGGGAGGAATTGATCAGCGATCCGGACAGCGCCGGAGGGCGGTGGTACGAGACGGTGAAGACGCCCCTGCTCGGCGCCGAAGGGAAAATCATCGGGCTGATCGGCGTGAGCCGCGACATCACCGAGCGGAAGACGGCGGAACTCAAGCTTTCCGCACAGAACGCAGAATTACGGGAGCGCAATGAAGAACTCGACACCTTCACGCACAGCGTCGCGCATGATCTGAAAAATCCGCTGAGCCTCATTCTCGGGTACGCCGACATGGTGCAGTTCGAACGGGGCGCGTTTACCGCGAAGGAACTCCACGATTATATGGGCAGCATACTCTTCAACGGCCGGAAGATGATCGCCATCATCAATTCCCTGCTGCTTCTCGCCAGCGTTCGTGAAGAGGAAGTCGTATTCGAGCCGATCGAAATGCGCCAGATCGTGGGCGACGCCCTGCGCCGGCTTCAGAAGCAGATCACGGACAATGACGTCGCGATTACGCTTCCGAACCGCTGGTTCGCCGCACTGGGATACGCGCCGTGGATCGAGGAAGTGTGGGTCAACTACATCGGCAATGCCATCAAGCACGGCGGAAAAGGCCGGAAGATCGCTATCGGCGCTGAGAGAATTCCTGGCGGGCTGCTGCGCTATTCGGTGACCGACGACGGACCGGGCATTCCGGCGAACAGGATGGACGAACTCTTTCTGCCGTTTACCCGGCTCGCACAGGCGAAGATCGAAGGGCATGGGCTCGGCCTGTCCATCGTCAAGCGCATCATCGAGAAAACCGGGGGAGAAGTGGATGTTATCTCGGAAGAAGGCAGGGGGAGCACCTTCCGCTTTACAATTCCCGAAGCTTCAGCAGGCAGGTGAAATTCTTGTCGAAGTGCGCGAGCTGATGCTCCGCGAATATGCGCAGTCCCACCGTATCCATCCCGAGAAACAGTCCCGGCATCACCGCGAATTTTCCGCTCGCCTTGGCGAACTGGCTTCGCGCGCCCTTGTACCTGCCGCTGCGTTTCAGGTGCAGGCCGGAGGCGAGCTGTATCAGCGCGCGGAAGAAGATTTCCGCATCGTCCGCCGGATCGTCTCCCATCGGAAGCCAGGCGGCCTCCCAGGCTTCATGCGCATGCCAGTACTTTCCATGATTGAACAGCGCGACCCCCGTGAGGAAGTGATCGCGCTGTCCGGCATCCAGGGGAGGCTCCTGCAGCGAAGCGATTTCATCTATGGAGCGCTTGCGCGGAGGCATGGCGCTTACCTGCCCGGTTCCGCGGGAATGCTGCGCTGACGTCGCGCGTCGATAAAGGACTTGACCGCGAGAATCACGAAGCCGAGTGTGAGAACGGCCATGATGCTCTGCATGACCGCGGCAAGCGGGCGGGTGACGTCGTGGCCTCCCAGCAGGTCGACAAGAGTGGAGAGGCCGCGAACCGATCCGGCGAAGCCGATCAAAGCGAGGGCGGCGATGCCGTGCATCATGTGCTTGCGAAGTTTTTCCTTTCGAGCGAGAAAGCCGAGAATGAGGATCGGGATGCCGAAAAAGGTCGGGATCAGCGCGGTGATGCTTTCCCCGGCGGAGGCTGCATAGCCGAGCACGCCAAGGAGACTGAGGAGAACACCAAGACCGAGGGAAAGTGATACCATTCTATACTCCGGGAGAATGCGTTTGCAAAATGATCTGTCAGCAGAACAGGCAAAACGCCGTCAAGGGTTCCGCACGCATCCGGATGATGCCTTCGGCGGAGCCCGGAGTGACATGAATGGAGGGGGTTACATCAGGCCCTGGTCACGCAGAAGAACACGGAGAAGGGTATGCCGCTTTTTCACGAAACCGTACAGATCGTCGGTTTCCGGCATCTGCACGTTCATGACGTATATGTACACATGCCCGCCGCGCTCGAGATATCCGACGAGCCATCCGATGATGTCGTCGCTGCGCAGCGCCGTTCCGGTTTTTCCCCGCAGCGTGTATTCATCGGTACGTTCGAGCACCATCAGCTCCTTCACCGTCCGCTGAGCCTCTCTCGGGAAGGGGAGTTCCTCCCTCCAGAGGCGCCGGAGGAAGGTCAATTGCTCTTCCGAAGAAATACGCAGCGCACCGTCGAGCCAGAAGCGGTCGATGCCGCCGTGGATATCCATATTGCCGTAGCCCGCTGCCGCGACGGCCTCCTTCATGCGTGTTTCCCCGATACGCCGGGCGAGTTCCTGGTAAAACCACACGCAGGAGCGCTGGAACGCGTCACGCATGCACTGATCCTGGTTCCATGATTCGATGGCGTGCTTCGTCCCGTCCCATTTCAAGGTGTCATCGAGTCCGCTGACCGCACCGGTTTCGAGCGCAATCATCGAATTGAGGATCTTGAAGGTGGAAGCGGGAATGTAGCGCTGGGCGCAGCGGTCGGGATTGATGCGATAGCAGCTGTCGCTTTCGAGTTCACACAGCAGAAACGACCCGGTAAGTCCGGCTTCCCGGAAGTGGCGTTCGGGATCGCCGCCTCCATGCAGGGGAAGGAGAAGTGCGGTGAGGAAGATGACAGGAAGAGTGAAAAGCATGACGGCTCAGGCGCTGGTGGAGAGGACGGTGGAATAGAGGCGGAGGATATTCCCTCCGATGATGCCGATGAGTTCCTCGTCGGTAAAACCCCGGTCGGCAAGCGCCTGAATGAAAACCGGCAGCGTCCGCACGGTTTCGGCACCCGGGATGAAGGCCATCAGGTCCGCGGGAAGCCGGTCGCGCTCGAGCCACCGCTCCATGGCGTCCATGTAATAGTCGGCGTAGTCGGGTCCCAGCGCGAGCGCCTGCGGGCCTGCCAGCGAGGCGATGTGCACGGCGTGGTCGGCGAGGCGATCGGCCGTGGCTTTTCCCCGGTCGGCATCGATGAACATGGCGAGGAAATTCAGACCGATCACGCCATCGCGCCGGCCGACTTCACGAATCTGCTCGTCGGTCAGGTTCCGCCTGTGGTCGCAGAGAGCGCGCGCATTACTGTGCGAGACGACCGGGGGGAGCGTGTAATGGTCCACCGCATCCCAGAACGACGGATCCGAGAGATGGACGAGGTCGAGCACCATGTGAAGGGACTCCATTTCGCGAACCACGGCGCGGCCGAACTTGCTGAGTCCGCCCGGAAGCGGTTCGCCGCAGCCGTCCGCAGCCAGGTTGCGCTCGTTGTGCGTCAGTATCACGGATCGCACGTCCGCGGCATACAGCAGGCGCAGGGCCGCGAGATCCTCGACACCGCGGATTCCCTCGAGCGCCAGCATGAAATGCGTACCGCTGCGCCGGGCAGCTTCCGCGATGTCCGCCGCGCTCCGCACGAGATGGAACTCTTCATGCGCGTCGATCTGGCGTCGCGTCGCGTCGATGATGCCGCGCATGAGACGGTGGTCCCAGAGCTTGAGGGTGTCGATATCGAAATCGCCGGCGACGGTCAGCACTTCCATGCTCACCATGCCCTCGCGCAGCGCCGGGAGGTGCTCTCGCGCCAGCGCATCGGCGGCACCGTCCTGCTCGCGCCGGTACAGCTCGACGGCGTAGTCGGAATGCGCGTCGACGACCGGGTGTGCCGACATCAGGGTGCGGATGCGTTCGGAGACCGTATTCATGAAGGGGATTCCTCCTGCCTGGGTGTATGGTCCGCGGGTGCGGACGGAGTGGACCGGGATGGTGCCGGTGATGCCGCCGGCGCGCCTGCGTAATGATCGGCGACGGTTCCGTCGAGCAGACGGTATCCCTTCATGCATTCCGCCGTCAGGCAGGAATGCACGGGCAAAATGCCGAGAAGGTCGCCTTCGCTCAGGGCCGAGCGGTCTTCCGCCGCAAGCTGTACGATGCCGTGTTCCTGCGAAAGCCGGACGACGGATGCACCGGTGAGCGGCCGGGCCCATCCCCCGGCGCTGAGCGGGACGGGCAGCCCGAAGTTCTGCGCGCCGCGGGCATCGACGAGCTGCTCTCGCGAGAGGTGCACGGCGCCCCCGTACAGCACGAGTTCGCTGCGCTCATCGTGGAACGCGACGACCGGGCAGGCGAGCGCGACGGCGATGTCTTCCACGCGGCAGACCCCGCGGCGCAGCTGCATGACATCGAAGAAAACAAAGTTTCCGGGGCGAATCTCATCGATCCCGGAGAAGTCGTCAGCCAGCGTACAGCCGGGTGTGTCGCCGACCGAAATCTGGATACGCGGGTGATCGTCACGGAGGGAGTCCGCGGCCGCGAGCATCCGTCTGCGCGTACGCGTGAAGCGCTGGACCACGTCCGCCGCATCCGCCGCCTGGTACGTGTCGCCGCCGTGCGTGAGCAAGCCGCGGAGGCGAAGCCCCGGCGCATCCGCGATCACGCGCGCGAGCGCACCCAGCCGGTCTGCGTCGTCGAAAGAGATGCCGCTGCGTCCGTACCCGGTATCGATTTTTATCCACACATCGACCGGCGCGTGGAGCAGGACGCTGAGCCGTTCGGCTGCCGCCGCGGATTCCACGAGGACTCCGAGGCGTATGCGTGCCGCAAGCGCGTCGATCTCCTCCGCTTCGCGCAGGTTCACCGGGAAAGCCACGGTGATATCGTCCCAGCCGTCGTCGGCGAAGTACCGCGCCATGCCCACGGAGGAGACGGTGATCGCGGTGACGCCGGCGTCCCGGAACCACGATCCGATGCGCCGCGACTGATGCGTTTTGAAGTGCGGCCGGAATACGAGCCCGTGCGACGCGGCCTTTTCCTGCATGCGCGTGATATTTCTCCTGCAGATCGCAGCGTCGAGCAGAAGCGTCGGGGTGCGGACATCCGGCAGCAGCATGTCAGGTGCTCCGTTTTTTTCTATATTGAGTGAAACGCAAACAGGCAGTGATCGCTCATGAATATTCTCGAGTTCATCCTCGGTGAGACGCGGCTTTCGATACTCCTTTCCACGGTTCTGATCGTCGTGCTGGGATACGCGGGGGGACGTATTCTCAAACTGGTTCTGCGGCTGTTCAGCGACAAGATAACAAAAAAAACACGTTCGGCTCTCGACGACCTGATCGTGAGCACGCTCGCGCAGTACGCCACCGCAATGGTCACGATATTCGTGGCCTACTGGTCTATGAAATGGTCCGCCGGAGCGCTCGACGATACCATTCCGCTTCTCACGAAAGGTCTTCATATCGTCACGGAAGCGCTGTACGTGGTCACGGTGCTCTACGCCAGCTACTTCGTCACCCGACTTATCGATGCCACGGTCCGCTGGTACCTGCACGAGGTCGCGACGCGAACGCAGACGCATCTCGACGACGAACTGGCGCCGCTGGCGAATCGCGTGCTCAAGATCCTGATCTACCTCGTGGGAGTGGTGATCATCCTTGATCATTTTCACCAGAATATCAGCACGCTCGTCGTTTCCCTCGGTGTCGGCTCGCTCGCGATCGCGCTTGCGGCGCAGGAGACGCTGGCCAACATGATCGCGGGATTCGTGCTGATGATCGACAGGCCGTTTCGCATCGGCGATCGCATACGTCTGCCCGACGGCACCATCGGACTGGTGCGCGAAATCGGGATCCGGTCGACGAAGGTCATCGACGACTACCAGGTCATGGTCATCACCCCCAATGCCGAGATCGTCAAAAGCCAGATCAAGAATTTCTCCTACCCGAACGACATCGTGCGCTTCGAGGTCGCGTTCGGGGTGGCATACGGGACGGATCTGAAGGCGATGCGGCGGATTGTGCTCGAACGCATCAACCGTGACGCGGATATCGTCGAGCCTGAGACCTCGGAGGTCCGTATCACGGAAATGGCGGATTCCTCCATGAACGCCGTCCTGCTCTGCAAAATCCGTAATCCGAACAACATTCCCCGGAGAAAGAGCGATCTTCTGCTGACCATATACGACACCCTCTACGAAAACAACATCGAAATCCCGTTTCCCCAGCGTGTCCTCCATCTCGCCCCGGAAACCCGGGAGGCGTTCGCGGCATCGTCCGACACGAAGGGGAGCGGAGACTAGCGCGGCATGAAAAATCCCTACGAAATCACGCGGCATGAAATCATCTTCGAAGGACGTGTGTTTACCATTATTCGAGACGAGGTGCGGCACGAAAGCGGCTACGCCTCGGTGCGCGAAGTGGTCGAACATCACGGCGGCGCGGTCATCGCCGCACTGCACGATAACGGCGACGTCCTGCTCATCCGCCAGTTCCGCTATCCCGTGGCGGATGCCATCCTCGAGCTGCCCGCCGGCAAGCTCGGTCCGGGCGAGGATCCCCTCGACTGCGCACGCCGCGAGCTGCGCGAGGAAACCGGCTGCAGCGCCGATCGCTGGGAAAAACTGACCGCGATGCTCACCACGCCGGGATTCTGCAGCGAGGTGCTGCACATCTACCTTGCCCGGGGACTGCACAACGGCGTGCAGGCGCTGGAAGAGGGCGAGGAAAGCATCGAGGTGCTTCGCGTGCCCCTGTCCGAAGCGCTCGCGATGTGCTCCGACGGACGCATTCGCGACGGCAAGACCATCACCGGTCTCGCGCTCACGGCCCTGCGTCTCGAGTCCCTCTCCGCCCGCGGCGGACACGAATCCGGCGGCGGACACGAACAGAACGATCATTAACAGAGGTATCGACATACATGCGTATCCAATCTGTCTTCCTGCTCCTTTTCCTGGTCGGCGCGTGCAGCGCAGTCGCGCAGCAGCAGCCCGACTCGCCACCCGCGGGCGTGTATTCCTTCACGCTCAACAGCATCGACGGGAAAGCAACGCCGCTGGCCGACTATCGCGGCGACGTGCTCCTTATCGTGAACACCGCCTCCGAATGCGGGTACACGCCGCAATACGCACCGCTGGAGCAGCTGTATCAGCGTTTCCGGGACCGCGGACTGCGGATTCTCGCCTTTCCCGCCAATAACTTCGGCGGGCAGGAGCCGGGCAGCAACGCCGAAATCAAGGAATTCTGCACGAGCCACTACGCCGTCACCTTCGATCTGTTTGAGAAAATCAGCGTCAAAGGGGAGGACATCCATCCTCTCTACCATTACCTGACGGCGGAAACCGATTTCCCGGGCGACATCCGGTGGAATTTCACGAAGTTCCTCGTCAGCCGCGACGGCACAGTCGTCGCCCGCTTTGACACAAAGGTCGATCCCCTCGATGGACACGTCGTTTCGCAGATCGAGGGGTTGCTCAATGAGTGAGAAAAAATCCCTCTTCCGCCGGTCGCTCGATTCCGTCGAAGCGATCGGAAACGCGCTGCCCCATCCCGCCACCATTTTCGCTCTCCTCGCCGTCGTGGTCGTCATCGTTTCGGGCATCACCGCCACGATGGACCTCTCGGCCATTCATCCCGGGACAAAAGAACTCATCACCGTCCGCAGTCTCCTCTCCGCTGAAGGCATCCGCTGGATGTTCGAGAGCGTCGAGGAGAACTTCGTGGCCTTCCCGCCGCTCGGGCTCGTGCTGGTCGCGATGATCGGCATCGGCGTCGCCGAGGGTTCGGGACTGATCACCGTCGTCATCCGCGCGCTCGTGCTGAAAGCCCCGCCGCGGCTGATAACGATGGCGGTCGTGGCCGCGGGCGTGCTCAGCCACCTGGCTTCCGAGGCCGGCTACGTCGTGCTCATCCCGCTCGGCGCCGTGATGTTCTATGCGCTGGGCCGGCATCCGATTGCCGGACTCGCGGCGGCGTTCGCGGGAGTCAGCGGCGGCTTCGGCGCGAATTTCCTGATCGGAAGCGTTGATCCGGTGCTCGCCGGACTGACCCAGAGCGCGGCGCAGATCATCGATCCGACGGTGATGATTTCCCCGGCCACCAACATCTATTTCATGTTCGTCTCCGCGATCATGATCGTGGTCGTCGGATCGCTCGTGACGGAAAAAATCGTCGAGCCGCGGCTCGGCAGATACGAGGGGACGGAAAAACCGATTGAGATGGAACGGCTCACGCAGATCGAACGCCGGGGCATATTCTGGTCCGGCATCAGCGTCGCCGTCGTTCTCGGGCTCTTCGCCCTGGCGGTGATCCCGGAAAACGGCCTCCTGCGCATTCCCGGCGAGACGGTGCTGCATTCCGCATTCTTCAACGGCATGATCACCGCCATCATGATATTCTTCCTGATTCCCGGCGTCGTCTACGGCCTGGTGACCGGATCGATTCGCTCGGACAAGGACGGCGTCAGGCAGATGATCTCTTCGATGAGCCACATGGCCACGTATATCGTCCTCGTGTTTTTCGCCGCGCAGTTCGTTTTCTATTTCAATTATTCCCGTCTCGGACTGATACTCGCCATCGAGGGTGCGGACCTCCTCAGCCATATCGGCTTCACGGGCATACCGCTGATGATCGCTTTCATCCTCGTTTCGGCGTTCATCAACATGTTCATGGGATCCGCATCCGCGAAGTGGGCGATCATGGCGCCGGTCTTCGTGCCCATGTTCATGCTCATCGGGTATCACCCGTCGCTGACCCAGATGGTGTTCCGCGTCGGCGATTCGCTGACGAACGTCATCACGCCGATGATGTCATATTTCGCGCTGATCGTCGCCTTCGCGGAGAAATACGACGAGGACTACGGCATCGGGACCATCATCTCGACCATGCTTCCGTACAGTATCGTCTTCGGAATCGTATGGACCCTGCTGCTCGTCGCATGGATGCTGACCGGGCTGCCGGTCGGTCCGGACGGGCCGCTGCACTACCTGCCGGGCTGAGCCGGCGGTTTTCCCGCGAAAACACCCCGCCCGGACTCCCGGGCGGGACCGCCGCGCCCGCCTTTGATCAGAGGGTCGATTTTCTTAGCTTTCGCAGTTGAGATCCATCTGCATCTCCTCTGTCGTTTAGAGCCACAACACCGGCCTGCATGGAATATCTCGCTACAGTACTTATCGGGACTCTCGTCGGAATCCTGATCACGGTTCCGCTTGGTCCCACATCCATCTACGTCGCGCAACGGACGCTGCGCGGCGATACACGGAAGGGACTGCTGGTAGCCGTCGGCGCTGTGATCGTGGATGTCTTCTACTGTCTTATCATCACGATGGGGCTGATCGCGCTGGTGCACCCCTACCTGCAGAATGCGGTGGTGCAGATCGTGTTCTCCGTGTTTCTCATCGGCTACGGCATGAAAATGCTGCTGTTCGAGAAGAAACACATCCGGGAAGAGGAGGAAAGCAGCGGTGATGCGAACAGCGTACCTGCAGGCGAGGAGGCGGAGGACGACAGCCTCCCCGAGCCGCGCACGCGCTTCTTCAAGAAATCCCATTATAGCGGGGTGCTGATCGGCATCTCCATGACGCTTGCAAACCCGACGCTCTTTTTCTCATGGATCGCGGTGCTGAGCTTCGTCAGCGCGCACGGACTCCTGATCGACAGCACGGTGCACAAGCTCCTTTTCTCCCTGGCCGTCGGAGCGGGAAGCATGGGCTGGTTCCTTGCGCTCGCGCTGTTCGTGCGGAACCGCCGGCACATTATTTCCGACGGTTTCGTGAAGATGGCATCATCCATTACTGCCCTTGTGATCATTGGATTTGGTGTGTATTTTACCATCACGATCTTTCAACATCTCAACGGGGCGACCTGACAGGGCAGAAGCGTCCGTTTATTTCTCCGATCCGATCGCAGGCATACCGGCACTCGACTCACCGGCCGGGTTGTTACTAACATACATTTCGGACCATCCACTCCGGAATACATCTCCTACATCGATGAAAAAGCTGTACACCCATCTGCTGATGGCAATCCTGGCCGTTCTGGGGACGGAGGCTGCCGCACAACCGCAAAACGTGCGCATCGACCTGCCCGGCAGTTCCGCCGAGGAAGTCTCGATCGCAATCAACCCGCTCGATCCCGATAACATTGTTGCGGGTGCGAATCTCAATTACCATTTCGCATCGTTCGATGGCGGGAAAACCTGGACGCAGGGGGAGCTCCCCGGCGGAACCTGGGGAGACCCGGCCGTCCTATTCGACAAGACCGGACGCGCATATATCGCGAACCTGGTCTACGGCTGGGATGCGATTATCGTGCGGCGCAGCGATGACGGCGGACTCACCTGGTCGACCCCGGTGAAGCTTTTCGGACCGAGTTCCGACAGCGCCAAGGTGGGAAGCCTGTACCGGTCGAGTCTGCAGGACAAGGAATTCCTCGTTGCGGATCTGACCGACGGTCCGTTCGGCGGTTCCATTTACGCGGCGTGGACGGATTTCACGAAATACGGCAGCAGGAACGAGCAGGACAGCAGCGTGATCGTCTTCGCCCGCTCGACGGACCGCGGCGAAAGCTTCGAGCCCTTTGTCCGCGTCAGCGACAAGGCGGGCGACGCCGTCGACAGCGATGAAACCATGGAAGGCGCCGTGCCGGCGGTCGGTCCCGACGGGCAGGTCTACCTTGCCTGGGCGGGTCCGGACGGACTGTATTTCGACCGTTCGATGGACGGCGGGAAGACCTTCGGTACCGACAAAATCATTTCCGACATGCCCGGGGGATGGGATATCGACATTTCCGGCATATCCCGATCCAACGGGCTGCCGATCACCCTGGCCGACATTTCGAACTCTCCGTACCGCGGCAACATCTACGTCAACTGGGTGGATCAGCGCAACGGGGATCCCGATGTGTTCATCGCCGTTTCGTCGGACGAGGGTGAAAGCTGGTCCGCACCGATCCGCGTCAATGACGACGAGCTGGGGAACGGCCGCGATCAGTTTTTCACCTGGGCGACAGTGGATCCGGTCACCGGGGATCTCTGGGTGGTTTTCCACGACCGCCGCCGGTATGCGACCGATTCCACGGACGTCTATCTCGCGCGCTCGACGGACGGCGGTCAGACGTTCGTCAACGAACTGCTGAGCGACATGCCGTTTTTCCCGAGTCCGATGGTGTTTTTCGGCGATTACAACGGCATCAGCGCGTACAACGGACGCGTGCGGCCGATATGGGTTGAGCTCGATCAGGGCGAACTGGGCGTCTACACGGCACTGATCGATGTTTCCGAACCCAACAGCATTTCCGCGCCGCCCGGCAGCACGCAGGGTTTCCGGATGGAGACGTATCCGAATCCCGTTCCGTTTACGTCGGGTACACAGCTGAAACTGCATCTTCATTCGCAGGCGGCAGGAGTCGCCGAGATCGCCTTTTTCGATATGATCGGCCGGCAGGTGGGGCCCATCACGGAGAAGCACGTGTACGAGGGAGAACAGGCCTTTTCCGTCGATGTCCGCGGCTGCAGGCCGGGACTGTATATCTGCCGCGCCGTGATGCAGGGTCCGGGCGCGGAGACCGAATCTGTTTCCCGTATCGTGACCATACTGCCCTGATTTTTTTTCCGCAACCCGAACCGGCCGCCGCGAAAGCGTAGGTTTGCGCGGCTGCCGGGTTCCCGCGACGCGATACCGCGCGTCGCCCCACAAGTTTATCCGTTCCTGATACTCGAGGTTCTCATGTCCGAACTCACCCGTATGACCAAAGCCGAGCTCATCGAAGAGATCACCCGACTCCGCTCGCAGAACGAGGGGAATGCCGATCAGCCCGATGCCAACGGGAAATTCGATGAGGATGCGCTTTTCGAGCTCGCCGGAGACGCGGAGGGCGATGAGCTCTTTCTCGTCACCGATACCGGCCGATTTGTTTTCGTCAACGATACGGCGCTCCAGCGCCTCGGATACGAAGAGCAGGAAATACTCGGCATGTCGCTGCCGCGCATCGATCCCAACAACACCCGCGCCGCCTGGCTCGGGCGCGTGTCGCGGCTGAAGCAGTCGGATGAACCGGATGTATTCGAGACCGAGCATATCGCCAGCGACGGCGGGGTGCAGGCCAAGGAAATCACGGCATCCTACGTCACATACAAGTCGCGCACCTACGTTCTCTGCGTCGGCAAGGGCATTGACCGCGTCGAGGGGAAACGCAGCCCCGCCTCCACGGTCCGCACACGCGAACAGGTGCTGATGCAGTCGACGTCCGACGGCGTGCTCGTCGTCGATACGCGGGGCACCATCACCGAGAGCAACGCCGTCGCCGACCGCCTGCTCAGTGTCTCCAAGAACGAGGTGATCGGCCGGTCCTGCATCGATTCCCGCTGGCGCCTCGTCGACAGCGACGGCTCTCCCCTCAGCATCAGCAGCCACCCGATGATGATCGCCCTCGTCGAGGAACAGCCGATCGCCAACCGCCGCATCCACATGCTGGCGCTGGACGGTTCGCGTCGGATGATGATGGTCAACGCAGCGCCGATCTACGACGAAGCGGGCGCGCTCGCGGGAGCCATCGGCTGCCTCCGTCCGTACGAAGACAGCACCGAGCGCAAGGAGCAGGTGCGGCGCGACACGAGCCTCAACGCGATGTACCGGGCCGTGGTCCAGGCGATGGTGACGGCAGGTTCGGAAGACGATCTCGAACGCAGCGTCTGTGAGGCGCTGGTGAAGCACGGCAATTATCACCTGGTGTGGCGCGGCATCACGAAGCCCAGTGACGAGCGCATCCATCCGACCGTGAGCGCCGGAGAGGGTACCGACTACCTGATGAAAATCAAGATCCGCTACGACGAAAGCGAGTACGGAAACGGTCCCATCGGCCGGGCAATGAAGACGCAGCAGGTCGTCGTCGTCCCGGATCTTTCCGTCGATCCCACGTACGAGCCCTGGCGCCGCCAGGCGGAGCGCATGGGACTGCATTCCCTCGCGGCGTTTCCCATGCAGTTCACCGGCGAGAAAGTCGGCGTCCTCATCTGTTACTCGCAGGACAAGAATCATTTCGTCGGATCCGAGCTCGAGCGTCTCAAGGAGATCGCCCTGCTCTTCTCCTACGGGATCGGCGTGCGGAGGCGCGCGGATGCGGACCGCATCATGCGCAGCGAGTTCGCGACGCAGAAAATGATGCTCGACATCTACAACAGCACCCTTCCCGTGGCCGTGGCGCGGTTCGATGTCCGCGAACCGTTCCGCTGTGAATCCGCGAACCGGGAATTCCTCGCGCTGGTCGACGAACCGTACCGCAGCACCGGTGTCGAGGGCTGCTTCGTCACCGATATCATGTACGCGGTGTATCATCGCGATATCTATCAGCGCATGGCGGAGGCCGCCTCGGGCGGAGAGACGGTCGGCAGCGACGACGAGATATTCACCGACTGGCAGGGGCATGAGATGCACTGGAGCTGGCGCATCGTTCCGGTACCGGGCGACGCCGGGCATCAGCAGCTGCTCTATATCGGTTACCGCCTCGACGCCGGGACCCTCGTCGCGGAAGACGAAGCGTCCGCCGCGACCGGAAACGCCGTACCGGCTTCCGGCGACGCCGCCGACACCCCGGCCGTCGTGCGGATGTCCGGGCCGCGCTTCGGCGCCCGCGCAAAAGCCGAGACACGCCTGGCGCGCTTCCTGGAAGAGGGAAGGATCCTCGACGCCAACCGCGCAGCGACCGCGCTCTTCGGCGCGGCGGAAGGCAGCACCGGCATTTCCGCTGACGCGTTTTTCGGCGAAGGGCGGACGGCTTTCCTCTCGGAAGTACTCATGGCGAAGGGCGTCGGGGAAACCGTGGAGACCGCCTCCGCGGCAGACGGAAAGGCAGTGTCGTGCCAGGTGTTTTCGATGCCGGAGGACGACGGACAGCAGCTGCTGCTGATCTGCGGGTGAATCAACAGGACACACGCAATGTTTGAAAGCGTATTCGACGACGGATCCATCGCCATGCGGCCGACGGTGATCGAGGTGGACCTCGACGCACTGCGTGACAATGTATCGCGCCTCCGCGACCACGTCGGGAACACGCGTATCATGGCAACGGTCAAAGCCAACGCATACGGGCACGGACTGGTTCGCACGGCGAAGGAACTGCTGCGTTTCGGGGTCGACGAACTCGGTGTGGCCTTCCTCGAAGAGGGGATCGCCCTCCGGCGCGCAGGCATCACCGCACCGATCCTCGTGCTCGGGGGAATCATCGGCAACCAGATCGCCCACTTCCTCGAATATGACCTTCAGATCACCGCGTCGAGTGTTTTCAAACTCCGGCAGATCGACGAGACCGCCGCCGCGATGGGCAAACGCGCCCAGGTCCAGCTGAAAATCGATACCGGGATGGGGCGCATCGGCATTCGCCACGAAAACGCGGCCCAGCTCTTCGATGCCTTCCAGGATGCGCGACACTGCGACCTCCGGGGCGTCTTTTCGCATTTTGCGTCGTCACACGATCCCGACAAACGTTTCACCCGGCTGCAGCTCGACCGCTTTCTCGCGGCACTCGAGTATTTTCCGCGGCACGGGCTCCCGACGCCGACGCGGCACATCGCCAATTCCGCCGCGGTGCTGCAGCACCCTGACGCCATGCTCGATATGGTTCGTCCGGGCATCATGCTGTACGGAGTGTATCCCGGCCCCGAGGTCGAGCGCTCGATCCGCATCCGGCCGGTATTGAGCATGAAAACCCGGGTGGTCTATTTCAAAGTCGTGCTCGCCGGTGCCTCGATCGGGTACGATCACACGTGGACCGCCGGGCACGATACGCGCGTGGTAACGCTGCCGGTCGGGTACGGGGACGGATACGCGCGCAGTCTCTCGAACCGCGGCGCGGTGCTGATCAACGGGCGGCGCTATCCGATCGTCGGACGGATTTCCATGGATCAGTGCATGGTCGACATCGGGCAGGATTCGGCCTACACCGGCGACGAAGCCGTCCTTATCGGCGGGCAGGGCGAGGAACGCATTTCCGTCGAAGAACTCGCCGAGCACTGCGACACCATCCCTTACGAAATTCTGACCATGCTGAATACGCGCGTCCCCCGCAAGTACGTCGGCGGAGCGCCGTGACGGCGCATCTTGTGATCAGATGGGAATAGCCGTATAATAGCCTTGTCATGCCGTCCGCGCATCTCGCCTCTGAACGCCTTTCGCCGGGCATGATCGCAGTATAAGAGATCCAGACATTCAGGAGTGTCAATGGAAATCGTCCATGTGCTGCTGCTGGAAGACCATGAAGGGGAAGCCCGTCTCAACCAGCGGCTGCTCGAACGCTCGTACACCACGGAATTTCATTTCGAGAGTTTCCGGACACTGCAGGAAGCCCTTTCCGTTCTCGGATCGGGGAACTACGACGTCGCCCTGCTGGATCTCAACCTGCCGGATTCCAAGGGCATCGATACCTTCCTCGCACTGCAGACCGCGGCACCCGGACTTCCGGTGGTCATCGTATCCGCCGTTGCCGACGACCGGCTCGCACAGGACGCCATCCGGCACGGAGCACAGGATTATCTCATCAAGGGGAACATCACCAGCGAGACGCTTACGCGCTGTGTCGGTTACGCGATCGCGCGGAAGCAGGCGCTCACGATGGGCGGGAGCATCTCCCACCAGATCGACAGCGCGGATCTTCCGCTCAGCGCATCCTTCGTTCTGGATGCCGGCGAGCGTATCGCGCGCGCACAGGCCCAGCTCGCGCAGCTTTTCGACGTTCCGGATTCAATGACGCTTCTGCGTCATCCGTTCTCCTCGTTCTTCGATGTGCAGGACAGAACCCGCCTGACCGAGGCGCTGCGGCGCGTGAAGCGGGGAACCGCCGAAACGCTCCTCCTCCATTCCGCCGCGGGGAAATCCGGCAGCCGGCGGCTGCTGGTCGTCCTGTCGGGCGCGGATACCGCGGGCGACGCGCATGTGCAGGGGACGGTGGTCCTCGCACCGGCAGGCATCGATGAAAACGGCGAAGGAAAGGACATCGAAGCGCGGTACCGGGCGCTGGTGGAGCGAAGCCAGGACGGCGTTTTCGTGCTCTTCGACGGGAAGATCAACTTCGCCAACAGCGCCTTCGCGGAGATGCTGGGATACGAAGTCAGGGACCTGGAGGAAAAGGAGATCGGGTACCTCGTCGCACCGGAGGATCGGGACCTGATCATGAACAATTACCGCCGTCGTGTCGCGGGGGAAGACGTTCCCGATCGTTACGAATTCATGGCGCTGCACCGCAGCGGTTCGCGAATACGCGTCCAGCTCAGCGTCGGACGCATCCCGCTCAGGAACGGTATCGGGGTGATGGGGACGCTCAAGAACATCAACGAACAGTATCGCGTCTCGTACCTGATGCGGCTGCAGCACCGGCTGGCCATCGATCTCGCGCACAGTCAGAAGCGCGGAGAGATTTACGACCATCTGCTCCAGGGTGTGCTGCGCATCGAGAATATCGACCTCGCCGCGATCTATGTCCATGATCCGGAGAAAGGCGGATTCCATCTCGCCGCATGGCGCGGCATCCGCGGTCCTTTCCCCAGCGCGGGCAGGACGGACGCGTTCAGCCAGGTCCACGACCGCGTCATTCGGGAGACCACACCGCTCTATCTCACCGCGCACGCGCTGCCGCAGGATCAGCTCGGAAGCATGCTCTCGCCGAGCGGCATCCGCGCGTTCGGTCTTGTGCCTGTCCTTCATGGCGGGCTGAGTATCGCCGCGCTGGACGTCGCGTCGCTGACGGCGGAACGCATCGACGAACCCGTGCAGAGCACGCTCGAATCCATCTCGTCCTTCCTCGGCGGGGTTCTCGCGCGCGTGCTTGCGGAAGAAGCGCGGCAGGAAAGCGAACTGCTGTATCGTGCGGTCGTGGAGAAAAGTCATGACGCCATTTTCATCTACCGCAACGAGCGCCTCGTGTTCGTGAACGAGAAAACGCTCGCGCTCACCGGGTATGCGAAAGACGAGCTGGCCGAAATGAATCCCTGGACGATCGTGCATCCCGATGACCGGAAACGCATTCAGTCCATCGCCACGCAGCGCATTTCGGGAAACAACGTTCCCATGGTGTACGAAGGCAGAATCCTCACGCGGGACGGAACCATCCGGACGGGTGAATTCGCCGCCACGATGATACGCTACGAGGGCGAACTCGCCTCACTCGTGACCGTGCGTGACGTGACCTCGCGCAAATCGCAGGAAGACGAACTGCGCCGCAGCGACGCGCTGATTCGCGCGGCAGGATTCGCAGCGACACGTTTCCTTCGCGCGGCGAACTGGAGCGATTCCATCATGGAGGTGCTGGAGCGATTCGGAAACGCGGCGAATGTCTGCCGCGTGGTGATCTTCGAAAACGTTTCCGACGAACAGGGCGCCCGCATCATGAAGCAGCGGGCGGTCTGGGTACGCCCGGAAATGCGCGACAGCATGATCGACCGTGTGCCGGACGGGTATTCCTTCGACGATGAACCGTTCCGCCGCTGGGCGGCGGAACTGTCCGCCGGCCATCCGATATCGGGCATCATCGACAATCTGCCCAACGAAGAGCAGGTGTTTCTCGCCCGGCAAAACGTCCGTTCCCTCGCCGTGCTCCCCGTTTTCAGCGGCAATCACTGGTGGGGCATCATCCGTTTCGATGAGTGCCGCATTCGCCGCACCTGGCTGCGTTCGGAACTCGAAGCCATGGGCGTGAGCGCGGAAACGCTGGGCGCGGCCATCCGGCGAAAGCAGGACGAGGAAGAACTGATCGCCTCACGGGAACATGCGGTGCAGGCGGAAGCCATCAAGAACGCATTCATCGCGAATATCTCCCACGAAGTCCGCACGCCCCTGAATATCATTCTCGGGTACCTGGCCCTGGTCGCCGAACTCTCGC
This sequence comes from Bacteroidota bacterium, assembly GCA_003246455.1. Classification (GTDB taxonomy): domain Bacteria; phylum Bacteroidota; class Ignavibacteria; order SZUA-365; family SZUA-365; genus SZUA-365. The sequence continues at coordinate 46,704 of QKAF01000079.1, forward strand.
ATCAGTCGGAGGACGATGAGCTGCGCGAGTTCATCGAGGCGATCAACGAGGCCAGCATCCGGCTGATACGGACGGTCGATTCCATTCTCAATATCTCGCGCTTCCAGTCGAACGACATCGCGATCAACAATGTCCCGATCCGTCTCGACAAGCTGCTCGGAGAGTGTGGCGAACGCTTCCGCCGACCGGCCGAGACCAAGGGCCTCGCGATGTCCTTCGCGAACACGGCCGGTGCGATCGAGCTGCTCGGGGATCGTCATTTCCTGACCGAAGCCATCGAGCATCTGCTGGACAACGCGGTGAAGTTCACGACGAGCGGCAGCGTGACGATCCAGCTCGACAGGGGCGCGGACACGGAGCCGGTCTTGTCTATCGAGGATACAGGGATCGGAATATCCGAAGCCTTCCTCGAAAAGATCTTCGATCCCTACCTGCAGGAGGATATGGGATTCAATCGCATGTACGAGGGGATCGGCCTCGGCATGACGCTGGTCAAGCTCTATCTCGAGGCTCATGGCGCGCTCATCGGCATTCAGAGCACCAAGGGCGAGGGAACCCGCGTGGAAGTCCGCTTCTCCGCATGGGCGAACCGTGACGGACGTCCCGGGTCCGCTGTCGAATCTTAGCATTCAAAATCGTATGTTGTCTTAATCCGGACTGCGCCGAAACAACCAGGTAATGGAGATCCGTAATGTCTGACGTGAGGAAAAGCATTCTCGTAGTCGAGGACGACGAACAAAGTCAGAAGTATATGCGCATCCTGCTCTCGCGGGAGTTCGCAGTGTTCATCGCCGCAGGCAGCACGCAGGCCTGGGAAATCCTCGAGGCGGAAAATGTGGCGCTTATCCTCATGGATCTGTCCCTGCGCGACGGAGAGGATGGACTGAAGATCACCCGGAAGATCCGCGAGAACGGTCCGAATCCCGACGTTCCCATCATCGCCCTCACGGCGCACGCCTTCCCGGAAGACCGCAAGCGAAGCCTCGAAGCCGGATGCAACGACTATGTCTCGAAGCCGTTTCAGTGGGTACACCTCAAGAGTGTCATCGACAAGTACCTCTGAAATATCCCTCTCCATCACACCTCAATGCGACGCGTGCACCCACTCACCCGATTCCTGCTTCTTCTTCTACTTCTCAGCGCGGGCACGGCAGCCAGCCTCCGTGCGGATGTGCTGATCGAACCGTCCGTGCTTTTCCTCAGCGACGGAACCAGAGCGCGAACGTTCTCCGTCGTTTCACGCGAGAAGGGGCCGGTGGTCGTGACGCTCCGTATCCGTACGGGATACGCCGGCACTTCGGCTGCGGCGGAAGTGAAGACGGAGCGCTCGGTCGTCGCGTACCTCTCGCTCAGCGACAGCAGCTTTGTGCTCGCGCCGGGAGAAAAACGGACGATCACCTGCCAGGCCGCCGTTCCGGCCGCGCTGTCGCAGGGTGAATACTGGGCGCGTATCCTCGTGCACTGGGCACACGGGACTTCCGCCGCGGAAAGCGGGACACCCGCGGATGCACCGGCCGGCGTCGTCGGCGTGGTGTATCGGAAGGGTGAAGCGTTCGCCGACGTCAAACTCGTGAGCGCGGGGGGAACGCGGGACGCCGATGCCGTGCGTTTCTACGTTGATCTCGTACCGCTGGGCAATGCGGCATACCGGGGCAACATGATCGTCGATATCACGGGGAAGAAGAACAAGGTGGTGTATTCGGCGCGGCAGACTGTCGATGTGTACGACCGTCAGCGGCAGGTATTTGAAATCGACGGCTCCGCCATGCCTCCCGGGATGTACCACGCCGTACTGCGTTTCAACACCGAGCGCGAGGATCTGGGCAAGGAAGCACTCCCCGTACTTCCGAAGGAGTATAAAATCGATTTCAACATGCCCTGAGCGGGTGTTATATTCCCAAGGCGCTATTTTTTTCAATCACGGACGCGACATGAGTGTGAACAAGCTTCCCAATACCATTGTGGTCATAGAAGATATCGGTTCCATCACCAAGCTGTTGACGATCATCCTGCGGAAAGCGGGATTCGAGGTGGCCACATTCGATACCGGCGAAGCAGCCTGCGAATGGATGCGGGAAAATGAACCCGCGCTCATTCTCTGCGACATCATGCTTCCGGGCATGCATGGGGAGGAAGTGCTTTCGTTCATCCGGACCCTCCCGCACGGAAAGGAACTGCACATCCTCGCGGTGACGGCGCTCGCGAATCCCGGCGACCGTGAACGTCTTCTCAAGCACGGTTTCACCGATCACATCGCCAAACCCATCAATCCGGGGACCTTCATCTCCCAGATTCAGGAACACCTCCAGGGCTGAGTTTCGACTCCCTACCGCCCAGGTTATTGCGAAAACAGGTTTGTCCAAAGCACGGTATTCGCCGGATACTCCGGCGTCGCGATGACCGTGCTGATGCAGAAACGGCGCAGCGCCTCTTCGATCGACACGGTGCCGAGCGCGGAATCGCGTTTCCCCGTGAAGGGAAAGTGATCGGGCCCGCGCTGACATTTCCCGTTGATGTTGACCCGTCCGACATAGCGTGATGCCGTCGTGACGACCCGGGTGAGCTGCTGCGCCGAACTGCCGAAGACGCTGCACTGCTGTCCGTAGCGCGAATACTTCAGGTACGACAGCGCTTCCGCTTCGTCGGCGAAAGTGAGCACGGGGATGATGGGACCGAACTGCTCTTCTTCGAAAATGCGCATGTCCCCGGTGACGCCGGTCAGCAGGGCGGGACGCATCAGCGTGTGCAGGCGCTCGCCGCCGCCGGGATTGCGGATCAGCGCCCCGGCTTCCACCGCGTTTTCCAGCAGCTCCGACAGCCACGCGGCGTGCTCGAGACTGCTGAGCGGGGTGCAGCGCACCTCCTGCCAGGGCATTCCGGGTTCCGCTCCTTCGAGCTCGGCAGCAATGCGACCGACCAGCGTTTCGGCGATGTCTTCGTGCGCGAGGATCATTTTGATCGCGGCGCAGCGCTGACCGTTGAATGCGAGCGCTCCCTTCACGCATTCCTCAACGGTGATGTCCATCGGGGCGTCAGGGAAAACGATCGCGGCGTTTTTTGCCTCGAGCCCGAGCAGCGCGTAGAGACGGTGCGGCTGCGGATGCAGTGCGATGAGGGAATCGGCGACCTCGCTGCTTCCGATGAAAGCGAAGATATCGATCTGCCCCGAGGCCATGAGCGGCGCAAGCAGCCGTTCCCCTTCGCCGAAGAGCAGACCGACGGTTCCCGCCGGGAAGTGCGCGGCGAAGAGCGGCAGCAGGTGTGCGTAGAGCAGACCGCCCCGCGGCGGTGCCTTGATGATGACGCTGTTGCCCATCAGGAGGGCGGGAATGGCGTTCGTGAGCGTTTCGTAAAACGGATAATTGTACGGGCCGACGCAGAGCGCGACTCCGATCGGCAGCAGGTCCACGCGTCCGATGACCTGCTGCAGCGAGGTGTCGCGCCGTTCGCGCTTGTCGAGAGCGAGTGCGGCGTCCACGGTCTCCAGGGCGTACTCGAGCGTCCGATCGAACTCGTTGAGCGCTTCGGACCGCACTTTGCCGACTTCCCACATGATATGCAGGGCGATGGTGTCGCGGAGCGGCCGCAGGGCATCGACGAAGCCGCGCACGCGTTCGGCGCGCTCCTCGAGTGCGAACGACGGCCACTCGCCGTCACCGGCATCGAAAGCCACGAGCGCTGCGTCAAGCGCCTCCAGCGCCTGCTCTTCGCCGAGGTCGGGCCAGGAACCGAGCTGCGGGAATCGTACGGCGTCGCCGTCGCGTACCGGTATCGGTGAAAAGACCGGCTGCAGCGCGCCGTCAGTCTCGGTCACGGCGGAACAGAGATACTGGCGGAGTTCGACGGATGGCGGCCTGCTGTCTGCGGGAATGTCGTCGATCGGTATGATATGGGCGTGAAGTTCCATGCGCGGTGCTCTCTGCTGCGGACGTGGATGTGCGGTGCAATTCACCACAACCCCCAAAATACGGATTTCATCGCAGATGCCCGTCTCCGGGATGGAGCTTCCGGCAATACCCTCGCGCCCGTCATTCCCCTTTCCTATATTACGGGATGGACTCCTGGACCTTTACGCCCATCGGAACGGTCGCCTCGCCGCGTCTGCATCGCTACGACGTCCCTCGCCAGGGGACGCTTGACGACACGCCTTCGGTGCGCGTGGTGCTGGAACCCGGGCACAACTTCGAGCAGGCGCTGGACGATCTGGAAGGATTCGAGCGCATCTGGCTCGTGTATGTGTTCCACCTGAACGACGGGTGGAAACCGCGCGTGCACGTGCCGCGCCATCGCGACGACAAGGTCGGCGTCTTTGCGACCCGCGCGCCGTACCGGCCGAACCCGATCGGCATCAGCTGCGTGCGGCTGCTGGGAATCCATGGGCGAACGCTGCATGTCGCCGAGTGCGATCTGCTGGACGGAACGCCAATACTGGACATCAAACCGTACCTGCCGTATGCCGACAGCTTCCCCGACGCGGCAACGGGATGGGTCCCCTCCGGCGAAGCGCTTTTCGACGTGGGCTGTACGCCCTCGGCCGACGCGCAGCTGACGTGGCTGCGTGGGCATGGCGTCGACCTGTTTCCATTCGTGCGCACGCAGCTCGAAGCCGCGCCGCGCCAGGGGGATCGGAAGCGCATCCGCCCCGCGCACGATGCCGAGGGCGCGTACGTGCTCGCCTATCGTACCTGGCGTGTGCAGTACCGCATCGACGATGCGGCGGGAACCATTTCCATCGAGAAAATATTCAGCGGGTATACCGCCGACGATCTTGCCGCGGCGGAAGATCGCTACGAGGACAAGGAATTACATCGCCAGTTCCATAACACGGAGAACTTCCCATGGCCAGAAAAATAAATCCGTTCAACGAAGATACCCTGCCGCCGTTCGCCGGTTTTCCGAAGGATACGCTGAAGTTTCTCCGGGAGCTGAAGCGCAACAACAATCGTGAATGGTTCGCGGAAAACAAGGCACGATACGAACAGAACGTGAAGGAGCCGATGCAGATGCTTCTCGGAAGCCTTGCGGCCCGGCTGCAGGCCGTCGACCCCGAGATCGTGCTCGAACCGAAGAAGGCGATGTACCGGATCTACCGCGACGTGCGTTTCAGCGCGGATAAATCCCCGTACAAGGTGTGGATCGCCGCGGCGTTCACCTACCGCGGCTTCGACCGCAAAAACGACGCCGCGTTTTACTTCCATATCACTCCCGAGGAACTCGGCATCGGCGGAGGATTGTACTCGCCGCAGGGAGATCAGCTGAAGAATCTGCGCAAGGCGATCGACGCGGACGCCGCTTCGCTGCGCGCCATTCTGAAGGAAAGGAAATTCAAAACCCATTTCGGCGAGCTGACCGGAGAAGAGCTGTCCCGCGTCCCCCAGGGCTACGACAGGGAGCACCCCGACGCCGACCTGATGAAGAAGAAGCAGTTCCTCTGCTGGCAGACGCAGCCGGCGACGGTGATCACCGATGCCGCACTTGTCGATCTGCTGGTGAAAAGCTTCACCGCCATGGCGCCGTTCGTGCGCTGGCTGGCCGATCACTCCTGAACGGAGGGTGCGATCGAGGTGAGCACGTAGAGCGGGATTTCCGTCGGACATCCCAGCCGGTAGGGGAACCAGTGTCCCGCGCCGGCGGATACGTAGAGTTTCGAACCGTTCTTCTCGTATTCTCCCCACATGTACCGCTCGGGGTTGGCGGCATACAGCAGGCTGCGTCCATTGAAGCCTATCTGCCCTCCGTGCGTGTGTCCCGACAGCGTGAGCGGAATGCCGGCCTCCGCCGCGGCGTCGAAGCCGTTGGGGCGGTGGCACATGAGTATGGAAAACGCATCCATCGGCGCATCCCGCATGGTGCGGTCGATGGCACGTTCGTAGAACCCCTCGGGCAGTCCGAAATTCGATCGCGGATCGTCGACGCCGCCGATGTACAGCGGCGTCCCGTCGATGTCGACGGTTTCCCCCCCGTTGATGAACAGGGGAATGGGACCCTTTTCGTATGCGCGGACGATCGCCTTGATGCCGCGGAAATACTCGTGATTGCCGATCGATGCGAAACTGCCGTAGCGGGCCGGGATATTTCCCGCGAGGCGCAGGGCGTCGAGATACGTGTCCGCGTCATCCGAGAAATCGCCGGTCAGGAGCACGATGTCGGGCCGCTGCGCCGCCGACAGTTCGACCATGCGCTCGACATCGTCGAAGCCGATGATGAGTCCGAGGTGCAGGTCGGTGATCTGGAGGATGCGCAGTCCTTCGAGCCCCGCGGGCAGATCGGGGAAATGCAGGGGGACGATCGGCATGCGGGGTTCGCTGTAGGCGGTGGCCAGTCCGGTGCCCCCGGCCGTTACCGCCAGCACGGGAAAGACCGCGGCGGATGTGGTCAGCAGCTTGCGGCGGCCGGGATCGGGCAGCGCGTCCTCTCCCCGACGCGCATTGCGCCTGCGGAGCAGCAGTCCGATCAGACGGTCGACAATGTGGAACACCCCCGACAGCGGGAGGGAAATCATCAGCGCCAGTCCCAGCACGAGTATGCCGGCCGTCAGCGACGCGCCGACCGTCACCAGGACATCGACTTCGAGCGCGATGCCGGAGGCCCAGAGCGTCAGTCCGGCGATGCCGGCCAGGGGTATGCCGTAGGACAGCTGCCGGACCCTCCGGTATTGCCACCAGTCGCGGTGGAGTTTTTTCAGCAGAAAGATCTCGAATCCGCTGAGAATGGCGATGGTCACCATGCTGAAAATGACAGGGAAATACACTCTCATGGGAACAGCCCTTTCGTTGCCATGGTATATTCGGAATCTGCGGCCTGTGAAACAATGGAACAATGCATGCACCAGCCGCGGCAATGCGGCGCTGGATCACCGCAAAGAGGGTTTTTCGTCCTCTGTTCTTGATTGGGACATCCCTGTTTGCTACCATTGTATTCAGCCGAGTAGTCCTTACCCATAGCCAAACGAGTTTACTTATGAAACCATTCCTCACCGCTTTTGCCCTCTTTGTCCTGGCTGTGATTCTCTCCTCTGAAATCGCATCGGCACAGAAACCCTTCGTGTACGCCGCCCTGACGGACGAAGGAAATATCGCCGTGGTCGATCCCGGGAGCAGCCGCCTGGTGCAGCGCATCCAGGTCGGGCGTGATCCGATGGATGTCGTGCTGAATGCCGATCTGTCGAGGCTCTACGTCAGCAACACCGGCGACATCACGGTTTCTATCGTCGATCTGGCGGAGGCGAAGGAAGTGCAGGTCCTGCGTCTGCCCGTCAATCGCCGCGGCATCAACGCCGGCGTCATGATCCGGAACTGGGAAGGGACGCGCATCTATGTCGCGGAACGCGCGGACGATCCTTCGCGTGAGCTTCGGGTTTACGTGATCGATACGCAGAAGGAGAATGTCGTTGCACAGTTCGATGCGGGAAAGAACATCAGCGCCATGGCGGTATCGAACGACGGCACAAAGCTCTTCGTCGTCAACAAGGGTGAGGGAATTCGTGTCTTCACGACCGAAGACAACAAGCAGGCGGGCAGCGTCAAGCTGATCCCGGGAAATGAAAACACGGTGTGGGGAATGGCGTGCAGCCCGACCGCGTCGGTCGCCTACATCAGCTACGGATCCGCCAACAAGATCCAGGTCATCAACACGGACAACAATCAGCAGACGGCGGTGATCGAAGTGCCGAAGTATCATACCGGCATCCAGAAGCGCATCGTCTTCAGTCCTGACGGAAAGTACGCCTTCGTGATCAACCACAAGGATACCTTCAAGGAGATCGACGGCATCAACGTGATCGACGCATCGAAGAATGAAATCACGAAAATCTTCAACTCCGGTGTGGTGCTCAACGGGATCGCCGTCAACCACAACAACAAGGTCGTCTACATCGCTTCCAACGATCTGAAATGGTACAACATGCTGACGCTCGAGCATATCCGTTCCATTTCTCTCCGTACCAAGATCGGCGGCATCGTCGTCGTCGAGCGCTGACGGCCGTTCCGGCCGCCCGTCCGTGAGATTCGGACGCGCCGCCGCTGCCTGTACGCTGCCCTGCGCGGCATCGAAAGCGTCCCCGGAAAGGGACGCTTTCTTTTTTTTGCGGAAACAGGGCGCAGGGGCAAATTATGGAACTGAAATCGGATGCGGCGCTGTTAGTGTATCATTCAACGATATCCGGGAGTGCAGTCATGAAAATGTATGTTTCCAACAGGCGCGAAACGCCGCGCATGTTCGAGAACGGCTTCTTGGAATTTTTCTCGCGGGTGCACTGGAGCGTGCCGCTCCTGTTTTTCGTTCCCATCGTCACAGCGTTTCTCATTCTCGCGTTCCAGCGCTACGGCATGCAGGCGAGGACCGCGGTCGTACTGTACTTCAGCGGACTCGTGTTCTGGAGTCTCGCGGAGTACGTGCTGCATCGATTCGTGTTCCATTACCGTCCGAGGAGCGAATGGGGCCAGCGCTTCCACTGGATGTTTCACGGGGTGCATCACGACTATCCGAGCGATCCGCTGCGCCTGGTGATGGTGCCGTCCGTCAGCCTTCCGCTGGCCGGGCTGTTCTACCTGCTGTTCGCCGCCGTCATGGGCGTTGCCTATGCCGCGCCTTTCACCGCGGGCTTCCTGACGGGCTATCTCTTCTATGACATGACCCATTACGCGGTGCACCATTTCCCGATCAAGGGACGCGTCTTCGGGAGACTGCGTGAACTGCACATGCGCCACCATTTCCAGGACCCCGAACACGGGTTCGGCGTCAGTTCCCCGTTCTGGGACGTGATTTTCCGAACGGAGCTGCAGCAGGCGAAATCGAAGGTCGCCGATACTTCCGAGCTGTGATGACCGGCTGCAGCCGGGGTTCCCGTCTCTGCCGCCCGGCATATCGCTCATAAAAAAGTCCGCGCGAGGCGGACTTTTTTTATCATCGATGTCAATGAGAAATCAGGGATGGGCGTACACACCCGCGCGTTCGATATCGGAGGCGGGGCTGTTGGTGAAGCGTCCCCCGAAGCGGTAGCGCCGCGAATAGTACCCGTCGCTCAGGTGATTGATGGTCACGCCGCGTGAGGTGGAGGAATGGGCGAAGACGCCGCTTCCGAGATAGATGCCGACATGGCCGATACGGTTCGAACGGCGGCTCGTCCCGGTAAAGAAAATGATATCGCCGAATTGAAGGCTGTCAACGCTGAGAATGGGGCTGAACTGTTCGGCCTGCGCACGGGAGGTGCCGACAAAGTCGCGCCCGAGTGCCTCGGTCATGACCCTGGAGGTGAACGCCGAGCAGTCGATACCGGATTTCGATCGACCCCCGAAGCGGTAGCGCGTCCCGAGCCAGTCGCTGATGATTTGCATCAGCTGCAGACGCATGAATGGATTGGTGAAGGGGGAGCGGGCGTCGTAGTTCGTCTTGATGGGGAGGAGAGAGCTTCCACCGTAAAATGCATCTTCAAAACGGACTGTCTCTGCTTCGAGAACATCGGCGTACCTTGGCAGGTATTCGCGAAGCACAGAAAGCGCATGTTCTTTTCTTGCAAGTTTCTTCTTCTCTGCCCTGGTCATCTTCGCTTCCTTGCTGCTCCCGGTCGAGAGCGTCGCTCCGGACATCATGGCGGGCATGGAGGCGAGACCAACGGCGAGCGAAAGCAGGAGGAGTGCTTTCACAAGTTTCTTCTTACTCATAGGTCTCCGTTATGGAAATATTCAGTGCGGTCCCGCCGAGACGAGACGAATAAAAATTTACCACCTTTTTACAATACCGGTCAAGGCCTCGTCGGGGCATGAATCATGGGATGTCTCTTCCGCCGGTCGGGATTCACGGGGCTTTCGATTCACCCCGGATCGATGTACTTTGGATCATTCCACCAGAGGAGTGCCCATGGAAAGCAAGGAATTGCGGCTGACGAACGTATTTCTCGGGATAATTGTCGTTTTTGCGGCGGGAATGCTGCTTTACGAACTTCAGGCAGTGATTCTGCCGTTCATCCTCGCGATTTTTCTCTCCTATATATTCAAGCCGTTCGTCCTGCTGCTCAAGCGAAAAAAAATTCCGTCCCCGCTGGCCCTGCTGCTCGTGTTCATCGTGATTTCCGGATTGTTTTTCGGACTTTCCTCGATTATCTATTCCAGTTTCGAGGCGTTTGTACGCGAAGCACCGAAGTACCAGGACAAATTATCTCTGATTCTTCGGGAGTTCACGCTGCAGGTCGATCAGATCGCCGCGCGTTTCGACATCAAACCCGAAAGCGTCGGACTGACGGATCTGATCGATATTTCCGCGCTGACATCCGCCGTGACCTCCGGCGCCGGTTCGGTCTTTTCCGGCCTGGGCAACGTCTTCCTCATTCTCCTGCTGATGTTCTTCATCCTTGCAGGGAGCGGCGATCTGGTTGCGAAGGTCCGCGTCGCCATGGTGGAACGCCATTCGCAGACGCTCTCGACCATGCTCGAAAGCATCGATCAGCGCGTGCGGCAGTACCTGATCGCAAAGACCCTGATCAGCCTTGCGACGGGAGCACTGACAACGGTGATCCTGCTGATCTTCGGGGTGGACTTCGCCCTGCTCTGGGGCTTCCTGACTTTTCTGCTGAATTTCATTCCGAATATCGGCTCCATCGTCGCCATCGTCTTTCCGATCACGATTTCTTTCCTGCAGTTCGATTCCGTCACGACGCCCCTCGTCGTGCTCGCCCTGCTCATCGTGACGCAGATGCTGATGGGCAACGTGATCGAACCGAAGATCATGGAATTCAGCCTCAATCTCAGTCCTCTCCTGGTCCTGGTCGCGTTGATATTCTGGGGGTGGCTCTGGGGTATCTGGGGAATGATTCTCGCGGTCCCGATGATGTCCATCCTGAAGATCGTTTTCGAGAACGTCGAAGCGCTGAAGCCCATCAGCGTGCTCATGAGTGGTACCGTTCCCGTTCGATCCGGGGAGTGATCCGTGGTTACTCTTCCCGGCGCTTCCCTGTAATGAATAATCCCCCGACGGGGCAGGCCCGCCGGGGGAGGCTGTTCACTCTTCCAGGGATGATTCAGGAGCTTAGTTGATGGAGATCTGACGCGGTTTGACTTCCTCGGATTTCGGAACGGTGACGACGAGCACGCCGTCTTTGTATGACGCGGAGATCTTTTCCGCATCGACCTGCGTCGGGAAGGTGAAGCTGCGGTAGAACTTGCCGCTGACCCGTTCGACACGGTGGCAGGTCGCATCCTTCTTCTCTTCCATCGACTGGCGCTCGCCGCTGATCTTCAGCGTGTTGTCCGTGAAGTTCATTTTGATCTCTTCCCGCTTCATTCCCGGGATGTCGAAACTCAGTTCATACTTGTCCGTGTCCTCGGTGATGTCTGCCATCGGGCTCCAGACGGCGGATTCGTAATCCTCATCGCGCTCGCGGCGCGCCGGCATACCGTTGAAAAAACGGTTCATTTCGCGCTGCAGATTCATCATCTCGTTGACGGGGTTCCAGCGTACGACTGTCATGGTATCATACCTCCTAAGTGGGTTGGATCGTTGAAACGTTTTTTTGCTCGTTCACCCGTTGTATATTCAACTGCTGTGCCAAACGTGTAAACCGGCAGCATCGTCAGTAAAAGCCGCCAAAATGTCAGCATAAATGTCGCATCATGCTGTAAAGGTGTCAGCGACCTGTCAAAACGGCACCTTGTGCGGACAATATGGCATCTACGTCTGTCACGTTGGCACATAATAACGTTCCAGAACGGTCTGGTACGATGATTGCACTCATTCAGGATTATGATGAACCAGAAGAACTACTACGAAATACTGCATGTCGCGGAAACCGCCAGCGAGGAGGAAATCAAAAAGGCGTATCGGAAGCTGGCGAAGGAGTCGCATCCTGATCGGCATCCCGACGATGCGGCAGCCGAAGAGAAATTCAAGGAAATCGGCGAAGCGTACGATGTGCTGAAGGATCCCGACAAGCGGCGAAAGTATGACGAGCTTCGCCGGTACGGCGCCGGACAGGCGCACGGCAATATGTCGTACGAGGATTTCATCAATCGCTTCGGCGGGTATCAGGAGAGGGGCAGCGGCCAGGAAGAGTTCACCTGGGGCTTCGGCGGCGGTCTCGACGACATCTTTTCACAGCTGTTCGGCGGGTCGGGCAGCCGGTCGCGCGGCGGCTCGCAGCGTTCCCGGGGTTTTCATTTCGACTTCGGCGGCGGGGGATCACACTCCGAACCCCTCCGGCCTGAGACGACGCACGATCCGTTTTTCAAGCGCAAGGGCAGCGATGCCTATGTCGATATCCCCATCAACCTCGCGCAGGCGCTTCTCGGTTCGACGATACGCGTACGCACGCCGCAGGGAAAGAAAGTCAATGTGAAAATCGCCGCGGGAACGCAGCCCGAGGCGGTTCTGCGCGTGCGCGGGATGGGATTCGTCCATCAGGGGCATGCGGGCGATCTCTATATCCGCACGCACCTGACCATTCCCTCCGATCTGACGGAGGACCAGAAAAAGAAAGCCGCGGAACTGCTCGGGGAACTGGGCATGCGGTACTAGGAGAAAGAAAAACATGAGACTCGACCAATTCACGGTAAAAGCGCAGGAAGCCATCACCGCCGCACAGGGCATCGCATCAGAACACGCACAGCAGCAGCTCGAACCCGAGCATCTGCTCATGTCGCTGCTGGACGACGGCGAAGGCGTTCCCGCGTCCGTCATCAGGAAAATCGGCGCCGATCTCGATGCCATGCGCACGGAGGTGCGGCGCCTCATCGAGAACAAACCCAGGGTGTACGGCGGCGACAGTGCCCGCGTGTACATCGCCTCCTCGCTGGAAGCACTTTTCCGCAAGGCGGAGGAGGAAATGCGCGGTTTTCGTGACGAGTATATCAGCACGGAGCACCTGCTCATCGCGCTCGCGGCGGAAAATCAATCCGACGCGGGACAGCTGCTCGCCGCGCAGGGCGTGACCCGGCAGGCGATACTGCAGGCACTGCAGGGCATCCGGGGCTCCCAGCGCATCACGGACCAGAATCCGGAAGAACTGTACCAGGCGCTGAGACGCTTCGGCCGGGACCTTACCGAGTATGCCCGCCGCGGGCGTCTCGATCCGGTCATCGGACGCGATGAGGAGATCCGCCGGTCGATACAGGTGCTTTCTCGGCGAACAAAAAACAATCCTGTCCTTGTCGGCGAACCGGGCGTGGGGAAAACCGCCCTCGTGGAAGGAATCGCGCAGCGGATCGCCGCGGGCGATGTCCCCGAGGGACTGAAAGACAAGACGGTCTTCCAGCTCGACATGGGTTCGCTGATCGCGGGTGCGAAATTCCGCGGGGAATTCGAAGAGCGGCTCAAGGCCGTGCTGCGCGAAGTCGCTGAAGCCGACGGCCGCATTATTGTCTTCGTCGACGAGCTTCACACTGTCGTGGGCGCCGGCGCAGCGGAGGGCGCGGTGGACGCGGGAAACATGCTCAAGCCGCTGCTCGCCCGCGGGGAACTGCGGATGATCGGTGCCACGACGCTCGATGAATACCGGAAATACATCGAAAAGGACAAGGCGCTCGAACGGCGCTTCCAGCCGGTGCTGGTCGGCGAACCCTCTGTCGCGGATACCATTTCCATCCTCCGGGGTCTGAAGGAGAAATACGAACTGCATCACGGCGTGCGTATCACCGACGGCGCGATCGTCTCCGCCGCGACGCTCTCCGACCGCTACATCTCCGATCGCTTCCTGCCGGACAAGGCCATCGATCTCATCGACGAGTCGGCCGCACGGCTGCGCACGGAAATCGATTCGATGCCGGAAGAGATGGATGAAATCGACCGGCGCATCAAACAGCTCGAAATCGAATCGGTGGCGCTGAAAAAAGAAAAGGATGACGCGTCGCGCGCGCGGGAGGTGAAAATCGCACACGAACTCGCGGACCTCAAGGAGCGGTACAGCTCGCTTCGCGTGCACTGGCAGGCGGAAAAGGAACTGATCCAGGAGATTCGCGGCATGAAGGAAGCTCTGGAGGTCATGCGCTTCGAGGCCGAGAAGGCGGAACGCGACGGCGACTACAACCGCGCGGCAGAACTGAAGTACGGCAAGATGATCGAGCTCGAGAAGAAACAGGGCGAACTCACCGCCCGGCTCACGGACGTGCAGAAGGAAGGTTCCCTGCTCAAACAGGAGGTCACCGAGGAAGATATCGCCGACGTCGTCTCGCGCTGGACCGGCATCCCGGTCACACGCATGCTCGAAAGCGAACGGGAGAAAATACTGCAGATGCCGCAGCGTCTCCGGCAGCGCGTGGTCGGACAGGACGAGGCGGTAGAGGCGGTCTCAGAAGCGGTCTTGCGTTCGCGCGCAGGGATGAGCGACGAACGGCGGCCGATCGGGTCCTTCATTTTTCTCGGACCCACGGGTGTCGGCAAAACCGAGCTGGCGCGCGCCCTGGCGGAATTTCTCTTCGACGACGAAAATGCCGTGGTGCGCATCGACATGTCGGAATACATGGAGCAGTTCAATGTCAGCCGTCTCGTCGGCGCTCCCCCGGGCTACGTCGGCTACGAGGAAGGGGGACAGCTGACAGAGGCGGTGCGGCGCCGTCCGTACAGCGTCGTGCTGCTCGACGAAATCGAGAAGGCCCATCCCGAGGTGTTCAACGTCCTGCTGCAGGTGCTCGACGACGGCCGTCTCACCGACAGCAAGGGCCACGTGGTCAATTTCAAGAATACGATCATCATCATGACGTCCAATCTCGGGGCGGAGATGATCATGGAGCGCTTCCGGAACCTGAACGAACACAGCATGGAAGGGGCGTACGAAGAGACCCGCCGCGATGTCATGCAGCTGCTGCAGAAATCGCTCCGTCCAGAGTTTCTCAACCGCGTGGATGAAGTCCTGGTTTTCCACCCCCTGTCGAAAGGAAGCCTGCACCGGATCGTGGAAGTGCAGTTCGAGCGGCTCGTACGCGACAATCTGCTGAGGAACGGGATGGATGCGCGGATAACCGCCGCTGCCAAGGACTGGCTCGCCGATCAGGGTTACGACCCCGTGTTCGGTGCGCGTCCGCTCAAGCGGCTGATGCTCAAGGCCATCGTCAACGAAATCTCCGGCCGGATCGTCCGGGGAGAACTGCAGAAAGGAATGACGGTCACGGTCGACGCAGGCGAGGGCGGACTCGGGTTCAGTTTCCGCCCGTAACCCGGAAACCCTTCGCTTTGAAGTACTCGACCGCGGTTTTGCGGTGGTCGCCCTGGATCTCGATGGTGTCGTCCTTGACCGTGCCGCCGGAACCGCAGCGCGTCTTCAGTTCACGGGCATAGTTCTCGAGATCCTGCTTCGTGTGAAAGAAGCCCTTGATGACGGTGACGCCTTTTCCCTTGCGTCCCTTTTTCTCCAGCTGCACGTGCAGCTTGCTCAGCGCGATCGCCCTGTCGGTCGCGCTGCTTTTTTTCGTGCTGCCCGGGGCATCCGCATTCCCCGCGGCCTGTTCCGATTCCTCGGCCGCGCCGCCGCTTCCGGGAAAAAGCTTCCGCAGATCGGAGAGATCGTTGAGTGTCTGTTTGGCCATGTGGTACCCTGCGTCGCCGGTGACGGAATCATTCGTTCATGTGCAAGGTAGCATCCGTGACGTCGTCTCTCAAATCCTCACACATTGGCAACACGAGTCCAACGGCCGCCTAACACGACGAAGCGATATTGGAACTCCCTCCGTATAAGAGCGAAAGGCGAGGGGCAGGTGTATCAGTCAGTATCCCACCACCACGCGGAACCCACCGCACACCTCCCCTCACTTATTCGTTTCCATCGCCAGGTGCCGTTTTTCCATTTTCAAATCTGAACCGCACGTGTAGATTGCAGGTATGTGCAAACGCATCCTGTACGTCCTGCTCGTTATCGCCGCAACGGCGGCGGAGGCGCAGCAGTACCCGTTCACCCGGTACGGCACGGAGGACGGCCTTCCGCAGAACCATGTCACGAGCGTGACCATGGACCATCGCGGCTTCCTCTGGGCGGCTACCGCCGACCGGGGCATCGTCCGATACGACGGGAAGGAGTTCGTGCATTTCGGAGGTCAGGATGCCTTTATCCATGGCGGGGTGTTCTCCCTCGCGACGGACGGGCATCGCTGGCTCTTCGCCGGATGCAATGACGGCGTGCGCGTGCTGGAACTGGGCCGCGACGGCACGGACCGTCCCGACACCGCGCTCAACCGGATACTGTCCCGTACAGGCGGTCCCGTACGCCATCTTTCCCGGCGCAGGGATCGGCGTCTGTACATCGAGACGCTCGAAGGAGCATGGCTGTATTCACCGACAGACAGCAGCCTCACGCGCTGTCCGGCGGAGACGCCGCCGTATGCGTATCTTCAGCCGCGCGTGCCGGGCATGCAGATCCGGGAAATGGCGAAGGACTGCAGCGGTCGCGCGTGGATGGCGACCGACAGCGGTCTGGTCATTCTCACCGACGCGTCGCGGCACGTGTTCGGTCCCGAAGACGGACTCCCCGAACGGAACGTCACCAGCGTCTGCATCGACCAGGAGTCGGGAATCTGGTGCGGGAGCAGCGAAGGGCTGTATCACCTCGTGCCGCAGCGACTGTTCACCTTCTCGTTCGGCGACAGCGGGGCGGTCTCGTGCATGATCGAGACCGAGGACCGCGGAATGTACTTCGGAACGCGCGGGAGCGGGGTGATTCGTGTTTTCGACGGCCCCCGGCGGCAGATCACGACGGACGACGGACTCCCGTCGAATGACATCACGTCGCTGTACGAAATGCCGAACGGCGAGCTGCTCATCGCCACGACGAACGGTATCGTGCTATGGGGAGAAAACGGGGTGCAGCGAATGCCGGCAACGCTTCTGCTGCCCGATCCCCGCGTCAACCAGATCCATCTCGCGAACGACCGCAGCTTCTGGTTCGCGACGATGAACGGCCTGGTGCACTGGGACGGCGAGCGGAGCACGGTTTTTACCGTGCGTGACGGACTCCCCTCCAACCGCATATCCTGCATGACGGAAGACGCCTACGGATTCATCCTGGTGGGAACGCATGACGGACTCGCGCGTGTGCGCGCCACCGGCGGAGGGAACGTGACCAGCGTGCATGAACTCGGAGGGCTTCACATCTCGTCGGTGTTCATCGACGCCAAGGAACGTCTCTGGGTGGGCACCGTCGGCTCCGGCGTGATCGTGAGCATCAAGGGGCGCCTCTTTCATCTCGGGAAGGCCCAGGGACTGGCCGGCGGAAATATCGCCTTCATCGGCCAGGACAACTTCGGCGCGCTGTATTTCGGCAGCAACCGCGGCGTCAGCGTGCTCCCGCAGGAGAACCTGCAGTATCTTCTCCCCGTCGATTCCGTGACGACAGGATGGAACAGCGTGCCGCCCGCGCAGCTTCCTTTTCTCCGGGCGACGTCCATGTATCCGCTGACGCGTGCGATGGGGCTTGTCGGAGAAGGGATGGAAGACGGGGCGGTGCTTCGGGACCGCGCAGGCAGAATGTGGTTCGGCTGCAGCGCGGGAGCGACCAGCTACAATCCGGCGAAACCCACCGGCGTCGGCCGCTGGGTGCCGCCCCCCTGCCGTCCGTTCGACAACAGCGCCGAGGCGGCGCTGCCGATGCATATCATCCTCGCGGAGGTATGCGTGAACGACACGTGCACGGAAACGCGCGGATTGCTTACCTTGGGTGAGGACGACCACGTGCTGCGCGCGCGGGTCCTGCTGCCGAGCTTCCGCAATCCCGGGCAGGTGCACTACCTCTACCAGCTGCAGGGAATGGAGTATACCTGGCACCGATCCGATGACGGGAGAATACTCTTCACCGGGCTCGAACCCGGCAGTTACGTGCTGGTGGTGCAGGCGACGATCGGCGAAGGCATCTGGTCGCGCAGACAGGAACTGCTCCGTATCGAAGTTCTCCCGCCCATCCATCGGCGCGGCTGGTTCTGGATCGTGATCGTGCTCTGCGCTGTCGGGATCGGCATGGTTCTGCAGAACATCATCACGCGTTGGCGAAAAACAGTACAGTG